>CAZVKC010000050.1:8761-58187 GCA_964627455.1 uncultured Solibacteraceae bacterium | reverse complement strand
CAGGCGTGTAGGAAGCCTCGATGCTGAGGATCTTGGCTGCCGAGGCCTGCCACATTTTCTGGATCTTCGGCAGTAGTTGTTGGGGGGTGAGGTCGTGCTGAATACGCATTGCGTCGAACTCACTGTAATAGCACGTCTCAGCGGCTGGTCGTCCGCAACAGGACCATAGCCGCGAATCCGCTGGTGGCCTCGATCGCGAGCAGGATCGCGGTTTGGCGCTCTAGCGGCTCACCGTGGCTCATCCCCCAGTGGATCAATCGCCCCATGACGATGGCGCCGTAGACTACGACCTGAACGGTCAGCGCATCCGCCCATCGTCCCCGCGCCATCGTCAATCCCAGCAGCAACGCGACTGCCATCGACGCGCCGCCATAAAATGCGCGGAACTCCGCCATCGCGACGTGGCTGTGCTCGATGATGATGTCGGACTTGCGCGCGAGGCCCACCGGATCCGCGAAGCCCCACGATCCAAAGCCCAGGAACATCGCGAACTGTATGAATGTCAGGAGTCGAGTGGCCGCCAGCATACCCGCGAGTCTACTACCAAAAGAAAACCCCGGGATCGCAAGCCGCGGTCCCGGGGAAACGAGGAGGAAAGGAGAATTAGACTAACTCGAGTGTGAGCGAATGTTGCAGCGCTGGAATCGCAGCTTCCAGCACCTGCTCGATCCGCTCGGCAAAGACGAACTCCATTTCGTTGCGGACGTTCTCAGGCACGTCACGCAGATCTTTCTCATTGGCCTTGGGCAGGATCACGCGCTTCAATCCCGCGCGCCGCGCCGCAAGGACCTTTTCTTTCACGCCGCCAATTGGCAGCACGAGTCCGGTGAGCGTCACCTCGCCGGTCATCGCCGTGTCACTGCGCATCGGCAGTCTGGTGTGCAGCGAGGTCATCGCCACTACCATCGTGACGCCGGCTGAGGGACCATCCTTCGGAATCGCGCCCGCCGGAACGTGCACGTGCACGCCGTCATTCTGGAAGACTTCCGGCGAGATGCCGAGTGCTCCTGCACGCGACCAGACGAAACTCTGTGCCGTCTGCGCCGATTCCTTCATGACGTCGCCCAGTTGGCCGGTGAGCGTGAGTCCCTTGCCCGCCGGCAGTCGCGTTGCCTCGATGTACAGGACATCGCCGCCGGTCTCGGTCCACGCCAATCCCGTGGCGACGCCAGCGGGCATCGTCTTTCGCATCTGCTCGGGCTGGAACGGTTCCGGACCCAGCATTTCCACGGTCGATTCCGGCGTCACCACCAGTTTCTCCGCGCGCCCTTCAGCGAACTGCAGCGCGACCTTCCGCAACAGCCGTCCCACGGCCTGTTCCAGCCGCCGCAGGCCCGCTTCCCGCGTGTAGCTCTTGATCACCACACGCAGCGCGGCATCGGGGACCTCGACCTGTTCCTCAGTGAGGCCGACATCCTTGCGCTTCTTCGGCACGATGTAGCGCTTCGCGATATCGAGCTTCTCTTCTTCCGAGTATCCCGACAGCCGCAGGATTTCCATGCGATCCAGCAACGGCCGCGGGATCGTATCCAGCGTGTTCGCCGTGGTGATGAAGAACGCCTGCGACAAGTCGAACGGCAAGTCGAGATAGTTGTCGCGGAACGTCTTGTTTTGCTCCGGATCGAGGATTTCCAGCAGCGCTGCCGCCGGATCTCCGCGGAAGTCGCGGCCCAGTTTATCGACTTCGTCGAGCAGCAGCACAGGGTTCTTCGAGCCGGCACGCCGCAGCGCCTGGATCACGCGGCCCGGCATCGCGCCGATGTACGTGCGCCGGTGTCCGCGCAATTCGCTTTCATCGTGCATGCCGCCGAGGCTCATGCGTTCGAACTTGCGTCCCAGCGCGCGAGCGATCGACTGTCCCAGCGACGTCTTGCCGACGCCGGGAGGTCCGACGAAGCAGAGAATCGGAGCCTTCGCCGAAGGATTCATCTTCAACACGCCGAGTTGCTCGAGGATGCGCTCCTTCACTTCCTTCAACCCATAGTGATCCTCATCGAGAATCGCGCGGGCGTTGGCGATGTCGAGCTTGTCTTCAGTCGCGGCATTCCAGGGCAATTCGAGCACGTACTCGAGATAGGTGCGAATCACGTGGAATTCCGGTTGCCCGGCGGAGAGCCGTTCCAGCCGCTTCAACTCGCGTGTTGCTTCCTTCTTCACATCTTCGGGAAGCTCGGCTTTCTCGAGTTTTTCGCGTAGCTGCGCGATCTCTTCCTGGTCGCTGTTCTTCTCGCCGAGTTCCTGCTGGATGGCGCGCAACTGCTGCCGCAGCATGTACTCGCGCTGTTCCTTGCCCATCTCGCTGCGGGCGTCTGAAGCGATCTTGGCGCGGATTTCCAGCACCTGCACTTCATGCGCCAGGTACTTGTGCATCAACCGCAGCGTATCCACCGTTGTTTCCGCTTCGAGCAACTCCTGCTCCTTGGCGGTGTCGAGGCTGAACATCGACGCAAGCAGGTACGCCAGCCGAATCGGATCCTCGGCCGATCCCGCCAGCATCTGGTTGATTTCCGCGGGAGTCTGCGCCGACTGCGCGAGCGAAATGGCTTTCATCGCCAGTTCGAACAGCGCGCCCTGCAGCGCTTCGACTTCCGTGCCGCGATCCTGCGGCAACGGCAGCGGACGCACCTTGGCCCGCATGATGCCGTCCTCGACCGTGATGCGCGTGATGACGACACGCTCGCTGCCGAGCACCAGCAATTCCATCAACTCACCGCTCGGCCGCGAGATCTTGCGGATCGTCGCCTTCGTTCCGATGGTGTACAAATCGTCCTGGCCCGGCTCATCCGTGTCCGGACTCCGCTGCGCCACGACGACAATTTCCTTCTCCTCTGACTTCAGCGCCGATTCCACCGCCTTGATCGATGCGGCCCGGCCCACTGATAACGGCATCAGCAGGCCGGGAAAGAGCACAGCGCTCTTGAGCGGCAGAATTGGCAGAACCTGAATGCGATCGGTTCCCATGAGCACCTTCTTTCGTCTTTACGCGGGAACTGTTTCTTCTGCCACGGCCGAGGTTTCGAACCGCAGCGTCGTCCCGTCTTTGCTTATATCCACATAGATGCGCTGACCATCCCGAACGTCGCCGGAAAGTATCTTCTTCGCCAGCGGCGTCTCGAGTTCCTTCTGGATCGCGCGCTTCAACGGCCGCGCGCCATAGGTCGGGTCGTAGCCCGTGCGCACCAGATGCCTGCGCGCGTCTTCCGAAAGATCCAGTTGGATCCGCCGTTCCGCGAGCCGCGCCCGCAGTCCGCTCAACTGGACCTCGACGATCTTGCCGAGGTGGCCTTCGTTCAACGCGTGGAACACGATCAGTTCATCGACACGGTTCAGGAACTCGGGCCGGAACTGCCGCCGCAGTTCATCGAGCACCTGCTTGCGGATGTATTCGTAATCGCCGCCTTCGAGAATCCGGTGCGAGCCGACGTTCGACGTCATGATCACGATCGTGTTCTTGAAGTCCACCGTGCGGCCCTGGCCGTCGGTCAGGCGGCCGTCGTCGAGAACCTGCAGCAGAACGTTGAATACGTCGTGATGCGCCTTCTCGATCTCGTCGAACAACACCACCGAATACGGCTTGCGGCGCACGGCCTCGGTCAACTGGCCGCCTTCGTCGAAGCCGATATATCCGGGAGGCGCGCCGATCAACCGGGCCACCGTGTGCTTTTCCTGATACTCGCTCATATCGATGCGAATCATGTTGTGTTCGTCATCGAAGAGGAACTCCGCGAGCGCCCGGGCGAGTTCGGTCTTGCCGACGCCCGTCGGACCCAGGAAGATGAACGAGCCAATCGGCCGCCGCGGATCCTTCAATCCGCTCCGGGCGCGGAGCACGGCTTCGGACACGGCAACGACCGCATCGTCCTGGCCGATCACGCGCTTATGCAGTTCGGTGTCGAGCGACAGCAGTTTCTGCATCTCACCTTCGAGCAGCTTGGTGACCGGAACGCCGGTCCAGCGGCTGACCACCTCGGCAATCGCGCCTTCATCGACCTCGTCCTTCATCAACTTCGGACGATTCGACGTTTCGTTCAACTGCGCGAGTTCGCGTTCGAGCTGCGGCAACTTGCCGTTGCGCAGCCGTGCGATGGTCTCGATGTCGTAGTTGCGCTCAGCTTTCTCGATATCGTTGCGAGTCTGTTCGATCTGCTCCTTCACGGCCCGCAGTTTCTGCACGCCGGACTTCTCTGCCTGCCACTGGGCTTGCAGGGCCGACGATTCGGTCTTCAGATCCGCCAGTTCTTTTTCGAGCTTGGCCAGGCGCTCGCGCGACGCCACGTCCGTTTCCTTCTTCAGCGCCTCGCGCTCGATTTCGAGCTGCATCGTGCGCCGCAGGATCTCGTCGAGTTCCGCGGGCATGGAGTCGATCTCGGTGCGCAGCTTCGCGGCAGCTTCGTCCATCAGGTCGATGGCCTTGTCCGGCAGGAAGCGGTCGGAAATATACCGATTCGACATGACCGCCGAAGCGACGATTGCCGAATCCTTGATGCGCACGCCGTGGTGCTTCTCGTAACGCTCGCGCAAGCCGCGCAGGATCGAGATCGTATCCTCGACCGTGGGCTGATCGACCAGCACGGTCTGGAATCGCCGCTCCAGCGCCGCGTCTTTCTCAATATGCTTGCGATATTCATCGAGCGTGGTCGCGCCAATGCAGTGCAGTTCGCCGCGCGCCAGCATGGGCTTCAGCAAATTGCCGGCGTCCATCGCGCCTTCGGCCTTGCCCGCGCCGACGACGGTGTGCAGTTCGTCGATGAACAGAACGATCTCGCCCTCGGAACTCTGTACTTCCTTCAAAACGGCCTTCAACCGCTCTTCGAACTCGCCGCGGAACTTCGCGCCTGCGATAAGCGCGCCCATGTCCAGCGACACGACCTTCTTGTCCTTCAATCCCTCGGGTACGTCGCCGCGCACGATGCGCAAAGCGAGACCCTCGACGATCGCGGTTTTTCCCACACCGGGTTCGCCAATTAACACGGGATTGTTCTTGGTGCGCCGCGACAGGACTTGTATGACACGGCGGATCTCTTCATCGCGCCCGATCACCGGATCGAGCTTGCCCTGCGACGCCAGCTTGGTCAGGTCGCGCCCGTACTTCTCGAGCGACTCGTAAGTCGCCTCGGGATTCGGGGACGTCACCCGCTGATTGCCGCGGACCTCCTGCAGCGCCTTGCCCAACCGGTCAGCCGTTAAGCCGGACTCGCGCAGGATCTTCCCCGCGGCTCCCTTGTCCTCCATGGCAGCGAGCAGGACGTGCTCCACGGAAATGTACTCGTCCTTGAGCCGCGAAGCTTCCGTCTGCGCCGCGACCAGCGCCTGCTGCAAGCGCTGGGTGACGTACACCTGGTCCATGCCCGGGCCCGAGCCGGAAACCTTCGGCATGCGCTCCAGTTCCTGGACGAGCCGCCGGTGTACGTTCTCGAGATTGATGTCTGCTTTCAACAAGATGGACGGGGCCAGCCCGCCTTCCTGTTCGAGCAGCGCCAGCAACAGATGCTCGAGGTCGATCTGTTGATGCGAATGCTTCACGGCGATGGTCTGGGCGGTTCGGACCGCCTCTTGGAGTTTTTCCGTGAATCGATTGAAATCCATATGAGTTGCACCTCCATCCGATATCTACATTAGTACTATAGCATAATCTGAGTGTGATCGTGTCAACTAAAATGTGCGCGTGGCTCGTGAAAGTTTTCCCGACCCTTCTACGCCTGATCTGTCAGCGAGACAAATCTCATGCAAAACACTTACGAAAACTGGCGGGATGGGCTTCTGGAAACCACAGACCCAGAACCCACCGACGACCCGGACCCTGAAACTGCCGCCCTCAACGCCATTGCCGCCGCCCAGCCGATGAACGGACTCGACCGCGCCATCACCATGGCGCAAGATTGCAATTCTCCCGCCATCCGCCGCGCCGTCCTCGAAAGCGCCCGCTCCGGCGACCCCACCGTGCGCGTCAACATGGCGGCCCTTTTGTATTACCTTTGCGGCAAAACCGATTCCGAGTTTGATTGGGATCTGCGCCCCTACTTCCTCCGCTTCGGCGAAGAGGGCGGGGAACTCGACTTGGTTTGGAACGAACTTCAAAACTTGTTGAACGACTTTGAAAACAGGGGAGGGTCCTCACAATGCTAGGCTGGCAGGCCGCTTTGGCTGGTTTTGGATCCGCGATCGTTCTCGCGGGCGTTTCGATCTTTGTCATTGAACTCTGCATCCGCAACACGAAGTCCGCGCTCTCGATGCTCATCTATCTGGTTCCGGCGAGCGTCCTCGCGGGACTCCTCGGCGGACCCGGCTATATCCTCGACATCCAGGGCCTCTGTATCGCCGCCATCAGCATCTGGCTGCTCGCGTTCCTGCTTGGCGCCTTCGAAGCCCGGCTCTTTAACCCGCGCGCGCAGGTCTTTCGCTGGCAGCGCAAGTAGCCCTTTCGCAGGTGTCCACCACCCCCGCGAGGAGCCTGTCCGGTTTTCCGAACTTGTAATCGGAAAATGCGTTATACTCCACAGAGCCGGAGGAGCGGCTCACTGACAAATGGGTTTAATGGACTTCCTCAAGAAGCAATTTATTGACGTCATTCAGTACACGGAGGCTGAGCCTGGGATCCTCGCCTCGCGCTACCCCATGCAGGACATGGAAATTCAGAATGGCGCTCAGTTGACGGTCCGCGAATCGCAGATGGCTGCCTTCGTGAATGAAGGCCGCATGGCCGATGTCTTTGGCCCCGGACTGTACACGCTCAACACCCGCACGCTGCCTCTTTTGACCAACCTCATGAACTGGGACAAAATGTTCGCGTCCCCGTTCAAGAGCGACGTTTATTACTTCTCGACGCGCATTCAAACCAACCAGAAGTGGGGAACCGCCCAGCCGATCACGATCCGCGACAAGGATTTCGGCATGGTGCGCCTGCGCGCCTACGGCATCTATTCGTATCACCTCGCGGATCCGCGTGCGTTCCACACCAAGATCAGCGGTACGCAGGAAATCTATCGCGTGGCGGACCTCGAAGGCCAGCTGCGCAATTCGATTGTCGGCTGGATCAGCGACACCTTCGCCGAAAGCGGCGTGCCGTTCCTCGACATGGCCGCCAACCAGGTGGAACTCGGCAAGAAGGTCGCGGACTTCATCAAGCCGCACTTCGCCGAAATGGGTTTGGCGCTCGACAGCTTCGTGGTCGAAAACCTGTCGCTGCCTGAAGAGCTGCAGAAGATGCTCGACACTCGCATCGGCATGAACATGATCGGCAACATGCAGCAGTACACGCAGTTCCAGGTGGCGAACTCGCTGCCGATCGCGGCTGCCAATGAAGGCGGTGGCGCGGCCGGTATCGGTGCTGGACTCGGCGCCGGCATGGCAATGGCGCAGGCCATGATGGGCGCCATCAATCCTGCGATGCAGCAGCAACAGCAGCCGTATCCGCCGCAACCGCAGCAGCCTCCGCCGCCGGTTGCCCCGGCGCCGCCTCCGGCTGCCGGCGCGGGCGGCGACACCAAGTTCTGCATGCACTGCGGAAACAAGATGCCGCGCGTCGCGAAATTCTGTTCCGAGTGCGGGCAGGCGCAAGCATAGAGTAAGCTGGCAGAACAGCGATGTCTGGCAGCGAGTGGATTATCGAAGCGCATGGATGCGGCGCGGAGGCCCTCAAGGACCTGCCGCGCCTCCAGGCGCTCTTCCAGCAAATCATCGACGGCATGGACCTCCATCCGGTGGACGGCGGCAACTGGCATCAGTTCCCGGGTCCGGGCGGCATCACGGGATTGCGTCTGCTGAAAGAATCCCACCTTGCCTGCCACACGTTTCCCGAATATGGGTCGCTGTGCCTGAACGTCTTCTGCTGCAAGCCGCGTCCTGATTGGGATTTCCAGGCAGTCCTCGAGACTTTGTTCGGCGCCAGTGCAGTCGCGGTGCGCCGCATTGAAAGGCCGTACGCCTGATGTCGAGTCCCGTCGGAAACTGCCCGCAGTGCGGGGCCAAAATCGAATTCCGCTGGACCGGCGCGTTGCAGACCACCTGCGACTTCTGCCAGTCGATTCTCATCCGCGGGGACATCGACCTGCAGAAGGTCGGCGAAGTTGCCGACATCCCGGTGGACGCGTCGCCGATCCAGATCAACACCGAAGGCATCTGGAACAACAAGCCGTTCACTGTCGTCGGGCGCATTATCTACGAGCACGATCTCGGCGTATGGAACGAATGGCATCTGCTGTTCAGCGACAACTCGAGTGGCTGGTTGTCGGATGCGCAACTCGAATGGGCCATCACCTTCCAGCACAACCAGACCATGAGTGCGTCCGAGCAGTATCGCGTCACGGTGGGCCAGCGATTTAACTGGAACGGCGTCGATTACGAAGTCACGTCGCGGACGATGGCGAAGTATCGCGGCGTCGAAGGCCAACTTCCGTTCGTGTACTGGAACAAGGATCAGGTGCAGTTCATCGACCTGCGAACCCAGGGCATGGAGTTCGCAACGCTCGACTTCAGCGAGGACCCCGGCCTGATCTTCCTGGGACGCTTCGTTGAGTTCGAGCAACTGCAGTTGAAGAATCTGAAGCAATTCGAGGGCTGGTTCTAACGCGATGCCGGGTCCAGTCGTCAAAGCCAAAGCGATTTTCTGTCCCAACTGCGGCGCCACTGTGCAGTTGCGAGGCTTCGCGCACACGTTGAACGTCACCTGCGCGCGTTGCCTGTCGGTGCTTGATCCCAACACGCCGTCGGTGTCGATTCTGCAGAAGGCGCAGGCGAAGCAGCGCATCGAGCCGAAGATCCCGATGGGCAGCCGCGGGACCTTCGAGAATGCACAGTTCGAGGCGATCGGCTTCCAACAGCGCGGCATCACCGTCGATGGCGTGCTCTACACGTGGGAAGAGTACCTGCTGTTCCATCCGTACAAAGGTTTCCGCTACATCAGCGAATACAACGGCCACTGGAACTACATCAAGCCGTTGCCGTCGCTGCCGGTCGTCAGTGGGCGCGAGGCGCAGGTTCTCGGACGCAAGTACAAACACTTCCAGCGAGCGGTCGCGAAGACCACGTATGTTGTCGGCGAATTTCCCTGGCAGGTCCGCGTGGGCGAGAAGGCCACCGTCGACGATTACGTCGATCCGCCTTACATGCTGTCGGGCGAACGCACTGCCGTCGAAGTGAACTGGTCCGCGGGCGAGTACATGCCCGGCAAGGACATCTGGAAGGCTTTCCAGTTGCAGGGAGCGCCGCCGCCGGCGCAGGGCGTGTACGCGAATCAGCCGAATCCGCGCGGCAGTTCGCTATGGCGCATGTACCTGCTGTTTCTCATGCTGATCACCTTCGTGTCGATGTATTCGTGCATCGCCAAGGGGCAGCGAGAAGTGTTCCACAAGTCTTACCAGTTCAATCCCGCCTCGAACGCAGAGCCTTCATTCGTCACCGAGGTCTTTGATCTTCCCGGCGGACGCAGCGCCGCAACGGAAGTCGAGATCAAAGCCGATGTCCAGAACAACTGGGTCGCGTTTGCGATCGCGCTGATCAATGAAAAGACCGGCGAAGCGTTCGACTTCGGCAAGGATGTCAGTTATTACTCGGGCGTCGATGGCGGTGAGAGTTGGACTGAAGGCGGCAAGTCCGCTTCGGTGACGATTCCCGAGGTTCCCCCGGGCCGCTACTATCTGCGCATCGAACCCGACCGCGACAAGGAACCCGGCGAGTCCGACGCGAATTTCGGACGCATGATCAACTATGAGATCATTGTTCGACACGATATCCCTGCGGTCGGGATGTACTTCCTGATTTTGTTCCTGCTGACGATCCCGCCGATCTGGGTTGGATTCCGCAGGTGGACCTTCGAGCAGCAACGCTGGTCTGAAAGCGATTACGCACCGGCGGGCAGCGATGGCGATTCGAGTAGTGACGGAGACGAGGATTAACGAAGCATGTTGCGTCACCCGCTATATCTGTTGTTTGGAGCCGCAATGACGGGCTATCTCGCCTACACCGAATGGAGAGGCGGAGGGTTCGCCGGCGTGACCCGGTTGCGCGACGTCCCCAAGTCCGTGCGCGACAATCCCGGCGCCTACAGGTCGCATTACAGTTACATTCCCCGCTACATGGGAGGCAAATAAATCACATGACGGAATTTCATCCATACACTCTGGTCAACGCCGCTGTGTTTGCGGTGCTGGGCATTCTGATCTTCTCCGCCGCCTTCGCGATCGTCGACTGGCTCACGCCCTACAAACTCTGGGAAGAAATCGTCGAGCAGAAGAACGTCGCGCTCGCCATCATGGTCGGCGCGATGTCGATCGGAATGTGCATCATCATCGCGTCGGCGATCCACTAGGACGGATTCCGATAGACTGCAGCGGCGAACATGGCAGCGGTTCTACTTGTTTCCGTCTTCCTCATTGCCGCCTGCGGGCTGATCTATGAGTTGATTGCGGGGACGCTCGCCAGCTATCTGCTGGGAGACAGCGTCCTTCAGTTTTCGACCATCATCGGCTCGTATCTGTTTGCGATGGGCATCGGCAGTTATCTGTCGCGCTTCATCGCGCGCGGCCTCGTCGCCCGCTTCATCATGATCGAACTCATGGTGGGGCTCGTCGGCGGATTCTCGTCCTCCTTTCTGTTTCTCGCCTTCGCGTATACGCACAGCTTCCGCCTGCTGCTGTACCTGCTGGTGATCGTCATCGGCACGCTGGTCGGGCTCGAGATCCCGCTGCTGATGCGCATTCTCAAGGAACGCTTCCAGTTCCACGAACTGGTCGCGCACGTTCTGACGTTCGACTATCTCGGCGCACTCGGCGCTTCTCTGTTGTTCCCGCTCATTCTGGTTCCGAAACTCGGCATGGTGCGTTCCGCGCTGCTGTTCGGCATCGTGAACGCGGGCGTCGCGTTGTGGTCCGCGTTTCTGTTCAAAGATCAGATCGGCGTTGGACGCAACCTGGTCGCGCCGTGCGTTCTCGTGCTCGCCACGCTCGGCGGCGGATTCGCGTTCGCTGACCGAATCTCTTCGATCGCCGACGAAAACCTCTACGCCGACGATGTGATCTTCACGCGCGACACGCGTTACCAGCGCATCGTGCTGACGAAGTGGAAGGACGACGTCCGGCTCTTTTTGAGTTCGCACCTGCAGTTTAGTTCACGCGACGAATACCGGTATCACGAGGCGCTCGTACATCCAGGCCTCGCGGCCTTGCCGGGTGCGCGCCGCGTGCTGGTACTGGGCGGCGGCGACGGACTCGCCGTGCGCGAGATCCTGAAGTATCCCACCGTCGAAAGCGTCCACCTCGTGGACCTTGATCCTGAGATGACGCACATCTTTTCGACCCATCCGCTGATGGCGCAGTTGAACGGCGGATCGCTGACGAATCCCAAGGTGAAGGTCACCAACGCGGACGCTTTTGTCTGGCTCGACGAACATCCCGGCGAACTCTATGACTTCGTCGTCATCGACTTTCCCGATCCCACCAACTACTCGCTCGGCAAGCTGTACACCACCGCGTTCTATCGGCTCCTGAAAAAGCACGTCAGCGCCGGTGGACTCGTCGTCGTGCAAAGCACCTCGCCGCTGTTTGCGCGCCAGAGTTACTGGTGCATCGTGCATACGATGGATGCGGCGGGATTCCGCACTTACCCGTATCACACCTACGTGCCGTCGTTCGGCGAATGGGGTTATGTCATGGGGAGCCTCAATGGGTATGAGCCTCCCGTCACGTTGCCGCAGGGACTGCGATTCCTCAACGCCGCCAACGTCGCGCAACTGTTTCAGTTCCCCATTGACATGCAGCGCGTGGACGCGGAAGTGAACCGTCTCAACGACCAGGTTCTCGTCCGCTACTACGATCGCGAGTGGAAAGAAATCACCCGCTAGCTTAGGCCGGTTCGCCGTCGCGATGCCGGTTGCGATTACCCGCCGCCGTTTCTGCTCGCTTGTAGCGCTCGACCTTCGAACCCGTTGGACCCTGTTTGGTCCGGTTCAATAGCGTCGTCATCTCGGCCTTCGACATCTTCTTGAACGTCTTCAGCACCAGCACGTTCTGCTCGAGTTGCTCGACCGTTTCCGCGCCCGAGACCAGCGTGTCCGGATCCTGCGACCAGCTAAAGCGCAGGCATTCCTCGATCGTCGCGATCTTCTGCTGCGTGAGCGCCCCGATCGCATTGCTCTTCATCGCGATCAGTCCGAGTCCCTTCTTGCGGATGTTCGGCATCACGGTGTTGATGAAGCTGAGATAGTGCGGATCCACGCAATTGACCGGATGCTGCACGGTTTCCCAGCCGTCGTAGCCGTCGAGCAGACGCTGGTGCACCGCCGGATCCGCGTGCCCCGTGAATCCGATGTGACGGACCTTGCCTTCCTTCTTCGCTTTCACGAACGCTTCGAGCGAGCCGTTGGGACCAAAAATCCTGTCGACCTCCTGGTGCGTCACCACTTCGTGGCATTGCCAGAGATCCAGGTAATCCGTCTTCATGCGGCGCAGCGTGTTCTCGAGTTGCGCCATCGCTTCATCGCGCGTCCGCTTCTCGGCTTTCGACATGAGCAGGATCTTCTGCCGCATCGACGGCGTCAGCGCCTTGCCGTACGCCTCGTCGGACGCGCCGTCGTGATACTTGGCCGCGCTGTCGAACATCACCACGCCGAGGTCGATCGCGCG
The DNA here is from genome assembly GCA_964627455.1 of uncultured Solibacteraceae bacterium. GTDB lineage: Bacteria > Acidobacteriota > Terriglobia > Bryobacterales > Bryobacteraceae > F-183. Next base: position 45,570 of record CAZVKC010000050.1, on the reverse strand, counting down.
GTGAATGATCTTGACTGCTTCGGCCTCGCCCTTGACGCGCATGTGATAGCCGCCGACCGTGTACTTCGAAACGCGGAGTCCACTCTTGCCGAGTGTGGACATCGGCATCGGCGTGTCTGCCAGGATTTTGGCCGCGCTCATGCCCAGCGCGGAAGAGACTTGAAGGAATTGACGGCGATCCATATCGCTTCTACTGTATATCAGCCGGGGAGCTGAGGCGCATAGAATAGTGGGAGCGCGTACGCCCATGCCATTTGATCGCGAGTTCTGGAACCGGTGTGAGGGGCAGACCGTCGATTCGGTCTATCCGTTGGAGCGCTGCATTCGTGTGACCGCAGACGGCGCGGTTTTCGATACACAGTTCCACGGTCGTCCCGCAGTCATTCGCCTTGGGGCCGGCTCTGCACGAAGGGCGCAATGGGATCTTGCGGCGGACCTTTCGCATCCATCCCTCGTTGAGATTCTGGCGCGTGGCGAAGACGCACTTGCGGGCCAGCGCATCGCGTATCTGGTAACGGAGCGCGCGGACGACAATCTGGAGGATGTACTCGCTGAGCGTCCCCTCACGGCAGAGGAAACGCTAGAGACGATCCGGCCCATCATCGAGGTGTTGCGTCATCTTGAATCGCGCGGCTTCGTCCACGCGGACCTCACGCCCGCGGCGGTCCTCGCTTTCGGCGAGCAGATCAAACTCTCGTGCGACGATCTTGTTGCGTTCGATAGTGCGACTGCCGCGGCGCAAAGCCGGGCGGTCGCGATGCTGATCGAGAAGATGCTCGGTGGGGCGCGTCCGAAAGAAGAGCGGTTGGCGGATATCGTCAGGAACTGCCGGAAATCCGATACTCCGTGGACCCTCGCGCAGATCGACGCGTGTCTACGTGGCGAACAGCCCGAGCCGGCGCCGGGCGGCAGCAATAGCAACAAGCGCGGCGTCTATATTGCCGCTGCTGTCGCCATCGTGGCGCTTGCTGCTTACGCTCTGCGCCCATCGGAAAAAGCACCAGAGCAGGCGAAGGCGCCCGAACCACCGCCGCCCGTCATTGTGAAAGATCCGGAACCGGCGCCTCCGGTTGCGGCCGTCCGCAGCGGCAAGCCGTCGCCGATCGGCAAGACTGCACAGGCTCGCGAAACAGTTGTTACAACGCCGCCCGGGCCTACGCCTGCGACGCTGCCGGTAACCACCATGGACGGCATCACGCAGGTGATGCCCGAAATTCCCGCGCCCGCACGCAATACGATCAACGGGCGCGTGCGCATCAGCGTTCGCGTGCAGAGTGATAACGCCGGACGCGTCACCCAAGCGACGCTCCTGACACCGGGGGCAAGCAAATACTTCACCGATCGCGTACTGGCTGCCGCCAGGGCCTGGAAGTTCCCGCCCGGCGGTGAGGCCCGCAGTTTTGTGCTCAGCTTCGAACTCTCCCGTCAACAAACCACCGTTTCCGTGGCCAAAGGCATTTGACCTCGCCCCGCCGCGAGAATACTGTACAAGTAGATGCTGTCTACGATTGCAGTACTCGCCTTGTCGGCGGCAGCAGCGACGGTGGCGTCCGCTGCCTCGCCCGCCGACTGGATCCCGATGCGCTGGTCGAATCCGGATCCCAAATCTCTCGAGTTGCTGCGGGACCATCCCGTCAATTGCCTCCTCGTCGAAGCAAAACATTGGAGCCCCGAACTGGCCGCCCAAGCCAGGCAACAACAAATCATCCTCCTCAAAGGTGACCCAAACTCGCCCTCATACACTTCCGCGGAAACCGGCGTCACCGTGACCTTTCGCCCCCGTCATTTGATGGATACCGACAAGCCGATCGCCGCCACCGACCAGGGCATCTGGCCTGGCGTGCGCGCCGAAGAAGAAGGCAAGGCGCATGCGGCCGCCAGCGGCGCCGCGTGGATCGACACCAACGCCGGATTCCTGCGTTTCATGCGCGCCACCGCGAAGCCCGACACCACTATCTGGATCGCCATCCAGCCGAAATCCGGCTCGATCTTTCCTGTCGAGCGTTACTTACAGGCGATCGGCGACGCGTCGATGGCCGGCGCGCGCTGGGTTCTCGCGTTCGACGATGATTTCACCAGGCGGCTCTATGCCCGCGACGCAAAAGCGCTCAAGGACTGGAAGCGCATGGGCGATGTCCTGCGTTTCTACGAAGACCACAAGGAATGGCGCACCGCGCGCGCCTACAGCAAACTCGCGCTGGTGCAGAGCGCCGAGGGCGGGGGACTCGTGTCCGGCGGCGTTCTCGACATGATCGCCGTGAAACATACGCCGGTGAAACCCATCTCGCCGAAAGCGCTCGACCACAAAACCATGATGGACGCGCAACTCGCCGTTGCGGTCGATCCATCGGCTCTGACGCCCGAGCAGCGCGAGATCCTGAAGAAGTTCACGGCTGCCGGCGGCACCATGCTCACGGGACCTCCGGGTTGGAAGTTCCCCGACCTCAAGCCCGGGCAGATCACCCTCAGCAAAGAGGACCTCGAAAAGCTCGACGGCATCTGGAAGGAAATGAATTCGATGATCGGCCGGCGCAATCTCGGCGCAAGGCTGTTCAACGTCGCGACCATGCAGTCGAACCTGCAGATGACCGCCGACGCCAAACAGGTACTCCTGCAACTGGTGAACTATGCTGATTTCCCGGTCGAGAACATCACGGTTCACCTGTTGGGCGACTACAAATCCGCCAAACTCTACATGCCGGAAACTGCGAAACCGCTGACGCTCGAACTCTACAAGATCGACGAGGGCATGGGCGTGGATCTCGACAGAATCGCCACCGTCGGCGTCCTTGTGCTCGAACCGTGACACCTGTGCCGTCCGGCCACACCGGGCGGCATCGCTAAGATATTGAAACGTAAACGATTACGTTGGCGTCCCCTCACTTGCTATACTGTTAGAGGTTTCTTCCTCTCGCTTCAGAACAAAACATGAAGTACTGTGCTGCTGTTGCCCTGTTTCTCGTATCCACGACCATTCTGCCCGCGCAGGACTTCCTGACTGGCCAGGCCGCTCGTGTCGTCTTAGGACAGCCTACCTTTACCTCTCAGGATCCTGGCGCTTCCGAACGCCTCCTGGGCGGTTCCGGCGGCGTGGCCTACGCCAATGGAATGCTGTTTGTGACGGACGCCAACCGCATCCAGGCTACCCCCCAGAATCATCGCGTGCTGCTGTATCGCAACGTCAAGGCTGCCTTCCCGAAGCCCACTGACGAAATCGCGCTGGATGAGACAAACCGTTGCCCGGTTTGCACCGGCCGCACGAACCTGCCCTATGGCGCCGCCGATGTCGTCATCGGGCAGCCCGACTTTGTCAAGACAGACTTGGCCCGCACCCGTACCGGATTGCGCCTGCCCACGGCGGTCGCGACGGACGGCAACATCGTCGCAGTTGCGGATACGGAGAACAATCGCATTCTGATCTGGCGTTCGATCCCCACTACGAACAACGCGCCGGCCGACATCGTCCTCGGCTCATCGGACTTCACCACGCTTCGCGCTGGCGTTCTCGACAACAAGTCGTTCCGTGGACCGCAGGGCGTTTGGATTCAGGGTTCGCGGCTGTTTGTTGCCGATACGCAGAATCACCGCGTCATGGTGTGGAACAACATCCCTACCGCGAACGACACGCCCGCGGACTACGTGCTCGGCCAGCCGAACTTTACCACCACCTCCGAACGCGAATTGCAGCAGAATCCCGTACCCGCCTCGGCGAACCGTCTGAAGAATCCGGTTTCTGTCACCAGCGACGGTCAGCGCCTCTTTGTTGCCGACCTCGGCTATAACCGTGTGATGATCTGGAACTCGATCCCGACGCGCACCGAGCAACCGGCCGACGTTGTCCTTGGTCAACCGGACATGACCAGTGAGGTCGCGAACAACGTCACCAAGATGTGCGCAACGAACGGCAAGGATTCCGATGGCAATGATACGTATCCGGCCCGTTGCGCCGGCACCATGGACTTCCCGCGTTTCGCACTCAGCGACGGCAAGCGCCTCTTCGTTGCCGACGGCGGCAATGATCGCGTCCTGATCTGGAACAGCATCCCGACGGCCAACGGACAGGCAGCCGACCTGGTTCTCGGCCAGCCGGACTTCTTCAAAGACATCGTTACAGACGCAGAGGACTTCTTCACTCCGAACCTCCTGCGCGGCGCTCCGAATACGACCCGCACTCCGACGTCGCTTGCCTGGGATGGCGAGAACCTCTACGTCGCAACCCCGTTCGATCGCCGGGTCATGGTGTTCACCGCTGCCCGCACTGACGTGCCTCAGAATGGCGTCCGAAATGCAGCGTCGCGCAACGTCTACGCTGTCGGCGTGATGGAATTCGGCGGCACGATCACTGAAAACGACGAAATCACCATCAAGGTCGTCGACAAGGAATACAAGTACAAGATCCTCAAGGACGACAAGATCAGCGACATCATCAACAAGATTGCTGCCTTGATCAATGCGGACAGCGGAGATCCGAACGTTCTCGCCCTGGCCAACGCCGGAGTGAGCGCGATCATTCTCACCGCCCGCGTTGCTGGTGAAGACGGCAATAACATCGATGTCACGACAACCCTCTCGACCAACGCCACCATCACGGTGACTGGCGGCAAACCGGCAGGCGGCGGCGATGCGACTCGTGTCGCTCCTGGTGGACTCGTTGTGATTTTCGGTAAAGACCTCTCAGAAGGGACGGCTTCGGCTCCGGACGGCGCGGAGATCCTCCCTCGAGAACTCGCCAATACGCAGGTTTACATTGATGGTATTCGTGTGCCGCTGACTTACGTGTCCCCGACGGAGATCCGCGCGCAGGTGCCCTGGTCGGTGTTCGACGCGAATTCCGCCAGCTTGTACGTCCGCACCAAACGCCGTGACGGCAGCATCACTTTTACCGCCGCTGTGAACCTTCCGGTCGCCCAGCAGAACCCCGGCATCTTCGCCGAATCCGGCGATGATCCTCGCCCCGGCCTTGTGTATCACTCGTCGAGCTTCGCGACTGGCACCGTCCTTATCGACGGCGTCGCCAAGGAAAACGATATCGCCACGGTGAAGATCGAAGATCGCGCTTATTCGTACACGGTCAAGAAGGATGAAACCAACAAGATCGTGCGCGATGCGCTGATTGACCTGATCAATTCGAACCCGGACGAGAAGGTCGTGGCGTCGCCGGTGGTGCAGTTCGAGCGCATCCGTCTCACCGCGAAGGTGGAAGGTCCCGAAGGCAACCGCATTGCGATCTCCGCGACCAATAACGACACGTCCGGCGTGATCATGAACGTCACACAGCCGACCTTGTGCTGCGCCAATGTCGCCGGGGCTCGCGTCACGGAAGACAACCCGGCCGCGCCCGGCGAACAGATCATCATCTACGCGACGGGCCTCGGCATCGTCAGCCCGGACTCGGCTCGTGAAAATGCGGTGACGGGCGTTGCGTACAACAACACGCCTCTCAATACCCCGATCGAGTCGGTTTCGTCGCTCGCCGGCGGCCGTACGGCAAACGTGATCGCGGCTGGATTGAAGCCGGGGCTCGTGGGCGTGTACGAAGTGATTCTCGAGTTGAACAGCGATATCCCGACGAATCCGAAGACGCAGGTCACGATCTCGCAGTACATCTACACCAGCAACATCGTGACGTTCCCGGTCGTCAAGTCGCCAACGAACTAAGATAGTTCCTGTGAGCGAACTACGCTGGCATCCTTTCCTGAAGCAGTGGGTCGCCGTGACGACCCACCGCCAGGACCGTCCACAAATGCCGAAGGACTGGTGTCCGTTCTGCCCCGGCTCAGGCCGCGTGCCGGACGATTACCGGGTCCACCTGTATCCCAACGATTTCGCAGCCTTCTCGCCTGATGAGGAGCCCTTCGAGAACATTCCCGCGCCATATGCCGTAACTGGCGCGCGCGGCGCCTGCGATGTCGTCCTCTACAGTCCGCAACACAACCAGACGCCTGCGCAACTCAGCGTCGATCAATGGCTCGACGTGATCGGCCTGTGGACCTCGCGGACCGAGGAACTGTACGCACGTCCCGGCATCGCGTATGTGGCGGTCTTCGAGAATCAGGGCGAAGCGATCGGCGTCACGATGCCGCATCCGCATGGTCAGATTTACGCGGTTCCGGTGGTGCCGCCGCTCGTCAAGCAGGAACTCGAATCCGCAGCCGAGTACGCAGCCTCGCACGGTGGGGAATGCCTGCACTGCAAGCTGCTCGAAAGCGAAATCCGCGATGGCGCGCGCATCGTTTGCCAGAACGAGGACTTCGCGGCATTCGTGCCGTTTTACGGGCGATTCCCGACCGAAGTTCATCTGTACAGCCGCCGCCACGTCGGCCGTCTCGCGGAATTGACGCCGGCCGAGTTGCGATCCTTTGCGACCCTGCTCAGCGAGGTTCGGCAGCGTTACGACGGATTGTACGGTTTCCCGATGCCGATGATCATGGCGTTACGCCAGCGTCCGTCCGATGCGTCTTGCGCGGGGTACGCGCACTTCCACATCCAGTTCCTGCCGGTGCAGCGCAGCGCGAATAAGTTGAAGTTCATGGCCGCGATCGAAACCGCGCACGGCTTGTTTCTGAATGACACCTGCGCCGAGGATCAGGCCGCTCAGTTGCGCGCCGTGTCGCTCGCAGGCGATGCAAAAGCCTGATAGCTGGCGACCGCTTCCACCGTCACGTTCTGATAACGCAGCATTCGCATGAAGTAGGTGGGCGCTTGCACGGACGCGCGGATCGAGCCGTCTTTGCACGTTACCGTGCGCTCTTCGACCCCGAGCATTCCCTTGGGGAAGTTTGCATCGAACACGCGTTGTGCTGTTGTGTCGGCGTTGGTCCCTTGAGCCTTCGCTGCCGATCGTGCTGCAAGCAACACGGCCGTATTCACTCGTTCCTTGGTGATGTACAGCATCGCGCTGTCGACTCCGAGGCCCGCCAGCGGAACCAGCACCATCAACGCAACCGAGAAAGACAGCAGCGCTAAACCGCGTTCGCGTCGCTTCTTCACAGCGTGTTCCTCGCTTTCACGGTGTCGGGTACGAACGACGTAAACGTGCCGGACTCAGCAAAGACCTCCACCACCCATGCCGCTTCGCCCGGTTCCAGTTGCGCTGCCGCGTCTTCCGGCCGGCGAATGCCGGAGGTCCACCGGTTCGTATCGCCCATGTGATAGGACCGGTCGACGCGGAACCCCGCCGGTTCACGGACCACGCGCGTCAGATACACCGCAGCCTGCCCTTTTTCGAGGCCCAATTCGCGGCCTTTTTCGACGATCTGCTGCTGCCCGCCCGGCGCGCCGAAATCGACGCCCGAATCCGCCAGGATCAGCAGTTCCTTTGCGAGTTGTCCTGCCAGCACCGTGCGGACGCTCGCCGTCAGGATGCTCAAGCCCCCGACGACCAGGCCCATCGCTACCGGCAGCACGAAAATGAACTCGACCAGCGTGCTTCCCCGTTGTCTATGCGCGCGAACCATCTCTATCGGTATATCGGCTCACCTCGCGAAATTCGTTAGCGTCGTAAGGTCCCAACTCGTGCCCTTTACAACCTTGGCGGGCGCCAGGTCCTCGAGATCCGTTGCGTACAGTCCGCGGAACAGCAGGTTCGCCGTCGGACCCGCGTCGTCGATCTCGAGCAACGACCGGTAGGATGCTGGTCCACCTTCGATGTACAGGCGTTCGATCGACGGATCGAGCGCCGCGGCGAACCGCGCGATCACCGTCGCGGAGCCGCGCGCGGCCAGCCGCTTGCGCCCTGGAATCGCCGCCGCGACTGCCAACAAGTCCGTCACCCTCTGCCCCAGCAACGGCCGCCCCAACACCAGCGCGGACCACGCATACGCCTCCTCACTCTGTTGCGACCTCGCGTTGCCCGCCGCCGAACGCGGGAACTCGGGCTGCAGGTCGCCGATGCCGCGCACGTCCGGGGCCCAAACGGTGATCCCCTGCGCCGCGAGCGCCTGGTAAAGAGATTCCTCGTTCCAGGCGGCGTTTCGACCTCGTGGATCCAGCACGATTAACGTTGGGGACGCCCCGGAGCCCTTTGGCTGGAACACCCAAGCCGGCAGGAACACCTGCTTTTCGGACTCGATCTCCACCGCTTCGATCCGCGCCGCACGCGAATCCGCCTCGCCTTTTCGGACCACCGGCGCTCCTGTCAAGGGACCCAATCGCAACGCGCCCTTCAGATCGCCGTTTGCCCGCACCGGCTTCGCGGCCGCCGCCGCAATTTGCCGCGGCGTGATGCACTGCATGTCGCGAATCACGTTGCCCGTCGGCGATGCATACAACGTCTCGTCCTTCTCGGCCTGCACCGCGGGCTCCTGCGCCAGAGGCTCGCGAATCCCCTGCAAATGCAGCCGGAACCAGCGATAGATCTCCATGCGCACGTTGTAGGAAAGCCCGTGCGGAATCGGCGACTCGAACCACTCGAGGTCCTGCTCGCGCCCGAGCAACCTGTACATCCTCTGCAACCGCGCGAACTCCGTCCGTCCGTTCGAAATGTACTGCGGCGAGTACGTGCCGAAGAAATCCTTCGCGCTCACGATTACCTGCAGCGGCTTTGGCGCCAGCGGATACAACGTGTCCCAGCGATCGAATCCATTCGGACCCGAATCGAGAATATTCTGCTCCGCATCATCCGCGGGACCCGGCGAGTTGAAGCCGTCCGACGCCAGATTCTCCGTATTCGGACACGCCGCCGAAACGCACGCGAGCCGCGAATCCACGGCCGCCAGAAACATGCTCAACGTGCCGCCGCCCGAATTGCCGGTGGTCGCGAGCCGCTTCGGATCCGCCAGCGGATGCTGGGCCAGATAATCGAGGCTGCGCATCGCGTCGAACGTCTGGATGTGCGTGCTGGTGAGTCCGGCGAGCAGCAGTTGCTTGCCGGGAACGGTATGCTCGGTATCCGCGGATCCCAGCCGTGTGAGGTTGCTCCCCGGCGCCGGATAGATCGTGCGTTCGCCCTGTCCCGTAGGATCGAACGAGAGCACCAGGAATCCCAGTTGTGCGAGTCCCTGGCAGCAGAATTGATACAGCGACGATGCCTTGCCGTTGAGCGAATGTCCGCATTGGAAAAGCACGGCCGGATACGGGGCTTTGCCGGACTTCGGGATGTACAGATTCGCCGTGACGAAGAAGCCCGGGCGCGACTCGTACACGACCTTCTCCACCTTGTATCCGCTGCGTTCGAACGACCCCGTCACGCGCGCGTTCAACGGCGTATTGCGAACGTCCGCGCCGGGTTCGCCGCCGATGAGATTCCAGAAGGTCTTCCGCGCCCACGCCTGCCGCTCGCGCGCCGCTGCCGCCGTCGTCACCCGCGCCAAGGCTGCATCCCGGCGAGCCAGCGCCTCACGCGCCACGCGCGTCATGTAATCCGGCAACACCCGCGAATAATCGCGATAATCCACGCGCGGGGCCAACAGGATCCGCAGCAAATCACGACGAAGCATGGACCCATCTTAAGCCACCCCTCACGTATCCTGGAATTTGACACCCATACAGATCATCGGCGCCGGGCTCGCCGGTTGCGAAGCCGCCTGGCAGGCCGCCGAAGCCGGACTCCCCGTCACGCTCTACGAAATGCGCCCCGTGCGTTCCACGCCCGCGCATAAGACCGACGCAATGGCGGAACTCGTCTGCTCGAACTCACTGAAGAGCGAAACCGAGAACACCGCCCCGTGGCTGCTCAAAGAGGAACTGCGACGTCTTGGTTCGCTGCTGATTTCGCGGGCGGCGATGGAAGCGCGCGTCCCCGGCGGACAGGCGCTCACAGTCGATCGCAATGTCTTTGCCGACGCCGTGACGAAAGCGATCGAGTCGCATCCGCGCATCACCGTCAAGCGCGAAGAGATCACCTCGATCCCCGAGGAAGGCATCGTCATCGTCGCCACTGGACCCCTTACCAGTGGCGCGCTTGCCAACGCGATCGCCGCGAAAACAGGCGCGGATCGCCTCTATTTCTACGACGCCATCAGTCCGATCGTCGACGCCGACACCATCGACATGTCGATCGCCTTCCGCGCGTCGCGCTATGGCAAGTCGATGGACGGCACCGATGACTACATCAACTGTCCGATGGACAAGGAACAATACGATGCGTTCCTCGCCGCGTTGAAAGAAGGCCAGGCCGTACCCGCGCACATCGAAGAGGACAAGACGCCCTACTTCGAAGCTTGTCTGCCCATCGAAGAGATCGCCCGCCGCGGACCCGACACCTTGCGCTTCGGCCCCATGAAGCCGATGGGACTCACGGATCCGCGCACGGGCCGGCGTCCCTGGGCCGTCGTGCAATTGCGTCAGGAAAACCTGCGCGCCGACAGCTACAACCTGGTCGGATTCCAGAACCACATGCGGTTCCCCGAGCAGCAGCGGATCTTCCGCATGATCCCAGGACTCGAGAAAGCCGAGTTCCTGCGCTACGGGCAGATCCACCGCAACACCTACATCAACGGACCCACGCTGCTGACACGCACGCTGCAGTTGAAGGCGGATCCACGCGTCTTCTTCGCCGGACAGATTTCGGGCGTCGAAGGCTACGTCGAGTCGATCGCCACGGGCTTGCTTGCCGGCAAGTTCGCGGCGGCGCTCGCGCAATCACAACCGGTTCGCGAGATGCCTCGCGCCACCGCGTTGGGATCCCTGTGCGAATACATTGCCGGCGCGGATCCCGAGGATTACCAGCCTGCGAACATCACCTTCGACCTTCTGCCGCACATCGAAGAGGAACTTCGGAAGAAGTTCCGGCACGACAAGAAGGCGCGCCACGCCGAGGTCTGCCGCCGCGCGCTTGCCGCACTGGAAGAATATGGAAGCGCCGCAGTCTGAACTCGGCCGCTGGGTCGCGGCGTACCTCGCCGAACTCGAGCGCCGGAACTCGTCTGCGCACACGCTGCGGAACTACCAGTCGGACCTCGGGCAATGGCTCGCATATCTGACTCCGCCGGGGCAGGGAAGCGCGCCACCCGCGCCCGCTGAGATCGATTTGCTGTTGTTGCGCGAATGGATGGCGCATCTGTACGACGAGAACCTCGAAGCTTCGTCGATCCGGCGCAAACTCGCGGCCGTGCGGTCGTTCTTCAAGTTCCTGCTGCGTGAAGGCGCGGTGCAGAAGAATGTCGCGCGTCTGCTGCGGACTCCAAAACTTCCTAAAACACTACCTCGTGTTCCTACCGCTGAGCAGACCAACCAACTGATCGACAAACTGCCCGCGGAGGACCTGGGACGACCGTTCCCCTTACGCGACCGCCTGATCTTCGAACTCCTGTACGGCTGCGGCCTGCGCGTCAGTGAACTCGCGTCGCTGGACCTCGATGACATCGACCGTTCCGACCAGTGGATCCGCGTGCGAGGCAAGGGCAAAAAGGAACGGCAGGTCCCGTTCGGATCCAAAGCCGCGGATGCACTCGACGCGTACTTGCCGTCGCGCGTGGCGGTCCCCGCAACCTTGCGGGCCGTGGTCACCGGCGCTCGCGGACGCCGCATGAATACGCGCTCCATTTACGAGGTCGTGAAGTTCTACTCCCGCATGCTGAGTGGCGACGACTCGATCCATCCGCACACTCTACGCCATGCCTTCGCGACGCATCTGCTGTCGAGCGGAGCCGACCTCCGCGCCATTCAGGAACTCCTCGGCCACTCGCAGCTGTCGACTACGCAGAAGTACACGCAGATCTCGCTGACCGAACTCATGTCCGTGTATGATAAGGCTCATCCCCTGGCCTTGGCGAAACTCAAGAAGGACTGAATGGACCCCTACATCTGCATCACCTGCGGAATGCAATATCCGCCTTCGGAACATCCGCCCGCGCAGTGTCCAATCTGCGAGGACGAACGCCAATACGTGAATCCGGCGGGCCAGCGCTGGACGACGCTCGCCGAGATCCGCCGGCACTGCGAGAATCGCATCGAGAAGGTCGCGAACGGTCTGCATTCGATTGTCACGAAACCGCAGTTCGCGATCGGCCAGCGCGCCTATCTGGTGCAGACGAGTGAAGGCAATCTGCTCTGGGATTGCATTGCGCTGATCGATCAGGACACGGTGTCCGCGCTCTGGGCGCTTGGCGGTGTATCCGCGATCGCGATCTCGCACCCGCACTACTACACGACGATGATCGAGTGGAGCAAAGCGTTTGGCGGACCTCCGATCTTCCTGCACGAAGCCGATCGCCAGTGGGTCCAGCGTGGCAGCGATGAGAAGGGATACATCGAATACTGGAGCGGTCCGGCGAAGGAACTTCCCGGGGGACTGACGCTGGTCCACTGTGGAGGCCACTTCGAAGGAGGGGCGGTCCTGCACTGGAAAGCCGGATCCGCGATTCTGCCTGGGGACATTCTGCAGGTCTGCCCGGATCGCAAGTCCTTTGGCTTCATGTACAGCTATCCGAACTACATCCCGCTGCACCCGCAGTCGGTCCGCAATATCGTAGCCGCAGTGCAGCCATACGAATTCGATTCCGCCTACGGAGCATTCGGCAACGTCATCGCCCGAGGCGCCAAGCAAGCAGTCACAACGTCTGCCAACCGCTACCTGCGAATGATCGGCGCGCAAGAACTACAAGTCGGCCGACTGTAGTCCAGTGGCTTTACCAATCTTCGCCAAAGCTGCCGGTCCGATCTCGTCTGTGTCATGGAAACTGAAAGTGAAGGGTGGCCATCCTTCGCGTTGGAGTCGTCGGTGAGATCCGACCTGCTTCTTCAATTCCCAGCCGAGCCGGAGCGTGCGGCGTAGACCCTCTTGGCTTTTCAGAGCGCGCCAGTAACTCACGCCGCAAACAAGACCTGAAACGGTTCCGGGACCTCTTCGCCGCTTTCGATCATGTCCGCCAGGATCATGAGTGCGATCGATTTGACTTTACGAACAGACTCCTGTTCCGTCGCACTGTACGCCATGACTCCTGGTAAGTCAGGCACAGAGGCGAGGAGACGTCCGTCATCCTCACGTTCGACCTCAACACGAATCGGTTCGATGCTGACCATGACATCGACAGTTTAGCGAATCCCAGCTTCCTGGATCCGCCAATGGTCCCGAATCAGTAGAACATAATCGACTGGAAATGAACAGGAATGTTAAACTGGTAAGACACGCTTGGATTTCCTCGAAGGCCTCAATCCACAACAACGGGATGCGGTGTTGCACGTCGAAGGTCCCCTTCTGCTACTGGCGGGGGCCGGCTCCGGCAAGACACGTGTGATCACGCATCGAATGGCGCATCTGGTGTCCGCACACCACGTGCCGGGACCCGCCATTCTCGCTGTTACCTTCACCAATAAGGCCGCAGGGGAAATGCGCGAACGCGTCCTGCACCTTCTCGGCGAATCCACCACTCGCCACGCGCCGTTCGTATCCACCTTCCACTCCTTCTGCGTGCGCCTGCTGCGCCGCGATGGAGCGAACCTCGCCGCCATCCGCCCGGGCTTCACGACCTCGTTCAACATCTACGACGACGCGGACCAGCTCTCGATCGTGAAGAGCGTCTTCCGCCACTTGGGCATCGACGAGAAGTTCATGCAGTATCGCGCTGCGCTTTCGCGGATCTCGCACGGCAAGAACCTCAAGGAAACTCCCGAGGACTTCTACAAGAACGCCACCGATCCCAAGGCCGAGCGCATGGCCGTGATCTACGAACAGTACGAAGGCAAACTGCGCCAGGCCAACGCCCTCGACTTCGACGATCTGCTGCTTGAAAGCGTCCGATTGCTGCGCCACGACCAGATCCTGCGGGAAGAGTACAACCGCCGGTTCCAGTTCGTCATGATCGACGAATACCAGGACACCAACCGTACGCAGTACGAGATGATGCGCCTGCTCACCTACATGCGCGAGAACGTCGCCGTGGTCGGTGACGAGGACCAGTCCATTTACGGATGGCGCGGCGCCGACATCAAGAACATCCTCGATTTCCAGAAGGATTTTCGGAACGCCACGGTCATCCGGCTCGAGCAGAACTACCGCTCGGTCAAGAACATTCTCGAAGCCGCCAGCGCGGTCGTCGCCAACAACACCGAGCGCCTCGGCAAAAACCTCTGGACCGACTCCGGCGCGGGTGACAAGATCACCATCTACGAAGCGATGGACGGCGAAAACGAAGCGCTCTACATCGCCGATTCGATCGAGCGCGAAATCCGGCGCCGCCCCGGTACGCACGTCGCCGTGCTCTACCGCACCAACTTCCAGTCGCGCCAGATTGAAGAAGCGTTGCGCCGCTACAACCGCAAGTATGTCGTCGTCGGAGGCCTCAGTTTCTACGACCGCGCGGAAGTGAAGGACATGCTCTGCTACCTGAAGACGCTGCTGAATCCCAACGATTCAGTCAGTCTCGAGCGGATCATCAACGTCCCCGCGCGCGGCATTGGCAAGACGACCTTCGAACAGATCGAGCGCTACGCCGTCGAACACAAGGTCAGCGCCTGGACCGCCATCGGCGAGATGCTCGAGCAGCGCGCCTTCCCCGGTCGCGCCGAAGCCGCCGTATCCGCTTTCAAACGCCTGATCGACGAACTCAAAGAGGGCGTCGCTGAAAAGGCCGTCCACGAAACGCTCCACAACATTCTCGAACGCACCGGCTATCGCAAGATGATCGAGACCGAGCAGACGCCGGAAGCGGAAAGCCGCCTGGGTAACCTCGTCGAACTCGTCAACGCTGCGGCGGACGGCGCCGAACGCGGTGAAACCCTGGCCGAGTTCCTCGATCATGCTGCGCTCGTCGCAGATGCCGACAGCGTCGACGAAAAAGCGCAGGTGTCGCTGCTCACGATGCACAACGCGAAGGGCCTCGAGTGGCCGGTCGTGTTCATCGCGGGCCTCGAAGAAGGACTGTTCCCGCACTCGCGCAGCCGCGAAAGCGAACAGCATCTCGAAGAAGAACGGCGCCTCTGCTACGTCGCGTTGACGCGCGCCGAAAAGAAGCTGCATCTCAGTTGGGCCCGCTATCGCCGTCGCTATGGCGGAGGCGCGCCCGAGGCGTCGATTCCGTCGCGCTTCCTCGCGGAGATCCCGAAGCAACTGACGGAAAAAGCCTCCGGAGCCGAGGTCCCGCAGGTGGATCTGCGCGCCGAACGCTGGGAAGTCCGCGAGACGGTGAAGAAGAATCTGTTCACGGGCAAGACGTACAACTCCGTGGACAACATCTCGCAGTTCTTCTCGGATCGCGGCATGCCCGCGCCGCGCGGCATTGCGGACCGGACCCCGCCGGCAGCGCGCCCGCCGCAGCAGCAAGCGCCGCCGCCACCGCCGCCGCAGGCCAAGGCTCCAGAGAAGTCCAAAGTTCTGCAGATGCCGTTGCTCGCCGGCTTCGACGCGCCCGAACCCGCGGCGCCAGCCCCGAAGCCGCAGCAGCAACTGCCTCAGGCGCCGCCTCAGCAGCGGCCACCCTCGATTTTCGCGCCCTCGGTGCGGCCACCGCAGCCTATCCGGCCGACCCAACAGGCGCGCCCCTCCGGTCCTCCGCAGGCGAGACCCTTCGCCGGTGGTGGACAATTGAAAAAGAAATCGTTCGGACCGGGCAGTTATGTCGACCACCCGAAGTACGGACGCGGCACGGTTTTAAAGCGGGAAGGCGAAGGGGACGACGCCAAGTTGACCATCAACTTCCCGGGACACGGGCTGAAGAAGCTCGTAGAGAAATTCGCAGGATTGAAGATTGAATCATGAACACCAAGAATGTTGCTGACAAGGAAGAACGTAAGAAGCTGAAGCGCGCGGCGCGCAAGAAGGCGGCCCCCAAGGCTGCCCGCACGACCCCGCGCGGCTCGGCCAAGAAGAAGGTCAAGAAGCTCGTGAAGGGCCAGCGTAAGCGCTAGTTCGCTTCTCACGCTGGGATTTGAAGCACTGCGGTGAGAATTCGCCGCATTGGGTGGCCTCGATAGTTGCGGTATGCCTGGAGTTGGCTCTATCATCCAGAGATAATGAGCCAACTCTGGCGTACCAAGAGTATTGATGCTTTGCTTGCTTCGGCCGAGCATCCGGACAAGAAGCTTGCAAAGACATTAGGCCTGTGGAGCCTGGTCGGATTGGGAGTTGGCGCCGTCATCGGTTCCGGCATCTTTACCCTCACCGGCACAGCCGCCGCGGGTCAGACCCTGGAATTCAAGTCCATCATCCACGCGCCGGTGATCGACATTCTCATGAATGGCGGTCACGCGGTGTCGACCGCCGGACGGCCTGGCGCCGGACCGGGAATCGCACTTTCCTTCGTATTGGTGGCCATTGCATGCGGCTTTGCGGCGTTGTGTTACGCGGAGTTGGCGTCGATGATCCCCATCGCGGGAGGGGCGTACACGTACGCCTACGCGACCCTCGGCGAACTCGTTGCATGGATCCTCGGCTGGGACCTCATCCTCGAGTACGCGGTTTCGAACATGGCCGTAGCCGTCGGCTTTTCCGCGTATTTTCGAGACATCATAGAAAACCTCACGGGCTACACATTACCGAAGGAATGGTGTGAGCCAATCCTCACCCAAAGTCTTTCGCCCACCGGTTCGTACTTCAATCTGCCCGCGCTCATCATCCTCGGCATCCTCACGTTTCTACTCGTACGCGGCGTCCGCGAAGGCGTCGGCGCGAACAACGCGATGGTGGTCATCAAGACCATCGCGATTCTGCTGTTCGTCTTCGGCGCCGCCAGCGCCATCAAGCCGGAGAATTACCATCCCTTTCTTCCCAACGGCGCCACCGGATTGCTGACCGGCGCCGCCATCGTCTTCTTCACCTATATCGGATTCGACTCGGTTTCGACGGCCGCTGAGGAATGCAAGAATCCGCAGCGCGACCTGCCACTCGGCATCATTATCACGCTCGGAATCTGCACCGTTCTGTACGCCTCTGTCGCGCTCGTGCTCACCGGCATCGCCAACTATAAAACGCTCAACAACGCCGCGCCCGTCGTGAACGCGTTGAAGGACCTCGGCTTCAACTCGATCCGGTTCTGGGTCGGTTTCGGCGCGATCGTCGGCATGCTGTCGTCGCTGCTCGTTTTTCAGTACGGACAGGCGCGCGTCTGGTTCGCGATGAGCCGCGACAAACTGCTGCCGGATCTCTTCTCGAAGGTCCACCGCCGCTTCCAGACCCCGCATATTTCCACCATCATTGCGGGACTATTCGTCGGGATCCCTGCCGGTGTTTTCGACATCGGCACGCTCGCCGACGTATCCAACATCGGAACCTTGTTCGCATTTCTGTTGGTTTCCGTCGGCGTCCTGATCCTGCGCAAGAAACAGCCGGAACGGCCGCGCGCGTTTCGTGCCCCGTGGGTGCCGGTGACGCCGTGGCTTGCGATCCTCAGCTGCCTGATCCTGATGCTCAGCCTGCCGCTCGAAACCTGGATCGTCTTCTTCATCTGGCTTGCTGTTGGACTGGTCATTTACTTCGGCTACGGTAAGCGCCGTACACCTTCCGCAAGTTGGTAGGCGCTTTTCGTTCAAGTTTCGGCGTCCCCCACCGATGAGCCAAACATGGCGTTGGACGTACTGATCATTGACGACTCTGCGGCGATCCGCAAGATCCTGCAGCGGGTCCTCATGCAAGCCAACATTGGCGTTGGCAAGATCCACGAGGCGAACGACGGGCAGGAGGGGCTGGCAAGAATGGCCAGCGAGTCTGTCAGTCTTGTCTTGTCGGACATCAACATGCCGAACATGGACGGCCTCGAGTTTCTGAAGGCCGTCAAGGCAAACCCGGACTGGAAGAGCGTACCCGTGTTGATGGTGACGACGGAGGGCGGTCAGGACAAGGTCATCCAGGCACTGCAATTGGGGGCCTCCGGCTACGTCAAGAAGCCCTTTACGCCCGAGCAGATCAAGGAGAAGCTGGCGACTGCCTTCTAGGCGGCATCCGAGGAAGGAACCGGTGTACTCAATGAACAAGGAACGCGTCGTCCAACTGATCCAGCATTCGACCAAGGAAGTATTCTCCATGATGCTCGGGCTGGAGGCTGAACATCAGCAATTCTACGAAGAATCCGTCAGCACCGAGAGCTTTGCAGGGCTCGTCGCGCTTGTCGGCATTGCCGGCCCGTGGGCGGGGATCGGCACGGTGTACTGCAGCAAGGAACTCGGCCTGAAGCTCACAGCCGCAATGCTGATGGAAGAGCACGTCGAGGTGAACGATGAGGTCCTGGACGCGATGGCCGAACTTGCCAACATGATCGTCGGCAACGTCAAAACCGCGCTCGAAGAGGACCTCGGGGCGCTCGTGCTGAGCATTCCGACGGTCATATACGGCCGCAATTACAAGGCTTTGAACGGCATGGGCAAGTCGCGCATCGTGGTTCCGTTCAGCGTCGAAGGGATGCCTCTGCACGTGAAGTTCTGCCTCGTTCGCCAGGAGGAGACCGCGGGCGGCAGACAGAGCGGGATGGTGCACGCGCTGGTGTAGGTCTTGTAAGTCCTTTTGTTTTATATGGATACGGGCGTCATTTGATTTTTTGAGGACTCCCGGCTCCGCGTTCACAAGATCGGGAAATTTTTTTTCTCCCTTGTAATCAATCACATACGGGCGGCGGCGAAAAAATTCCTACCTTGCCCGAATGCTATCGTCAAGTCAGGAAGAGAAGATTTGCTTCGGCGGCGGTTCCCAGGGACATGGGGAATTCGCCGCCTTTGCCTTTTCCGGAGAGACAGGAAAAGCGATGGCAACTAAAGAAGAGCGTGGGGAAAGGGCTCTCCGCGTCGTCCGGCGTTTGCTGGACGCGCTGGAGTCCAAAATCGATGCGGACGTGAAATGCAGCGTCGCGGATTTTATCCGGCTGGTTCAACTGGAACGCGAGCTGATGTCGGAACAGGTGAAAGAGATTCATGTGTCATGGCAGGAGACGAAGAAAGAAAAACCAAACAACGAGGCGTAGTCGTCGAACGCGCCATCCGATACGAGCCGCTGCCAACACAGCGGCTTTTTCATTTATCGGAGGCTCGCTATAAGGGCTTTTCCGGGCCGGTGGGCTCGGGTAAGAGCCAGGCGCTTTGCCAGGAAGCGATCCGCATGAGCTACGTGAATCCCGGCCGAACCGGGCTGATCGGCGCGCCGACGTATCCGATGCTACGCGACTCGACGCAGACCAGCCTGCTGGCGGTGCTCGACGAAAACCGGATCCCGTATGAGCTGAACAAGGCCGAGAATCATCTGGTTTTTCGCGACACCGGTTCGAAGGTTCTGTTCCGGTCGCTCGATGATTCCGAGCGGCTG
Source organism: uncultured Solibacteraceae bacterium (assembly GCA_964627455.1). GTDB lineage: Bacteria > Acidobacteriota > Terriglobia > Bryobacterales > Bryobacteraceae > F-183. The sequence goes on along the minus strand of CAZVKC010000050.1, from coordinate 26,405 downwards.
CGCGGCACGAACCTCGCCTGGTTCTGTGTGGACGAATTGACGTACGCGACCGAAGACGCGTGGCTGCGGCTCGAAGCCCGGCTGCGTGATCCCAAGGCGCAACGCTTGTGCGGGTTCGCCGTGTGGACGCCGAGGGGGTTCGACTGGGTGTATCGCCGGTTTCTTTCCGGCGACTATCCCGGCTACCAGACCTTTGTGGCGCGGGCGTTCGAGAATAAGCACCTGCTCGATCAGGTGCCGGACTATTACGAGAGGTTGAAGCAAAGCTATGATCCGCGCTTTTACGCGCAGGAAGTTCTGGGCGAGTACTTGAACGTCCAGGCCGGCCGCGTGTATGAGGCGTTCGATCGAAAGCGGAATCTGGCGCCCGGCAAGTTGGACCTGATGCGTCCGCTGCTGTGGGCGCTGGACTTCAACGTGGATCCGATGTCGTCGATCGTGGCCCAACAGTCGGGCCGCCGGATTCAGGTGCTGGACGAAATCGTGCTGCGAAGGGCGACAACGCAGCAGGCGTGCGAAGAGTTCGCGGAACGGTATCCGGATCATCCTGGAGGACTGATCATCTTCGGCGACGCCTCGGGACAGAGAATGCAGACGACCGGCGCATCGGACTTTCAAATGGTGCGCGATTATTTGCGCAGCATCCGGTACGGCAACGTCCGGATGGAACTATCGAAGGCGAACCCGAGTGTGAAGGACCGGGTGACGCTGGTGAACGGCATGCTCGAAAGCGCCGGCGGCGAGGTTCGTCTGCAGGTGGATCCGAAATGCAAGGAATTGATCAAGGATTTCGAGCAGGTGTGTTTCAAACCCGATAGCGCCGTGATCGACAAAGAGGCGGATCCCATGCGGACGCACTTGTCGGACGCGCTCGGGTATTTGGTTTGGCAGCAATGCCGGCAACAGAGTCCGTTTGGCTTCCAGCCGAACCGGCTCTTTTGAATAAGGTTGGGCAGACAGGCAGAAGAGAGAGAGACGGAGAGCAACGAAGGGCGTGGGCCGCAAGGTCCGCGCCCTTTGCCTTTGAAGAGAGGAATTATGGATATCACAAAAGAGCACCCGGACTACGTTGCGCGCAAACAGGCGTGGAGCATGTACCGGGACCTGTATGCCGGCGGCGAGCGCATCCGGGCCAATGCGTCGGCGTATCTCATACAACGCCAGCGCGAGCCTGGCACGACGTATCGCGAACGCCTCGGCAAGGTTTTCTACGAGAACTACATCGGGTCGATCGTCGACTGGTATGCGGCGACGCTGTTTCGCCGCGAACCGGTGTTGAGTTTCGAAGGCGCCAACGACTCCGGCCGCCAGTTCTTCGCGGAGTTCGTCGATGATTGCGACCGCCGCGGCACCGCGCTGAGCGACTTTCTGCGCGCACGCCTGATCGAAGCGCTGGTCGGGGGCGCGAGCTACGTGCTCGTCGATTTCCCGAAGGTCGACGGTGTAGTGGACAGCCGCGCGGCCGAAGACGCATCGGGACGCTCGCGTGCGTACCTCGTCGGCTACTCGGTCGAAGACGTTATCAACTGGAGCCACGACGAAGAAGGCAATCTCGACTGGGTCGTGCTGCGAACCTCCGGGTTGCGCAAGCCGCGCGTCGAAGACAACGAATGGCGCAAGGTCACGACGTGGACTTATTACGACAAGCAGCGCTACAAGGTTTTCCGGCAGTCCGTCGGCGAGAACGGAGGCGAAGGCCGCATCGATGTGGTCGATGAAGGCTTCCACGGCCTGGCGAAACAGAATCGCGTGCCGTTGTTCGGACTCGAAATCCAGGAAGGCTTGTGGCTGCTGAACAAAGCCGGCTCGCTGCAGATCGAGCATTTCAGCAAGTCGAACGCGCTGTCCTGGGGCCTCACGATGGGGCTGTTCGCGATGCCGGTGATTTACTCGGAACGCGAGTTCAACCAGACCTTCGGCGAAGCGTACTACCTGCAACTCGGCCCCGGCGACCGCTTCGGTTGGACTGAGCCCGATGGCAAGGTCTACCAGATCGCCGCCGAGAACCTCGAGCGGCTGAAGGATGAGATTTACCGGGTCTGCTACCTGGGGCAGATGGGAGGTCCGCTGGCGGGCGCGCAACAGCAATCGGCGCTCAGCAAGATGCGCGACTTCTCGATCACGCAGGAAGTCCTGCGAGCCTACGGCGACTCGATCAAGGATCTGTTGCGGAAAGTCCTGCGAGGCATCGAAAGCGCCCGTGAAGACGGGCTCACGGTGAATGTCTCGGGACTGGACGAATTCGACATCGGTGATTTCAGCAGCGAGTTGGGCGACGCCGAACGGCTGCTCAAACTCGGCATCGAATCGCCGACGCTGAAGCAGCAGATCTTCAAAAAGCTTGCCCTCAAGTACCTGTGTGACGTGAGGCAGGAAGTGAAGGACCGAATCGCGGGAGAGATCGACGCGAGTTTCCCGCGCAAGTAACGGAACGGAGAGGAATCCATGGAAGAGAACATGCAGCAGATCGTCCTCGAGGCGATCAAACAATTCGCGCAGGCCGAACAGGCTCGCCAGGAACCCGCCTATAAGACGGAACTGGTCGAGGAACGCAAACGGCGCGAACAGTTGGAGACGCGAGTCAACCAACTGGTGGAAGAAAACAAGCGCGCACGCGAGATTGCCGAAAACGCCGAGCGTGAAGCGATTGTGCGTACGGAGTTACAACGCCTTGGAGTGGCGAAGATCGATCTCGCATTCAAGGCCGTCAAGGACGACGTGACGCGCGCCGAGGACGGCCGGCTGGTGGCGCGGGGCGATCAGGGCGGCGAGATGGGGGTACGCGAGTATCTGTCCCACTTCGTTGCGGAGAATCCCGAGCTGCTTCCCGCGCGAATCCCCGGCGGAAGCGGCGCATCCGGCGTTGGCCGTGGACCGGTGGGTCCGGTCGCCAATGTCGACATCGAAAAGATCCGGCCCGGTATGAGCGCTGAGGAACTCGAGCGCATCCGCGAAGAAGTCTCGCGGGTCGCCACGCAGACCCTCCGCGGCATCTAGGCATTCCAACAATTTTCAACGAACTTGTTTCGCGGAGAGCATCGCCCTGGCGGGCGGGCGCAAAGCAAACGGGCGACGCTTCGGTTCCTTGGCCGGCGCCTCGCTGACTGCAAGAGTCCAGGGAACAACCAACCAATCCTGAAGGAGATAGAAAGTCATGCCATCCATTACATCGGCGAATGTGGCGAATGCGATCGTGAAGCTCGTGGCAGTTGATGCGCTGCCCGCACTGACGGGGAACCTTGTGATGGGCAACCTCGTGAATCGCAGCTACGAATCCACGCTGGCCCAGCCCGGAGACACGGTGAACATTCCAATTCCTCCGACGCTTGTCGCCAACAACATCGCGGAAGGCGGCACGGTGCAGACGCAGAATCCGAATATCGGTAATGCGTCGATCGTGCTCAACACCCACGCGGAAGCGACGTTCCAGATTCCGGACGTCACCAAGGTGCTCGCCGTTCCCGATCTGCTCAAGCTGTACATGCAGCCCGCCGTGATCGCCCTTGCGGAGAAGATCGAAACGGACCTTCTCGGCCTGTATTCCCAGTTCACCGGCAACGCGAGCGTCGGTCTTCCTGGCGCCGCGCTGACCGAAGCTGCGATCGACACGGCTGAAACCACGCTGTTCAATCAGAAGGTTCCGGCCAGCGAACCGAAGTACCTCGTGGTCGACGGCTCGGCCTACTCGGCTCTCCGCCAGATCCCGCGCTTCAGCGAATACCGCACCGCGGGTGAAGCCGGACTGCGCGCGATGATCGACGGGTCCATCGGCAAGCTGAAGGACTTCTTCGTGTTCCGTTCGCAGTTCGTGGCCAAGACCGGCGCCTCGCCGATCACCACCCACAACCTGGCGTTCACCAAGAACTCCATCGGCCTCGTCATGCGCCGCCTGCCGCAACCGCTGCCGGGCACCGGCGCCATCGCCGAGTACGCCGAGTTCGGCAACTTCGGCATCCGCGTCATGATGAGCTACAAGCCCGACACCCTGTCGCAGCAGTTCACCGTCGACGTCCTCTACGGCGCCGCGGTGCTGCGCAACAAGCACGGAGTGCAGGTCGAAAGCTAACCGGCAATATCGACTGGACGTGGTGACTCGTTTCGCCTGGGGCCGCCTCTCTCAACGGGAGGCGGCCCCGGGCATTTTTTCTTTCCGGGATCCATAAGAGCGAACACACAAGGAGTGTGAGTGATGAATTTACAGGCATATTTTCAGAAGATCCGCGACGTCGAGTCAAAGATCATGGACGACATCGTCATGGTGGCGAGTCTCGCAACCGACGACGGCGGAATCGAGGGCATCCTCACCGAAGTGACGCGCGCGGCCGCGGCGAAGCTCATCGTCGAGGGACGTTCACGTCTGGCGAGTAAGGAAGAGGCCGAAGCGCACAGGGCAAAGATCGAAGCGGCGCATCGCAGGATCGCCGAGGAACAGGCGGCGCAGCGGCTGCAGGTGGCGATCCTGTCCGACCGTCAGGTGGAACAATTCCGGCGTTCCAACAACAGGAAGAAGGGCTAGCCGCATGCTGTTCACGGACGGAAATCCGACCAGGGCCGAAGACCTTCGGGTCTTCGAGTCCAATATCTACGAGGTCGCGGCCGTGGAAGGCATCGACCTCGACGCGAAGCTGACCGTCGCCGCGGAAGAGATCGGCGACCAGATGCTCGCGTATCTGCTACAGCATGGCAGCGGAGATCCGCAGGCGGCTGGCCGCCGCACCATCGGATTGTCGACGCTGGTGGTGACGCCCGCGATGCGGCGCTGGCATGCGCTGCATACGCTGGCGCTCACGTTCCGCGACGCGTTCCACAATCAGGCGAACGAGCGCTATCGCGAAAGCTGGCGGCAGTATGTGACGGCAGCAGCCGAAGCGCGATCGATACTGTTTCGCATCGGACTCGGTTTCGTGAACGAAGCGCTGCCTCGTCCGGCGAAACCGTCGGTGACGACGATGGGCGGCTCCTGGCCGGCGGGTACGTACCTGTTCCAGATCGCATGGGTCAACGCCCTTGGACAGGTGAGCGCGCCGAGCGAGCCCGTCTCGCTCGAACTCGCGGATCCGGCCGCGCCGATTGTGGTGCATCCGGGTTCAGTTCCGGCGGCTGCCGTCGGCTGGCATGTCTACGCAGGCGAAGCAGGCGACGACGTGTTCCAGCAGAATCTCGAAACGCTGCGCCTCGACACGGCCTGGTCTCCGGCCGGCAGTTCGATTCTTCCGGGCGAGTTGCCGGGCAGCGGGCAGTTCGCGGATCTCTACATCACGGCGTCCACGCTGGCGCCGAGGGGGTGATGCATGGCCCGGCTTGCGAGTGTGACGGCGCAGCGCGTAAAGCGCGTGCTGACAGAAGAACAGGCGTTGCCGGAACAGATCGCGCAACTGGCGCTCGACGCGGGAGTGGACGAACCGAAGTTCCACATCACGCAGGTGCTGGTGCGCAATGTGGCGGCGGAACTCGCCGAGAAGAGCGCTGGTGCGTCGTATCCGGCGTTTTACGTGTATTGCGAAAAGCTGACCAACAGCTTGCGCGAGAAGTTCCGGACGTTTTCAGGCAAGGCGCGAATGGTGATCGAGGCGAGAGCCTCGCAGGACCGGATCGAAGGCCTCGAGGACCGGCTGCAGGTGTATGCCGACGCGGTGACCAGTCTGCTGGACGCAAGCCGCGGCGATTGGGGGCAGGGAATGTTCTACACGGGCGGATACGAGGTGTCGTTCAGCGCCGTGAAGCATGGCGGCAGGAACTTTCTCCAGACGGCGAAGGTGGTGTTCGAGGTCGAAATCAGTACGGAGTAGAGGAATACAAAAATGAGCTGTTATGTTTCATCGAACGACAACCGGTTCTACGTCGCGGCTGAGACGGCGTATGGAAATGTGCCCTCGATCGGGGCGCCCAACCGGGTTCCGGCCGTGCGTCTGCGCACGCGCCAGGCCGCGGATCGCGTGCAGCGCCGCGACAAAACCGGCAGCAGGACCTTCGGCGGATTGCCCGCGGGCGTGCGCCGCAAGAGTAGTTACGAACTCGCGACTTATCTGACGGCTTGGACGGATCCGCAACAGGAACCCGGTTATGGTCCGTTATTCAAAGCCGCGCTGGGTGGAGACGGCAAGCTATTCGGCGGAGGTTCGGCGTCCTACAACGGCGTCGACGTGACCTTCGCCGGCGGACACAATCTGTCGGTCGGACAAGCGATCACCATCGGCGGCGAGATGCGTTTTGTCATCGCGATCGTCAACGGCACGACGGTGCAGGTGAATGCTCCGTTCACCGGCGGGAGCGGATCCGGCGCAGCGTCGGGCGCGACGATGAGTTATTCGCCGGCGACCGACATCGGCAGCGCGTCGATCTTCGATTACTGGAGTCCGTCGACGCTGGTGCAGCGTATCGTAAGCGGCGCGGCAGTGGATCAACTGCGCGTCAAGATCAACGCGGACTTCCACGAGTTTCAATTCGAAGGCCCCGCGCGCGACATCATCGACAGCGCGAGTTTCGAGAGCGGACAAGGCGGGCTTACGCAGTTCCCCACGGAACCTGCGCTCGGCGGCTTCAACTACACCGTGATTCCGGGACATCTCGGACAGGTGTGGCTTGGCACGCCGGCCAACCGCTTCTACACGCTGACCGATGCGGAGTTGGTGGTCGATAACAACATCGATCTGCGGATGCATGAGTTCGGCATCGACGGTCCGTTCTGTATCGCAGGCGGGCAGCGTTCGGTGAAGCTGAACTTCAGCATCTTCGAAACGGATACGGAAGCGACGAAGGCGCTGTATCAGGCGGCGCGTCAACGGTCGCCCATTACGGCGATGTTCCAGTTGGGTCAGCAGCAGGGGCAGATGTTCGGCTTCTACATGAACAACATCATTCCCGAGGTGCCGGACTTCGACGACAGCGAGGCGCGCTTGCAGTGGAAGTTTACCAACTGCCAGGCGCAGGGAGGCATCGACGATGAACTATTCGTGGCGTTCGGCTGACGAGTACGCGTCGGTGAAGTATGCGCCGGTGCGATTTCGCGTGTCGCGGATGTCGATGGGCCGGCGCATCGAGTTGACCCGGCGCGTCCGCGACCTGATGCAGAAGATGGAGTTCGCAAGCGCCGGCGGCACGCCGCAGGATCATGTGGACGCCGCGCTGCTTGCGGGGGAAATCGACCGGGTGTATTGGGAGTTCGGCCTCGAAGCAATCGAAGGACTCGAGATCAACGGCGAAGCTGCTACGGCGGCCATGCAGTTCGATCAGGGTCCTGAAGAGTTGACGAGGGAGATCCTCGAGCGGATCAAACAGAACTGCCAGATGACGGACGACGAACGAAAAAACTGATCATCGCATTCCACTTCTATCGCGCCAACCAAGCCGCGTGGAGGTGCGATACGTGCCGGGCGCAAGGGCTCGATGCCAGCAGCAGACGCTGCGGCTATCTTCCGGCGGCGAAGCGGCTTGGTGAACAGAAGACGGTTTGGGCGGCAGGCGGCGTCGGGATCACGGAATGTCCGAAATCGGCCGTGACGGCGCAAAGCCTGGCCTGGCTCGAAGCGTTTCTCGTGTGGAAGGTGATGGGAGGCGTCGCGTGGGAGGACATGTGGTCCAAACAATGCGACGCCTTTCTGATTTTGGAACAGGAACTGAGGAAAGGAAGTGAATCGTGACTCGTGAAGAGGCATTGACGCAGTTGTATTCGCTCGTCGTCGCGACGCCGCCTGCGGCCGGTAGCGCTGATGCGGCCGTGCAGCAGCCATCAAACAATACGCAGGCGCCGTCGAACGGCGCGAACACATCGCGGGTTGGCGACCAACTCGCTTTGATCACGCAACAACTCGATTTGCTGCGCGTTGTGCAGCAGGCGCAGGCCGACGCGGTTGCCGAGAATACCAAGGCGTTGTCGCAGAGCAGCGCGGCTTCGAAAGTGGGCGACGTCGCCAAGAGCGCCGCGACCAGTTTTCTCGGCGGCTTCGGATTGTCTCCGATCGTGAGCGGCTTGTTGAAACTGTTTGGCGGTGGCGGCGGCGCGGCGGCGGAACCGCCAGCGCTCGTGAAGTACACCCCGCCGGCTTCGATGCAGGTCAGCGCGGGACTGAGCGGGGGGGTGTTGACCGAAGCCGGGTACGGCGCGGGCGATCGCGTGCGTGCACTCGCGCCGAACGTCACCGTGCAGGTGCAGGCGATGGACACGCAGTCCTTTCTCGACCGCAGCGATGACATTGCGCGCGCGGTGCGGCAGGCGATGCTCGAATCGCACGCAATCAACGACGTGGTGGCTGAGCTATGAACCGCTTTCCAAAACTACAAAGCGGCGCGATCGCCCAATATCCGGCGGGCCGGCGCACGGTCTATTCGACGTGGGTCGGACAGTTTGTCGATGGCGGCGAACAGCGCTGCCGCGAGTATCCAACCGCGTTGCGGCGCTGGCTGATCGATCTGCGGCTGTTGCGGTCGCACGAGGTCGCCACGTTGCGGGAGTTTTTCCTGTCCGAACAGGGACGGGCAGGAATGTTTGAATTCCGGGATCCCTGGGACGAGACGCTTCACGACAATTGCAGCTTCGAGACCGATGAATGCGAGGTTCGCTGGGAAGGCGAACAAATGGGCCGGATGCGGATCGTAATCCGGCAGAACAGGACCTAAAGTCATGCTGGTGTTTCCACAGCTCCTGACGGGAGCGAATGCACAATATCCGCTGGCGCGCACGGACGTGCTTCGTACCGCGCTGAACTCGATGGCCGACGGGCGCGAGGTGAAGTTCGCGGACACGGGTAGTGCGTCTACCCGTTGGGAACTGCGGTTGGACGGGCTGACAGACGCAGAGTGGGATCAGATCGCGGCGCTGCATGAAGCGGCGGAAGGACGTCTGCGGACGTTCACGCTGCTCGATCCCCTCAGCAATCTTTTTCAGTGGAGTGAAGATTTCGAGAAAGCCGAATGGTTGCGTGACCCGTTGCTGCTTGTGGCGAGCGGCATCGAGGACCCCTTCGGCGGCCAGGCCGCGTTTCGGGTGGGAAACGGCGGCCAGGCGGCTCAGGCACTGCGGCAGACCATTGCTGGACCTGGCGGTTTCCAGTACTGCTGCAGCGTCTGGGCGCGCAGCGCCGGCGGTGATGCGAACGTGTCGATCGCGTGTGGAGGAATGAGGGGCCTCTTCACGCTGGACGCCCATTGGCGTCGTATCCACTTTGCATCCACCGCCGGCGGCAGCGGTGACAGTTTCAGTGCGGGCTTCGAACTGGGCGCGGGGGCTTCGGTGGACCTGTATGGTCCGCAACTCGAAGCGCAACCCGCGCCGGGCGCGTACTGGAAGACGTTGGATAGGAGCGGTGTGTATCCAAAGGTTCGTTTTGAGAATGATGTGCTCGAACGCACGGCGATGGATCGCAATGCGAATTCGGGCCGCATCAGCCTGGTGAGCGTGGAGTAACGAGATGCCAACCGTACATGAATTAAAACAACTGGAAGTAACGGAAACACCGCTGTTTCTGTTCGAATGCCGGCTGCGGAACGGGGATGTTTCGCGGTGGAGCACGCACCGTGTCACGGTCGAAGGCGACGTGTACGAAGCGCGAGTGCTGGGGCACAATGCGTTCGACCTGCGGGCTTCGTTCGATGAAGGGCTCGACGCGGGCAACAAGCTGTCGCTGCGTCTGGCCAACGCGGATTCGTATTTCTCGCAGATCGAGCGCAACACCGGGTTCAAGGGCGCGCACCTTACGGTGCGCTTCGTGTTCTTCGACTTTCGAAACAATGTTGCGGCGTCGGATGTTCGCGTGCTGTTCAAAGGTGTGGCGAATCCGCCGGAAGAGATCAGCGAGACGGTGTGCCGCTTGAGTTGCGGGTCGCGCTTGAACTGTCAGCGGATCCTGCTGCCGGAGGTGCGCATTCAAAAGCGCTGTCCCTGGGCGTTTCCCGCCGATGCGGCGCAACGCGAGCTTGCCTTGACCGGTGGTGAAAAGGGCAGGTACTCGCCGTTCTACCGGTGCGGATACTCCGCCGGCCTCGAAGGCGGCGCAGGTGCGCTGGCGCCGAGCGGGCAGCCTTACGATACGTGCAACTACACGCAAAAAGATTGCGAAGCGCGCGGCATGTTCGCGCTGGGACGCTTCGGCGGCAACAGCTTCGTGCCTGCGTCGGTGCTGGTGCGCAGCTATGGCGAGAAGGGAAGCCATGTGTCGCCGGTGAGCGACAACGAGGCGAAGTACAACGATGTCGTGCCGCTCGTGTACGGGACGGCTTGGTATCAGCCTCCGGTGATCTTCGCACGCAACGACGGCAATCTCACGCGCATGGAAGTACTGCTGGGGATGGGCGAAGTGGATGGTCCGGTGAAGGTGCTGGTGAACGATGTCGAGATCCCACAGGGTGTCGATGGCGCGAACATGACGGCAACCGGATGGTTCAACGTGGTGAGTTCGGGCGGACGGAATGGCGCGATTGATCCCGAGTTTCCTGACGGCGAACCGCATGGCGGCATGGCTGTGTTGTCGGTTGTTGTGCCGAACCGGATCAACGACGGCAAGTCCTTACCCAAAGTGTCGGTGCTCCTGCGCGGGTTGAAGCTCGCACGGTATGGGATGGACGGCGTCCTGATCGACGAAGCGTTCACGAACAATCCTGCCTGGGTGCTGCTCGATGTGCTGCGGCGCAGCGGCTGGACGCTGGGGGAACTTGATGTGCCGAGCTTTGCGAAGGCGGCCGCGTTCTGCGAAGAACCGGTAATCGTGAAGGACCTGCATGGCAACGAGACGAGTGTGCCGCGCTATCAGTGCAACCTCGTGCTGCGCAAGAGGCGGAGCGCTGCCGATGTGATTCGCGGCGTTCGCAATGGATCCGCACTGTTTCTGCGTTTTGGCACGGGCGGACTGCTGCAGTTGATGATCGAGCACAAGCTGTCGGAACAACAGCCCGTGAAACCGGAAGGTTCGAACAGCGACGAAGAGTTGAATGGCGGGTGGCCAGCGTATGAATTCAGTGACGGATCCGCGGCGTTCTCGGGGATCCTGCGGCGCGCGAATGGCGAACCATCGCTGCGATTGCTGTCGCGCAGTTCGGCCGAGAGTCCGAACCGTTTCAGCGTCGAATTTCAGGATGAGTTCAACGAGTATCAACAGGACAGTTTGTCGCTCGTCGATATCGATGACGCGGTGATGAGCGACCAGGAAGTCGGCGGCACGCTGATGGCGCTGGGGCTGCCGAACTTCGACCAGGCGGCGCGCATTGCGAAACTGCAGCTCGACAAATCGGTTCGCGGCAACACGTACGTCGAATTCGAAACGACGGTGCGTGGCTTTGGTCTGGCGCCGGGCGATCTCATCGCACTGACCTATGTGAAGGAAGGCTTCGTGCGGCAGCCGTTCCGGATCACGCGTGTGTCGCCGGGCGTAAACTTTCGGACCTGCGTCATTACGGCGCAGATCCACGATGATGCGTGGTACGACGGTGGAGGCGAAGGCGGGCAAGGTGGACGCCGGGGTGGGGCCAATGGGCTCGGCGTCCCTCGCCCGCTGGTCGGCGATGAGGCGGGTCCCGATGGCGAGCCGCAGTTTTCGATCGAAGAGAAGGTGCTCACGGCCGAAGACGGCAGCATCACGGTGCAGGTTCGCGTGGGATTCACGCCGCCGGCGAAGCCTGGCTTGTCGAAGGCGTCCATTCCGCTGGTGAGCTTGAGTCCGAATGTCGAGGCGAGCGGCGGATCGCTGCATGGCGGCCGCACGCTTTACTACGCGGTGAGTGCGATCGATGCCGATGGCGCTGAGAGTCCGCTGTCGTTCTCTGTGCCGGCGAAGATTCCGGCGGGCACGGATACGAATGTCGTGACGCTCACGGGCTTGAGTTTTTCTGCGAATACGGCTAGTTTCTGCGTGTATCGCGGGCCAAATCCATCGCAGTACCGGCGCATTGCGAACGGTGTGCCGGTGGCGGCGACGTTTACGGATGATGGATCCGCGACGGTGGAAATGGCGGGTCCGCCGGATGAGAATTTCGATCATGCGAACTTCTACTGGCGGCTCGAGCGGTTGCCGGCTACGCAGCCGTCGATCTTTTCGGCGAACACGATCGGCAAGGATAATCTCGGTTTGCTCGCGAATGAACATCGCGGCGCGACCGTGCGCATCACCGAAGGCAAGGGAGTGGGACAAGAGCGCGTGGTCGCGTCGAACACCGAGACCGAACTCACGCTGACGCGCGAGTGGGACGTTGTGCCCGACGCGTCGTCGAAGTTCGTGGTCAGCGATTCGGCGTGGAAGTTTGCGGCGCTGAGTGCGGTGAGCCCGGTGGAATTCGAAGTTCCGAACCGCGGCTTCCTGGTGGTGCAGATTTCGGGGCGCGCGGCGAACGTGATGGATGTTGAGGCTCCGTACGAACTGTCGCCGCTGCGGCGCTGGGTTGTCGGATCCGGTGGCGGGGCGGGGGATTCGGATGTGCCGCCTGTGCCAGTGTTCGGCATGGGGACTCCGCGCGATGGCTCGGTGGATGTTGGTCCGGTGGGATTCGAGACGTTGACCAACACGTCGACGATTACGGCCTGCACGCTGTACGTGTGGCACTGGAACGAACTGAAGCCGGAACTCGGGCGGACGCTCGCGGTGGCGATCGACGAGGCCGCGGATACGGTCGAGTTGAACGCGGCTGGGTCTGCGGTGGCGAACGAGATCCTGCAGGTCGACCAGGAGTTGCTGCAGGTGACGGAAGTGCTGGATGCCGGGCTGCGATATAAGGTCACGCGGGGATTTGCGGGGTCCATGGTGGCCACGCACGCTGCCGGTGTCGAACTGCACGAGTTGAAGCGCGCGACCTATATCCTGCCGTTCACGCGGGGGTTCTTCGGCACTCCGGCGAGCGGCGATTACGGGTACAAACTGACGCTTCCCAACGTGCGGATCTGCGCGGCCGAGATGTTCGCGACCAACGCGATCGGCAGCGGTGAGACGGCGCGCATCGAGTTGACGGGCACGACCGCAAATGGTTTGCGGACGATGTACGGCGGGCAGGTGCTGCTGCAGGTGGACGGATACCTGGCGATCCAGAATCAGGCGACGCCGCCGCTGATCGTCGACCGCGATTACTCGATCCGCGATATCCAGGCGGTGGTTCGCGACCAGGTGATTGGCGGAAACCTGGTTTTACGTTTGAAACAGGATGACACGGAATTGTGCACGCTGACGATTCCAGACGGGGACACGCTTTCGGATGCGGTGGACGGGCAGTCGCTCGGCATCCTGAAGGCGGGCTCGCAACTGGGACTCGACATCGTCGCAGTTCCGCAACTGGGCAACTCATTTCCGGGGCGTGATCTGGCGGTCACGATCCGGCTGTAAGGAAGGGAAGGAGGCAACACGATGCTGGAAAAACTACGGCCGGACCATGATCTGCAGTGTTACTTCTTCCGGCCTTCGGCGATTGCTGCACTGAGCGCCACGAGCGCGAACGGGTTCACCGTTTCGGGTTCGTGGCGGCAGCAGTTCGATTGGGCCGTCGTGGAATGGAGCCGCGATAACGTGTTCGAACATCCTGCGCTGCGCAATCTGCCAGACGGCGATTTGAGCGGGCTCACGTTGACCTATGACGAGACTCGGGAAAACTGCATTCCGCTGGATTCGGATCTGTTCCCAACCGTGGATTGGCCGTATTTGCGGGTGTGGGCGCATAACGGCACGGCGGAGCAGATTTACTGGGTCCCGCTCAAGGACCATGCTGCTGCGATCGAGGGCTCCTATGTTTGCGCGACCGCGGAGATCGAGTTGCAAGGCGCTCCTGCGCAAAACGATTACGTAGGCTTTCGCTTTCTGGGCGAGCATCACACGCATCAGTGCTATTACGACGACACGGCGGAAACCGTAACGAACGCACTGGTGGCGAGCGTGAATGCATTCTCGAAGTACTGCACGGCGGAAGTGGTGAGTGGCCGGATCCGCCTGAAGTATCTGGGCAACACGGCCGGCGTCCGTGATGAAGAGACCGGCAACACAGTCGGCGCGAACGGCAATCGCATCGGCCTGTACACGTATGTCAGCGGCGCGGGGACCGCGCATTGGGACGTCGAGTGGAAGAAGTTCAGCGGTGGGACCTCGCCGTCCAAGTGGCGGATCACCCTGCCGTTCGCGACATTGAAAGATCGCGACGGCGTGACGACGGTTCCCGCGGCGACGATCCGGAAACTGCGGTGGACCTACGCGGCGGAACTGCAGGACGGCGAGTTTCAGCGCAGCGAGTTCGCGACGGTGATTTCGAACTGGACGGTGACGGGAACAGGCCGCGGGTACAAGGTCGCGGGGAAGGGAAGTCAGCGGTTCGAAAATGACGGCCGCGAGGTGACGTTCACGGGTTTGTGGGCCACGGAAAAGGGCAATTACTCGGGCGGCAGCATTGCGTACACGTCGGTTATGGGAGCGACGATGTCGTGCAAGTACCACTGCACGGAGACGCACTCGCTCTATCTCGGCGCGTTGCTGACGCCGCGGGGGCCCCGCGTGGAAATACGCGTGGACGGGGTGTTGGTGAAAACCGATGACCTGTACATCGCCGATGAGAACGTGCTGGCGCGGCGGCTTGTCGGGCAGTTTCCGGCGGGTACGCATACGTTGGCGGTGACGCATGCGACGCCTTCGACGCCTGAGGATCCGAAATATTTCTACTTCGATTTCGTTGAGGCGGCGATTCCTGCGAACGTACTGCCGGAGCTTCCGGTTGAGCCGCAGATCACGCTGGCCACCGACTGGGATACGGATCATTCGCTGCCGCTGGCGCCGGAGCGTTCGGCGTGGTTGATTCACACGCTGGGGTTCCGCGGGCGGCACAACCTGTATACGGGCGCGCTGATCTTCTATGAGATGTACAAGAAGAATCACTCGTTCGCCTCGAAGACGGTGACGTTCACGGGTACGCCGGAGCCGAATGCGATCACGACGCTCGCGCTGTGGCATGACCAGTACGATACAGACACGACGATCACGCTGCAGCATCTGAACCTCGTGGCGGATACGCCGGCGACGATTGCGAAGGCGTTCGAACTTGAGTTGAATCGCGGATACACGGGCATGCGCGCAGTAGCCGATGGCAACGTGCTGACGATTTACGCGCGGGTGATGGGGGCGGCGGGCGAGCACTGGACGGTGACGGGTACGTCGTCCAGTGGCGCGTTTCAGGTGGACATCCCGGGTCCCACGGCGAACTTCAGCGGCGGGGTGGACGGCGAGTGGCGCACGGACCTCGAAGCTGAGCCGCGCATCAATCGCGCTTGCCGCGACTGGTGCCGGAGTTTTTTGACGGCGATGCACGGGTACGGGATCGACTCGTCGGCGGCGTTCAGTACGGAGTTGCAGCATGGGGATCCCGACGAGTCGGTGGGGATTGCGCAGCGGTATCCGGATAATGACCCGGTGACGCTGAATACGCCGGCGATTCAGGGGAACTTTTCGCCAGCGTCGATCGCGTACTGGCGGCAGGTCTATCGCGACATGGCGCAGATCATGACGGAGGCGGGGCTGGTCCCCTTCCTGCAGTTTGGCGAAGTGCAGTGGTGGTACTTTCCGCGCACGGGCATCCCCGGGATGACGTTCTACGACGCGTATACGAAGCAGCAGTTCGAGGCGCGGTATGGGCGCCCGATCGCGTTCATCGCGGATAACTTCGTGGATCCGGCGTTGCATCCGGAGGAGGCGGAGTTCCTGCCCACGCTGTTGGGGGCGTACACGGACGCGATCATGGCGTATGTGCGGGCTACGTATCCGAATGCGCGGTTCGAGGTGCTGTATCCGACGGACGTGAACGAGGGGCGGTTCAACGCGGTGATCAACTATCCGCGTGCGTCATGGACTCCGGCGGCGTTGACGTGTTTGAAGACCGAAAGCTTCATCTATACGGGTGAGCGGCGGTTGGAGGATTCTCTGCGGCGGAGTTGCGACTTTGGTGAGGACCTGGGGTTCACGCCAGGGCAGCGCGCGCACCTGATCGGGATCGGGGATCCATATACCGCGTGGTTGAAAGAGGCGCGGTACGCGGAGGTGAAAGATCGCGAGTCGGTGGTGTTGTGGGCGCTCGACCAGTTCTGTCTGGTCGGGTATCCGATGCCGCTCGAACGGGGAGCGGGACGCGGCGGAATCTATCCTTAGTTGGGCGTGGCGTAGAAGTAGTTTGCGGTGAGTTCGGCGATGCGGGCGATGGCGTCCTCGAGGTTCGGACCGATGCCGTAGTGATGGGCGGTGAAGACGCAGATCACGACGTTGCGGTTCGGACTTTCGAGGATGCCGACATCGTTGCCGATGTAGGGGAGGAAGTCGCCGGTTTTGTGCGGGACCCGGAATCCGGTGACGTACTTCGGCAGGCGGGAGCTGTACACCTGACCGCGTAGGATCTGCAGCATTTGGTCCGAAGCGGACTTGCTCACGGCGTCACCCTTCTTGATCATTTCGAGGAGGCGGCCCATGTCGCGCGGGGACGAAAGTCCGAACGGCGTGCGGCCGTCGCGGTGGAATTGCTCGGCGGATTTCGCGGCGCGGAGGTCACGGAACCACGTGCTGGTGGGTGCGGTTGCGCGGATCGTTTTCAGGCCGAGTTCCGACATCAGTTTGTTGGTCGCGTCAGGGCCTCCGGTCTTGTCGAAAACGAGGTCTGTTGCTGTGTTGTCGCTCACGATCGTCATGAGCGTGAGGAGGTCCTTCAGGGTGACTTGGGCGCCCGGATCGAGGGATCGCAGGACACCGGTGCCGGGCCGTTTCTCGTCCTCTTTGAGGGTGTGTTTGTCTGACAGTTTCAGCTTGCCGGCCTCGATCTGACGGAAGGCTTCGACCATCAACGGGATCTTGATGACGCTCATCGTGTCCATCTGGCGGTCCGCGTTGATGGCGATCTCTTCCCCGGTCTCGAGGCACTTGATGTAGATCCCAAAGTCGGCGGCGACCGACCTGGTGATGCGCTCGATGTTGGCTTCGAGACGTCTGACAGGTTGGGCGGCAAGGGCTGCCGTGAGGGTTAGAAAGAGGACGCTACTTCGCATGAGTCACCACCTGGAATCCAGTGTAATCGAGACTCGATGTCCCGCGGTTCTGCGATCGGATCTCTCCCTTTGCATATTTCAGGAAACTCAGTATTTCCACCTCGGTCCGAGATTGTGATTTCGCCAGATGTTCGCCGTCAGTCGCTCGGCGTAGCGCTTCGCCTGATCGACGGAAATGCCGTTTGCGCCACCTTGTGTGCGGGGCGAATCGGTCTTCAGCGACTCGTCTTTCCCATCAGTTGAGGTTGGAACAAGTGTCTTTCGAGCCAGGCGAGTTCCTCCTAAACTTTACGTTTTTGCTGAACATCTTTCCGGGGGCAGCGGGCCTCACCGGGTCCTGGATCGGGGGACTGCCGAGATAGTAATCATCGAAGGATTGACCGAAGAAGGTGTTGTCCCAATTAGCGGTCCAATTGACCATCGCCAGCGTCGGCGGACGCGACCTTGTAACGGATTGTTCTGGTAGTAGGTTCGATGGTAATAGTTGATGCGGTACTTCAGTCTATACCGCCGAGTCTGGCGGGGTTCCCCAGGGCCGCGGGCGATGCGGGGAATTGACTCCCTTCTCGATCCAGCCTGTTGGTGATCGATTCGGTCCAGGCGAGGCCATAAGCTTCATTCTCTGCAGGTAAGCGTGAGGAAGGTAAAGTAAGTCTTCAATCTCTTCGG
>CAZVKC010000050.1:0-8661 GCA_964627455.1 uncultured Solibacteraceae bacterium | reverse complement strand
GCTTAACTGCTTGATCATAAATGTACCGGAGGCTGCGATGCGCGTTATGACTGCTCGGTGGCATCGGAGCGATACGGCTGCTGTTCATGTTAAAGATGTGTCTTTATATAAATAGTTTAGGAAGTTATTATTCAAGTGGAACATGAATACAGTAGCCGACACCGCGTTAGTTTCGTCGCTCACGACGTTTGTAGGATCCTCGCGGCGCCACTTCGGAATGGCCGTTGCCACTTGGCGAGGTGGCACGTTTCCGGGAGGATTATCAGAACACCTTTTTGCTGTCCGGAGAGAAGCGCGACGAGCCGTGATTGTCGGTTCCGCGGGTGATGGCAACTTCGTATCCGTCAGGCAGAAACTTCAAGTAAAGGATTGAAGTCGATTCGCCCTTTTCATGTCCGCTTGGACCTTCACTCAAGCCATTGTTCCGGCGTCTGGCGACAGGCGGAATTGAGGGACGATCGTGATGATCAGCAGGTCGCCGACGGACCACTGCTCTTGAGCGAAAACGAGGATGCATGGCGAGTCGAGGAGGGGGGGGATCACATAGTGAAAATCTATGGAGAGGGCCTCTGCGATAAGCCGGTTTCTGGACGCCACCCGAGGGGCGGCGCAGCGATCATTCATCTAGGCCGGTGGTTTCCCACCGGCTCGAGCAACCTACCCGGGAGTCGGACGAGACGGGCCGCCTCTTCTCCCCTATTTGGTCTTGCTCCGCATGGGGTTTTCCCTGCCACTCCGGTCGCCCGGAGCGCGGTGCGCTCTTACCGCACCATTTCACCCTTACCCCCGGCCGAAACCGAGGGCGGTATATTTTCTGTGGCACTATCCGTGACATCCGCTTTGAGCGGACACCCCCGGCCGTTAGCCGGCATGCTGCCCTGTGGAGACCGGACTTTCCTCCCGCCGCAACCCGTTGCCAGGCGCGGCCGGCGACCGCCTGCAGGCGGCCCTCTCCGTCATTCAGTATCGCACGGGTTGAAAGGAGTTCCTTTCATTCCTGTGGATAACTTGTGGGAAACAAAGGTCCTCACGGCAAATTTGCGTACTGAACGTTATCTCACAATCCCACGCAAGTTGTTGATTTTTCTCAGTTCCTACTAGCAAAGCAAACATTTCTCATGTATTCTGTTTGATGACTACTTGTCGAAAGATACTGGGAGAGGTGTAGTCAATCTCCTACCCTAGTAGCTCTCAGATAGGTGGCACAAACAGGAGCGACCAACGATTATGTTTAGGCGTTATCTGACACCTCTGGCGGTGGCTTCGATGGCGGCAATGCTGCTGCTGCCCAGCCTCAGCGCACAGGGTCTCGACACGCGTGCATCGAAAGATGACTGGGAAGAAATCAATTTCGAGTTCGACTCGGCAGTTCTTTCCGATGGATTCCCCAGCCTGCTGCGGATGGCCGAACTGCTGAAGGCGAATCCGTCATACAAAGTAAAACTCGAAGGTCACGGTGACGGCATCGGCTCGGATGCTTACAATGACCAGCTCGCGACCAAGCGCGCCCAGATGGTGCGTGACTTCCTGGTGAAGTACGGCGCGTCAGCGAGCCAGATTGAAACCTCTTCAAAGGGCAAGCGCGACCCCAAGGTCGCCAGTGAGAAAAAGTATTATAGTCGGACCGACGTTCCACGCTGGATGAATCGCCGCGTGGTGGTTACGGTTGTCGATGGCCAGGGACGCACGGTTGCGGCCGGTGGAACCGCCGATGCGATCCGTGCGATGAACAAGGGCGGCATGGACGACTGCTGCAACGAAGTCCTGAAGCGCCTTGATAAGTTGGATGAGATTTTGAAGCGCCTGAAGGACCTCGCCGACCAGAACGCGGCGCTCAAGAAAGACATTGATGAATTGAAGGCGCAGCGGGCGGCGGCTCCGGCTGCCGGTGCGCAGGGACCTGCAGGTCCCGCCGGCCCGACCCAGATGGCGGGCGGCACTGGCGCTACCACCGGCGCAGGTGGTACGGGCACGCCGGGTACCGGTTCGAAGAGCAGCTCTTCGAGCGACGTCCGCTCGAGCAGCGGACTCGGCGACAAGTTCTCGCTCCTCGGCTTGAACGTCGGGGCCGACTCGGAAGGCAAGACGACCTTCACCGGCCGCGGACGGTTCTTCGCTCCGATGGGCGACAACTTCGCGGTGCAGGCGCAGGGCGAGTACCTGTACTTCCGGAACCAGAAGGAAGGGCAAGCGGACCTCGGTCTCGTGAACCGGGTCGGCCGGTTCCAGGGTGGACTCTTCGCCAGCTTCAAGCATGTGACCCTGCGTGGCGAGGGCGGGACCCTCGGCCAGGCAGCCTTCACGGCGGACTACCTCTTTAAGCGCGGACGCGTCGGCGTGTTCGGCACCAAGGGCTTCCTGGATAACGCGGTGCTTGGTCGCTCGCAGGTTGTCCTGTCCAACGGCTCGATCGCTCCGAACCTGATGCTCGAACGGTACATCCGGATCGTCGATCAGGCTGGCGTCAGCGGCGTGGTCGGCTTGAAGGGCAACATGTACGCGGAAGGCAACATCGGATACCTGCGCAGCTACGGCGGCGCGGATCGCCCGGGCGGCACGCTGCGGTTCGTGTTCCCCATTAATGACAAGTTCGCGTTCACCATGGAAGGCGGCATCAATGAAACCTTCATGGGCCGGACGACGAACGGCCGCGCGGTGTTCGGCGTCACCTGGGGCAATCTGCTCCGGCCGAAGAACTTCCTCGCGTCGAACAAGCCGGTTCCGGTCGACATCCCCCGCATTCGCTGGGAACTGTTGACCCGGACGATTCGCACCGGCCAGGTTCTGCCTCCTGTGGCGGACGCGGGCGGCGACCAGATCGGCATCCCGGCTGGACCGGTTCGCCTCGATGGTTCGAACTCGTATGATCCGAACGGCGAGAAGCTGACCTACCAGTGGGTGCAGGAACAGGGTCCGAACGTGATTCTGACGGCTGCGACTTCGCCGGTCACGAACTTCACCGGTTCGTCGGGCCAGGTGTATGTGTTCCGCTTGACGGTCAGGAACGAGAGCGGCCTGCAGGGTTCGGCTCGCGTGCGTGTGACGACGCGGTCGGACGAGCGGACGCAGATCCTCTTCTTTAATTCGAACCCGACCCGCATCCGGCAAGGGCAGACCTCCGAGCTGAGCTGGAAGGTTCTGAACGCGGATGAAGTTTCGATCTCCGGCATCGGTAAGGTGGCGGCTGAGGGTCGCTTGACGGTGACTCCGCAGCAGACCATCACCTATACGCTGACGGCGAAGAACAAGGTGAACGAGGAGAACGCCACGGCTTCGGTGATCGTCGAGATCCCGGATGTTCGCGTGGTGAGCTGCTTCGCTTCGCCGGCGAGCATCTTCAAGGGTGAGTCCGCGACGATCAGTTACCTGACCGAGAACGCGAAGTCGGTGACGATCGAGCCGGGTATCGGTCCGGTGCAGCCGAGCGGTCAAGTTGTGGTGTCGCCGGCGGTGACGACGGCGTACCGCGTGATCGCGGTGGGCGCGGACGGCACGACGCAGTCGATCTGCAACGCGAACGTGACGGTGACCGAGAAAGTCGGCATGCCTCGCATCGTTCGCTTTACGGCGGATCCGACCTTGATCGGCGAAGGCGAAAAGTCGACGCTGACCTGGACGACCGAAGGCGCGGACAAGGTCTCGATCACCTTCGTGGGTGACGGACTGAACGCGGTGGGCACGGCGGATGTCACGCCGCGCTCGACGACGACGTTCACGCTGACGGCTTCGAACTCGGCCGGATCGGTGACGGCGGTTGCGACGGTCAATGTGATTCCAGCGGCGCGCATCACTTCGTTCACGGCGAATCCGCAAGTTTCGCCACGGCCGGGCGCTCCGGTGCTGCTGACCTGTCTGGCGGACAACGCGACGACGATCGACATCCAGCCGAACAACGGACAGAACATCACGGCGCAGACGCAGGTGTTCCCGACGCAGGACACGACGTACACTTGTACGGCGATTGGTCCGCGGTCGCGCGACGTGAAGACGGTGAGCGTGAAGGTCACGCCTCTGCCTCCGGGCGGTGGCGGCAGTGACGGTCAGGAACCGATCATCAAGTTCGCAGGCGGACCGGTGATCGAGACCAACACGCGTCAGGTGACCATTGATGCTTCGCAGACCTACAGCCCGTCGGGCGACGTGCCGCTGACCTTCCAGTGGACGGTGCGCAACGGCCAGGCAGCGATTCAGAGTCCGAACTCGCCGTCGACGGTGGTCCAGTTGAACCAGCTGATCGGAGATTACTACTTCGATCTGACGGTGACGGACGCGAAGGGCCGGCGGACGACGTCGACGCTGATCGTGAAGCTGGTGAAGCAACCAATCCCGAGTCCGGGGAACTGACGCTCTGGTTCCTCTGAAACGCCTCCTGTTTTGAAACTGCAGGGCGGCTGGTTCCTGAAAGGGAATGCAGCCGCCCTTTTTCTTTTGGTGTCAGTCTCTGGCGAGGATCCAGAGATCGAGACGGATTCGGTGATCGACAGAGTCGGGGATGCGGACGGCGAGGGTCCGGTAATGGGCGAGGGTTTCGCGGGCGGGGACGTTGAGGTGGAGCCGGAAGCAGCGGTGTCCGGTGTGGTTCGCGAGAGGGACCGGTGGATGGATCATTTCGTGGATCGGGACGGTATCTCCGGTGGCGGGGATGGACACTTCAGCGGCGGTGGCCAAGGCTGAGGTCCATTGATCGTCTTTGGCGTGGAGGTTCTGCGCGGCGAGGAAGAAGGATGCCTGGGTGGGATCGACGTCGTCGGGCAGGTCGACGGTGTGGGCGGTGTTGTCGGTTCGCTGAAAGGGCACGGTGTGCAGGGCCATCTCTCTTTATTTTCGCGTTGTGGAGGTGAGAACTTTGAGGCGTTCCGCGCACTATGTTGATTGAGACGCGAGTACGACCAGTTCTTCAAGAGTCTGGCGAACGAGGATCCGCGAGGGATCCTGGCGATGCTCGGGGTGTTGCCGTTGGATGTGGAGGCGGAAGTGACGCCGCTGGATCGCGAGTTGGTACGGGAACCGGTGCTGATCGATCAGGGGTACCTGGTGCGGCAAGCGGGTGTGGGGGAGTGGATCGCGCATATCGAGGCGTTTTCTGACGTAGAGCAGGGAGATGTCGAGCGGGTGCTGTGGTATGCGGCGCGGCTCGCGTTGGACACGCGGTTGCCGGTGCGGTCGCTGATCCTGTTGCTGATTGAGAGGTACGCTCCAAAGAGTGGGTTGTCGGGTGAGGTGGCGGTATATCGGGGGAGCGTGGCGTTTCACTTGAAGGCCGAGGTGGTGCGGATGTGGGAGGTCCCGGCGCGGAAGTTGCTGGATACGGCGCACCCGAAGGTGATCAGTTGGGTTCCTCTGGCGCAGGGGGATCTTCCAGAGTGGACCGAGGCGGCTCGGGTGCTGCGCGATTTCAAGGACGCTCATTTGATGGAAGCGTTTGGTGTGATCGGCAGTTTGCGCTATGGTAAAGATGTTTGGGAACAACTTCTGGATCGGGGTGTGCGTATGATTCCAAGCGAGACATTGCGGAAGCATTCCTGGCTCGTGCAGGAGTGGCTGCAAGAAGGCCGCGAAGAAGGCCGTGAAGAAGGTCGCGTTGAGGGCGCTCGCGGCGAGGCTCTGCATACACTGATGACGCTGATCGAAGTGCGCTTCCCGGATCTGCTATCGGTGTTTGCCGAGATTCCAGCGAGTATGGGCATCGCTGAGTTGCATGCGGTGAATCGGCGTCTGATTGCGGCCAACAGTCTGGATGAAGCTCGCTAGATCCTTGCCGAGTTGCATTGAAATTGGCCTGTCTTCTTGACGGATCGCGGTTGAACCCGCTAACCTGAATACAATCTTGGTAGAGGCGCGGAAGCCCTCGTCCGATCTGTAGTCCGCCAGAGTGATGCGGAGATCGGGTGCGAGGGGAGAATTCAAGATTCCGCCGAAGTCAACGGATGGCGCTCTGGCCGCCGTTGGTTGGGGGACCTGTTTCATCGCAGTCCACTGTCAACCGGAGCGCTCCAAGTATACGAGGAGCATCCGGCTGGAGCGCTATCGGGAATGCGGCGGAAAAAGTCCACACAACTCACCCGCTCCCTCCCTGTAGTCTCCCTCCCAACTCCTTCTCATCCAGGACAGGTTAGCTATGAGCGTATTTGCACTCACCAGACAACTGGTGGATATCGAATCCGTCACGCCCAACGAATTGGCCGTCGGCAATTTTGTTTTCGATTACTTGTGTCCGATGGTGGAGCAGTACAACGGGCATATCGAGAAGATCGAAGTCGAACCGAATCGCAACAACATCTTTGCGTATTGGGGCGACCAACCAACTGTCACGCTATCGACGCATCTCGACACGGTGCCGCCGTTCTTTGCTTCGAGCGAAGACGACGAGTTCATCTGGGGACGCGGTTCCTGCGACGTGAAGGGCATCATCTCGGCGATGATCCACGCCGCGGCGGAACTGCTCGCAGAAGGCAAGCGGAACTTCGGGTTGCTGTTTGTCGTCGGCGAAGAGCGGAACTCGGCGGGCGCGTTTTTCGCAGGCCGGAATCCGCGGGGCGCGAAGTACATCATCAACGGCGAGCCGACGTCGAACAGGCTTGCGCTGGGATCGAAGGGCGCGCTGCGATACGAGATTCGCGCGTCGGGCAAGATGGCGCATTCGGCGTATCCGGAACTCGGCGATTCGGCGATCCTGAAATTGCTGGATGTGCTGCAGGCCGCGAGGCAGATCGAATTGCCGGTGCATCCGGTGCTGGGCGCGTCGACCATGAACATCGGCGTAATCAGCGGTGGACGAGCGCCGAACGTCATACCCGACGAGGCACGCGCGGAGATCCTGATCCGCCTGGTGGACGACGGCGCCGCGACCAAAGCCGCAATGACTGCGCTGGCGCGGCCGGGCGTCGAGATCAAAGAGGTGCTGTGCATTCCCGCAGTGCATCTCGGTTCGCTGCCGGGATTCGAGACCTGCGTGGTTTCTTACACCACCGACATCCCTGCTTTCGGAAATGCGTGGGGCCAGCCGTTTTTGCTGGGCCCGGGCACGATCAACGTAGCGCACACGAGCGAAGAGCGCGTGCCAAAGAAGGAACTCATCGAAGCCGTCGGCCTCTATGCAGGCTTAGTGAGAGGGCTTCTCGAGAAAGGATCATGAAAACACCAGTCGGAATACTCGGCGCCACCGGAATGGTGGGCCAGCACTTCATCAAGTTTCTTGCCAATCACCCGTGGTTCGAGGTGACTTGGGTGGGAGCGAGTGATCGTTCGGCAGGCAAGCTGTACAAAGACGCGACTCAGTGGCGTCTGGACGGCGTGATGCCGGCGGGCGTCGCGAACCTCACCGTGGATGAGTGCAAACCCTCGACTACCGCGCCGAAGCTGATGTTCTCGGCGACGGATGCGTCGGTGGCGACCGAGATCGAGCAGGCGTTCGCGAAGGCGGGCCACGTCGTGGTTTCGAATTCCAAGAACCACCGCATGGACGACGACGTGCCGCTGCTGGTGCCGGAACTGAACGCCGACCACCTGCAGTTGCTGAAGGCGCAGCGCGAGAAGCGCGGCTGGCCGGGCCTCATCGCGACCAATCCGAATTGTTCGACCGTGGCGCTGACGATGGCGCTCGGTCCGCTGAAGCAGTTCGGCATCAAACGCGTGATCTGCACGACCATGCAGGCGGTGTCGGGCGCGGGCTATCCGGGCGTTCCTTCGATGGACATTCTATGCAACGTGGTGCCTTACATCGGCGGCGAAGAAGAGAAGATGCAGATTGAGACGCAGAAGATCCTCGGGGACTTCAACGGATCGGTTGTGGTGCCGCTCGATGCTCGCGTCAGTGCGTCGTGCAACCGCGTGCCTTCGATCGACGGCCACCTGATTTCCGCTTCGGTGGAGCTTGCCGCGAAGCCGACGCGTGAGCAGATTCTGGAAGCGTTCGCGTCGTACCGCGGCGTGCCGCAACAGAAGGATTTGCCGAGCGCGCCGAAGGTCCCGGTGCAGTACATGGATGCTCCGGATCGCCCGCAGCCGCGGCGTGACGCCGAGCGCGAGCACGGCATGGCCTGCTTTGTGGGCCGGTTGCGCGAGTGCCCGGTGCTCGACTGGAAGTTCACGTGTCTCGCGCACAACACGATTCGCGGCGCGGCCGGCGCTGCGGTGTTGAACGGCGAATTGATGAAGGTGGAAGGACTGCTGGACTGACATGATCGTGATGAAGTTCGGCGGATCCTCGGTTGAATCCGCCAGTGCGATTGCGCGCGTGGCAGGCATCGTGCGCGAACGCGTGGACCGTAAACCCGTGGTGGTCGTCTCTGCGATGGGCAAGACGACCAACCGCCTGCTGGAGATCGCGGCGAAGGCCGTGGCCGGGCATCGCGATCAGGCGCTGCAACTGCTGCAGTCGCTGCACCATTTCCATCTCGATGAATCCGGCCTGACGTCGGAGATCGATGAGCACTTCATGGAACTCGCTGAGCTGGTGAAAGGGCTCGTGGTGATGGGCGAATTGACGCCTCGCGCCACGGACGCCATTTCGGCTTACGGCGAGCGATTGAGCAGTATCATCGTGGCCGAGCAGTTCCGCAAGAACGGCATGGACGCAGTGCATGTCGATTCGCGGAAGCTGATCGTGACCGACAACCGGCATACGCAGGCGGCTCCGCTGTATGGGCCGACGTATGAGCG
>CAZVKC010000049.1:11330-58521 GCA_964627455.1 uncultured Solibacteraceae bacterium | reverse complement strand
AGGTTGTCGGTCACCGGACCCGCCGACTCGCGGATCCCCATCCCCGCCGCCTCCCCGCCGATCACCCACGAACCCACCACCGCGCTGCGCCCGCCGTCGAACACCGGCAGTGGCGCGTACTCCTGAAAGATATGCCCCTCCGGATCCACTGCGTCGCCGCGCCCCAGGATCGTCACATCCTCGCCCTCGCGTGAAAACAGCGGCTTTTGCACGAAACGCTCCAGAAATCGCGGACCCTCACGATGCGCCGCAAGCAAATTCGGATGGAACGGGAACATCTCATGCAGCACCGGCAGGATCCCATTGCTCGACAGGATCGCCTTCCACGGCGGCTCGATCCAAAATGTGTCCGTCTTGGGCAAATGCTCGAAGAACTCCTCATCGAACAAAAATTCCCACGGATACAGCTTGAAAATGTTCCGCATCGGCGCGTCGTCGGAATCGACGAACTGCGACCCGTCCCAGCCGATCTCGTCGATCGGCATCGTGCGCGTGTCGAGCCCTGCCTGCACTGCGGTATCCGCGAGATACGTCACCGTGACGCCGTCCTCGACATCATCGACGCTGCAGAAGTGCAGGGGATGGTTTGGCTTCAAATACTCCCGCAATTCCCGCCACTTCGCCACCAGCCGTTCGTGAATCGAGTTGAACTGGTCGTACCCCGGAAAGACATCCTGCAGCCAGTACCACTGCACCACGCCCGCCTCGAGCAGCGCCGTCGGTGTATCGGCGTTGTACTCGAGCAGTTTCGGCGGCCGCGCACCGTCATAAGAAAAATCGAACCGGCCATAGACGCTCGGCCAATCCTCGTCCCAGCTTTTCTCGATCAGTTCGACGGCGTGCTTCGGGATACCCAACTGTTCGTAGCGGCCGTGTTCGATGACGAATTGCACGGCGTCGAGACAGCGCGCATGCAGTTCATTGGTCGCAGCCTCGATGTCCGACACCTGATTGCGCGAAAACTCGTAATAGCAGCGCTCGTTCCAGTAATCGTCCTTGTCGTGCCACGCGAGGCAGACCTCTTCGATGCGCGAACGGTAATCCGGCCGGGGCTCGATCGTGTGCCGCCGCATTACGAACTGCTCGAGAACGAACCACGGGACGAAGAGGAAGAAGACGACGAATACGACCGGCTGCTGCTCGTGCTCCGCGACGAGAAACGCGAAGAACTGGATGACGACGAAGACGACGAAGATTCGTACGAGTAGTTGCGCGCCGTGGATCCGAACCCGCCGCGCACGATCGTCCCGGCGCTCGGCGCCTTGAACCCTGGACTGTATACTTCCCGCGGCGTTGCGACATACGTGCCGCCCCGCGAAAGAAAGCTCTGATGCTGATCGTAGTAATGCGTGTACGGATGCGAATAGACCATCGGGCGCCAGTGGCCGCCGTAGTGGTAACCGCTACGCCGCACCGCGGTGTCGCACAGGGATTCATCGAAGAACTCCTGCGAACACGGGTCGCGGGGCTTGTCGTCCCACACCATGGTGGCCTGTTGCCGCCGGCTGCAGGATGCGAGTCCCAACGCAGCCAGCAAGACAAGTCCCACCTTTCCCGATTTCTTCATGCAACGGCGATTATGACACGCGGGCGCCGGGCTTGTCTTGTTCTTCGCCGGTGATGAGCCGGCTGCCGCGGCTGAAGGTGAAGTACTGAATCCCCCACTTGAGGAACACCAGGATCCGGCTCTCGAACTCCACGATGTACAGCAGGTGGATGAACAGCCACGTGAACCACGCGAAGAACCCGGCGAGCCGCAGGAATCCGAAGTCCGCGACCGCCGCCGCGCGACCGATCACCGCGAGGTTGCCCTTGTTCCAGTACCGGAACGGCTTCCTCTCCGTGTCTCTGCCGCTCGCCAGAGCCGCCACATACCGGCCCTGCTGCATGGCCACCGGCGCGACGCCCGGCAGCGGTTGCCCCTTGTCGTCGTTGGCGTGTGCGAGGTCGCCGATGACGAAGATTTCCGGATGTCCGGGGATCGCGAGGTCCGGCCCCACCAGCACGCGTCCCTGCCTGTCGAGTTCGCATCCTGTCGCGTCAGCAAGCGTCTTGCCGAACGTCGACGCCGCGACGCCCGCGGCCCACAACACAGTCTTCGATGCGATGTGTTCGCCGGATCCCAGCGTGACGCCGGTGTCGTCCACGGCCGTGACGCGAACACCGGTGCGCGCCCGCACTCCCATCCGCAGCAGCGATCGCTCCGCCTTCTCCGAAAGCTCCGCGGGAAATGCCGCGAGAATCCGCGCCCCGCCATCCAGCAGCAGGATCCGCGACTCCTCCGGACGGATCGCGCGGAAGTCACGCCGCAGCGTATCGTTGGCGATCTCCGCGATCGCGCCCGAAAGCTCGACGCCAGTGGGACCCGCACCGACAATCACGAACGTCAACCACGCCTGCCGCTTCACCGGATCCGCCTCGCGTTCCGCCGCCTCGAACGCCCGCAGGATCTTGTGCCGCATGCGCGTCGCGTCTTCGATGGACTTCAACCCCGGCGCGACCTCGCTCCACGCGTCGTTGCCGAAGTAAAAGTTCCGCGCTCCCGTGGATGCGATCAGTACATCGTATGCAATCGCGGACGTGCCATGATCCAGCGTGACGGTTCGCGCCGAGGCGTCGATGCCCGTAGCCTCCGCCAGCAGCACCCGCGCATTCTTCTGACTCTTCAGCACCGCGCGCAACGGCGCCGCGATCTCACCCGGCGACAGCGATCCGGTCGCGACCTGATACAGCAGCGGTTGGAACAGGTGAAAGTTCCGCCGGTCGATCAGCGTGACTTCGACGTTTGACGCGCTACGCAAGGCCTGCGCTGCGTACAAGCCGCCGAAGCCGCCGCCGATAATGACGACCTGTGTTTTAGCCAAGGTATTGCTTCAGGTCCGGATTCAACTGTTCCTTGATTTCCGGACTCTCGAGGTTCTCGAGCGTGACGAGTTTCGGCGCGATGTTGTTGATCTTCTTCACGGCCTGCCCGCCAATATGAGCCATGATCGCTTTGGTCGATTCGTAACCCATCTTGAACGGATCCTGGATCACCAGCGAGTCAATCACGCCGGCCTTCAGATCTTCGATCAACTGCGGACTCGAATCGAAGCCGACGAGCTTCACTTGCGTCTTGCGGCCCTTCAACGCCTGCGCGGCGCCAACCGTACTCGATTCGTTCGACGCGAACAACACCTCGACCTCCGGATGCGCCGTGAGAATGTTCTCCGACACCGAGAGGCTCTTGGCGAAATCCGCCCACCCGTAACGCTCGTCGACGATGTGGATCTGCGGGTACACCTTTTCGATGCGATCCTTGAACCCCTGCTCGCGCGCCATAGTCGACGCCGCGCCCGGTTGCACCATCACCATCGCGACCTTGCCCGCGCCATCCAGCAACTTCGCCACGCGATCCGCGCCCATCTCGCCGGCGTGATAGTTATCGGTCGCCACCTGGGAGACAAACTTCTCGGTGTCGATCCCCGAATCGAAAATCACCACCGGGATCTTCGCCGCCACCGCGCGCTCCACCACGCCCACCATCGACTTCTTATCAATCGGCGCCAGCACGATGCCGTCGACCCCGCGATTGATCATCGAGTCGATGATCTGGATCTGCTGGTTGAAGTCCGTCTCCTGCGGAGGACCGTTCCAGATGATCTCGACATTCAGTTCACGCGAAGCCTTCACCGCGCCCGCGTGCACGGACTGCCAGAACTGATGCGCGCTCCCCTTGGGGATCACGCCAATCGTCTTCTTGCCCGTACGGCCGCAGGAAGCGCCAAAAAACGCCCCTGCGGCCGCCGCGGACCGAATGAATTGTCTTCTCTGCATCGCCACTTATTGCGGGAACGTTTTCGGCGCCACCAGATGCTGCCAGCCTTCGCCGCTCAACGCGCGCATGAACTCGGCGAGATCCTTCTTCTCAGCCGCGGTCAGATGCAGCGGCTTCATCTTCTCATCGAGATTCTTGTTCGGCGTGCCGCCCTTGTCGTAATACTCGACCACCTCTTCGAGCGTCTTCAACGAACCGTCATGCATATACGGAGCCGTGTTCGCGATGTCGCGCAGCGTCGGAGTCTTGAACGTGCCCCAGTCCTCGTCGCGGCCCGTGATCTTGTGCCGCCCGGTGTCAGGATTCGGCTTATCCATGCCCACGCCGAGGTTGTGATACGAGTTCAGCGTGAAGTTGATGCCCTCGTGGCATTGATCGCACTTCGCCTTGTTGAAGTACACATCCATGCCGCGAACCTGCGCCGCGGTGAGAGCCGCCTTGTTGCCGGCCTTGTACTTGTCGTACGGAGAATTGCCGCTCAACACAGTGCGCTCGAACGTCGCGATCGCCTTGCCGGCGAGATCGATGTTGATCTCCTCGGTGCCGAACGCTGCCTTGAACATCGCGCGATATCCCGCGTTCCCCTGCAGGAACTTCACGATATTCGGATGCGTATTGCCCATCTCGATCGGATTCGCCATCGGTCCCACGGCCTGCTCTTCGAGCGACTTCGCGCGTCCATCCCAGAACTGCGCCAGCGAATAGGCGCGATTGATGACGGTCGGCGCGCTGCGGTCGCCGTGCTGGCCCTTGATGCCGGCGGAGTTCGGCGCCTGGTCAGTGAAACCCATCTTGGGACTATGGCAGGATGCGCAGGAAACCGTGTTATCCGCCGACAGGCGCGTATCGAAATACAGCGCCCGGCCGAGTTCCCACTTCGCGGGCGAATAGGGATTGTCTTTCGGCCACGGAATCGGCTGCAGGCCCAGCGGGATCTTGATGGCCGCGGCCGATGCCGGAGCCTTCAAGTCGCCAGTAGCTGCGGGCGGCGCCCCATTCAGCGCCACGACGAGCAAGGCGGCCGGCGAAACAATCGCCAGCGCGCCACGGATCAACTGCTTGGTCATTCTGCCATGTCCCTCTTCTGATGTTGAACGCTCTTACTTGTTCACGTAGCCCTGGACGTAGATCGCCTTCGCGCCGGCGTGCGAAGCTGCGGTGCCCGTGACTTCCATGATGTGGCCGATGTGGTCAGCGGCGGCCTTGCGGAACGCGGAGGTCTGGCCGTCGCGACGCGGATCATGCTCTTCTTCCATCAGCAGATAGATGTCGCCGGTCTTGGTGACGAGGCCGATCGGCTGTCCGGCGAGGATGCACTTCTTGCCGCAGGACGCGTGCTTTTCACCGTGCTTGCCGAGTTGCAGGTAGCAGGACATGTCGACGATCTCGCCCGTGGCGACCATCGCCTTGCCGGCCTGCGGCTTGCCGTCCACGCCCGCGGCCATGGACGTTCCGGACCACACTTCGCCCTTCTCGCCCATCTTGCCCATCGGGGCTTCGAACGTTCCGCCGTTGGCGGCAACGGACATTTCCGGATGCAGGATCCCGGGACCCGCGCCCTTCGCGGCGCCAGCCTTCGCAGGAGCCGCAGCCTTCTTCTCTTTATCCTGAGCAGCAGCGGGAACGGTGAGCAGTGCACCGGCCGCGATCATGCAGACGAGTAGCTTCATGGTGTCGATATACCTCAGTTCGTATGGATCTCGTAAAGATCTAAAGTAACGTTGTTGCGGTTCGGGTTCCTCAGCCGCGTGTGGAGGCTGCGGGAATCCTGCGGCAGAGATCTTCAAACTCTGCCCGGCTTTCGCTTCCGATGGTGAAGCAGTCGACGCAATCCTGCGCCAAAGCGAACTGCAAACACTCATCGGGCTTATTTCGGAGCGCGCCCGCTCCCAAAATCTTCATTCCGATCACGCCCTTGCCCGCGGCCTTCATCTCTTTCAGCACAGAGAGCACCGTGGCGGGATCCGCGTCCATCGCGACCTTTGCCGGATTGATGCGCGCCAGATCGACCTCCACCCACGGCGTTTTCGCGGCAGTCTTCAACGCGCCGAGCGTGTGGCACGACGTGCCGTGCGTACGCACGATGCCTTTCTCGCGCGCTTCCTCCAGCACGGCCATCGCGCCCTTCTTGCGATCCGGCCAGTCTTCGTCCATCGTCGCGTGCAGCAGCACGATGTCCAGATAATCCGTCTTCAACTCGCGGCGGAACCGGTCGAGGTCCGCGCGCATTTCTTTCTCAGTGGACGAGCGGGTCTTGGTCAGCACCGTCACCTTCTCGCGCGCCAACCCCTTCAACGCAAGCGCTGCATGCGGATGCGTGCCGTACTGATCGGCGCAATCCATGAACGTCACGCCCTGGTCATAGGCCGCGCGGAACAGTTCCGCCAGCCCCTGCACGCCAAGTTTCTTGGTCTGATTCGAGGATCCGCCGCCGCCGTTGGTGCCCGTGCCCATCGCCAGGCGCGAAACCTCCACTCCCCGCGGACCCAGTTTCACGCGGTCCTGCGCGGCCTTCTTCGTCGTGCCGGCGTACGCCCAATACGGGAAATTCGCGAGAGAAACAACGCCAGCAGCAGAAGCGCTGGTTTTCAGAAAGTGCCGGCGGTGCATCTGGTCTCCTCGAGGCGGTCTTTTCAGGGGATCTCCCTGCAACGTATCATAGTGCCGCGAAACGTTACAAGGTGCGTTATCTTGAATGATCGCATATGAATACGCCGCTGACCATCCTCTGCATCGCGAGCTACGAAAAGGGCCACGAATTCCTGCGCCAGTGTAAGCGATCCGGCGCCCGGGTCTTCCTCCTCACCTCGCTTTCGCTGAAGGACAAAGCGGATTGGCCGCGCGAGTCCATCGACGAGATCTTCTACATGCCCGATGAGGCCGGCGCCTGGAACCGCGAACACACCCTCCACGCCGTCGCGCACCTCTGCCGCAACAACGTCATCGATCGACTGGTCCCCCTCGACGACTTCGACCTCGAACTCGCCGCCTTCCTCCGCGAACACCTGCGCATCCCCGGCATGGGCGAAACCACCACACGCTATTTCCGCGACAAACTCGCCATGCGCATGAAGGCCCAGGAAAAAGGCCTCAACATCCCCGACTTCGTGCCGATCCTCAACCACCAGCGCGTCAACGAATTCATGGATCGCATCCCCGGCCCCTGGGTGTTGAAGCCGCGCATGCTCGCCGGCGCCATCGGCATCAAGAAGGTCCATTCCAAAGAACAGGGCTGGGAATACATCAACGCCCTCGAGGACCAGCAATCGTACTATCTGCTCGAACGCTTCGTCCCCGGCGACATCTTCCACGTCGACTCGATCGTCTACGAAAACCGCCTCGTCTACGCCGTCGCCTCCGCTTACGGACGTCCGCCGCTCGATGTGTCGCAGTCCGGCGACATCTTCACCACCCGCCTCATGGAACGCGGCACGGAACTCGAACAGGCCTTGCGAGCCAAGAACGCGCAGGTGCTCGCCGCTCTCGGCTTGCTGCGCGGCGTCTCGCACACCGAATTCATCGTCGCCCACGAGGACCGCAAGGTTTACTTCCTCGAAACCTCCGCCCGCGTCGGCGGCGCCCACATCGCGGACCTCGTCGAAGCCGGCACCGGCATCAACATGTGGGCCGAATGGGCCAAGGTCGAAATCGCCGGCGGCAAGGCTCCGTACCAGGCGCCCGAAGCGCGCGAGGATTACGCGGCCCTGCTGGTATCCCTCGCCAAACAGCAGTGGCCGGACCTTTCCGCCTACTCGGATCCCGAAGTCGTCTGGCGCATGAAACGCGAGCACCACGCCGGCCTGATCGTGAAGTCGCCGAACTACGCCCGCATCACCGAACTCCTCGACCAGTACAGGAACCGCTTCCGCGAGGACTTCTGGGCCGTGCTGCCTCCCAAAGACAAGCCGACACATTAATCCGCCGGAACGCGCGGTTCGTCGGCGCCCGTGCGCAGTTCGTCGGATTCCCCGCGACTGCCGCGCCACTCCGCCCGTAGTCTGGAAATCGAAAGGAACATTTCCTCGCATGACGATTTCCAAACTGACTCTCGCTCTTTTTTGCGCCGCCGGGGCTGCCTTCGCGGCCACGCGCTTCGACTACGAAGTCCGCAACGACTATTTCGCCGGATTCGGCGGCGACGCCGCGGCCCTCGAGCGCGCGATGACCAAAACCTCCGCGGTCCTTGCCGCTGAACCCAATCACGCCGAAGCCATGGTCTGGCACGGCGCCGGACTCTTCTTCCAGTCCGGCCAGGCGTTCCGCAACGGCGACCAGCAGAAAGGCATGGATCTCTTCACCAAAGGCGTCGCTATGATGGACAAAGCAGTGGAACTCGCGCCCGATCACGTCGGTGTGCGCATCCCCCGCGGCGCCGTCCTGCTGCAGGCCTCCCTCATGATGCCGGAACAAATCGCCAAGCCTCTCATCGAGAAAGGACTCTCCGACTACGCCCGCTGCTACGAGCTCCAGAAAGCCGAGATGGACCGCATGGGTGAACATCCCAAAGGCGAACTGTTGTTCGGCATCGCGGACGCCCATCGCCGCCTCGGCAACGACGCCAAAGCTGAAGAGTTCTTCCAGATGATCGCCAAAGCGATGCCCGGCACCAACTACGCCAAACGCGCCGACATCTGGCTCACCACGAAAACCCTGAAGCCCGCGCAAGTCCGCTGCGCCGGCTGCCATACGGGAGCAGGCAAGTAGACCCCGGATGTGGACCGCGCGCATCCTTAGGACTCTCGCCATCAACGGTGCGCTTGCGCTAGCGGTCCCCATCATGACCTGGTGCTTCAGTCCGTCGCTGTCGGCAACGCGGTTCATGCAGATCTTCTGGCTTTCCGCCATCTACTCCAACAGCGTCGGACTCTTCTTCGGACTCTTCATGGACCGCATCTGGATCTGGACGGCCGCGCGTATCCAAAACGACGCGGCCGCCTGGACTCTGCGCGTACTCGCCGTACTGAGCTTCGCAACCGTGGGAACCGCGATCGCCTCGATGATCATCGTCTTTGCCGGCCTCATCCCCGGCGCAACCTTCGTGGACTTCTTCTGGAACGGCTACCGCTTCGCCCTCATCCTCACCTTCGCCATCACCGGCGTCATCACCTTCTACGAGACGATGAAGCGCCGGCTCGAAGCCACCACGCTGCAGTTGAAGCAGAAGGAACTCGAACGCGAACGCGCCCTGAAATTGGCCACCGAAGCCAGGCTCAGCTCGCTCGAAAGCCGCATCCATCCGCACTTCCTCTTCAACACCATCAACTCCGTCTCCGCGTTGATCCCTGAGGATCCGGCCAAGGCCGAGCGCCTCCTCGGCCGCATGTCGGAACTCCTCCGGTTCTCCCTCGATTCGCCGCAAACCGGCCTCGTGCCGCTCGACCGCGAACTCCGCATCGTCACCGATTACTTCGAGATCGAGAAAGCCCGCTTCGGCGAACGCCTGCGCTACACGGTGAACGCCCAGCCAAGTCACACCGGCGGCGTGATGCTGCCGCCGCTCTCGATCCAAACGCTCGTCGAAAACAGCGTGAAGTATGCCGTCGCGCCGAAGCGTGAAGGAGGATGTATCGAGGTCCAAACCCTCGGTCTGCCGGGCGGCGGGATGTCCATCTCCGTTGCCGATGATGGACCAGGATTCGACGCCCAGGCGATGCAGCCCGGTCACGGACTCGCGTTGTTGGATGAGCGTCTCAAAACTCTCTTCGGCGAGGACTTCGGCATCCGCTTTCATCGCGCCGGCCCGCGCTGGTATGTGACATTCAGCGTCCCCACTCCGAATCTATGCACGAACCGCGAACCCCAGTAGCCTACCTCGTCGATGACGAACCGCTCGCATTGAAGCGCCTGCAGCGGATCCTCGAAGCCGCCGGTCGCGTGCGCATCGCCGGATCCACGACTGACCCGGTGCAGGCCGAATCCATCCTCCGCAGCACCCCCGTCGACCTGCTCTTCGTCGACATCGAAATGCCCGGCATGACCGGCTTCGAACTCCTCCGCCGCCTCGATCCGCAACCGCTCGCCATCTTCACCACCGCCTACTCGCAGTACGCGTTGCAGGCCTTCGAACTCTTTTCGATCGACTACCTGTTAAAGCCCATCGACGAGCAGGCGCTCGACCGCGCTCTCACCAAAGCCGAACGCATCCTTCGCGCTCCCGAACC
Organism: uncultured Solibacteraceae bacterium; assembly: GCA_964627455.1. GTDB lineage: Bacteria > Acidobacteriota > Terriglobia > Bryobacterales > Bryobacteraceae > F-183. The sequence continues at coordinate 48,543 of CAZVKC010000049.1, read as the reverse complement.
CCGTCCCGACCTGCGCGCCCTCGCCGACCAGGTGGCGCGGATGTTGACGCAACCACAGGCAGGCATCCCCGCCCGCATCCCCTCGCGCACCGGCGACAAGGTCGAGTTCGTGGACCTCGCCAAAGTCACCCACTTCTACGCCGCCGACAAGCTGACGTTCGCCGCCACGCCGCAGAAGGATTTCGCGATCGACTACACCATCGGGCAACTCGAAGAGCAACTCGACTCCAGGCGCTGGATCCGCGTGCATCGCTCGACCATCGTCAGCCTCGACGCCATCCAGGAAATGCACACCTGGTTCGGAGGCAAGGTCCTCCTTCGCCTCAACGACGGCAAGCGAACTGAGATCACCGTTGCGCGCGAACGCGCCAAGGATCTCAAAGACCGGATCGGCTTACCATAGTCATTTGAGCTTCCCAGACTTCCACGGCAACGCGGAGATCGCGGCCAATCTCCGCCAGATGATCGACCACCGGCGCATCCCGCAGACCATCCTGCTGGCCGGACCTTCCGGCGTCGGCAAGGCGACCCTCGTCCGCCGTTTTGCCGCCGCGCTTCTCGGCGACGCCGCCAAGATTGAAGCCGACGACCTCAGCACCGAAGTCAACCAGGGAACCATCGCCGAACGCGAAAAGCTGCCCAGCGACAAGCGCGCCGACGACCCGTTCCATCTCGCCACGCATCCTGATTTCCTGACCTTTCCTCCGGACGGACCGCTGCGCCAGATCTCGATCCAGCAGATCCGCCTGCTCAAGGAACGCGCGCAATTCCAGCCCCTCAAAGGCGCGAATCGCATCTTCCTGATCGATCAAATCGACCGCGCCAACGAGCAGGCCGCCAACTCGCTGCTGAAGATCCTCGAAGAACCGCCGCCGTATCTGATCCTCATGATGACGGCCGAAAATCCGTACGATCTGCTGCCGACCATCCGCTCGCGGTCGCTGATCTTTTCGCTGCGCCGCCTGGGCGAACAGGAAATGCTGGACTTCGTCCGGCAGCGAAAACTCGATCATCCCGAACGCCGCCTCGCGCTCGCTAGCGGGTGTCCTGGCGCCGCGGTGTCGCTCGATATCGAAAGCTACGACAAGCGGCGTGAAGCGATGCTGAAGCTGCTCGAAACCGGCACGGGCAAGGCGCAGTTCGCCGACTGGTCCCGCTATTCCGAATCGATCGCGATGCGCAAGACCGAAAAGCTCGAGGATCAACTGCTGGTCCTCTACGATCTGCTCGAAGATCTGCTGCTGGTCCAGCAGGGGCGCGCGCCGCTCCGCAATCCCGACATCGCGGCGCAGTTGCGTCCGATCGCCAGCCAGGCCTCATTCGCCTGGATCCGCAACGCGGTGGCGAAGGTCGATGAACTGGTGCATCTGGTGCGCCGCAATATCCAGAAAAACATTGCCTTGGACGCCCTCGCTCTCGAACTCCGCGCCCATCGATAACTTGCAGCCGTTTTCACGGGTGTGATATTCAAGAGACTACCGAAAGACCTAGCTGTCCCACCTTTACCCCCATGATGAACCGAGACGGAAATCCAAAAAAGATGCAGGCGGCCCCGCCCAAGAAGGCCGTGCCTCCGGATCAGACCAACGCCGAGAATTTCTATTACATGAAACAGATGCAGGCGAAGACCCCAATGGTCATCGTCATGAAAGACGGCGAGAAACTCACCGGCATCATCGAGTGGTACGACAAGAACTGTTTGAAGTTCAATCGCGAAGGCGAACCGAATCTGCTGATCTACAAACCGTGCATCAAGTACATGCACAAGGCCTGACGCGGGATCTTACTCACCACGGGTTTCGAGAGCGCGCCGTTTGAGTTCCAGCCGGAATTCGCGGCGCTCCAGGGCCTGTTCATAGCGGCGTTTCTCGTCGTCTGTCTCTGGTATGACCGGACGAATCGGGATTCGTTTGCCCTGCGAGTCCAGCGCGACAAACGTCAGGTATGCCGACGACACGTGCCGCACCTCGCCCGTCCGCAGGTTCTCAACGCACACTTTGACGCCCACTTCCATCGAGGTTTTGAACACGCGGTTCACCTGCGAATAGCACGTCACCAGTTCGCCGATCCGCACCGGAAACAGGAAGTTCATATTGTCGACCGAAGCGGTCACCACCGACGAGCGCGCGTGCCGCGCCGCGGAAATCGATCCCGACAGGTCCACCAGCGCCATCACTTTTCCGCCAAACAAGTTCCCCAGCGGATTCGCGTCGTTCGGCATGGCGAGTTCCGAGTACTCGGCGATCGATTCGCGAACCGGCACTCCTCCCAGAAATTCATCGGGCATCACCGGATTCGGCAGATGTTCAGACATTCGCTCTTAACGGACCTTTCCTTCTTCGATGCTTCTGGCAAACGCGTTCGCCTGGCGGGTCCGCAACGGCCCCGCCTCGCCGCGCCCGAACCGCAGCGGGCTGTGCGCGGACTCTTCAATCCATAGGATGCCCGCCGCATCCGCCGAGAAGCGGATCGCGTCGATTTTTTCGTCCCCGGGAAAATGCTCGCACGCGCCGCGCGCGTAACCGGCGTTGCAGAGCGTCAACTGGATGTCCCGCGAAGGCTGCGCGGCGGCATCCGTGACGAGCGAACAGCGCCCGGCGTAAGCCTGGCCGAGCGACACGCGCGTCACCGGTGGATCGATGGGTTCCAGCGGATCGAAATACGGGCAGGCCACTCTCACGCGATGCTAACATGCAAGGACGAATGGATCGTATCGAAGCCCTGAAGGCAATGGCCGCTCAGGATCCCAAAAACATTCTGGCCCGTTATGGTTTGGCGATGGAATATGTGAAGTCCGGCGCTTACGCCGACGCCATCCGTTGTTTCCACGAAGTCATGGCCATCAATGAGAACTACGCCGCTGCGTATTTCCATTGCGGACAGACCCACGAGAAAGCCGGAGAGATCGATGAAGCTAAGGCGATCTACCAGCGCGGCATCGAAGTGACAGCCCGCACCGGCGACGGCCACACCCGCGCGGAACTGCAGGGCGCGCTCGACCTGCTGCCATAAGAAGACTGGCGTCGCGCTATGATACCGGGATGACGTTGACCCGGCGCAGTCTTCTTTCCTCGGCCGCTTCCGCAGCGATGGCCAGCGCGGCAGCCAGCAAGCTCACCTCCAGCCCGTTCCGCTACGCGGACATCGAAGCGAAGATCGCCCGCAAGGATTTTCGCGGCATCACCAAAGAAGACCTCCCGACGCCGTGCCTGACGGTGCAGAAGTCTCTCTTCGAGAAGAACCTCAAGACGATGGCCGCGCACTGCAAGGCGACGGGCATCGGGGTTCGCTCGCATTGCAAGATTCACAAGTCCGTCGACGTCACGCGCCAGCAGATCGCGCTCGGATCCTACGGGGTCTGCTGCGCCACCATCGCCGAGGCGGAACTGATGGTCAACGCCGGATTCAAGGGCGTGCTGCACACCTGCCAGCCGGCCGGCAAGAACAAGATCTGGCGCGCGGCGGCCCTCGCCCAGCGCGAGCCGACCTTTATGGTCGTCGCCGACGATCCCATCACCGTCGATCTGCTCGATGAAGCGGCGGGCGTGTTGAAGACGAAGATCAATGTGCTGCCGGATATCTTCGTCGGCCTTACGCGTCACGGCCATGCGCCCGGCGAACCCGGTTTGCGCCTCGCCCAGCGGATCGACAAGTCGAAGAACCTGAAGCTATCCGGCATCATGGGCTATTCCGGCACGGCCTCACACACCAAGGGCTGGGAAACGCGCAAGCAGAAGTCGGCCGCGGATATCACGCCGATGGTCGAAACCGCCGCGCTCTGCCGCAAGAGCGGGCTCAACATCCCGATCATCACCGGCGGATCCACCGGCACCTACAACATCGACAAGGACCTCGGTCTCACGGAACTGCAGGCCGGATCCTACATCTTCATGGACACCGCGTACATGAACGTCGGCTCCAAGAACGGCTCCGAACTCTACTCCGACTTCGACGTGTCGCTCACCGTGATGACGACGGTTATCAGCCGCAATCATCCCAACCAGGCGACCATCGACGCCGGCAACAAGGCGCTGCTGCGCCCCACCGACCGCGTCATGGGACGTCCCGACATCATCGTCGAAAACCAGGGCGCCGAATACGGCATCCTGCGCTGGAAGGACGGCGACGAGCTGAAACTCGGCCAGCGGATGGAACTCATCACCACCAACCTCGACATGACGACCAACTGCTACGACCGCTACTACGTCTGCGAAGGCGACCAGCTCGTCGATGTCTGGCCGATCATGGGACGCGCCGGCGCAGCGCAGCGCTAGGGCGGAAACTAAGGGTTTCCTAAGCAAGTCACCTTATCGATCTCGCCCGGGACTCATAAGAAACTGGTACCAGGCCAATCCACCGTCGTGTGGATTGCCGGGGCTTTGTACCAGCGCACATGTCGAACGCTGCCGTATCTACGAATCGCTCAGTCCTGATGATTGAAGCTGTCGCCGCAGCGAGGCTCGGTCAGAAAGGCCTGGCGAGGCGTCTGTTCAACGAAATCATCGAGAAGGATCCGCATTCCGAGCAGGCGTTGCTCTGGCTTGCGGCGCTCGCCGATACGCCCGACGAATCGATCCGCGCGCTCGAGCAGGTGCTGCTCATCAACCCGAACAACGAGCAGGCGACCAAGGCGCTCGAGGTCCAGAAGATGCACCAGGTGGCGAAGCCGACCGAGGTTCCGCTGCCGCCTCCGACGACGCGCGCGCTTCCCGCGGGTCCGTTTCAAAGCCCCTCGCGGATGCAGCGGCGCAATGCTGCGGCCGACGCTGCGGCGCGTGAGATGGCGTCCGTGTTGCGGGAAGAGGGCAACGCCGCTCCTGGCGCGCCGCCGCCCCATTACCAGCGGGCGATCCGGCGCGTGTACCACTGTCCGATTTGCGAGGCGGAGCACCTCAATCTCCCGGACCGCTGCAACCACTGCGGCTGCTTCCTGTCGCTCGATGATCCCGCGAGGATTGCGGAAAACCGCGGCGTCGATGAGGAACTGCTTCTTCGTGCGATCGCGGCGTGGCAGGCGAAACTGCCGTTCGAACCGCTGACCGCCAACGTGAATCTCGGCCGCGCGCTGCTGAGCCTCAACCGTTCCGCCGAGGCCCTGCTGCACTTATCGGCCGCGACCGAACTCGAGCCCGGCAACTCGGAACTCCGCAACATCACCGACATGCTGCGTGCCCGCAAGTTGATCGTTGCTGTCGATGACAGCCTGACGGTGCGCAAGCTGGTTTCGGTCCACCTCGAACGCCGCGGCTATCGGGTCCTCGCACTGGATGACGGTCTCGCGGCGCTGTCGAAGCTCGAAGAGTTCCGGCCGGATCTGATCCTGCTCGACATCAGCCTGCCGAAGGTCGACGGCTACGAGATCTGCAAGCTGTTGCGCAAGCACTCCGAGCTGAAGAAGGTCCCGGTGATCATGCTGTCCGGACGTGACGGCTTCTGGGACCGTCTCCGCGGACGCATGGCCGGCGCGACCGAGTACATCACCAAGCCCTTCGAAATCTCGACCCTCGCACAGGTCCTGGCCCGTCACCTGCAGCGCTAGACCGCCGCGGTTCGCCGGCGGACGAGCTGAACGCCCTCGGCCAGCGCGGCGCTGTACACTGCCGAATCGACGCTCCACGAAATCACGTTGAACCCGATCTCGAGCCACTGGTCGAGCATTTCGCGGTTCCCGGGCTGGATACCCAGTCTGCGCCCGTGCTTGTTGGCCGCGTCCACGACCTTGCGCAGGTTCGCGAGGAAGTCCGGATGCTGGAACTGCCCGGGGATTCCCATCGATTGCGACAGGTCAAAGTGGCCGACCCACAAGTTGTCGACGCCCGGTGTTGCCGCGATCGCCTCCGCATTGGCGACGCCGAGCTGCGACTCGATCTGGCAGATCACGACCGTCGATGCATTGCTCTCGTTGAAGTAGGTGACCGGGTCGGGAACCACGAAGTCCGTATGCGCCGAACCGAGTCCGACGCCGCGGCGGCCGAGCGGCGCGTACTTCACCGAGTCCACCACGTACTTTGCCTGTTCCGGCGTCTCGACATTGGGGATCATCACGCCCAATGCGCCCGCGTCCATCAGGCGCGCCAGGAAGTGGTACTTCGCTTCGGGCACGCGCACGAAGGGCGCGAAACTGCAGGCCTTCGAGTAGGCGATCAGGTCGGCGATGTCGTCGAGGTCGAACGCCGAGTGCTCCATGTCGAACACGACGAAGTCGACGCCGGCCGATTCGAGGATGCGGGCGAGTCCGCGGGTGTTGAACTCCCACACCATGTGGCCGACGGGGATGCGGCCTGCTGCGATGGCTTCACGATAACGATTGGATTTCATGTTTCCGTTGAGACAGCTTATCATCGCATCCAGTTCGGGAACAGCGAAGGCTTGGCTCGCAGGATGTCCTCGATGAGCCGCGGCGTGCGCGCGCGGCGCTTGTAGAGACGCTCGAGAAGCGCATGCAGATGATCCTCGTCGCCGGCGATCCAGCGCGGCGGGATCTGCTTCATCGCGCGGTCGATGACCTCTTCCGGGAAGTGGATGATGCGTTCGAGCCAGGGCTCGAAGTCGCGCCACGAGCGCACGGACTCATAGGCGCTCGACCGCGGATACGCGCCTTGCGTTGGCGCATCCACGAAGCGCCAGTGCGGACCATCGAAGATGTAGCCGTGGTCGATCATCTGTGTGACGACGCCCGTGGTTTCATACGCCGCATTGGCTGCGCGGACTCGCGCGCGGTAGAAGATCGACTGCCGCGCGTCGGTGTTGCCGGCCCACTTGTCGAAGGGCAGGATGGCGCCGAATTCCCAGGGATTCATCAGGGCGCGGACATGTTCGTCGGCGACGAAGTCGAAGACGGCGATGACGTTCGGGTCACCGGGAAAGCGCGAGCCGTAACACCAGCCGGTTTCAAACGGGATGGCGCGTTCGCCGAGCCGCATGGTGAGTTGCGGGTTCTCTTCGAGGAACTCCGGCGTGACTTCGATCAATGCAGCGGGCGGCGCGGCGATCTGCAGGTGTTCGAGGAAGACGCTGGCGAGCCATTCGTTGACGAGGATCCGCTTGCCCTGCGGGTTGTTGACGGCCTTGGTTACGTAATAGTGGCCGTCGCTGGCGGCGAGGAGATGACCCTGCGCGCCGCCGCGCATCTTGCGGATGTGGCGCGTGGCTTGGATGGGCATGATCGTCGGGAGCGGCCTCGATCGGGATACTCTAGAGGATTAGCACACGAAAGGAAGGTTTCGAGTTCGAACCATGGCAGACGAAACGAAGCAGGACGCAGCATCCAACGGCAAGGGCGGCAGCAAGGACGAAGTCGCTCTGGAGTTGATGAAGTTCATCGCGGTAACGACCGGATACGGGAAGGGAAGCACGGGCGCGGGTTTCGCGGCGGGCAAGTCGGGAAGCAGAACGCCCGAAGAGTACGCAGACGCATTGCTGGAACTCTTCGAGCGTTGCCGCAAAGCGGTCAACAGTTAGCTGACCGCGGTTACTGGTTACTACTTCTTGCCCTTGGCGGCAGGCTTCTTAGCGGGCGCGGGTTTCTTCCCTTTTGCGGGAGCGGCCGGCGCCTTTTTCAATGCCGCCTTCTTGGCAGGGGCTTTCACCGCTGCCTTCTTTGCGGCTGCCTTCTTGACGGGCGCTGCGGCCTTCTTGGGGGCCGGCGCCGCCTTCTTGGCGACTACCTTCTTAACGGCTGCCTTCTTTGCTGGGGCAACCTTCTTGGATACTGCTTTCTTCACTGCTGTCTTCATAGCTTTTTTGGCCGGGGGCTTTGCTGCAGCTTTCTTCTTCTTCGCGGGAGCGGCCGGCTTTGCAGCCTTCTTGGCGGCTGGCGGCGCTTTCTTCGCGGGAGCTGCGGCCTTCTTGGCCGGCGCGGATATCTTCTTCTTTGCTGGCGCCTTCTTCTTCACGGGCGCGGCTGGAGCAGGCGCTGGTGTGGCGGCTGCTGCGACGGGTACAGGTTCCGGTTCCGGAGCGGGGGCCGGCGCCGGCGCGGGTGGAGGAGGCGGAGGAGCACTGACCGGCGCGGAACCTTCGGCTGCGACTTCGGCCAGTTCTTCGTCGAGGTCCTCGGAGTAGTCGCCTACGTCCCGCGAGGCATCAGCGGGTTCGGCGTCAAACGACATCTCGTTTACTTCATCGCCCTTGGGCGCTAGATCGTAACGCATGTTTGCTTGGTCTCCTAGAGAGAGGATCCACGGGGTGGGATCTTGCAATATTATGCACCCATTTTTCGCGGTGCACCAATCCCAGTTGCAACCTTCCGCGCGGTGTGGTGTAGTTCTCACCAAGGGGTTTTACAAAACAACCATGAAACACCATCTGCTGCGGTGGGCGGCCTGTACTGCGCTTGCTCTCTGTGGCTTTTCCTCTCTCTCTGCTCAATCGGTCGAATCGATTCCGTACCGCGCAATCCTCTCGACCCGGAATGAAGTTCCTGCTGTTGCTCTCGATGCATCGGGCGCCGGGACGGTGTGGCTGCACATCGTTCGGGACGCCAGCGGTGAGGTTACATCAGCATCGGTTGACTTCAACGTTACATATAAGTTTCCCGCACCTGTGACCATTACCGCAATGCATATTCACGATGGCGCTGCGGGAACCAACGGTCCGGTGGTCATTGATTCGGGCGTTTCGCGCACCGAAGACACGACGGCTGGTGCGCTCCCGACCCTGCAAACACAGGTGTCCGCGAGCACAGCGGCGGCGCTTGCGGCGGTGAAGGGCATCCTCGCGGATCCTTCGCGTTATTACCTCAACATGCACACGACGGCGAACCCGGCGGGCGTGATCCGCGGCCAGTTGCAGCGCGCGGAAGCGGCTGTGCGGCTCGCGGTGTTGAGTCCGGCGAACGAAGTTCCGCCGGTGAATTCGCCTGCTTCGGGGCGCGGCACTGTCGTGATTCTGCGCACGACCGACGCGATCGGCAACACGACTTCGGCTTCGGTCACGTTCGACGTCGCGTATCAGGGTTTCCCTGCCGAGACCGTGATTTCCGCGATGCACCTGCATCTCTCGCCTGCAGGCGTGAATGGTCCGGTGACGGTCGACAGCACGTTGTCGACTCCGATCACGGTTCCTGAAAACGGCAACGGATTCCTGCGGTTCGATTCCGAAGTGGATCTGGCTCGCGCCGGCGCCGCACAAACACTCGACGCGTTCTTCTGGGCGCCGTCGCAGGTGTACCTGAACATGCACACTCGCGCGAATCCGGCGGGCGTGATTCGCGGGCAACTGCTTGCGACGGACGCCGTGTCGTTCCAGGTGAACATGAGTCCGGCGAACGAAGTTCCGGCGCTGCCGCTCGAGGTGAGCGCGCCTGCGCAGGTGACGCTGTTCACGGCTCGCGGCAATGACGGCGCGCCAGTAGCCGGCGCGATCCTGTTCGATGTGAACGCGCGGTTCGGCAACGTTCCGAATACGACCTTCACTGCGATGCACGTGCACGACGGCGAGCGCGGCGCGAATGGTCCGGTGACTCTCGATTCGCGATTCGGTTCGAGTCCGTCGCTGGTGAAGGACGGCGTCGGCAACATCTTCCGGCTGAATTCGCTGCTGCCTGCCGCGATGGCTTCGCTCGCTTCGGCGGTGACGAATCCGGAGAAGCACTACGCGAACCTGCATTCGCAGGCGAATCCGGGCGGCGTGGTTCGCGCGCAGCTGGCCGATGCGAACACGGCGCGGCCTGAGTTGAGCGCGATCATCACGGGCGCGTCGGATCCGGCGATCACGGCGATCGCTCCGGGCGGCGTGGCGTCGTTGTATGGCGCGAACCTGGCGAAGGCGTCGACGAATCTGAACGGTGTGAACGGCGTGCAGATTCCGCGTTCGCTGAACGGCACGAGCGTGACGATCGGCGGCATGGCGGCTCCGGTGCTGCTGGTGTCGCCGGAACAGGTGAACGTGCAGGTTCCGTTCAACGCGCCGACGGGCATGCAGCCTGTGGTGGTGACGAATGCGAACGGCGCGGGCAATACGATGATGCACATGGTGGCTCCGGTGGCGCCGGCGATTCTGTTCGACACGGTCGGCGGGTTCGTCTACAAGTCGACTGACCTCACGCTGATCCGTCCGGAGAATCCGGCGGCGGTTGGCGATGTGATCGGGATCCTGTGTACGGGACTCGGCGTTGCCGCGGGTGCTCCGACGGGGCAGATCCTGCCGCAGGATCCGCTGTATCCGGCGGTGGTGCAACCGACGGTGACGATCGCGGGACGTCCGGCGCCGGTGATTGGCGCGGCGGCGGCTCCGGGATTCGTGGGGCTGTACATCGTGGCGACCGGCATTGCGCCGGGCACTCCGTCCGGTAATCAGCCAGTGGTGATCCGCAGCGGCACGGTGGCGTCCAACAGCGTGACCATCGCGATCAAGTAGTTATTGGAAGTGAGTAAGAAGGGGGCTTCCGGCTTTTTGCCGGGGCCCCTTTTTTGTGTGTTGGGCGGGACTTAAGTCCCGCGCGGGCTGAAGCCGGCTGAAGCCCACACCACCAGAAAATGCTGCAACACAGGGAGTCTGTTATTTTCGTGAGGTGAGTTTGTGGCGCGATCGCGATTTTCTGAAGCTGTGGACCGGACAGACGATTTCGGAGATCGGGTCACGGATCACTCGTGAGGGCATTCCGCTTACGGCGGTGATGCTGCTGCATGCGAGTCCCGCAGAGATGGGTGTGCTCGCTTCGTTGAACGGGTTTGCGGCTTTGGTTTTCGGGCCTGTGGCGGGACTGGCCGCCGACCGGTTTCGACTGCGGCCCATCCTGATTGTTGCCGACCTCGGGCGTGCGGCGATGCTGGCTTTGGTCCCGCTGCTTTACGCGTACGGAAAGTTGAACATGTTCACCTTGTACGCGGTGATCGCTGCGACGGCCGTGTTTACTACGTTTTTCGACGTCGCGTACCAATCGCTGCTGCCGGTGCTGGTGGCTCGCGAGGATTTGCTGGAAGGCAATTCGAAGCTGACCATGTCGATGACGACCGCGGAAATGGTGGGTCCGGCGACGACCGGCATGCTGGTGCAATGGCTCACGGCGCCGCGGGCGATCCTCATCGACGCGATCTCGTTCCTCGCATCGGCGGCGTCCGTCTGGCTGATCCGGGCGGAGCGCGAAGATTCAATTGTCAAAGATCAACGGAAACAAACGGAATCGATCGGGTGGAACGAATTGTCGGCCGGGTTCCGGCTCACGTTCCGCGATCCGATTCTGCGGGCGCTGGCGTTGCGCGCCGCCACGGTGGCGTTTTTCTTCGGGTTCTTTTCGACGCTGTATGTGTTGTACGCCGTGCAGGAACTGCAGTTCACGCCGGTGGTGCTGGGCGTCATCGTGACGCTGGGCGGCATCGGGGCGTTCGCCGGGGCGATCTTCGCGGAACGGATCGCGTCCCACTTTTCAGTCGGGCGAACGATGATCGGCGCGGCAATGGCCTCGGGCGTGATCTCGCTGCTGATTCCGCTGGCGCCGGGTCCGGGATGGATTGCGGTCGCGTGCCTGGGCGCGGCGCAATTGTTCGGCGATGTCGCCTATCCGGTGTACGGCATTCACGAAGCCACTTTGAGGCAGTCGATCACGCCGCCGGACCTCCTGGGCCGGGTGACGGCATGTTCGCAGTTGTTGTTCAAAGGACTGTGGCCGATGGGGGCGCTCGTTGGGGGCGCGCTGGCGACGTTGATCGGCATGCGGATGACCTTCGTGTTGTGCTCGACCGGCGTGCTGGCTTCGGCGCTGTGGCTGGTGTTCTCGCCGGTGCGGCGGTTAACGGTCCATCCATCGGGATCGGGCGGCGAGGCGTGATGCTCGCGGGCCTTGCGCGTGGCGCGGAAGTCCTTGAGGGCCTGGATCTGGCTGCGTTCGGCCTGGCGGCGGACGGCGAGTACGCCTTTCAACTGCTTGGCCCAGGCGATGTCGAGCAGGGGATCGACGATGCCTTCGGCGGCGGCGCGTTCCTGCATTTTGCGTTCGATGATGCGGGTGCGGCGGATGGTCCAGAGGGCATGCACGACGGCGCGGATGCACTGGTATTCGAACTCGGAGCGGGGTTCGAACTCGAGAGCGATGGCGTTTTGGAGGTCCTCGAATTCGGGGATATCCTCGGCGGCGACGTAGATTTCGGTGTGAGCCGGAACCGTGATTTCGGACTGTTTTGCGGTTTGCATGGAAATCTTCCCTTCTCGCCCACGAGAGTAACAGTCTCTAAGTGTCAAGTCTTTTTCTGTAAGCTGTTGATTCAAGGGAGAAAATAAATTTTGAAGGGCATTTTATTGACCCATGGCGCGGGCTCGGATCGCGACTCGAAATTGCTGGTGGCGGTGGAGGCGGAGTTTCTCAAATTGGGGTGGATTGTGGAGCGGGTAAACCTCGATTTCCGGGTGAGCGGCGGGCGGCCGGGATTCCAGGCGGAGAAGGACCGGGCGGGATTGGCTCGAGATTTGACGGCGTTGCGCGGGAAGTGCGACCGGGTGTTTTTCGGGGGCCATTCTTATGGAGGCCGGCAGGGGTCGATGCTGCTGGCTTCGCAGCCCGAACTTGCAGAGGCCGCGTTGTTGATGGGGTATCCGCTGCATCCACCGGGGAAGCCGGAGCAGGCGCGTACGGCGCACTTCGGGGAACTGCGGGCGCCGGCGATGTTCGTGAGCGGCACGAAGGATGAATTCGGGACCGTGGCGGAGTTGGAGGCGGCGGTGGCGTTGATCGGCGGGGCACGGACGCGGCTGGTGACGGTGGAGGGAGCGCGTCACGATTTGAAGGGCGGGAAAGCCGGGGTGGCGGAACGGATTGCCGGAGAGTTTGCGGGGTTTGTGGAGTTGGGGCGGGGGTGAGGTCCCGCCCCGGGGTGATGGTTAGTCTTCCATCGTGATGGTAGTTTTCTTCGTGGCGCGGCTTTCTTCGGCGCGGGCCATCACGGCGCGGGCGATGGCTTCGAAGGCGTCGCCTTTGCCTTGCGAGGTGACGGGGCGGCCGGTGTCGCCTCCGACGCGAATCTGCGGGTCGAGCGGGAGTTCGCCGAGGAAGGCGACGCCCATGGCTTCGGCGGTGCGCTTGCCTCCGCCGCGGCCGAAGAGGTCGAGGGGCTGCTTCAGTTCGGGATGCTCGAGATACGCCATGTTTTCGACCATGCCGAGGATCGGCACGCGAACCTGCTGGAACATGTCGATGGCCTTGCGTGCGTCTTCGAGGGCGACTTCAGAGGGCGTGGTGACGACGACGGCTCCGGTCATGGCGGCGGTCTGGATCAGCGAGAGCTGCACGTCGCCGGTGCCGGGCGGGAGGTCGATGAGGAGATAGTCGAGGTCGCCCCATTCGACTCCGAAGAGGAACTGGTGCATGACGCCGTGGAGGCGGGGTCCACGCCAGATGAGGGCTTTGTCGCCAGGGTTGAGGAAACCCATCGACATGAGTTTCACGCCGTAGCTTTCGAGCGGGATGATGCGTTCGCCGCTGGCGCGGGGCGCTTCATTGATGCCCATCATGAGGGGCACGTTGGGGCCGTAGACGTCCGCGTCGAGAAGGCCGACCTTCATGCCCAAACGCGCGAGCGAGATGGCGAGGTTGACGGATACGGTGGTCTTGCCGACGCCACCTTTACCCGACCCGACTGCGACTAAGTTCTTGACTCCTGGAATTGGTTGCCGTTCCGGCGCTTGAGGACCCATCTAGATCTTAGATTAACTTGTCGCAAGAATGATTCCGAATTCGGGCGTCTGCCGCTATTCTGGAATCGTGAAGGCTCTATTCGCTCTCACCCTGGCTGCGGCGGCTGCTGGATTGTTCGGCGCCGAAGCCGATGCACTGCGGATCGACCGGCAGATCCGCGAACGGCACATGCCGCACGCGGGCGTTCTGAATCCGGTGTATGCGTCGCCCGATAGCGACGAGATCGTCAGCTATTCGCGCTGCGGCGATTCCGCGATCTGGACGGGCCATTATCTGGCGGCCCAGGCGTATCGCTACAACGTCACGCATTCCGATGAGGCGCTCGATAACATTCGCGCGGCGCTGCATGGGATTCGGATTCTGTTCGATGTCACGGGCAACGACACGCTGGCGCGCTGCGCGTTTCCCGAAGACGCGTGGTACGCGGCGGATGTGTTGAGCGAAGAGCGGGAACACGGTGCGTTTACGGGCATCGTGGATGGCGCGAAGTGGGTGTATATCGGCGACGTGTCGCGCGATCAGTGGGTGGGCGTGTACTTCGGGCTGACGGCGACGTGGAACCTGGTGGATCATCCGGAGATCCGCGCGATCATCCGGTGGCTGGCGGTGCGCGGGGCGAACTCGCTGCTCAAACGCAATTGGATTTTGCGGGATCCGAACGGGAGCATCACGACCACGTTCTGGGGGCGCGCGGAGCAGCAGTTGATGATCCTGAAACTGGTGCGGCGGTTGGATGAGGATCATTTCACGGGCAATTACCGGTCGATGAGTTGGACGCTGGCGCCCGAGACGATCGTGCCGATTTCGCTGGAAGTGCAGGCGCCGTATACGTCGTACTTCAAGTTCAACCTGGATTACCTGTCGATGTATGGATTGCTGACGAGCGGCGATAACTCGTATCTGCGGGCCAATTACGAGAAGGCCTGGGACATCCTGCGGCGGACGACGGATGATCATCAGAATGCGTTCTTCGATTTGATTGCGCATGCGATCGATGGTCCGGACGCGCGGCGGGATGCGGGGATACGCACGATGCTGGATGCGTGGCTGGAGCGGCCGATGCGGGACGACTGGTTTGATTTGCGGCAGGAAGTGACGTTGTGCGCGGAGGACCGGGCTTGCGATCCCGTGCCGGTACAACGGCGGATCCCGACGGATTTCATCTGGCAGCGTTCGCCGTTTCAGGTGCTGGGCGGCGGATACGGGCGGATCGAGACGGCGGGGATCGATTACGTGCTGCCGTACTGGATGGCGCGCTACCACAAGGTCGTCAACGAATAACCCGACGAGGCGATTGCCGCCGCGGTTGCTGTTCGCCATGCTGGACTCATGCGCGGCACAGACGTCGTCTCGAGAGTGGACGCTTTCAACTCGGATCGTGAGCCGGAGCGCCTGGCGCTGAAGTACGCGGCGATGCGGACAAGTCCGTTTGCGTTCTTCCGCGGGACCTGCCACCTTTTCTACGAAGATCTGGAGACTGGCGCGCTGCCGCCCTCGCCGCTGGTGTGGTGCTGCGGGGACCTGCATCTGCAGAACTTCGGAACGTACAAGGGCGACAACCGGCTAGTTTACTTCGACATCAACGATTTCGATGAAGCGTGCCTCGCGCCGGCGAGTTGGGAAGTGGTGCGGCTGTTGAGCAGTATCGCAGTGGCGGGGGAGGATTTGAGGATCCCGGTGCGAACGCAGTCGGCGTGGATGCGGGCGTTGACGGGCGGGTTTGCGGCGGCGCTGTCATCGGGCAAAGCGCGGTGGATCGAGCGGGCGACGGCGAGCGGGCAGATCCGCGAACTGTTGCTGGAATTGAAGGCGAGAAAGCGCCGGAAGTTTCTCGACCGGAGGGCGCCGGTTCAGAAGAACGGGCGGCGGCGTCTGCTGATCGACGGCAAGCGGACGCTGGCGTTGCTGCCGGGGCAACGCAAGATGCTGGATGCGGTGATCGCGAAATTCGCTGCTACGGAGCCGGATCCGCGGTTTTTCCGGATCCTCGATGCGGCGCGGCGTGTGGCGGGTACAGGGAGTCTCGGACTCGAGCGCTACGTGTTGCTGGTGGAAGGGCGCGGATCGCCTGATGGGAATTTCCTGCTGGATTTCAAGCACGAGCCGGGATCGTGCCTGGCGGCTGTTTGCGGGGAACTTCCGCCGCAGCCGAAGTGGAAGTCGGAGGCCGAGCGCGTGGCCGTGACGCAGCACGATGTGCAGGCGATTGCACCGGCGCTGCTGCGGCCGGTGCTTTGGAAGGGGCGTTCGTATCTTCTGCACGAACTGGCTCCGACGACCGACCGGTTGGAAATCGAGCGGTGGCGCGATGCGCCGGATGACGGGCAGGTTGAGGTTTCGATGCGCGCGATGGGCGAGATCGTGGGGTGGGGGTTCCTGCGATCGAGCGCGCGCCGCGGCGCTGCGCTTCCGGCGGATCTCATCGAGTTCGGACGCAGCGCGCGGCGGTGGGAGACGCAACTGATCGAGTGCGCGCGAGAGTGCGCGCGGCGGAACAAGCAGCAATACGAGACGTTCGCGGGACGGCCGTTGGTTGGAAGTTCGTGATTGGGCGGGACTGAAGTCCCGCGCGGGCTGAAGCCCGCCCCACCTTAGCCCTCGGTGACTTTGCCGGTTTTGACGTCCCAGTGCATGCGGCGGCCACGGCGGAAGGCCAGGTTCGCGAGATGGGCGGATCCCGCGGCGGCGTGCCCTACGGCGGCGCTTTCTTCGCTGGGGAGTCCTTCGCGGATGGAGCGAATGAAGAGCGCCTGGTGCGTGGGCTTTCTTTCGATTGGGATTTCTTTCATGGGCTTTGCCGGCGGAAGCGGTTCTTTGGGATTGCCTTCCGCGGTGAAGCCTCGCTCTTCGAAGTATTTTGCTCTGGCGGCTTTTGGCCAGGCTAGTGTGCCGTAGCGTTGCACGTCGGGCAGGATGAGTTCCGGATAGAGGACGAGTTTGCCTCGTCCTTCGAAGATGAGGGTTCCTTCACTGCCGGAGATGATGGTCGAGCTGCCGGATCCACGGCCGTTGCCAAGGTTGACGTGCATCGAGGCGAGGAAGCCTTGCGGATACTCGAAGACCGATTGCATGAGGTCCGGCACCGTGCGGCCGTCGTCCCAACGGTAGATGCCTCCTTGCGAGACGACGGACTTGGGGCCTTCCACGCTCATGAATTCATGCATGCCGGTGAGGAGATGCACGAAGAGATCGGTGGCGACGCCTCCTGAATATTCCCACCAGCAGCGCCAGCGGAAGAAGATCTTGGGGTCGAAGGATTTCTTCGGCGAGGGTCCGACGAAGCGGGCCCAGTCGATGGTCTTCTCGGACGCATCGGGCGGGATGGGATAGACCCACGCGCCTTCGGCCGTGCTGCGATGGTTTTCCATGCGCACCTGATTGACTTTGCCGAGGGCTCCGGATTGGATGATGGCTTTGGCGGCCGCGGTCTGCGCGGTGGTCTTGGCTCCGCTGCCGACTTGCACGACGCGGTCCTTGTACTTGGCGGCGACGCGCATGAGGTCGGTGGTTTGCTGGATGTTCCAGCACATCGGTTTCTCGATGTAGACGTGCTTGCCGGCGGCGAGGGCTTCGAGCACCATCTTGTGATGCCAGTGATCGGGGACCGCGATGACGACGGCGTCGATGTCCTTGCGCGAGAGGATCTGCTGATAGTCCTTCGTCGTGTCGATGGGGTTCGCGGCCATCTCCTTGGCGTGTTCGAGGTAGCCGTCGTAGAGGTCGCAGGCGGCGAGGATGCGCGCGCCTTCGACGGATTGGAAGGACTGCCACAATTGCGAGCCGCGGATCCCGACGCCAATGCAGCCGAGTCCGACGGTGGAGTTCTTGTCGGCGGCTTTGAGTTGCGGGGCGGATCCTACGACTTTGTAGACGATGGCCGCGGCTCCGGCGGCTTTCTGGGCAAAGGATCTGCGGTTGATCATCATTTGCCCATCATCATATCCTTTGCTACTGGAGGATGGCGGCGGCTGCGCTGCGGACTTCGTCGAGGCGCGCTTCGGTGGTGGCTTCGATCGCGAGGCGAAGCAGTGGTTCGGTGTTGGAGGCGCGGACGTGGATCCAGGCGTCGTCGAGTAAGACTTTGAGGCCGTCGGAACGGTCGAGCGCCGCGTTGGAGTAGAGGCCTTCGAGCGCCTGCATCATGAGTCCAAGCTTGCCGTGTTCGAAGGCGACCTTGCCGCTGTAACGATAGCGGCGAGGGAGCGCGGCGGCGAGTTGCGATACCGATTTGCCGGTGGCGGCCATGCGGTCGAGCAGCAGCGCCATCGCGGTGTAGGAGTCGCGGCAGTGGTGGACGGCGGGGAGGATGAGTCCGCCGTTGGAGCCTTCGCCGCCGACGACTGCAGAGACGGCGACCATGAATTCGACGACGTTGGCTTCGCCGACGGGACTGCGGTACACCTTGCATCCCCGAGCGGCGGCGATCTCTTCGACGACCGATGACGTGGTGAGATTGACGACGACGTTGCCGGGGGTCCGGAGGAGGACGGCGTCGAGGCAAAGCGCGAAGACGTCGTCGTTGTCGAGGACGCGTCCGGTTTCGTCGACGACGGCGAGGCGGTCGCCGTCGGGGTCCTGCGCGAAGCCGATCTCGGCGTTGCTGTCGCGGACGAGTTGGGCGAGGTCGCCGAGCGTTTCGGGCTTGGGTTCCGCTTCGCGCGGGAAGGGTTTCGTGGGATCGATGGAGATGGCGTGGAGGTCCGCGCCGAGTGTGTCGGAGAGGAAGCCGGGCGTCATGACGGATCCCGCGCCGTTGACGGCATCGAGCGCGACGCGGAACTTGCGTTTGCGGATGGCGTCGACGTCGACGAGTTTCAGCACGCGGCTGACATGCATGCGCGGCGCGGTTTCGTGGTCGCGGCGCAGGGGGCGGATTTCCGATGACGAAACTTCGCGGAAACTGCTTTCGTGGAAGATGTCGAGGAGTTCGTTGCGTTCGTAGCGGTTGAAGAAGAGTCCCTGGCCGTTGAAGAGTTTCAGAGCGTTGTACTCGGGCGGATTGTGCGAGGCGGTGAGGGCGATGCCGCCGCGGGCGCGCGTGGCGCCGGCGTACATCTGGATGGTGGGCGTTGGCAGGATGCCGACGTCGATGACTTCGCATCCGGCGGAGAGGAGTCCGCAATGGACGGCGTGTTGCAGCATCGGGCCGGAGGCGCGCGTGTCACGCCCAACGACGACGCGGCCGGCTCCGACGTAGGTTCCGAAGGCTTGCGCGAATTCGCGTGTGAGCGACGGCGTGAGGAATTCGCCGACGACGCCGCGGATGCCGGATACGCCGATTTTCAGCTGGTGTTCACGCCGCGGCATAGGTTTCCACCGTTTCGAGGATCGAGTCGTAGAGGGCTCGCGGTTCCTCGCCTTTCTGTTCGCAGATCACTCGCACGACGGGTTCGGTCTGGCTGACGCGGATGTGGGCCCAGCCGCCGGTGTCGAGTTCGACGCGGAGTCCGTCGGCGGTGTCGATGCGGTGTCCGGCGAAGCGTTTTTGGAGTTCCATGAAGAGCGCGGGGATGCGCTGGGATACGAGCGGGACCTGGCCCTTGAGGATGCTGTATTTGGGATAGCCGCCGGCGATCTCGCTGAGGCGCATGCCGCGTTCGCGCATCATGGTGAGGATCGCGAACATGGACGCGATGCCGTCGTAGACGAAGCGGAACTGCGGCATCATGACGGCGCCGGTGCCTTCGCCGGCGAGCGCGATCTGGCCGGATTTGTAGACCGAGAGCGCATCCATCGCGGCCTGCCTGCCGACGGGGACGCGTACGACGGTTCCGCCGTGGCGCGCGGCGATTTCCTCGAGCAGCGCGGTGGTGGAGAGGTTGGTGATGACGAGCTTGCCGGGTCCTTTGGTCAACTGGTGATCGGCGAGCATCGGCAGGACCATCTCTTCGGAGACTGCTTCGCCGGTTTCGGTGGCGAAGGCGACGCGGTCGGAATCGGCGTCGAAGAGGAAGCCGGCGTCGGCCTGTAGAGGTTTGACGAGAGGCGCGAGTTGGAGTCCAACCATCTGTTTGTTGATGGCGGGTTCGTGGGCGAAGGACGCGCCGGCGGTTTGTTCGTTGATGAGGGTGAGGCGGTCGAAGCCGTGGCGTTCGATGAGGCGCTTGAGGATGAGGGCGGAGGTCCCGTTGCAGCAGTCGACGACGACGCGGAAGTTGCGGAGGCCGGGGAAATCGAAGGCTTTGGCGAGGTCGTCGAGGTAGCGGTCAATGGCGTCGCGCTCGACGCGCAGGGCGCCGATGCGATTCCATTCGACGAACTGGAATTTGCGGAGGTGGTAGATGTCGAGCAACTCGCCGGCTTCGGCGGTGGAAAGGTAGGTTCCGCTGGCGCCGAAGAATTTCATCGCGTTCCACTCGGCGCTGTTGTGGCTGGCGGAGACCGAGACGCCGCCGGCGGCGCTGAGGCGATTGATGGCGTGCTGGAGGACGGGCGTGGATACGATGCCGAGGTCGACGACTTCGTGCCCGGTGGCGCGAAGGGCGGCGATGATGCCTTCGCGGAACATCACGCCGCTTGAGCGCGTATCGCGGCTGATGACGACGGGACCGTCCGCGAGGAACTGCCCGAAGGCCGCGGCGAAGTCCATGGCGTGGGCGGCAGTCATGCCTCCGCTGCCCACGACGCCGCGGAGCCCCACGTGAGAGATCCGGAGGGTTGCTCTGGTCATGCTCTCTTAGGGTAACGTTGCGTGGGGAGTTTCAGAATTTCGAGTTGATGTCGCGATAGGGGATGGCGTGCTGCAGGAAGTCGAACGTGCCGGACTGTTTGAGTTCGGCGGCGGCGCTGAGGAAGGCTCCGTAGGCGGTGCGGGCGAGGGCGCTGCCGAGGCTGATGCGGCGGACGCCGAGAGAGGCGAGGTCCGCGACGGTGAGTCCCGGGACGCCGGCGAGGACGTTGACGGGGCGGTCGACGGAGCGGATGACTTCGGCGATTTCGTCGCGGTTGCGGAGGCCGGGGGCGTAGAGGACATCGGCTCCGGCTTGCTGATAGGCCTGGAGACGGCGGATGGTATCGGCGAGGTCCGGGCGGCCGTGGAGGAAGTTTTCGGCACGGGCGGTGAGGGTGAACGGGAAGGGAAGTGCGCGGGCGGCTTCGACGGCGGCGCGGATGCGGTCGATGGCGTGTTGGAGGTCGTAGATGGGATCGCCGGGGCGGCCGGTGGCGTCCTCGATGGATCCGCCGACTGCGCCTGCTTCTGCGGCGAGGGTGATGGTTTGCGCGGCGTCTTCAGGGGCGTCGCCGTAGCCGTTTTCGAGGTCCGCGCTGACGGGGAGAGGTGTGGCGGCGGCGAGGGTGCGGATGTGGTCCAGCATGGCGTCGCGTCCGACCTGATTGTCGCGGAGGCCCAATGAATATGCGTATCCGGCGCTGGTGGTGGCGAGGGCCTCGAAGCCGAGTTGTGCGAGGAGGCGGGCGGATCCGGCGTCCCAGGGGTTGGGGATCACGAAGGTTTGCGGGCGTTCGTGCAGGGTGCGGAAGATTCGCGCTTTTTCGAGGGCTTTTTCGAGGGATGGATACGCCACGCAACCCGTGGTAGCATGGCGAAGTTCCACATGCAACCTTCCGACCTGCAAGCGTTGTTTCGAGAGGTCGCGGATCTTTCGGGTGAGGCGCGCGCGGCCTACTACCAGGCGCACGCTATCCCCGATGAGTTGCAGGCGGAGGTCGAATCGCTGATTCAGTTCGACGAAACCACTGGAACGGCAGGGACCCTGAGCGGCGTCGTTTCGCGCGCGGCAGCGGAGTGGTCGGCGGGCGAGATGCCGGAATCGTGTGGGCCGTACCGGCTGATCCGGCTGCTGGCGCAGGGCGGCATGGGGGCGGTGTACCTCGGCGAACGCAGCGACGGCGAGTTGAATCTGCAGGTTGCGGTGAAGTTGATTCACTCGGCGATCGCGGGTACGCGGGATTTCGAATCGCGGTTCCTCAAAGAACGGCAGATCCTGGCCGGATTGTCGCATCCGGGCATCGCGCGTCTGGTCGATGCGGGACGCACGGCGGATCGAGGCATTCCGTACCTGGTGATGGAGTATGTCGAGGGCGTTCCGATCGATGAGTACTGCGGCGACTCGCTGTCTCTCGAGGCGAGGCTGCGGCTGTTCCTCGAAGTTTGCGAGGCAGTGGCGTACCTGCACCGGAACCTCGTCATTCACCGCGACCTGAAGCCTTCGAACATTATGGTGGACCGCGAGGGCCGCGCGAAGCTGCTGGATTTCGGCATCGCGAAGATCCTCGATGAAGCGGCGGCCGATGCCGGGATGACGCAGGAACGGATGATGACTCCGGAATATGCGAGTCCCGAGCAGGCGATGGGGTTGGCGACGACGACGGCGACCGATATTTATTCGCTGGGCGCGGTGTTGCGCAAGATCCTGCAGGGGGCGGAAAAGGGGCATGCCGCGCTGGCGGAGGATGTGTCGGCGATTGTCGAGATGAGCATGCGGCAGGAGCCGGATCGACGGTATGCGACGGCCGATGCGTTTGCGGCGGACCTTCGGGCGGCGCTGGAGTCGCGGCCCGTGAAGGCTCGTGCGGATAACCGGCTGTATCGCCTCGACCGGTTCCTGCGGCGGCACTGGATCACGGCGTCGGCAGTGGCGATGACGCTGGTGAGTCTGGCGGCTGGACTGGTGTATTCGAACCATCAACGTCAGCTGGCGGAACAGCGGTTCAGTCAATTGCGCGCGCTCGCCGAGACGGTGTTTCATTTCGACGCGTCGCTGCGGAATGTTCCAGGGACTACGAGGGCTCGCGAGGAACTGGTGACGGCGTCGCTCGAGTACCTCGACGGCCTGGAGCGGGATGCGCATCTGGACCAGGATCCGGCGCTGGCGCTGGAGGTGGCGAACGGATACAAGCTGGTGGGGCACGCGCAGGGGTCCCCGCGGACGGCGAATCTGGGCAAGTTGGGTCCGGCGCGGGAGAATCTCGAGAAGGCATCCCGCATCGTGGCGCGGGTGGTGTCGCGCGAGCCGCGAAACGTGCGGGCCTTGCTGCTGGGACTCGAATTGTCGGCTGACCTCATGTCGATCGGCGACTACCAGGATTCAACAGAACTGGTTGTGGAGCAGTCGAAGGTCGTATCGGACTTTACCTTGCGGTTGAAACAGATGGGGTTCCCGCAGGACGAGCAAGGGCGGCTCGGCGTGCTCAGTTCGCTGGCCACCGCAGGATTGGCGTGTTCGAACATGCAGCAGTTGACGCTCGCGGCAGAACATCTGCGGCAGGCTGTTGCGCTGGCCGAGCCAATGCAGCCTTCCGCGACCAAGGTGCAGGTGCTGTCGAACATGTCGGCGGTGCAGCGGCGGTTAGGGGAACTCGACGAATCCTTGCGTCTGGTGCGGCAGGCGTACGACGTTCACGCTCATGTGCAGTATCCGTCGGAGCGGGTTCGCATGACGGCGACGTACAGTTTGCTGATCCGTCTGGGGTCGGTGTTGGGAGAGGACGAATCGGTCAGCCTGGGGCGGGGAAGCGAAGCGTTGAAGCCTTTGCTGGAGGCGTTCGGCCTGGCGGAAGAGTGGGTGGCGAAGGATCCGAATGATGTGTCGTCGCGCGACCGGGTGGTGAAGTTGTCGAGGGTGCTCGGGGATATTTTGCGGCACACGGATCCGGCGAAGGCTCTCGATATCTATGATCGCGGCATCGCCTCGGCGCGGGCGATGAAGAATGTTTCGGGCAAGCGGGACGAGGCGCGGTTGCTGGCGAAGACGGCGCGTCCGCTGCGGAGGCTCGGGCGTGCGGACGAGGCGGGACGGAGGATGGACGAGGCTTTTGCGATTCTTCGGGAGTTGGGGATGTATCCGCCTGCACCCGGCAGCTTTGCGCCGGAGATGGATGGCGTCGTGCGGTGCCAGGCGGAGCATCAACTGGAGACCGGACGGGCGGGGTTCGCGCGGCAGACATACGAGCAGTGGATGCAGTGGGTGGAGGAGCGGAAGATCGCGCCGCAGAACCTGACCGAGGTGTTCGACTTTTCGCGTTTTTACCTGGACGCGCGCAGAGCTTACGTGGCGCTGGGCATGACGGATGAGGCGGCGAAACTGGATGATCGCCGGCGGCGGTTGTGGATCGAGTGGGATCGAAGGCTGCCAGGCAACCAGTTCATCGCGTTGCGGCGTGGTGAGTAGCGGCTAGCCCGCCAGGCGGCGGCGGAGCCAGGCGTGGGCGAAGCGGAGGTCGTGACGGATGGCGTGGACCGAGCGGCCGGTCGCGGAGGCGGTTTCGTCGGCGGTGAGTCCGCCGAAATGGTGGAGTTCGACGGCTTGCGCGAGGTGGGGGCTTTCGGCTGCGAGTTCGTCGAGGGCGGAGTTGAGCGCGAGGAGATCGACCGGGCGCCATTCGGGTCCCTGCATGGCGATGGTGGCATGCTCGGAGTCCACGCGGCGCATGTCGCCTCCGCGCTTTTCGGTGGCTTTGGCGCGGGCGTGGTCGACCAGAATGCGGCGCATCATCTGCGAGGCGACGGCGAGGAAGTGGGCCTTGTCGGCAAGGGCGGGGGTGTTGCCTCCGAACAGGCGCATGTAGGCTTCGTGGACCAGCGCGGTCGGCTGCAGCGTGTGTCCCGGGTTCTCGCGTTGCAGCCTGCTTACGGCGATGCGGTGCAGCTCGCCGTAGACAAGGGGGATCAATTCGTCGGATGCCGACTGGTCCCCGCTGCGCAGGCGGTGCAACAAAACCGTGATGCCCGGTTCCATTCTACTTCTGCAAAGCGTAGCATGCGGGTCAAGCCGCGCAAGAATGTCCCGCGGGCCGTGCTGTTTGACAAGGCCCACTAAGGATCGTTAACATATCCACGTATCCGGATTTGTAGATTTGTCCGGAGTCAGTTCGAAGACACACCAGACATGCCCACTTCTTATATCTTCTCTTCCGAGTCGGTCGGCGAAGGCCATCCCGATAAGGTTTGCGACACCATCTCCGATGCGGTGCTAGACGCCTGCCTCGCTCAGGACAAGTATTCCCGCGTTGCCTGCGAAACGTTCGTCAAGAGCAACGTTGTCGTGGTTGGCGGTGAGATCACCACCAAGGCCAAGTTCGACTACAACACCGTGGTGCGCGATGCGATCCGCGGTATCGGCTATCTGAACGACGATGACGTGTTCCACGCCGATCGTGTGTTCATCATGAACATCCTCACCTCGCAGAGCCCGGACATCAGCCAGGGCGTCGACGCGAAGGCTGCGGAAGGCAAGAAGAAGGCGGAGCAGGGCGCCGGCGACCAGGGCCTGATGTTCGGCTATGCCTGCAACGAGACCGAGGAACTGATGCCCGCGCCGATCATGTACGCGCATCGTCTCGGCCGCGAACTCACCCGCATCCGCAAGGCCGGCAAGCTGGCCAAGTGGCTGCGTCCGGACGCGAAGAGCCAGGTGTCGGTCCGCTACGTGGACGGCAAGCCCACCGAAATCACCAACGTGGTGATCTCGACGCAGCACTCGGCCGACGTCAAGCACTCGACGATCGAAGACTTCTGCATCAATCAGGTGATCAAGAAGGTTCTGCCGGCGAAGATGCTGACCAAGAACACCGAGTACCTGATCAACCCGACCGGCCGCTTCGTGGTGGGTGGTCCGCAGGGCGACAGCGGTCTCACCGGCCGCAAGATCATCGTCGACTCGTACGGCGGCATGGGCCGTCACGGCGGTGGCGCGTTCTCGGGCAAGGATCCGTCCAAGGTGGATCGCTCGGCCGCTTACATGGGCCGCTATGTGGCGAAGAACGTCGTGGCCGCTGGCCTCGCGGACCGCTGCGAAGTGCAGTTCGCGTATGCGATCGGCTACCCGGATCCGGTGAGCGTGCACGTCGACACGTTCGGCACCAACAAGGTGTCCGAAGAGAGCATCATCAAGGCCGTGCAACAAGTTTTCAGCTTCAAGCCCGCCGACATCATCAAACAGTTGAACCTGCTCCGTCCGATCTACTCGAAGACCACCAACTATGGCCACTTCGGGAAGATCGACGATCTGAACTCGATCACTTGGGAGAAGACCGACAAGGCCAACGCTCTCAAGAAGGCAGCGAAGTAATTACCAATTCACCCGCGAATCACGGGGGCTCGCGCCGCGCTGACCGGCATGGCGCGGGCTTCCGGTTCCGACCTCAAGGAGAACCATGAGCACCGCAGCAGTACTGACTGATTACAAGGTGGCCGACCTCAAGCTTGCCGAGTGGGGCCGCAAGGAAATTTCGATTGCCGAAGCCGAAATGCCCGGCCTGATGGCGATTCGCGCCAAATACGCTAAAGACAAACCGCTCGCCGGGGTCCGCGTCACCGGGTCGTTGCACATGACCATTCAGACCGCGGTTCTCATCGAGACCCTAGTTGATTTGGGCGCGACGGTCCGCTGGGCCAGCTGTAATATCTTTTCGACGCAGGACCATGCGGCGGCTGCCATTGCCGAAGCCGGCGTTCCTGTGTTTGCGTGGAAGGGCGAAACGCTCGAAGAATACTGGTGGTGCACGCTGCAGGCCGTGACGCACCCGGGCGACAAGGGTCCGGAACTCGTGGTGGACGACGGCGGCGACGTGACCCTGCTGATCCACAAGGGTTACGAACTCGAGAATGGTTCCGACTGGGTGAACACGCCGTCGGGCAGCCACGAAGAGCAGGTGATCAAGGATCTGCTGAAAAAGGTCTACGCCGAGAAGCCGACCTTCTGGCACAACGTGGTGAAGGACTGGAAGGGCGTTTCGGAAGAGACGACCACGGGCGTCCACCGCTTGTACAAGATGCAGGAACTCGGCCAGTTGCTGGTTCCGGCGATCAACGTCAACGACTCGGTGACGAAGTCGAAGTTCGACAACCTGTACGGCTGCCGCGAATCGCTGGCGGACGGCATCAAGCGCGCGACCGACGTGATGGTGGCGGGCAAGGTGTGCGTGATCTGCGGTTACGGAGACGTGGGCAAGGGTTCGGCGCGCTCGCTGCGTGGACTCGGCGCTCGCGTGATCGTGACGGAGATCGATCCGATCAACGCGCTGCAGGCGGCGATGGAAGGCTACGAAGTGACGACGGTGGAAGATACGCTGGGACGCGGCGACATTTATGTCACGACGACCGGCAACATCGACATCATCACGCTCGAGCACATGGCGCACATGAAGGATCAGGCGATTGTCTGCAACATCGGACACTTCGACAACGAGATCCAGGTGGACAAGCTAAACAACGCGCCGGGCGTGAAGCGGACGAACATCAAGCCGCAGGTGGATATGTACACGTTCCCCGACGGGCACTCGATCTTCCTGCTGGCGGAAGGCCGTCTCGTGAACCTCGGTTGCGCCACCGGCCACCCGAGCTTCGTGATGTCGAACTCGTTCGCCAACCAGACGCTCGCGCAGCTGGATCTGTGGAAGAACAAGGACGTGTACAAGGTTGGTGTGTACACGCTGCCGAAGCAGCTCGATGAAGAGGTCGCGCGGCTGCACCTGGAGAAGATCGGCGTGAAGCTGACCGTTCTCTCGAAGGAGCAGGCGGACTACATCGGCGTGAAGGTGGAAGGTCCTTACAAACCGGATCACTACCGGTACTAACGCGAAAGCAAACCGAAACAAGAGGCCGGACTCTGGAGACAGGGTCCGGCCTCTTTACTTGCCTTGCCTCGCGGATTCGGCTTCGACCTGGCGCACGATGACTTCAGTGAGTCGCTCAAGGCCCGGAGGTAGTCTCAGGGCCAGGATCCGGAGATCAGGAACGTCCTGACGATCCACGAGAATCGCGACACCGGATATCGGCGCGTTGTTCTTCAAAAGCCGCGAACGGGTGCCCAAGCCTTCTGTGTCCGGCGGAGTTTCAAATTCAACGACGGTGCTGCTCCGATAAGTCAAAGCGTCATTGGGATACGGCATTTGGGGAAGGGAGACCGAGGGTTCCACTTGCTGCACCAGTTCCGCGAACGAGCGGCGTGATGGGAAAACTCGAGAGATGATCTCCGCCACTTCAAAACGGCCGGACCAGCCGTACCTGGCCGAGAGATGTACGGCTGGTCCCGCAAAGCCGCTCGGTCCTTTTTCGGTGAACCAGTTTGCCGCGTCAATCGGCGTCGGGCTCACCATCACCGACATGCCGCCCGAACCATAGGTTCCGAAACAGTGCCAGCCTCGCGGCGCAAGGACGCCGATCTTCTGGGCCGTTTCGTAATGGGCGAGTTGTTTCGCGATTGCCGCGTTGCCTTGGATGGTTCTGCCCCGACCCGCGGGCGGCGGTTCCGGTCCCAACTGTCCGTCGGAAGGGCAGCCCACGAACGGAACCACTGCGGTCTGCGCGAAGACGACGGTCGCGGTGAGGCATAGAACACGGATCACGTCCGCATCCTATCATTGGCCGGATGCAGGTGGCCGGATGCAGGTGTGAACTTCGAGATGTTTATTGAAGCGCCGCGCCGGGCGGCGTGGGGTATGCTGTGATCATGGTGCAACTGATGCTGCCGGAAACTGATGCGCAATTGCATCTGGTGTACCCAAACAAGCCGAAAATGACGCCGGACGAATTCTTTGCATTCTGCCAGGCGAATCCCGACTTGTGGCTGGAACTCTCGAGCGATGGAGAGATCATTGTTATGCCTCCTGCCGGCACCGCTGCGAGTTTTCGTAGCGGTGAAGTGTTTCGGCGGTTGGCGAACTGGGCCGAGGAACACGGTGGCGGTTGGGCCACCGATGCCAGCGGAGGCTTCGCTCTCCCGGATGGTTCTGTTCGCGCGCCTGATGCCGCCTGGATTGATGCGAAGCGATTAACCGGTTTGGACAAGGCATTTCGTGAGCGCTATGTTCCCCTGGCTCCGGATTTCGTGATCGAGGTGATGTCGCCGAGCGATCGTCTCCCCGAGGCCCAGGCCAAAATGAGGAACTGGATGGCGAATGGAGTCCGGCTGGGTTGGCTGATTCAACCTGACGCTCGGACCGTATTTATTTATCGCAATGCAGGGGATGAGCCGGATACGCTTCGAGAGGCGATATCGGTAGTTGGCGACGGTCCCGTTGCGGGATTCGTACTGCCGCTGGAACGCGTCTGGCACAACTTGTATTGACGATGCAGCCGTACTGGCGACGTTGCGCGACGCTGCTGTTCTTCTCGCTCGCCTCGTTCGGGCAGGATCCCCGGGATCCGGACGGGCTCACGCGCCTGGTGGAATCCTCGCCGACTTGCGACTTTAACGCACTGTGGGACTCGCTGGGACTCACGCAGCCGTGGGAGTTTGGACGGGTGGATCCGCAGCATGCGAGGAGACCGTGCCGGATCTCGCGTGTATTCGAAGGAGACGGGCTCGAAACGCCGCAGCGCATTCTGGTGCTCTACGAGCCGAATGCTCGTCGCGCCTTCTACCTCCGATATGTTCGGGAGCAGGGCGCGTGGCGGTTCCAGGGGGCGCACATGGCGGAGAGCAAGAACTATCCGCACCGGCACGAGGCGGTGCGCGCTCCCGGGGATCGGGTCTACTTTCGGGTTTCAACGCAGGGTGCGAGTGGAAGCGATATCGATAGCGAACTCGAGGAGTGGTTCGACTTGGCGCGACCCGAGTTCAAGCCTGTCCTCGCTCTGCCGGTAAACGGATATGACCTCCGGTATGGGTTTGGGATTAGCCGGCGGGTGCGGGCCATCATCCACCCGTCTGATGGATCCGAAGACAGGCAGATCCTCGCCGACGTTGATGTGAGGCTCGCGCTCCGCGATCGTGCCGTTGGGCATCTGGACTTCCGGGCGATCTATGCTCCGGATGAGACTGGAACGATGCGGCTGACGAACGTCGCCGGTGCTGGATCCATGAAGGCTTTCGAATCGATTTTCTGGATAGGCGAAGGGGGACCCTCTAACGAGGTGTTGATTCCGTACGCATTCTCAGGTTTGCGCGCTCTCGCGTTGGAGGCAAAACAAAAGAAGGATCGGGATCTTGCCGGGGCACTGCATTTCTTTCTCAGCCAGATGAAGCCGGATGTACCTCAGGTTCGCGAGTTGAAGGCGATTCTGCGTTGAATCGTGAAACAATGGAATCTGCATGATTCAACGCTATACGCGTCCGGAGATGGGGCGCATCTGGGGTGAAGAGAACAAGTACCGGCAGTGGCTGAATGTCGAACTCGCGGCTAGCGAGGCGCTGGCGGAAATCGGGGATGTCCCCGGTGAGGCGGCGCAGTTGCTGCGCGCCCACGCGGACTTCAGCGCCGAGCGCATCAACGAGATCGAGCGCGAAGTCAAACACGATGTCATTGCGTTTACCACTGCGGTGGCCGAGTCCATGGCTCGCGCCGGACACCCCGAGGCGTCGCGCTGGTTCCACTACGGCATGACCTCCAACGACGTGGTCGACACCGCGCAGGCGTTGATGGTCAAGCAGGCTTCCACGATCATTCGCGAAGGGACGGTCAAACTGCTGGAAGTCCTGAAGCGGCGCGCGTACGAGTTCAAGGACACCGTGCAGATCGGGCGTACGCACGGGATTCACGCGGAACCTTACACGTTCGGGCTGAAACTGGCGTTGTGGTACGACGAACTGCGTCGTGGACTCACCCGTTTCGACGCTGCCGCCGAGGAAATGCGCGCGGGCAAGATTTCCGGCGCGGTGGGGACCTTCGGACATATCGGTCCTCAGGCCGAAGAGCGGATCTGCGCCAAACTGGGCTTGAACGCCGCGGCCATCGCGTCGCAGGTGATTTCGCGCGACCGGCACGCGAATTACCTCAATGCGCTCGCGCTGCTGACGGCGCTGTGCGAGAAGATCGCGCTGGAGGTCCGGCATTTGCAGCGGACCGAGGTCCGCGAGGCGGAGGAGCCGTTTGCACCCGGCCAGAAGGGGTCCTCGGCGATGCCGCATAAGCGGAATCCGGTCACGTGCGAACAGATTTGCGGACTGGCGCGCGTGGTGCGTTCGAACGTTCAGGCGGCGTACGAGAATATCGCGCTGTGGCATGAGCGCGACATCTCGCACTCGTCGGTCGAGCGGGTGATCCTGGCGGATTCGACGATCCTGACCGATTACATCCTTGCCAAGACGATCTGGCTGGTCGATGGGATGGTCGTGAATCCCGATCGTATGCTGCGCAACCTGCAGGGTACTAAGGGTTTGGTGTTCTCGGGACAAGTACTACTAGACCTCGCCGCAGCTGGCATGTTGCGTGAGGTGGCATACAAAACGGTGCAGTCGCGTGCGATGCGCTGCTGGGAGCAGGACCTCGATCTGTACGAGGCGCTCGCGGCTGATGAGGAAGTTCGTAAGTTCCTGACGCCAGAGCAGTTACGGAAGAGTTTCGCGCTCGATAAGCAGTTGGGTAACGTGGATGCGATTTTCGCGCGTGTCTTCCAAGTGGCTTAAAATCATCGGTTAAGGTGGCTACGTCGGAAGGCTTGCTTTACCTTAGGCCGTTTTGCCTAGGTATCGGCAAACCTAAAGTACCTGGAGAAAAAAGGATCATTTTGACCCTGTTTCGGGTAAACTACTGATCAGAAGGACGGAGATCCCTGCATAGAGATCTCCGGTATCAGTAGATGAATCGCCTCAAAGACCTCGAGATGGCGCGAGTGCTACTGGTCGACGATGATCCCGCAGCCCGGTTGACGTTGAAGACGGTGCTGGAGGCTGGGGGATACGCAGTAGACTCGGCCGCGTCGGCCGCTGAAGCATTCGGAAAACTCGAAGAACAAGAATACGAATTAGTGCTCACGGACATGAGCATGGAATCCCCGGAAGCGGGGCTCCGTGTGTTACAACATGCCCGCATGATGGAGTACAAGCCTGCAACTGCTCTGCTGACGTCATCGCTTGATTCGGACCGCTACCATGACCATACGGTCCTGGTGGAGCCCGAGAACCTGCCGGACCTGTTCGATCAGGTTGCCGGGCTGATTGGCCTCCGCGCCAGCCGCCGCCTCAACCGGGAACTCCGGTTAGCGGGCGTTGGGGCCTAACCCTACTCGTTCTTACAATAAAGCAGCCAGGAACCTCCCGATATCGTCGGGATTGTTGTAGAAGTGCGGCGACACGCGGACCCATCCCTGCCGGGGCGCCGACGTGATGCCTGCATCGCGCAACTGCTTGACGACGTAGCGCGAATCGACGCCGTCCTTTTGCATGCTGACGATGCCGGAAGCAGACGCTTCCGGGCGGTCGATCATGAGCCGGTAACCCTTGCGCTGCGCGCCTTCGGCGATGGCGGCGGCGTTGGCGAGGACGGCGGGTCCCACGTTTTCGACGCCGACCTGCAGCAGGAATTCCATGGACGCGCGCAGGCCGTAGCAGCCGATGGTGTTGAGGGTGCCGGGTTCGTAGCGGCCGGCGTCCTGGCGAAGGGCCATGTCGCGGCAGGCGTAGTCGTTGTAGCCGGCGATGTTGGTCCAGCCGAATTCGACGGGTTCGATCTGATCCTGCACTTCCTGGCGGACATAGAGGATGGCGCAGCCTTCGGGTCCCAGCAGCCATTTGTGGCCGTCGGCGGCGAGGGCGTCGATGTGCATGGCGCGGACGTCGATGGGGAAGACGCCCAGGCCCTGGATGGCGTCGACGAAGTAGAAGCAGCCGTGTCGTTTGCAGATTTCCCCGATGGCGGCGAGGTCCACGCGGTGGCCGCTGAGGTAGTTCACGAAGCTGATGGCGAGGAGGCGCGCGCCGCGGGCGGCGGCGTCGATTTTTTCGAGCGGATCGTAGATCGAGAGCCAGTCGACTTGCACGCCTTTGGCCTCCAGGCGCTTCCACGGGAATAGGTTGGCCGGGAACTCTTCCTGAAATGCGACCACCCGGTCGCCGGGGCGCCAGTCGAGTCCCATCTGGATGGTGGCGATGCCTTCGGAGGTGTTTTTGGTGATGGCGATCTCGCCGGGCTGCGCGTTGATGAGGCGGGCTGCGGCGCCGCGGAAGCCGTCGTAACAAGCCATCCACTGGTCATAGTGGAAGGATCCCCAGTAACATGCGTCATCCGAAAGGTGTTTCATTGCATCGGAGGCCGGTTTGCACAGCGGGGCGACCGCGGCGTGGTTCAGGTAGACCAGATTTTCCGTCACGGGGAACTGGTCGCGGTACTTTCGCCAAATTTCTGCCTGGTTGTCGAAACCCACTCCCCTTAGAGTACGTTAATCTGAGTGAAGGGTAAACTTTACCTGGGAGTCATCATGCGCAGAATCCTCTCCCTGTTCACGACCGCCGTGTTCCTCACAGCGGGGCTGTATGCCCAGCAGCAGCAGGAACCGTCTCCGGACAACCCTGTCGCCGACAACACCAAAGAAGTCAAGAAGGACAGCAAGAAGAAGCCTGAGGCCGACAAGCCGAAGGAAGCGTCCAAGAAAGACAAGCGGAAGGATGTCGAAGCGATCGGCGACCGCGACGTGGGCAAGGGTCTCAATTGGATCTCTCTCGAAAAAGAGATCGCGATGGGCAAGAGCTACGCCCAGGAAATCGAGCGGCAGGCGAAGATCGTCGACGATCCTGTGGTCTCGGAGTACGTGAACCGCATTGGACAGAACCTGGTTCGCAACTCGGACGCGAAGGTTCCGTTCACGATCAAGGTGATCGACGCCGAAGAAGTGAACGCGTTCGCGCTGCCGGGCGGATTCTTCTATGTTCACACCGGGCTGATGCTGAAGGCGGACAATGAAGCCGAACTGGCCGGCGTGATGGCGCACGAGATCGCGCACGTGGCGGCCCGTCACGGCACGCGCCAGGCGACCCGCGGCCAGATCGCGAACCTCGCGACGATCCCGCTGATCTTCTGGGGCGGCTGGGCCGGTTACGGCGTGCGCCAGGCCACCAGCATCCTGCTGCCGATGACGTTCATGCAGTTCTCCCGCGGCTTCGAGCGCGAAGCGGACTTCCTCGGGCTGCAGTACATGTACAAGACCGGCTATGATCCGACGGCGTTTGTGGACTTCTTCGAAAAGCTGCAGACGCTCGAGAAGCGCAAGCCGGGCACGATGGCGAAGGTGTTCGCGACGCACCCTCTGACCGAAGATCGCATCAAGGATTCGCAGAAGAACATCCAGGAGATCCTGGAAGCGAAGCCGGAATACGTGTTGAACCGCTCCGAGTTCAACGACGTGAAGGCACGCCTGTTCGCGATGCACAACCGCCGCAAGATCGACGATAAGGACGCCAACCGGCCTCGTCTGCGCAAGGCGCCGGGTTCGGGTCCGGTCGATGCGGAAGACA
The DNA here is from genome assembly GCA_964627455.1 of uncultured Solibacteraceae bacterium. Taxonomy (GTDB): domain Bacteria; phylum Acidobacteriota; class Terriglobia; order Bryobacterales; family Bryobacteraceae; genus F-183. The sequence continues at coordinate 14,778 of CAZVKC010000049.1, read as the reverse complement.
AGAATGGCAAGGACGGCAAGAAGACGGATGAAGACGAACGTCCGACGTTGAAGCGCCGTCCGAACAGCTAACGACCTGTAGTTCTCCTTTCCTTGCTAACAAAGCGCGCCGGATCCCCAAAGGTCCGGCGCGTTTTTCTGTTATGCGGGCGGGGCTATACTCAAGCGATGATCACCAGGAACCTGTTACCGGCGATGGCGGTGTTCGCTCTGTGCGCCGCCGCGCAGCAGCAGCCGACGTGCAATCGATGCTCCGCGACTTATATCGAGAAGAGCGAACTGGACGCGTTTCTCGAACGAGGCGTGAAGACGGGGGGCAAGAACCGCCGCTTCGGGGACCAGCAGGTGCGATCCGTGGACGCAGGCAAGACCGGGATTGCGGTGGGCGTGGTGTATCGCAGCAAGCTCATCGAGCCGATTCCGCAATCGGTGGCGATGCACAACCAGGTGAGCGAGGTCTACCACATCATCGAAGGGACGGCGACGCTGGTGACGGGATCCGACATTGTCGACTTGAAGGCCCGGCCGGGTGACGATCGCGCAGTGCAGTATCTGAATGGTCCGGGTGGAAACGGGAACTCGATCCGCAACGGCGTGGAGCATCATCTGAAGCCCGGCGACGTGATCGTGATTCCGGCGGGTGTCGGCCACTGGTTCACGAAGATCGACGACCATATCAAGTACCTGATGATTCGCGTGGATCCAGACAAGGTGGTTCCGATGAAAGACGCCGCGGCCGCGAAAGACGATCTGACGAGCGGCGGCAAGAGCAAGTACTGAGCGGCTGCGCGGGTTGCATCGGCAGGCGGGGGTTCGCTATACTCTTTCTTTCATGCCGCGCTTTTACGCCAGCTCCTTTCGATTTTGGTTCGGGTATTACGCCCGCTGACCATCGAGTGGCTCTGGCATAGACGCAGCAAGTACTGAAGACTTCAGGAACCGGCCCACTCGACAAGGTGGGCCGGTTTTCTTTTTGGGCAACAGACCGATGATGAGGGAGAGTAGGAAGACAACATGATCATTTCAATGAAGCTGCACTCGAGCAAGGAAGAGATCGCCGCCGTTTGCGAGCGAGTCGCAGACTTCGGTTACAAGATCCATTCGATCGAGGGCGAGGAACGCGTGGTGATCGCCGTGGTCGGCGTGGGCGACGTCACGGCGTGCCTGGAATCCGTTGAAGCCATGCCGCAGGTGGAAAGCGCGATGCGGATCTCGGCGCCGTACAAGTTCGTGAGCCGGGAGTTCCGCAAGGAGCGCAGCGTGTTCCGCATCAACGGCACGGATATCGGCGGCGACAACTTCGTGATGATGGCGGGTCCCTGCTCGGTGGAGAGCGAGAAGCAGATCATGGAGTCGGCGGAAGCGGTGGCGGCGGCGGGCGCGAAGTTCCTGCGCGGCGGCGCGTTCAAGCCTCGCACTTCGCCTTACGATTTCCAGGGGCTGGCTGAAGAAGGCCTGAAACTGCTGCGCAAGGCGAAGGAAGCGACCGGGTTGGGGATCATCACGGAAGTGATGTCCGACCGCGATGTCGATCTGGTTGCCGAATACGCGGACATCCTGCAGATCGGCGCGCGCAACATGCAGAACTTCGCGCTGCTGAAGACGCTGGGCGGCTGCGGGCGTCCGGTGATGTTGAAGCGCGGCATGAGTTCGACGGTCAAAGAGTTACTCATGTCGGCGGAGTATGTGGTGGCGCACGGCAATCCGCAGGTGATTCTGTGCGAACGCGGCATCCGCACGTATGAGACGGCGACGCGCAACACCTGCGATATCGCGTGTATCCCTGTGCTGAACGAGTTGTCGCACCTGCCGGTGATTCTGGATCCGAGCCACGCGACGGGCAAGCGTTCGCTGGTTCCTGCGTTGTCGCGCGCGGGCGTCGCGATCGGCGCGGACGGTCTGATTGTCGAAGTGCATCCGTGTCCCGAGAAGGCCGTGTCGGACGGCGCGCAGTCGCTCGACATCCCGCAGTTCCGCAAGATGATGCAGGATCTGCAGCCGTACATCAACCTGTGGCGCGCATCGCGCGAGGCAGAGATGGTGGGATCGCGCTAAGCTTCGGACATGATGCGCGCACTCACTGCGGTTGTCGCCGTTTTGGCTTTGCTGTGCGGCTGCTCGTCTTCCTCCGGGAGCGCGGGCGCCGCGGAATGGCCGGCGGACGCGGCGCTGCGTGCGAAGTTCGAGAAGCAGCGGCCGGATTTCGAGAAGCTCATCGCGATGTCGAACGCGGAGCCGAAGCTGTGGCAGATTACGCCGGGGTTCGCGCGGGTGGATGATTTTCATCCCGGCAGGACCCCGCGTGCGGCGACTGAAGCTGATCTGCCAAAGGCCCGCTATACCGATTACAAAGAGATCTTCAGCAAACTCGAACTCCCGAAGGGATTGCTGCGAGAGAAGACGGTTCCGCCCGCGGAGCAGATTTTCTTTCCGGTGTACGTGAAACAAACGGGATCGGACGATTCGGTAGAGAAGGGCATCGCGTACTCGGAAAGCGCGTTGCCCGAGCATTCGGCGGTGGAGTTGACGCTCGCCGAGGCGCAGGCGAAAAAGCCGTGGCCGGTGTTCAAAAGCCTCGGGCCGTCGTCAAAGTGGTATTTGTACGCACGGTACAACGAGTAGCGCGCTCCGGCTGGCGGAGCTAGCTTCCCATCAGTTTGTGGATCTCTCCGGTTGACACGACGCGGTTGAGGAATTCGAAATCGCCGTTGTCGCGGACCTGCGTGGCTGTTTGGATGAGCGCGGTCATGGCGGCGCGATAGAGCGAGGTCGCGAGGCTGACGCGGCGGACGCCGGCGGCCGCGAGTTCCTGCACCGAGGGCGATTTGCCGGGGATCCCAGCCATGAAGTTCACGGGCCTGGTGACGGCGGCGCAGACGGTGCGCACGGCGTCGATGTCCGGCAAGCCGGGCGCGAAGAGGACATCCGCGCCTGCGCGTTCGAAGGCCTGCAAGCGGAGGATGAGGCCGTCGAGTGTGCCCGGTTGCGAGGTCACGAGTTGGTGCGCGCGGGCTGTCAGCAGGAACGGAAAGGGCTGCGTGCGTGCGGCCTCTGCGCCGGCGGCGATGCGGTCGACTGCATGGTTGAGGTCGTAAATGGGATGCTCCGGTTTGCCGGTTTCGTCCTCGATGGTGCATCCGACGAGGCCTGCTTGGGCGGCGAGGCGCACGGTTTCTGCGACGTCTTCGGGTGCATCGCCGAAGCCGCGTTCGAGGTCGGCCGAGACGGGGAGGTCCACGGCGTTGACGATGGTGCGGGCGTGGGCGAGGGCTTGTTCACGGGTGAGTCCACCGTCTTTGTGGCCGATGGCTGCAGCGGATGCAGCGCTGGAGGTGGCGAGGGCCGGGAAGCCGAGTCCAGCGAGGACTTTCGCGGATGCGACGTCCCAGGGGTTGGGGATGATGAAGGTCCCGGGGCCGGCGTGGAGTTCGCGAAAGCGGTTGCCTTTT
>CAZVKC010000049.1:0-11230 GCA_964627455.1 uncultured Solibacteraceae bacterium | reverse complement strand
GGGGATGATGAAGGTCCCGGGGCCGGCGTGGAGTTCGCGAAAGCGGTTGCCTTTTCGAGTTGCGTCATAGTGCGTGGGTGATTCCAGGCTCTTCATCAGATGCCACGGCGGCGGATGAATGCAGGAATATCTCTCTTTCCGTGGACAATTGCGATGATTTCAACGCTCTCTTGGCGGACCCGATAGAGAATCACATAGTTTCCGACTGGCCAGAACAAAATGTTACGACCCTCTGCAAGGTCCACCCTACGGTGTCCGATTCCAGGACTACGTGCGATCAACTGTATTTGTTCCCGGAGTCTTGCGATGAGCCGATCGGCTGCATCGACGCTGTCGCGTGCAACGTGCTCCCATATGTCATCCAGATCCTGGGCTGCATGTTGCGAAAACGCGAAGTCTGGAAAACTCATGCACCGGCGGATTTTCGCGCAAGCGATTTTTGACGGATCCGTTCGAAAACGGCTTCGCCCTCGACAACTTCCCCGCTGTCCATAGCGGCCAGGCGGAAATCCAATTCTGACCGAAACTCCAGCAGTTCGGCCTCTCGAGCCTTCTGCTGGTCCTCAAGAAGCTGTAGCGCTTCGGCAACCAAATCGCTCGCCGAGGCATACCTTCCTGTACGGATGCTGGTTTCTACAAAATCCTCAAGTTCCGGGCTGAGTGAGATGTTCACCGCAACAGAGTTCCTCCTTGAAAGGTATCGTTCGCACCCTTGAAAATCAAGGCAGAGGACTCTACTGTTTCTCGAGTGCGAGCGATGTGCTGTCGTAGTCGCCGGTCAGGCGCAGTTGGAGACCGTGGTTCATCAGGTACGCGCCGCTGAGACGCTCCGTATTGCCGGGAAGTTTGTCGTCGATCCGCCGGATGCGGTAGACGGCGTTGGGATCCAAACCCTTGAGGCGGATCACCGGCGTTGGCCGGCCATACTGCTGCGAACGCAGGAACGCGAAGAGCACTGCCTGCCTGCCGTCTTCGGATACATACTGGTTCGACGTGAGGTCCCCTTCCATCGGTGAGAATAGACGGTACAGTTTGCCCTCCTGCACCGTGCGGCGAATGCTCTTGTAGTACTCGATCATCTTCGACGCGAGCGCGTAATCCTCGTTCGACCATTTGTTGAGGTTCGCGCCAATGCCGAGTGATCCCTGCATCGCGACGAGGAACCGGTACTTCAAGGGCGTGCTGCGGCCGTTCATGTTCGGCACGTCGGTGACCCACGCCATCATCGCGCGTGTCGTGTACGCCTGGCTGTACCCTTCCTGGATCCGCAGCCGGTCGTAGGCCTCTGTGTTGTCGGAGGTCCAAACCTGTTCGACGCGCTGCATGATGCCCAGGTCGATGCGCCCGCCGCCGCCCGAACACGACTCGATCTCGAGCTTCGGATGCCTGGCGCGCAGACGGTCGAGGATCTCGTACAGGTTGCGCACGAACTGCACCCAGATCTTCCTCTGGTCGGCCGGCGCTGCCTCCGGCCAGCCGGGTTCGGACCAGTTGCGGTTGTAGTCCCACTTGAGGAACGCGATGTTGTTCTCGCTCACCAGCTTGTCGAGGACTCCGAACACATACTCCTTTACGTCATTGCGCGCGAGGTTCAGCACCATCTGGTTGCGGGCCTCCGTGCGCGGACGATTGGGGAAATGCATGGCCCAGTCGGGATGCGCGCGATACAGATCGCTATCGGCATTGATCATCTCGGGCTCGACCCACAAGCCGAACTCCATGCCGAGGCCGTTCACATGGCGAATCAACCCGCCGAGCCCATTGGGAAACTTTTTGGAATTCACGGTCCAGTCGCCGAGTCCGGCTTTGTCGGAATTACGCGCGCCGAACCACCCGTCATCCATCACGAAGCGTTCGACGCCAATCTTGGCGGCCTTGTCGGCGAGCGCCTTCTGTCCCGCCTCGTCGACTGCGAACGTCGTCGCTTCCCAGGAGTTGTAGAGGACGGGGCGGAGGCGGACGTTGAGTCCACCGGGCATGATGCGCTCCCGCTGGAAACGATGAAAGGTGCGGGATGCTTTGCCGAAGCCGCCATCGCTGTAGCCCGCATAGAAGGGCGGCGTTTCGAGCGCCTGGCCGGGTGCGAGCGTGTACGCGAAGTCGAACGTGTTGTACCCCCCGGTGACGCGGACCTGCTGGTGCTGCGTCTGCTCGACGGTCATCTTCCAACTGCCGCTCCAGCCGAGCGCGCCGAACCAGACGTCGCCGTGATCCTCATCAGCTTTGCCGCCGCGGTCGATCGCGAACCACGGATTCACCTGCTGGCTCGTGCTGCCTCGACGGCTTTCGAGCACCTGTTCGCCGGGGCGAATCGGCGTGCGTTGGATCTGCGTTTCGCCGGCCCAGCGTCCAGTCAGATAGGTAAGCCGGTATCCTTCGCCGGGAGGAAGATACCACGCCGCGGATTGTGCGCTCTCGAGGACGACAGGCTGCGCGGTGTTGTTCACGATCCGTGACTGCCGGCGCAACACGCCGGTTTCGCGGTCGATCTCGTAGGTGAGCGTCACCTGCAGCTTTTCGCGAATGTCCTGCAACGTGATCTCGACGGTGTTGGGCGGCGCCACGCGATGGCCGACGTAGTGCAGCACGACATCGCGATTGCCGTCCGCGAATGTGGCCTTCAGCGAAGGTTCGATGTAGAGCGCGGAGCCCCAGCCCGGGTATTCCTGCGGTGTCGTGGTAGCCGAGGGATCGAATGACGACCAGTCGCGCATGCTGTGCGTGGCAGTGAGGTCCGCGTCGCGCGTCAGCCGCTTGCCCCAGTACACGTGCTGCAATTCCTGACGTTCGTTCACGCCGAATACATAGGAGACGCTACCGCCTTCGAGGATCCAGAGTTTGCGGTCTTCGAGATATCGCACAGCGGGTGCGGGTTGAGCGATTACGGATGTCACGAACCAAAGGAGGATGAGGGCGGATCGGAGCATGTGATGAAAATTTCCTCGACCTCATCATCGTACTGCGTGCCATGTGTGCACAACTGAAATCAGAGCCTCTGACCGAAAGCGGCCTCCAGTTGCGCCCGTCTGGTTGAGGTTCATAAGAAGTGGCGTCTTTTTCGATTACATTGCTTTCCGGGGCGGCGGTTCTCACCCTTCTGTACATCCCCATGGTCATCGCAGTCATGGGCAGTTCAGGACCCAATTCGGCGGGCGGCGCAATCGGGATTCTGTTTCTGGCCCTGATTCGAGCGGGAGTTCTCATCGCCGGTTTCCTTTCTGCTGTGCCGACCGGCCGGCTGGTCTCCATCGCTTCTACCGCCAGTGGACAAATCGTGCTTTGCATCGTGGCTGTGATCCTGGTTGAGGTTGCCTGTAACTGGATTCTCTTTTCAGCGATCGATTCCCCGGGTGGTGGATTCTTGCCGCTGCTGGGACCGCTGTTGTCGGTCGCATTGCCTGGAATGCTGCTTGCCGCGGGATTCTGTGGAGTGCTGGACGACGGAAGGCTGCAACAATTCGTGAGTCCTCTGTTTTGGGGGGCACTGGGGGTATCCGCTGTCTGCTGGGCCTTCGTCACCGGCGTCGCACAGGACCGGAAGATGGTGCAACAGGAACAATTCGCAGCACAGCGCCGAATGGAAGAAGAGCAGCAGCAGCGCGCGGAAGAAGAAGAGTTCCAGCGAAAGAAGAGCGCTATCGAACAAACGTCTCCGGACGATGTGGAAGGTCTCGAGGCTCTGCTCGCCTACACCGCGACATGGCAGCGGAAGGATCTGAGCGACCTTGCGACGGCGCGCATTCAAGGATCGCCTCAGCGAGTCGCGCTCCTGACTGCTGTCATGACGGGTGGAACGAACCGACTGGAAGCACTCGGAATGTTGGCGCTTGAGGCGCAATCGTTGCCGGCGGATGTGGAAGCCAAGTGCTGGCGGACGGTGGAGACGTATGGGCGAGAGTTCGTGGGGGAACTCGAAGGCGATCAGACGGATCCACCGCTCAACTCACTGTTTCGACCGGTTCTGCGTTTCATGGATGCAGATGCAACCGCTCGCACGCGCCACCGGCGGGAACTTCTCGCGGTCCGGAAGGTCGTAAAGAAGGCAGACCAACGGCACCGGAGTTTCTCGCTCGAGGCGATGATGCGGTTGCGGGACATCGATCATCCACAGGGCCAGTGGGCTGAAACCTCAGTGCCCGGGACGCGCTAGCTCGCTACACTCACGTTGGAGGTGGTGATGTCGATTCGACCCGTCAAACGTATTTCGAAGTCGCGTCCGACGATGGAAGGCGCGGGTGTGCACCTGCATCGTGGATTCGGCTTTGGCGACACAACCGAGTACGATCCGTTTCTGCTCTTTGATGACTTTCGCAATGATGTGCCCGAAGATTATCTGGCGGGCTTTCCGTGGCATCCGCACCGCGGCATCGAGACGATTACCTATGTGCTGGCAGGGACGGTCGAACATGGCGACTCGCTCGGGAATCGCGGCGCCATCAGTGCGGGCGACGTGCAGTGGATGACGGCGGGCAGCGGCATTATCCATCAGGAAATGCCGAAGGGCGATAGCGCAGGCCGCATGCACGGGTTCCAGCTGTGGGGCAATTTGCCTTCGTCGATGAAGATGACGGCGCCGCGATATCAGGAGATCAAAGCGGACGGTATCCCGGTTGTGACCGATGACGACGGTACGCAAGTGCGGATCGTGTGCGGGGATTTCTGGGGACAGAAAGGGCCGGTCGAGGGAGTGGCGGCGGATCCCGTGTATCTTGACGTGAGTGTGCCGGCGGGAAAGCGGAAGACGCTTCCTGTCGAGACGACGCGCCACGCCTTCGCGTATGTGTTTGACGGTAGCGGCAAGTTTGGGAATGCCTCAGGTCCGCAGCCTGTCCCGACGGAGCAGGGCTTCGATGCGGAGAATCGATCTCTCATTCTGTTCGACCGGGGTGACGAGGTTGTGGTCGAGGCCGGCGAAGAGGGCGTGCGGTTCCTGCTGGTGTCGGGCAAGGCGATCGCGGAACCCGTCGCCTGGTATGGACCCATCGTCATGAATACCGAAGAAGAATTGCGACAGGCGTTCGACGAACTGCAGCGGGGAACCTTTCTGAAAACGAGAGCCTAGCGGCTTGTGATAAGGTTCAAGACTGCCGCATGCCGCTCGACGCAGCCGCAGTCTCAGCACTTCATCGCAAGGTCGCCTGGCGGATCCTGCCGATCTCGATCCTGCTGTACTTCGCTGCGTATCTCGATCGCGCGAATGTCGGGTTCGCGAAGTTGCGGATGGCGCAGGATCTCGGCTTTTCGGAAGAAGTCTTCGGACTCGGTATCGGGATCTTCTTCATCGGGTATCTGATTCTGGAGATCCCCGGCGCGCTGCTGGTGGAGCGCTGGAGCGCTCGCAAGTGGTTCGCGCGGATCCTCATCACGTGGGGATTGCTGTCGGCCGCGACGGCGTTCGTCGAGACTTCGATGCAGTTCTATGTCGCGCGTTTCTTCCTGGGCGTCGCGGAAGCAGGCTTCTTTCCAGGCCTTATCGTGTACTTCACGCACTGGTTCCCGATGGAACAGCGCGCCCGCGCGATGTCCGGCTTCATCGTGGCTATCCCATTGAGCCTTGCATTCGGCGCGCCGCTTTCCGGCATGCTGCTCGACGTGGACTGGCTCGGATATCACGGCTGGCAATGGTTGTTCATTCTTGAAGGATTGCCGGCTGTCTTGTTCGGCGTGCTGACGCTGCTCTACATGACGGACCGTCCACGCGACGCTCGCTGGCTCACCGATGCCGAGCGCTCGTACCTCGATGGCGTCCTGGCGGAAGAGGCGCGTGCGAAAGAATCGCAGCAGCGCTTCACTGTGAGCGAAGCGTTGCGGACCCGCAACGTGTGGCTGCTCGCGCTTGGTATCTTTGCGGCCAATACAGGCGGGTATGCGCTCACATTCTGGTTGCCGACCACGATCAAGAATTTGTCCGGCGGGTCCGATACGTCGACCCTGCTGTTCAGCGGCCTATATTATTTGTGCGGTCTCGCCGGCGTGTTGTATGCGGGATTTCACGCCGACCGCACCGGCAACCGCAAGTGGACCTGCATCGCAGGCATGTGGTCCACGGGCGTGTTTCTGGCGGGCAGCGCGTTTCCCGGGCAGCCGTTTCCGCTGGTGATGTCGTGGCTGCTGCTGACGGGGCTGGTCGCAATGTCGTGGCCTCCGCCATTCTGGGCGCTGCCGAGCGCGACGCTAACATCATCGGCAGCCGCCGCGAGCATTGGCTTGATCAATATCTGCGCGAACCTCGCCGGGTACTTCGGCAATCATTTGATTGGCTGGATCAAGGTCCGCGGCGCGAGTGATCGCGACTGCCTGTTTTTTCTGGCCGCCTGGTATTTGCTGGGCGGCGCTATTGTGAGTCTGGTACGAGTAACGAAGAAGAATGAGTCCTACCAAGAACCTGTTTGACCTGACCGGCAAGGTCGCACTTGTGAGCGGCGCGGCCCAAGGCATGGGGCGCGCGATGTCTCTTGCTCTTGCGGAAGCAGGCGCGGACCTGCTGCTTGTCGATCTCAACGAAGATGGCGCGCAGCAGACGGCGCAGTTGATTCGCGATATGGGGCGCCGCGCGATTGCCGTGGCGTGCGATGTTTCGCAGCCTGAGCAGATTCGGGCGGTGTTCCGGCGTTTGGACGACGAGTTCAGACGTATCGATTTTCTCGGCAACGTTGCGGGCGAGGGAGTGCTCGGCGCGCCTGAGGACATTCGACTCGAAGACGTCGAACAGGTTTGGCGGAACCTCGTCTTTGGGCGATTCTGCGCGTGTCAGGAAGCGGGTCGCAGAATGCTGGCGGCAGGGCGGGGAAGCATCGTGAACATCGGCTCGCTCGCCAGCATCACGGCGCTGGGACGGGGGCATATCGCATACAGCATGGCGATGGGCGCGGTTGCGCAGATGACTCGTGAGCTGAGCACGGAATGGTCGTCGCAAGGCGTGCGCGTGAATGCGATCCTGCCCGCGCAGGTGCTGAATCCCGGCCTCGAGAAACGGATTGGCGAGAATCCACGGCTGGCGGATCAGTTTCTCAGCGGTATTCCGGCTGGCAGGTTCGGCAAGCCCGACGACATCCGTGGACTCTCGGTCTTGCTTGCCTCGGACGCGTCGGAATGGATCACCGGCGCGTTGATCCCGATGGATGGCGGCAATCTGGCAATGAACGGCGGTGGCAGCGTGCGGCCGCCCAGGAAGCAGAGCGTATGAATCTCTATCGAACGATGCAGTTGATCCGCACGGCGGAGGAGCAACTGGCGCGTTGTCATGCCCGCGGACTCGTCCACGGCGCTTGTCACACGTACGTTGGGCAGGAAGCCGTCGCGACGGGTGTCTGCGCGCATCTGCGTCGTGACGACGCGATCTTCAGCACGCATCGGGGACACGGACACGCGCTGGCCAAAGGCACGCCGGTCGGCGAACTGATCGCGGAACTATTCGGACGCGAATCGGGCTGTTCGCGAGGCCGCGGTGGTTCGATGCATTTGTTCGCGCCCGAGATCGGGATGATGGGCACGAGCGGCATTGTGGGTCCATGCATTCTGCAGGCCGCCGGCGCGGGGTATGGTTTCAAGCTGATGCGGACGGATCGCGTGGCGGTGGCGTTCTTCGGCGACGGTGCGGTGAACAACGGCGCCTTCCACGAGGGGCTCAACCTCGCGAGCATCTGGAAATTGCCGGTGCTCTTCGTGTGCGAGAACAATCAGTTTGCGACCGAGGTGCCGTTCTCGTACTCTGCCGGAAATCCCGACGTCGCGTCGCGTGGCGCGGCCTATGGGATCCCCGGTATTGCGGTGGATGGCAACGACGTGGTTGCCGTGTCACAGGCGGCCGAAGCGGCTGTGCTGCGCGCGAGATCCGGCAGTGGACCTACGCTCATCGAGTGCCGCACCTATCGCACGCGCGCGCACTCCGAAGGCATGGGCGACTACACGTATCGAACCCGCGAAGATGTTTCGGCGTGGCGGGAACGTTGCCCGATCAAGCGGTATCGCGCGCATTTGATCGAGTCCGGCGCGGTGTCGGAGGCTGAACTGAATGCTGTAGATGCAGAGATCCAGGCCGAGGTGCAGGCAGCCAGCGAGGCCGCTGAAAAAGCGTCTTGGCCTTCGGCGAGCGAGGCGACGACTCACGTGTACGCCGCCCCGGCTTCGAAGACGGCGCTTGTTGAGCCAGGTCCCGAGGCGGGGCGCGAGATTTCGTTCACCGCGGCGACGCTCGAAGCGCTCGATGCAGAGATGGCGATCAATCCGCGGATCTTTGTTTTCGGCGAAGGCATCGGCAGACGCGGCGGAAACTTCGGCACGACGGCTGGCTTGTTCGAAAAGTACGGCGCCGATAGGCTGTGCGACACGCCTATTGCGGAGCGTGGCTTCGTCGGCATGGCGGGCGGCGCCGCGATGATCGGCGCACGGCCGGTGGTCGACTTCATGTTCATCGACTTCATCAACGATGCGTTTGGCGAGGTTGTCAATCAGATCGCGAAGATGCAGTACATGAGTAGTGGACGCTTGCGCATGCCCGTGTTATTGCGTGGCTGCATCGGCATCGGCCACTCCGCTGCGACGCATCATTCCGGCAGCTATTACTCGATCTACAGCCATATCCCGGGGCTGCGTGTTGTCGTGCCGTCGACGCCGTACGACGCAAAGGGACTGTTCACGCGAGCGTTGCGCTGCGAGGATCCTGTTTTGTTTCTCGAACCTCGCGAACTGATGTCGATGAAGGGTCCCGTGCCTGCGCAGCCCTACGAAATCGAGTTCGGAAAGGCGCGGGTGTTGCGCACGGGGCGTCATGCGACGGTTGTCGCGATCGGCTTTCTGACGCAGCGTGTGCTCGCATCCGCGAATGAGTTGGCTGCTGAAGGAGTCGAGGTCGAGGTGATCGATCCGCGTACGGTTTCGCCCCTCGATACACCCGCGATTCTCGCGTCGGTGCACAAGACCGGACGGCTGATGATTGTGGACGAGGCGTTCGGACCCTGTGGGATTGGCGCGGAGATCGCTGCGCAGGTTGCGGACGCAGGCTTCGATGATCTCGATGCGCCGATCCGCCGGGTCAACGGCGCCTTCGCCCCGACGCCATATAGTCCGACATTGGAGGCTGCGGTGATTCCGGATACGGCCGCGATCGTGCGCGCCATTCGAGAGCTGGTGAGCGAGTAACGATGGCGATTGAAATCACGATTCCGCGTCTTGGCTGGTCGATGGAAGAGGGGATCTTCGCGGACTGGCTGAAGAAGCCCGGCGACAAAGTGCAAATCGGCGAACCGCTGTTTGCGCTCGAAAGCGATAAGGTCACGATGGACGTCGAAGCGCTCGATGGCGGGGTGCTGTATCTGCCTCCCGACGCTCCGCAATTCGGATCCATCGTGAAGCCGGGCCAACGCATCGGGTATCTGCTAGCGGAAGGTGAAGAGGCGCCCGGTCGAGAGATCCCGGCTGGTCCGGAGCCCGAGAGAAGAACGCCGGTCACGCCACGCGCCCGACGCGTTGCGGCGGAGCTGGGCGTGGATACAGCGGTCCTGCAAGGTACGGGGCGCGGGGGGAGGATCCGTGAACAGGACGTTCGCGCCGCGGCGCCACCGGTCTCTTCAACGCGCCGCACCATCGCGCGTCACATGCAAGAGAGCTACGAGCAAACGGTTCCCGTCACGCTGATGCGGCGGGTTGATGCCAGCCGCTTCACTGCGCTGCGGAATCGCTGGAAGTTGCGTCTGCATCCGGAACCCGGGCCCGCGATCCATGACCTCGTCGCGAAGATCGCGGCCATCGCTTTGCGTCAACACCCGTACATGACGCGTGGCGGCAGCATTGCGGGTGGGACCCACATCGGAATCGCAGTCGATACCGATCGCGGCTTGCTTGTGCCGGTGATCCGCAACGTGCAGGACCTCTCGTTATCGGATGTCGCGCAAAGATCGCGCGATCTGGTGAAGGCCGCACGCCAGCGCACGATTCAGGCTGAGGACATGAAAGTGGGCGTGTTCTCGATCTCGAACCTCGGAGGCCAGGGTGTTGAAGCGTTCACGCCGGTCATCCATTATCCGGAAGTTGCGATCCTCGGCCTGGGCGCGATCCGCTGGGAACCCGTGGTCCTCGCGAGCGGCCAGATCGTCGCGCGTGAGCAGATGACGCTCAGCCTGACGTTCGATCACAAGATGGTCGATGGCGCTCCGGCCGCGCGCTTCTTCGCGACGCTGGCGCAACTGGTGGAGGAACCGCCCGCGGACATTCACTGTCCCTGAGAACTACCGAAGAGTTCGTTGCAGCCAGGTGACGAGCTTCGGCTTGTAACCTTGAAAGCGCGGATCTTTTTCCCAATTGATGACGCCGTGCACGCCGTCCTGCACAGTGATCAACTCAACGGGAATGCGTTTCTCGCGACACAGCTTCAAATGCAGTTCCGCTTGCTCGTACAGCACCGCCTCGTCGCGCGTGCCGTGAATCACGAGAAATGGCGGCGTCTTGCCCTTCTTCAAGTACGTGCTCGGCGACACCTCGCGCATCTTTGTTCGTGCCGCGTCGTTGTATTCCTCGATGCCGAAGAACGCCCGCATGCCATCGGTGATCGGACGCTTGCCCTCATAACGGCGAGCCCAGACTTCCATGTCGATGGGTCCATAGAAGCAGACGACGCCCGCAACGCCAGCCGTGTTCTTCGCGCCGATCAGGTTCACCAGGTACGCGCCCGCGGATTCGCCCATGATCGCGATCTTGCGGGGATTCACTTTGTATTGCCCCGCGTTCTTCTTCACCCAGGCAATTGCAGCCTCGACATCCTCGACCGCCGCCGGATACGGATGCCTGGGCGCCAGCCGGTAGTCGATCGTGAACCATGCGATGCCCGTCTGATCGAGGACCGGAAACAACGGCTGCACGAAGTTCACGGTCTTATGCCCGACGGTCCAGCCTCCGCCGTGTACGAGAATCACTGCGGGAAACGGACCCTTGCCTTCCGGAATGTGCGCATCGAGTTTTAATGACTCGCCGCCTGGCGCTGCGTATTCGATGTCGGGTACGACACGATACGCGGCGAACAGCGCATGGGCCAGGAAGATGAACGAGGCAATCCAACGCAGCACTGCGATTAGACCTCGTCGAGCGGTTGCGATGCGTCGCCGAACTTTGGCATGTGCAGGTTCATCTTGTCCATCATCGACAGATACAACCGGCACATCTGGCGATTCGGATTCCCACCGTACTTCAGCACGCGTCCGCCTTTGATGCGCCCGCCGGCGCCGCCCAGCAGGAC
>CAZVKC010000048.1:39327-60219 GCA_964627455.1 uncultured Solibacteraceae bacterium | reverse complement strand
CGCGCCTCAGTTCGATACAAGCGCGACAGCGAGCAGGATTGCGCGCTGCGAACCCTTCCATGAGTCCGTGATGTCGAAGGATTCTTCCGGCGAGTGCGCGCCTCCGCCCTTGCCGCCGCCACCGATAGTGATGGCCGGGATGCCGAGGCTCATCGGGTAGTTCGAATCCGTGGATCCTTCGCCGACGCCGGATTCGAAGCCCAGCGCTTTGGATACAGCCAGCGCGGTCTTCATGATCGGCGCGTTTTCCGCCGTCTCACCGGCTGGACGGTTCCCCAGCATCTTCAATTCGAGCGCAATCTTGCCCTTATCTTTCCAGCGCGCGTTCTCTTCATTGAGCGCCTGCTGCGCCGCGCTCTTGAATCTTTCATCCACAGAGGTCAGGCTGCGCGGGTCGGAGGAGCGCATATCGACTTCGGCCCAGGATTCGAACGCAATCGAGTTCACCGAAGTGCCGCCGCCGATGCGACCGACGTTGAATGTGGTCTTGGGATGATCGGGAACCTGGATGTCGGCGATCTTGGCGATCGCGCGTCCCATCGCGTGCACCGGATTCGCATTGCCGAAGGCGCCGAAGCTGTGTCCACCCTTGCCTTTGTACGCGAGGCGATAACGATAGCTGCCGACGCCGATGCGTGTGATGCGCAGTCCCGTGCCGTCGATCGAAATGAACGAATCGATCTTCCCTTTGAGCGATTCGTTGAAGAGGTGCTTGACGCCCTGGAGATCGCCCAAGCCCTCTTCACCGACGTTGGCGACGAAGGTCAGCGTACCCTGTGTTTCGATACGCGCCTCGTTGAGCGAGCGGATCATGCTGATGAGAACGGCGAGTCCACGGCAGTCGTCGCCGATGCCGGGCCCCTTGATCACGCTGCCTTCCATGGATGTTTTGAGACCGACGAACTCCGGGAACACCGTATCGAGGTGCGCTGCGACGACGAGGTTCGGCTTAGCGGATTTGCCGGGACGCTCGGCGATGACGTTGCCCGCGCCGTCGATGCGAACGTTCTTCAGTCCAAGCGATTCGAAGATGCGCTTGAACTCGAGTCCACGTTTCTCTTCCTGGAAAGTCGGCGCCGCGATCTCGCAGACCCGCCGCTGTTCGGCGATGATCTGAGGCTCGATTTGCTTGGCGAAGTCGAGCGCCTTGCGCATCTGCGGAGACTGCGCGAGAGTTGCAGGATCAGCGGCTGATAGCGAAACCAGGGAGAGAAGGGAGACGAGAGACGTCATCCCTTCTATTGTGGTCTATGCGTCGGCGCCGTAGTTGATTTCCATGCGTTTGATGCGGCGCGTGGCGATGAACACGACGAGAATCGAAACGGCCAGCAATCCGATGACGGCCACGAATGGCGTCGCGCCATCGACGTTCGACGCGAGCATCGCGATCGGCGGCGGCACGCCCTGCTGCATGGGGATTTCCACCGGGCAAAGCGATTTCAGGTAGTAAATCACGCTCAACTTGCGAAGCGCAGCCGGCAGGATTCCGTTGATCGACTCCCACAGGAGCACGACTGCAGCCGTGACCAGAGGATTTCGAATCAGGATGCCTGCGGCGAGGAATACGCTGCCATAGCCGAGGCAAGCCAGCGCCGTCACGCCGAGGTACGCCCAGAGATGCATCCAGCCGTTGTTCTGCGCCAGATACTCCGTCGCGCTCGAGGAATCAAAGTGCATCACGAAGACGCCCCATTGCGCGATCGTACTGACGCCGAAGATGACGGTGGTTGCGACGAGTCCCGCGAGATACTTCCCGACAACGAGGACGTCGCGACGAATCGGCGCGAGGAAGTAGTAGTGGAGACTACGATCGAGCATCTCGCCACGGAACAGGTTCATGAAGACGAACATGCATCCAAAGAATATGGCGAGGCGCATGTAGAAGAACTGGAAGATACCCGCGAAGATCGTCGTATCTTCGGAAACATCACATTGGCCGCGCGTCGTATTGACGCGTTCCACAACGCCGTCCTTGATCACGACATTGATCGTCATCGTGCCGTCGGAATACCCCCAGAACGTCATTTCCGCGCCATTGCGGCGAGTGAACGACGAACTGCTGGACGGGTTCGGCAGAATAGCGGCAACTTCTTCTTTCGTCATGCCTCGCTTGATCGACAACAACTTCTCGCGCGTGGCTCCTTCACTGGCGGTGTGATGCATGCGTTCGCGCTTGAACTTCATCTCGATCGCGTGCCCGCCCCAGATGAGCAGCGGGATCGCGGCAAGCAGGTAGATCCAGAGTCCGCGCCGGGCGAAGAAAGATTTGCGGATTTCGAGGCGCAGAACGGCGGCGATTTGCGTCATCCAGAGCGGATTCATTTGGTGGCCTCCTCGCCGCCGATGAGGTATTCGTACAGCGATTGCACGTCGTCGTCGACCGGCGCAACCGTCTCGACTTCTATGCCGTTCATCGCGATCTGGTTCATCATCAGGTAAAAATGATCCGCATTCTTTGTCTTGACCAGCAAGCCTCCGCCATCGGCGTGGACCTTGGCCTCCACAACGTGATCCGACTCGAAGATGCGTGAGGCCAGCGCCTGCGGCTTATTGCAGCGGATCAGCACCTGAATGGGATGATCCTCAATTTCACTGCGGACCCCTTTGATCTCGCCTTCGGCAACCACATAGCCGCTCGACATCAGGATCACCTGATCTGAAATGATGTCCACTTCGTGCAGAACGTGGCTCGAGATGATCACGTGCCGGCCCTCGCCCGAAAACTCCCGAAACAACGCGATGGTTTCCGCGCGGACCAGCGGATCGAGTCCATTTAGCGGCTCGTCGAGGATCAGCACCCGGGGATCGTGGCTGATCGCCTGCGCGAGGCGGATCCGCTGGCGCATGCCTTTGGAGTATCCGGCAACCTTGCGTTTGGCTGCGTCGACGAGATTGACGCGTTCGATCGCGCGCCACGCCCGCTGCTCGCTTTCGCGATGATCCCAGCCAAAGAGGCGCAGGAACGAATAGACGAATTCGTAACCGGTGAAGCCTTTGGGATACGAGTCGAACTGCGTGCAGTATCCGACGTGGCGGAAGAATGTTTCCGGATCCGACGGCGACATGCCGCAGACCTGTATGGTTCCGCGGGTCGGCTGCAGCAGGCCGGTCATGAGGTTCATGAGCGTGGTCTTGCCGGAGCCGTTGGGGCCGACGAGGCTGGTGATGCCCGACGGGATCGTGAGGTTGATCTTGTTGACACCCAGGACTTCGCCGTAAAACTTCGATACATCGTCGAGGCGAATCAGGCTGTTTTCAATCGGCGGGGGCGTCGTCACTTGATCACCTCGTAAGCGCGGACCTTCTTCCACAGCAGCCACAGGCAGAATGCCAGAGTCACGAACTGAGCAACCCAGGCCTCTTCGATCGTAATGGTCGTGCTTTCGCGGATACGGAAGAGTTCCAGCCAGATGCGCGCGTTGTTCGAACCGATGTCGAGCCAGGCGCCCTTTTCGGTGCGCATCACGGCGTTGATCGCGGCGCCAAGTCCGGCGCCCAGGAAGAAGATGAGCAGCAACAGCGAACCGGCCACCACCTTCCAGCGGACCCACGCCGATAGTGCGAGCGCCAGCAGGGAGATGAGCAGGATCCACATCACATTGGACAGAAAGATCGCGCCGGGCAGCCAGTTGTTGGCGGGGAACCACTGGTCATCGGCGAGGCTCCACTGCATGCAAAACAGCAGCAAGCCGGGGATCCAGGTGATGAACGACAGCAGGATCGCGACGACGCCCAGTTTGCCGGCGACGTACTCGGTACGCGAGAACGGGCGGCAGAAATACAGCGGCAGTGCGTTGTTGGCGAGATCCGGCGAGATCAACCCGGGTCCGATGAAGGCCGTCAGGATGAACGCCAGCGCGCCTTGAATGCTGGTGAACAGATAGAAGAAGCGCCCGCCGATATCCATGCCCGTCATCTTGCCCGCACCCGGCACGAGGCTCGCGAGCGCGCCCAGATTGGCGTTGAGGTACAGGAAGATCGCGCAACCAACCGGGTAGAAGAAACAAATGACAAAGAAGATCAGCAGGAACCGTTGTTTGAAGAGGGACTCCCACGCGTAACGCGGAAGGATCAAAAAGCGCGACCATTCCGGCGTCAGGCGGCCCTCGTAGCCTTTATAGGTTCGTTTGTAGACAGCCATGACGTTTTACTTCGCCGCCGCGCCGGGCGCTCCTTTGAATTCCATCGCCTTGAGAAAGATGTCCTCGAGCGTGTCGCGACGGTAGCTGAGCCGCCGCAACTGCAGGTTACGTTCCGCGGCGAGTTTATAGATGTCGCGGATCTCAACGCCTTCGCCCAGCACCATCTTCACGCGGCCTCCCGCCAGCGCCGCGCATTCGCAGCCCAGCGTCTCCGCCGCTTCGACAAAGCCATTTTGAATACCGAATGTTTCAAGCTCGAGGAACCGGCGATTCAGTTTGCGCTCTTCTTCGAGGTTCGCCGAATAGACCATTTCGCCCTGCTTGAGGATCATGACCTCTTCGCAGGTGTCTTCCACGTCCTTCAAGAGGTGCGAACACAAAACGATGTGCATCTCGCCGGAATCGCGCATTTCCTTGATCAGTTTCAGCATGCGCTGGCGGGCCGGCGGATCGAGTCCGTTGGTGGGTTCGTCGAGAATGACGAGTTTCGGACCGTGCACGATCGCCTGGGCCAGTTTCGCAAGCTGCTTCATGCCCAACGAGTAGGTTCCGACCTGGCGATAGCGCGCTTCGCCGAGTCCCACGTAGAACAGCGCTTCGTGCGCCCGTTCGAGCGCCGCTTCGGACGGCAGACCGGAGAGTTCCGCCATCATGCGCACGAACGCCACTGCCGACATGTTGCCGATAAACGTGTCGTTTTCGGGCATGTAGCCGACACGCCGGCGGATCTCGTTGGCTTGCGTGCGGATGTCGTGACCGAGGATCCGCGCGGTTCCGGCGGAGGGCGGATAGAAGCCGAGCAGCGTATTAATGAGAGTCGACTTGCCGGCCCCGTTGGGTCCCAGCAAGCCGATGGTTCTTCCGGAAAGCGTGCCGGTGAGGCCGCGGAGAATATCGCGATTCCCCAGCCTCACCGACAGATTCTCGAGTTGGATGACTGGCATCATTGCGTTCTTGTGCTGTTCTTCTTGAAGCCGGAGGCGCCTCCCGACAGGAGTTGCATCATTCCCATGCCGCCCTTGTCGATGCCTGCCAGCATTCCCATATTCAATCCGAAGAAGTCGCCATGCGTTGCCGCCGTGATCTTCGTCGGTTCTCCGTAGATCGCCACGACGCCGGGCGTCATGTCCTTCACGCCGTCGAGCCCCTTGCGGAACTCATCCGTGCCATAGCCCATGTTCTTCAACTGCTCAGCAACCGGGCCAAGGGCGGATCCGACATTGTGATAGAAGACCGCCGAGAAGTTCGGGTTCGATCCGTACGGCATCTGCGAGCGGAACTTCTCCGAACGGGTCAGCATGTAGCCGTTCTGGCGGTTCTTGATCGCCGTCAGCAGCAGCGCGCGGTTCGCGCCGGCCAGCAGGTAACCATCCACATACGTGTAGTGGATCTCGAACGGCAGGCCCTTCGCAGCAATCGAGTAGAACGTACGGTCTTCCGCGTTCGAGGTTTGCAGCGTCACCGAAACCTTGTCCTTCAATTCGCGGTTCGCCGTTTCGACGAGTTTCTCGACCGCCGTCTGGAAGCGCTGCGGCGCGTACATCTCCACCGCGACCTTCCAACTGAGGCTCTGCAGTACCGGACCGTCGGACGCAAAGGCAAACTCAGAACCCATCGAGCCGGCAAGATCGTCGACGACCTTCACGCCAGTGCGCGATTCGATTTCGGCAAAGGCGTCGTTGGTGTTGTTGCCGCCGCGGGACGCCAGCGCGAGCATCTCTTCCACAACCAGACGAGGATTCTTGGTCACCGCGCCAAACGCCACACCGGCGTCAGGAGAGATGAAATCGAGCGAGGACATCGCCGAAGGAGCGCCCAGCCAGGCCATCACGCCCTTGCGCTGCTCGCTGAAGTTCAGCGACGCAACGTTCTGCGTCTTGCCTGCGAGGTCTTTCCGTTCGAGCACGAGGTACTTCAAGTTGTCCACGCCAAAATCCAGTGACGATGTCTTCGAACTCTTCTGTACGTTTTCCTTGAGGATTTGTTCCATGTTTGCGCACAAGAGCCAGCCGGCGCCGGACGAATATGCCTGCTCGATGCGATTGCGGAATTCACTCTGCGCAGGGCTGCCGCCAGCATCGATCACGGCCATCGTGTCACGCAGCGTCTGTGCGTCGCCGGTGATGATCAGCACGTTCTTGTGCACCTGATAATCACGGCCCTGTTCCGGACCCTTGCCGCCATGCTTGGCGATTTCCTGCCGGATGAACTCAGCCAATCCATCGCGTTTTGCTTCCGCCAACGCGACGGGACGCTTGCGGGCGCCGCTCATCGTGACCACGACTTCCTCGCCGAGATAGCTGGCAAACTGCTGGACCTCGCTGATGACCGCGTCAACTTCCGCGCGAGACTTCTCGTTGGTCGATTTCTCCCACCAGTCTTTCAATACCGGGCTCTCTTTGACCTGGCTATCGAAGACGCGCTTCGCTTCGCCGAGCGTATTGCCGATGTTGGGGATCGCCGCGTAGACGACCGCATCCGCCGGCAGGTAGCGCACGAGTTGCGACGAGTAGCGCAGTCCGGGACCCTGGATTGCTTCGAGCTTCTTGCCGAGCGCATTGAGTTCGCCGAGCAGCGCCATGTAGCGGGCGGCGTCTTTACTCCATGCGATCTCGTCAGCCACCGGGACCTTACCCAGCGACGGATCCGTCGTCGTCTGGTCGCCGGGCTTCAGCATTTCCGCGCCCCGGTTGCGAGGCTCGACCTGCACGGAACCTTCGACCACCGAAACACGCGAACCCTTCATGCCGCGATTGACGCTGAAGATCGTGCCCTTCACAGACACCAGCGCATCCGGCGTCGACACCATCAGGCTGCCGTTCCGTTGTTTCGCGGCCTGCACGATGATGTTGCCGCGATCGAGGCGGATCGTCGTGCCGCTCCAGCCGCGTGACACCGAGATCTCGCTGCGTTCGTTCATCTCGACCAGCGAGCCGTCATGCAGGCGAACCACGGCGCGCGTCCCCATGGGGGTACGGATGAGATCATTGGATGCGATCTCGCGGCCTTCGGTAACGGGCAGCGTACCTTGATACAGCATGCCGCCGTTGATGGTCTGCACCGCGGCGACCTGGGACCGGCTGCTTCCCGGGAACAGGAACTTCAAAATGCCCCAGCTCGAGGCGCCGACAGCAGCGAAAAGTCCGGCCGCGATCGCCCACTTCTGGAACATCGGCGCCTGCTTCGGCTTCTTGGCAGCCGGCGGCGCAACGAACGGCACGACCTTGGGACGCACGCCGCGCGCTTCTTCGAGCGCCTTACGGCAGGCGCCGCATTCCCGAATGTGATCATCGACCAGCATGCGGCGGGCGTCGGAAATCGTCTTGCTGATGTAAGAGGGAAAGAGCGCGCGATAGTCGTCGCATCCGGTGATGCGCGCCACGTCCGCGCTGCCCGCGCCGAACAGCTTTTGCCGCACGCGCGCCGAAGCCAGTTCCACTTCCTGTTCGCTCGGCTCGTCCGAACGAAGGCTATCGAGGATTTCGTCCAAATTGTAATCGTTCTTCATGGTCTTGGCTCCTCTCGTTACTTCAATTCCTTTTGCAGCTTCGACTTCACGCGGTGCAGAACAACCGCCACATGGACCTGCGACATGCCCATGATCTTTGCAATTTCCTGGTTCGAATAACCTTCAAAAAAGCGCATCGCGAACATTACCGACTGCCTTTCGTCCAACTTGGCGAGCGCCTTGCGCAACGCGTCGCGGAGTTCGCGCAGTTCGGTACACGAGGCGGCGGTCGAGGTTTCCTCGAGCAGCGGGACGCTGTTGGCTTTCTGCCGTTCGCGGATCAGATCGATCGACGCGTTCACGGCAGCGCGGCGCAGGTAGCTTTCGGGCTGCTCCATCTCGCGGGTGTCGCGTTTCATCAGCCGCATGAAGACGGTCTGCAACACGTCTTCCGCATCCGACGCATTGCCGGTGATGCGGTAGGCGGTGCGGAACACCATGCCGTGATGGGCGTCGTAAAGGCGGGCGAGTTCCTGCTCGTCAGGAATAACTGTTGGTGGACTCACTGGAAAGTGTTCCTGTCTTTGTAAAACCGCTAGCACGTTCGCCTCCTGTTCGCCACTGCAACCTTATCTCGGTCACCAGTGAAGACAGGGGGAACCGTCCCATTATTACAAGGGAGCGATCAAAAACAGGCAGGAATCCGAACTCAGGGAGTTTTGTGGTGGTGCTTGAGCTTGCGAGAGATGTCAGGCCAGAACTCACGAAGCAGGTTCGACACGACGTCAGGAGCAATCGCGATGACGGTGCGTGCGCCGATGTTGGCGCCGTTGCGTTCGGCGGCCGGATAGTAGTAACTGGAAAGTCCAGCCTGGGCGGCATTGCCGAACACCTCGCCGAAATTGAAGGTCCGCTTGCCGTTATCGCCACGAGCCATCCAGATACGGCTGATCGCGTAGCCGACGCGCCGCTTCGTGGATCCTTCACCGAGGCGGAAGAACCGCGGATCCTGATGGAAGAGCGCGGGCATCAAGCCGTTGGTCAGCATGGCCGTACTCGCCGCATCCACGTACATCATGCCGTAGCGATGTCCATAGCCCTTGAGTCCCTGGCCGAAGGTCGGGTACTGATTGTTCAACTGGCCGATGCCAGCCAGGAATCCGGTTACCGCAAACGTCCCGGGATCAATCGCCGTCTTGGAGGCAAGCCGGAACTTCTCCTTAGCCGAGAGAGGATCCACCTTTTCGCCGTGCAAGGAAAACGTCTGATTGTTCGGGATCACGCCAAAGATTCGCGAATCCGATTTTGGTGCTTCCGCCTTGACTGGAGAAATAGGACCGCCACCACCCCCGCCTCCATCGCCGGGGACGTCGTCGCTCGCGTGTGTGATGCTGATGGCGAGAGGTACGACAACCAGCAAACGGATCAGGTGATGAATTTTCATTAAGACTCGATACGGAAGCAGCTCTTACGATTATAGAAGGCGTAACCAAATGCACTTAGGTTTCAACAATCGTGTGGCGATTGTCACAGGCGGGACCCGCGGGATCGGGCTGGCCACCGCAAAGGCTTTACTTACAGAGGGTTGCACGGTGGCGGTATGCGGCCGCAGCAAGGATTCTCTGGAAGGCGCGGAGGCGGAAGGACTCGTCGCGTTACCCGCGGATCTGGCAGATCCGGCGCAGATCGAAGGATTCATCCATGAGATCCACTCGCGCTTCGGGCGGCTCGACATCCTGGTGAACAATGTCGGCGGGTCGCTCGGTGGCGGCGGCTTCCAGGCGTCGACCGTCGACCAGTGGCGGCGCGTTTTCGAACTGAACGTCTTTTCCGCACTCATCGCCAGCAAAGCGGCGGTTCCATTCATGCAGCAGCAGCGCTGGGGCCGGATCATTCACATCTCGAGCATCTGGGGCAAGGAAGGTGGCGGCGGATCCGCCTATAACGCAGCCAAGGCCGCCATGATCAGCCTTTCGAAATCAATGGCGCGCGATCTGGCGAAGGACGGCATCCTGGTGAATACCGTGGCGCCCGGCTCGACGTGGTTCCCGGGCGGCGGCTGGGACAAGCGGATGCAGGCGGATCCGGAAGGCATCGCAAAGTTCGTGCAGACGGACATGCCGCTGGGACGCTTTGGGGCGCCGGAGGAAGTCGCGCGGATGGTGGTCTTTCTGGCGAGTGAGGCGGCGAGCCTGGTGACCGGATCCTGCGTGGTGGTCGACGGCTGCCAAAGCCACAGCAATATCTAGTTCGCTCTGCCGGAGAGCCGCTTGACGGCATCGCCGGATTTTTGTGCGATCTCGCGAATGACGGCGTTCGCCTGGCCCAGGCGTTCGATGTCCGCGGCGATGTCGCGCGACTCGCGATATTCGCGTAGCGCCTGATCCTTCGCCCCCGCCTTTTCATGTGCAGCGGCGATGGCCGCGATCACCTCTGCGACCTGTCCACGCGCGCCGGCATTCAGTGGATTCTCACTGGCCAGGCGGTCGCGCAGAGCCTTGCTTCGACCCAGCAGTTCGAGCGCCTTCGCGTAAGATCCCAATGCGACATGGCCTTCGGCCTGACGAAGGTACGCGGACGACAGGAGGCTGTGGACGCGCGCGTCGTGCGCGTCAGAGTCCGCCATCTTTTCGTATATCGCGATTGCGTCGCCGATCATCTGGACGGCTTCGCGCGGCTGTCCCGCTTCGTTCAGCGTGGCTCCAAAAGCTGTCTGGGTGCCGGCGAGGTTCAGCTTGGCGTCCACATCGGCCGGATAGTCCTTCGCGATGGCAGCGCGCAGGTTCATCCCTTCGCGATACCGGCGAATCGCGCCAGCCTTGTCGCCCGTGCGCGCGAGGATGCTCGCCATGCGATTCGTCGCGAGCGCCAGTCCCTTGCGATTGGCTAACGACCACTCTTCTTCCGCCAGCCTGCGATAGATTTCCAGTGCCTTTGCCCGGACCTCGATGACCTCGTTCCACCGCCCCAGTTGCGACAGACTGCCGCCCACCGCGGTAAAGCTTTCTGCAAGGTTCCGGCGGCGGGATGTGCTGGCGGGTTCCGCGCGAACCAGTTCCTGGCGGATCGCCAGCGCCTTGCGATCGAAATCAAGACCGCCCGTATAGTCGCCCTTCACCTTGAGCACGGAACTGTAGCGGATGTAAACCTCAGCCAGTTCCTCTTGCGCTTCCGGCGTCTGCAACGACTGGGCCAACATTTCGCGCAACTGCACGGCCTTCCGGAAACTGGTGATGGCGCCGGCGGTGTCGCCGAGATTGGGAGCATCGGGACGTCCGAGGACTTCGCCGAGCTTGTAGTATGCGCCCGCGAGTTCGCGCTGCAGGATGGGATCGCCTTGCGAATCCTGCGCCAGGCGGTCCAGATACTGGGTCGCGCGCGTGACGAGTTTCGCGCGCGCATCGGTGGATCCCGGCAATTTCGCGATATCGCGTTCGATTTCGAAGATGAACGAGTTGGCGAGATCGCGAACGTCGTTGAACATCCGCTCGGCGCGCCAGCGTTCCTGACGGGCGACGTTCGCCTGCCAGAGCGCGGCGCCGAGACCGCCGCTGAGCGCGACCAGTCCAACGCCTGCGGCAATCACGGCAGCGAGGTTGCGACGCACGAACTTGCCCGCGCGATAGCGAAGGGAGTCGGGACGCGCAATGACGGGGAGTCCAACCTCAAAGCGGCGAATGTCTTCCGCCAGTTGTTCGGCCGATGCGTATCGCTGGGCCGGATCCATATCCAGCGCCTTGAGCACGATATTGTCGAGGTCCCCGCGCAGGTCGTCGTCGCCGCTCAACTCACTCGGCCGGACCGGCGGGTGCGCCTGCATGACTTGCAGGATGGCCTGCGGCGAAGGCGTGGTAAACGTGCGAGGTTTCTTGCCGGTCAGCAACTCACACAGCAGGATGCCGAGTGAATAGATGTCCGAGGAAGTGCTGAGCGCTTCGCCGCGAATCTGTTCGGGACTCGCATAATCAGGCGTGAACGCAGGCGGCAGCAGCGTCACCGTGAGGCCCGCGTTGCCGTCCACCTCGGAAAGTCTCGCCACGCCAAAATCAAGAAGTTTCGGCGCGCCATCTTCCGTCACCAGAACGTTGTTGGCTTTGATGTCGCCATGGATCACCAGATTCTGATGCGCGTAGTGAACGGCTTTGCAGAGGATTCGAAACAGGTCGAGCTTCTGATACAGGCCGAGTTCCGCTGCGGCGTCACTGAGCCGGCGGCCTTCGACGAACTCCATCACGAAGTACGGGCGGCCGTCGTCCATCACGCCGCCGTCAAGCAGTCGCGCGATGTTCGGATGCGACAGCCGCGCCAGGATCTGGCGCTCATTGCGAAAGCGCTTGGCGATGCTGGCGGAATCGAGGCCATCGCGGATCACCTTGACCGCGGCAGCCATGCGAAAGGCGCCATCTTCGCGAGTGGCCTTGTATACGGCGCCCATGCCGCCTTCACCGATCCGCTCATCGATGCGATACGGGCCGGCGCGCTTGCCGATCAGCGGATCGACATCCTTGCGTTCGAGAAAGCCGTCCGAAGAATCCTCGCAGGCGGCGAGAAGCGTCAGGACTTCGTCTCTCAGTTCCGGCTTCTCGGCAAAAACCCCATCGAGGTATGCATCACGAGGCGCACCGGCGATGCGATCGAGCGCTTCGCCGACGATCCGCTTCACCTCGCGATACATCGTGGGGGTCATGAGTTTGTGAGTTCGCGGAAAAGCCAGCCGCGCGCGATCGTCCAATCGCGTTTCACGGTGGCGGGAGAAATCCCCAGTGCCTCGGCGGTTTCTTCGATGGTGAGCCCGCCGAAGAAGCGCATTTCGACAATCTGCGCCTGTTGATGATCCAGTTCAGCGAGACGTTGCAGGGCGTCGTCCAACGCGACGAGTCCGACGGATCCGCGTTCCGGAACGCCGAGCGCCTCATCCAGCGCCAGCAGCGTTTTACCGCCGCCCCGCTTTTCGGCCTGATTGGAACGCGCGTGATCCACCAGAATCTGGCGCATCAGCCTGGCCGCGATCGCCACGAAATGCGCGCGATTCTGCCATCCGGCCTGTTTCTGATCGATGAGGCGGATCCACGCCTCGTTGACGAGCGCCGTACTTTGCAGCGTATGGTCAGACTTCTCGCGGCGCAGGTACACCTTGGCCAACCGGCGCAGTTCGCCTTCAACAAGCGGCACCAGCTCATCAAAAGCCCGCTGGTTCCCGCCCTTCCATTCGGTCAAAAGGGTGGTGACGTCCGACATGAATTATTTTTCCGCAGGTCCCCTAGCGCGGAAGAGGAGGCACTTCGAGTAGACGTGCGGGCTCGAAATCCGTCACCATCCACTTCTTCTTCAGGGACACTCTTTCCACAGTACATCGAACCGTTTCACGCCGCCGGACCAGGGCGAGTTCCCCGCTCTTGGACCGGATTTCCAGATACCAGTCGAGCTCCAGCACGCGCTTTAGGTCATCGCCTTCGTTCGACACCGGGCTTGCGGACGATGTGACTTCATTCTGCTGCAGCAAGGCGCGCAGATTTCGCGCAAAGCGATCGTAATCCGGCAGTTTTTTTGAAACATACGACAACGCGAGTTCCGGGTTGTCGTTCGAAAGTCCACCGGCAAAACCGGCGACAGCTTCGCGTGCGCCCGCAGCCGGATCGTCCGCGGCGATCGCGGTTGCGTATGAGAACAGCAAGGCTGCGGCGAGGGTTCTCATCATGTGCGGTAGCTGCCGTTGATGCGGATGTAGCCGTCGGTGAAGTCGCAGGTCCAGAATCGCGCGCTGCCTTTGCCTGCGCCCTTGATGGTGAACTGGATCTCCACCTCGGGGGCTTCGAGTTTCTGCTTCAGCCCGTCTTCATCGAACTCCGCGGCAAGGCCGGCTTTGCACACCAGTTGCCCCTGAAAGCGGATGTCGACCTTGAGCGGATCGAACGCGACGCCCGAGTATCCGGCGGCGCAGATGATGCGTCCCCAGTTGGGATCCGCGCCCGCGATCGCCGTCTTCACCAGCGGCGAGTTCGCGATGGAGCGGCCGATGCGCTGCGCCTCCGCCGTGGACTTCGCGCCCTTCACGTCGATCGTCACCAGCCGGCTCGCGCCTTCGCCATCCTTCGCAATCTGCCGGGCCAGCGACTGCAGGACTTCCGTGAGCGCCTTCTCGAACTTCGCGAGATCCGGCTTAACGCCCGACGCGCCGTTCGCCATGACGACCACGATGTCGTTGGTGGACTGGTCACCATCGACGCTGATGCTGTTGTAACTGACGGCGATCGCGCGTTTGAGCATCGCACGCAGCGTGGCGGCCGGAACCACGGCGTCCGTCATGACGTAACCGAGCGTGGTGGCCATATTCGGGTGGATCATGCCGGAACCCTTGGTGAGTCCCGCAAGACGGACTTCCTTCTTGCCGGCCTTTACTGTTGCGAACGCAGTCTTCGGCACGAGATCCGTAGTCATGATCGCGTCGGCGACCTTCTGGAAGCTACCCGCGTCGAGCCCTTCGATCAGGCCCGGCAGGGCGTTGGTGATCAACGCCGGATTGAGTTCCACGCCAATGACGCCGGTGGATGACGGGATCACCTGCTCCACTTTGCAGCCAAGTCCTGCGGCCACGGCCTTCGAAGTCGTGAGCGCAACAGCCGCGCCCGTGCGGGTCGCGCAGTTGGCGTTGCCCGCGTTGATGAGCAGGGCCTTCACCGTCCCCTTGGACGCAGCCATGTGCTTGCGCGCAAGTTGGATCGGCGCAGCCTGCACCACGTTGCTCGTGTAGACGGCAGCAGCCGCAGCCGGCTGGTCCGACACGATCAACGACAAATCATCTTTCGCGACTTTGCGAATGCCCGCATACACGGCGGAGTACTTGTATCCAAGTGGAAGGTTCATTGTTCCTACGCTGCAGCTACTGTCCAAGAACTTCGTCTTCAGAAACGGAGAATCCATTCAAGAATACCGGAACCGGCATGCGCTTCCGTCCTTCCAGTTGGACCTCCAGCAACTCGATTGCGGATCCGTCGCCGCAACCGACGTACAAACGCTTGTGATGCTGATGCAGGCGGCCTTGCGGGCACTCGATCGACGCCAGCGCCGCCTTCCAGAGATTCCACTTCACGCCGCGCAGCGTCGTATAGACGCCGGGCCAAGGCTGGAATCCGCGAATGCGATTCAGAATCTGCTGCGCCGGCATCGTGAAATCCGCGCGGCCGTCTTCCTTCTTGAGGATCGGAGCGTAGCAGGACAGCGAATCATCCTGCTTGCGCGGCTGGATCTCTTCGATACGGTTCAGCGTTTCGATCAGCAGATCCGCACCGGCTTCGGCGAGACGCGGCGCGAGTTCGACGGCGGTCTCGTCGGCGCCAATCTCCGTGGACCACTCGAGCAACATGTCGCCGGTGTCGAGTCCAGCATTGATCTGCATCGTGGTGACGCCCGTGCGCGTTTCGCCATTCGCGATCGCCCACTGGATCGGCGCAGCGCCGCGGTACTTCGGCAGCAGCGACGCATGTACGTTGATGATGCCGTGACGCGGAATGTCGATGATCGCCTGAGGGATGATCTGCCCGTACCCGACCACCACCATCGAGTCAGCGCCGAACTCCCGCAATTGCTCGCGGACCTCCGGCACACGCACTTTCAGCGGCTGTTCCACGCGCAGCCCGAGGCGCAGCGCAGCTTCCTTCACCGGCGAGTACGCCAGTTGCTGCCCGCGGCCTTTGGGACGGTCCGGCTGCGTGTACACCGCTGCGATCTCGAAGCCGCGCGACGCGAGCCGTTCCAGCGTGGGAACCGCGAATTGCGGCGTCCCCATGAAGACGACGCGCTTTACCATTCGCCCGCTTTCTGCAGCTTGCGAATCTTGCGGCGAATCAGGTCGCGCTTCAACGGACTCAGGTGCGCCAGAAACAGCACGCCGTTCAAGTGATCGATCTCGTGCTGCATGCAGCGCGACAGCAATTCATCGACTTCGTACTCGAGCGTGTCGCCTTCGACGTTCTGCGCGCGGACCTTGATCTTCATCGCGCGCTTCACATCCTCGCGAAAACCGGGGATGCTGAGACAACCCTCTTCACCCAGCTGCGAACCCGCCTTCTCGATGATTTCCGGATTGATGAGCACGATCTTCTCGCCGCCCTCTTCGCCCGCACTGACGTCGATCACCGTGAGGCGCTTCGACACGCCGATCTGCGGCGCTGCGAGACCAATCCCTTTCGCCGAGTACATCGTGTCGAACATGTCTTCGACCATCTGGCGCAGTTCCGGGGTATCGAACTCGGTGATGGGCTCGGCTTTGGTTTCGAGCACCGGATCGCCATACTTCACGACCTTGTGGACCATAAATCAGTAATTCCTCACCTGTTCG
This sequence comes from uncultured Solibacteraceae bacterium, assembly GCA_964627455.1. Lineage (GTDB taxonomy): Bacteria > Acidobacteriota > Terriglobia > Bryobacterales > Bryobacteraceae > F-183. Next base: position 44,291 of record CAZVKC010000048.1, on the reverse strand, counting down.
AGGTAGTTCTCGTAGTTCCGTTTGGTTTCGCGCAGCGAGTCGCCGCCGAACTTTTCGAGCATCGCCTGCGCGAGTACGATGGCGACCATCGCTTCGCCGATGACGCCCGCCGCGGGGACCACCGCGATGTCGCTACGTTCGTACGCCGCAGCCGTGGACTCGCGAGTGGCGAGGTCCACGCTTTCAAGCGGACGGCGCAACGTGGAGATCGGCTTCAGGAAACCGCGGACGTACAGGTCGGATCCGTTGGTGATGCCGCCTTCCAGTCCGCCGGCCTTGTTCGAGCCGCGATAAAAACGCTTGTCGTCCTTGTTGTAGTGGATCGTGTCCTGCACTTTGGACCCGTATTCACGGGCCTGTTCGCGCGCCGCTCCCACTTCAACACCCTTGACCGCCTGCATCGAAACGATCGCCTGCGCAAGGCGGCCGTCGAGGCGTGTATCCCACGCGATGTGCGAACCGAGTCCAACGGGAAGTCCGCGCGCAACGACTTCGAACACGCCTCCGACGGTATCGCCGGTGCGATAGGCGACGTCGATCACTCCCTTCATGCGCTGTTCGGCTTCGGGATCGACGCAGTTGAGAAACACTTCGTCTTTCGCGTAGAGCGCTTCCAGTTCTTCCCAACTGGCTTCGCGTTCGAGTTGCGCGGTTCCGACCTGCACGACGTGGCTCAGGACGCCGATGCCGAATTGCGCGAGAAACTGCTTGCACAAAGCGCCGACCGCAACCCGCGAGGTGGTTTCGCGGGCGCTGGCGCGCTCAAGGATGTAGCGGGCGTCGAGGAAGTCGTACTTGATGCCCCCGGCCAGGTCCGCATGACCCGGACGCGGCTTGGTGACGGGCTTCTTCTCGTCGCCTTCGCCTTCGACAGGCAGGATGCCGGTCCAGTTCTTCCAGTCCTTGTTGCGGATGATCATCGCCACAGGCGAGCCGATGGTGATCGAATGACGCACGCCGGAGACGATCTCCACCTCGTCTGTCTCGATCTTCATACGGCCGCCGCGGCCAAAGCCCTGCTGGCGCCGCCACAGTTCGCGGTTAACCTGGGCAACGGAAATGGGTACCGACGCAGGTAGGCCGGTTAATGTGGCGACGAGGCACTCTCCGTGGCTCTCGCCGGCGGTTTCAAATCGAAGCATTGAAAGGGGGAGGAGATAGGCTCCTCCTTCTATTGTATTCGTTCCCAGCACGCTAACCTGAAGGCAATGGAGATCCGCCCGTACCAGCCGAATCAGGACCTTGCCGGATGCCTTGCCGTGTTCGATTCGAACGAGGGCAGCGCAGCCGACCGGCGGCAGGCTTTCGCGGACTTCCTCGCGGACGAATCCGCCCGCGTCTTCGTGATGGAACACGGCGGCGCGATCATCGGCTGCGGCGGGTTCACGGTGCAGGATCAGGTCGCGCGCCTGCACTACGGGATGATTCGCAAGGATCTGCAACGTCAGGGACTCGGCAGATTCCTGCTGCTCTACCGCCTGAAAGAGATCGGCAAGCAGCCCGGCGTCGTCTTCGTCGAAGCGTCCGTGCCGCAGCATCTCAGCCGCTTTTACGAACGCAATGGACTCAAGCCCGCAGGCGGCGCGATCCATCGAATGAAGCTGCAGGTTTGCACCACGGGCTAAAATAACGTTTTCAGGACATGATCAACGAGACGACAGTGACCGTAGCGTCCGTCGCGGGCGCCGCGGGGTTGGCGGCGTGGGCCGTACGCGGCCGTTCGTCGACACTGCTCGCTCCCTCGCATTGGGAAGGCACGCGCACGCGGCCGTCCATCGCCCTCACCTTCGATGACGGGCCCAGCGAGTCGACGCCGGACTTGCTGGAAGTACTGGAACGCTGGAACGTGCGCGCGACGTTCTTTCAATGCGGCGCGAACGTCCGCCGTTTGCCTGACATCGCGGCCATGGTGCTCGAATGCGGCCACGAGATCGGCAACCACAGCGACCTGCATCCGCACTTCCAGTTCCGGTCGCGCAAGTTCATCCAGTCGGATCTCGCCGCGGCGCAGCGCACGTTTCAGGAAGTCCTCGACTACAAACCGAAACTGTTCCGTCCGCCATTCGGCATCCGCTGGTTCGGCATGGGCCGTGCGCAGAAGAAGCTCGGATTGACGGGCGTGATGTGGTCCTGCATCGGCCTCGACTGGCGTTTGGGATCAAGTGCGATTGCCGCGCGATGCCTCGACGCCGCACGCAGTGGCGCGATCTACTGCCTGCACGATGGACGCGAACTGCAGGTCCGCCCGAATGTCCGGCCATCGATTGAAGCAGCCAAACGGATTATCCCGGAACTGATTGACCGCGGCTATGAATTCGAAACCGTCAGTGAACTGCTGTCGCCGAATCCACCCGCTGCTGCCGTTGAACCTGCGGCTTAAGGCGTCACCGCAGGACCCTGCCGCCGTGCGGCCCATTCTGCCCCCGCGAGCAACAACATTGCCGCAAGAAACGACCACAGAATGATCGCGACCGAGTGCATGAATCCGGCGTACTCTCGATAGAGCTTCACCTTGAACCACGGCCAAGTCGCGAGATTCAGGTACTTCAACACTTCGAGCAGCAGCCCGATCACGATAGCCGCAGGAACCGCGCGGCTATTGGCGACATCCCCGTTCGGCAGGAACTTGTACACCAGGTACAACGTGAACACGGTGATCGGAACCGCCACGATCTTGAAGAATGCGTCCACCATGAAGCTGGTGACCGCGCCGGATCCGAGCGTTTGCTGCAGGTACTGCTGATTGAGCGCGGTCAGCACCGTCGAGAACGTCAGCAGGCCGCCGCAAATAAAGATCAGCCCCATGCTGACCAGTTGATTCTTGACGAAGCTGCGGTTCACCGTGATGCCGAACACCTTGTTCAGCGCGACCTCGAGCGGCTCAAATACGCCGTTCGCGGTGAACAACAACAACAGGATCGACACGAACTCCAGCGACCCGCGCTCGCGGCTCAACAGCGCATTCAGCATCGGGTTGATCATGTCCGCCGGGAAGTAATCGCTGAGTGCGATGTCCATCGCCGAACGCACCACCTGCACGGGAAACACGAGTCTCGCGAGCGAACAAATCACAACGAGAAACGGAAAGAACGAGAGCAGAACGTTCGCCGCGACCGAGAATCCGTAGACGTGCGTCTCCGTTTCCATCCAGTAATGAAAGGTCTTTTTGAGTGCGTCCCAAACCTCGGATGCGAGGGAATGATGCGGTTGGGTCCCGCTGCCGGCGTCCATTCGTGTACCTTCTATTTTCCAATACAGAAGGTCGAGAAGATGCGATTGAGAATATCGTCGGCCGTCGTGGCGCCCGTGATCGCGTCGATCGGACGCAGCGACGCGTAGAGATCGAGCAGCAGCATCTCGTGCGGGATGTGGAAGTCGACCGCGCGCCGCGCGTTCTCCAGCGCTTCGAGACTCTCGCGCAACAGGCGCTCCTGCCGGATGCTGGTAATGAATCCGGCTTCCTGTTCGCGAAGCCCGCCCGGCGCCATCGACTCGAGAATCGCGCGCCGCAATTCATCGACGCCCTCGCCGGTCTTCGCGGACACCGTCAAATACTCGGGTCCCGGCGCCGGCGCAAGGTCGCACTTGTTGGCGACCAGCAACGCGCGTCCCGCGGACTTCGCGCGATCGATTAACGCCTGCACGTTCGCTTCAATCGGCCGCGACGCGTCGATCAACACGATGGTCAGATCGGCGTCCGCCATCGCCTGATACGAACGCTCGATACCTAGAGTCTCGACAAGGTCCTGCCCTTCGCGGATACCCGCCGTGTCGACGAAGCGAATCGGGATCCCGCCGACAGCCGCCGTCTCCGACACGAGATCGCGCGTCGTTCCAGGGATATCAGTCACAATCGCGCGATCCTGTTCCAGCAGCCGGTTGAACAACGAACTCTTGCCCGCATTCGGCTCACCGACAATCGCCAGCGTGAACCCTTCGTGCACCAGCTTGCCGTACGCGAAGCTGCGGACCATCGACGAAACCGCGCCAATCAGCAGGTCCACGCGTCGCGCCAACTCTTCCTGCGAAGCGACGTCGACATCGTTGTCTGCAAAGTCGATCCCGGCCTCGAGCAGCGCGATCAGTTCCAGCAACTGTTCTTTCACCGGCCGGATCCGTCGCGACACCGAACCATCCACCTGTTGCGCCGCGATTCGCGCCTGGTACAACGTCGTCGCGTCGATCAGGTCGCGCACGGCTTCGGCCTGCGGCAGATCCAGACGCCCGCGCAAATACGCACGCAACGTGAACTCACCCGGTTCCGCCGGACGCGCGCCCGCGCGCACCGCTTTCTCCACGCAATACCGCAGCACGACCGGCGCGCCGTGGCAGCCGATCTCGACGACATCCTCTCCGGTATATGATCGCGGACCCGCAAAATACGTGGCCACGACGTGATCAACCGTGTGCCCGTCGTCATCGGGGAGATCGGCGTACGCGGCAGTCCAGGTTTCCCACTCCGTGGTCCGGCGCAGGCGAAGAATGGCGGTGGCGATCGCCTTGGCGTCCGGCCCGGAAAGGCGGACGATGCCGAGGCCTCCGCGCCCCGGCGGCGTGGAGATCGCAACAATCGTGTCAGTGAGGGTCATGAATTAGAAGGCGTACAGCTTGGTCTTAGTTCTAACGTACAGATGGCCCGCAACAGCCGCAGGCGTCGAAAAGGTCTCTTCGCCGAAGTCATTGACCTTCAGCAGTTCCCACTGCGCGCCCGCCTTTACGACGCTGAACTTGCCGGACTGGCTCATGAAGTAGATGCGTCCCGCCATCGCGACGGGCGACGCGTAGTAAGTATCGAGCGCGCCCGTGAGGCGGCCCTGCTTGAGGATCTCACCCGTCTTCGGATTTACCGACGTGAGAATGCCGCCATCCTTGATCAGATACATCACCCCCTGATACAGCAGCGGCGACGGGCAGTTGGGCAGAAACTTCTGCATACGCCACACGATGGACTTCGAATCCGTCAG
>CAZVKC010000048.1:22405-39227 GCA_964627455.1 uncultured Solibacteraceae bacterium | reverse complement strand
TCGTTCTCGCCGCCGGACTCCCACCAGTGCGCGTACACCATCTCGCCATCCACCAGCGGCGTGGACTTCGGCTGCCACGACATCCCGCGGACCCACCACAGTTTCTCGCCATTTTCCAACCGGTACGCCGTGAGATTGAACGCGCCGGGAATAACCAATTGCGCGTCCTTGCCGCTTCCCCACACCGCGGGCGTCGAGTACGACCGCGTCGATTCCGGACGCGAGACGCGCCACTTCTCTTTACCCGTGTTCTTGTCCACGGCGATCAGGAACGAATTGCTGTCCTGGTCGCACAACAGCACCAGCAGATTCCCCGCGAGGATCGGCGAGGATCCGTGCCCGTTCGGATTATTGAACTCCGGCATGGGCAACGCCCACTTCTGCTTTCCGTCCTGCGCAGAATAAGCCAGCAAACCGAAGTCGCCGAAGAATACATACACGGTCTTGCCGTCGGTCACCGGACTCGGCGACGCCGGCGTATTGGTCGGCTGGTAAACCTCCATGCGCGGACGCGGCGCCTCACGCTGCCACAGGATCTTGCCCGTCTTGCGGTCCACGCAGATGGTCAGCAGTTTGCCGCCCGGATCGATCACCCGCCCCGGCGCCATCTGCTTTCGCGTGCCGCCTTCGGACGCCGTAAGAAAGATGCGGTCGCCCCAGATCACGGGAGATGAGTGAGCGCCCGGCAGGTTGATCTTCCACATCGCCCCCTGCTCCGGTCCGATTTCGTCAGGCACCTTCGCGGCATCGGCAGCGGGTCCGGATGCAACCCCGCTCCCTTGTGGACCGCGGAATTGTGGCCATTCTCCAACCTGGCCGAGCCAGAGCAAACTGAGGCATGCAACGCAGAGCATCATTGGTAATATACCTAGAAGCAAAAGCACGGGTCGCCGGGCGATGGCAACTTCGTACCGCAACCTGTGTTTCATAGGTTGATTCATGCACGCTTTCCGCCGTTTCGGACCGTCTGGTAAGTCGTTCGTTTCACTGGCCCTTTTGGCGTTCGGCTGCGCATCGCTTCCCGGCGCGCCGTACGGAACCGTGGTGCCGGTCGTGGGTGGTGTTTCCGACATCGTGATCGACGATGCCCGCGGACGCCTCTACATGCCGAACACCAACCGCAACCAGGTCGAGATTTACTCGATCGCACAGCGGCGCTTTCTCACCGCGGTTCGCACCGATTCGACGCCCCTTTCTGCCGCGATGTCCCGCGACGGCCGTGTCCTCTACGTCACAGCCTACGACGCCTCTGCTCTGAACGTGATCGATTTGAATACGCTGGCGATCGTCGGTCGCGTATCTCTGCCCGCGAAACCCGAGGGCGTTGCCGTCGGATTTGACGAACGCGTCCTGATCTCGACGATCGGAACCGGCGCCGGCAACGCGCAGAACGTGCTTCTGATTTACAACCCCGCGGACAACAGCATCGGCAACGTATCGATTACGCCCGCTGCGCCGACCCCGCCCAGTTTGCCGGCCCCTTCAGGACGTCCCGCTCTGGCCGTGCGGTCCCAACTGGTGGCGAGCCGCGATGGCAGTGTCATCATCGGCTCCAATGTTCCGACAACGACTACCCGTTCGGTCTTCGTTTATGAAACGGCCTCTGCCACGGTGTTGCGGTCCCGCCGTGTGAACAATCTTTCCAGCGTGCTGGCTGTATCGCCGGACGGCTCAAAGTTCATGGCCGGACTGACATTGTTCGAGACATCGACGTTGACGGTCATCGCGCAGCAGAATCTCGCCAACGCCCCGTATCCGATTGCGCCCAACACGAACTTCAATACGCAGACCAACCAGGGCGGGAGCGCATTCTCTCCGGACGGCAAGACGCTCTATTCGGCCTTCAACATCGCCCCCACGTTGAATCCTCCGGCGCGCGCGAACGTGTCCCAGTTGATGATGAGCGACACCGACAATCTGCTGATCAACATGGGGATCCAGTTGCAGGAGAATCTCGCCGGCGAAATCGCGGTTGCACAGGACGGCTCTGCTTTGTACGCCGTGTCGGAATCGGGCTTCCTCATCATTCCGCTGTCGACTCTTCGGGACAACCCGATCGTGGATGTTGACCGCGACCTGGTGATCCTCGCCACCGATCAGTGCGGCGTCACCGGCACGCAGAATACCTCGCGTATCAGTCTCATCAATAATGGCCGCGGCCGGGTGACCGCGAGCACAGCGCTGCTGCAGTTCCCCGCAACCACCGGGGGACTCGGCGGGAACGGCGGCGCCGGCGGAGGAATCGTCGGCGGCGGTGGCATTATCGTCGTGATTCCCGTCATTCCAGGCGTCCCAGGGCAAGGCGGGACACCAAACATTCCCGGGGGTGGCGGACAGGCAAACGCGAACCTTTCCGCGACCGCGCCGACGGTGCGCCCGGTGCAGAATACTCCTTCCGGAGTCCCCGCCTTCGACTTCTCGTTCAATGCGGTGGCCTCACGTACCCTTGGCACATCGTCGCCAGTCCATGATTTCCTGGTGCAATCCAACGAGGCGATCAATCTCATCCCGCGCGTTCGCATCCTGCAGAACAGCCGCAATGCCGAGGCGCGTGGCGACATCATCCCGATTTCCGTCGGCATTTCAACCGGTGAAGCGCTGGAGGACCTTGTGCAGGACACGCAGCGGCAGCGCTTGTACATCGCCAATTCCGGCAAGAACCGCGTGGAGGTATTTGACCTCCGCACCCGCCAATTGCTGAGTCCGATCAAGGTAGGACAGCTGCCACGCTCGCTCGCCATCACCCCGGACGGCAAGACGATGTACGTCGCCAATACCGGAGGCGAGAGCATCAGCGTTGTGGATCTCGACAAGGGCGAACAGATCGACCGCATCAAGTTCCCGCCGATTCCATTCGATGCGACAGCCACGCTGGTCACGCCCTCAGTGATTGCCGCCAGCCAGCGCGGCGCGATGTTCATCACCAGCGCCGGCCAGGTTTGGAGCATCATCGGCAATGAAGCGGTGCCCCGGCGCCCGAGCGCGATCATCGGATCCAATGCGGCGGGACAGCAGAACGCCATTGCTGCTCCTCGCGCGATGGCCGCCACGCCTAATGGCGAGAACATCATCATCTCGGCGGGCAATGGTTTCGTGTATCTCTACGATGCACTCGTCGACGATTTCGTGCAGAGCAGGCAGATTCAGGCTGCGAACGCGCCCGGCTATATCGGACCGCTTACTGCGGGTCCCCGCGGCCAATATTATGTCGTGAACGGCGTGCTGCTCAACGCCGCTCTCACGCCTGTGGCGCCCGCGCCGTCCCAGCCCACCGCCGGGAACACCGCGGGAACCAACACGTCGGCGACAATTCCGGTCTCGGCCCTGACCTCGATTACGGCGAATCAGTATGCTCGCTTTTCGCAGCCAGTCCGGCTCCAGGCGAATGCTGCCGTGACGACCCTGCCTTCCATCGAGATTGTCGACGCGAGCACCGGCTTGGCGCTGCGCAGCGCTCCCGCTCTCGAAGGTCCGATATCGCAGGTGAATGGGGCGAATGGACGTACGACGATCAGCGGCCGGACCATGGCCGTTGATGCAACCGGAACCACCGCGTATCTGCTCACCACCAGCGGCCTGAGCATCATTCCGCTCGATCAGCCCGCGCCCGCGGATCGCCCGGCCGTCAACCAGCGCGGCATCGTGAACCTTGCCAGCCTGCAGGTCTCCATAGCCCAGAACGGTCTTGTCACCATCCAGGGCCGGAACCTCGCAGCCAGCGGGACCGCGGACCAGGGCAAGCAGCTTCCGACCACCATGGGCGGCGTATGCGTCACCATGCAGGCGACGGGCGCCGCAGGCAACGTGCAGGGTCCGAACGCCGCACAGGCGGCCGCGAACGCGACCCCACGGCCGATTCCGCTGTTGATGACGTCCCCGACCCAGATCAATGGCCAGATCCCGCCCGAGTTCGGGACCGGCAACTTCCAGGTCGTGGTCCGCAGCATCGACAAGAAGGTGGCCACGGTCGCGCAGACGGTCGCCCTTGCCCGATATGCGCCCGCGGTTTTTGTGGACGAGAACGGCCAGGCGCAGATCACTCGCGCAGACGGGAGTCCGGTGACAAAGCAACGTCCGGCCAAGCGCGACGAACGTCTCTATCTTTACGCGGCGGGGCTTGGCTTGCCTGCAGGTACGGTGCGATTGACGAGTGGTACGCCCGCGCCATCTACTCCGCCCGCTGCGACGCAGAAAGTGCAGGTTTTCTTTGGCCGTACGGACTACGTCCAGTCCGAAGTAATCGTGGACGAGAGCGTGCTGATGCCCAGTACGATCGGGATTTACCGGCTTGCTTTACGCGTGCCGGGCTTCCATACTTCGGGTCAGGATCTGCCTGTTACGCTGCGGATCGGCGGCGTGAACAGTCCGGCCACGGGGCCGGTGCTTCCCAAGGTCAGCGTAGAGTAACGGGTTCGCCGTCCCACGGGAACCGGCCTTCGGTCGAGAAGAATCGGGCTGCGAGTCCTGTAAAATTGGCCACCGCAAAACTGACCCCGCTCAGGTTGTCCCGTTCGTCACGGCCGGGAATGGGACGTGGGTATCCGGATGCGGCGAAGGATCTCTCGCCAAGGCGGATCCAACTGTCACGGGGAAGCGTGGCGTCTTCCGTTACAGAGATCGCCTCCGGGAATCCGCCGGTGGGGCAGATCAAGGTCGTACGACTGGCCCACGGAACAAGCGCCTCCGCGTACCCGGGCTGGTGAGCGCCCAGGCTCAGATTCACTAAGTCGACGCCGTGTTCTTCAACGCACCACCGCAACGCATGCAGAATGATCTCGACACGAGTGTTGAGGGTCTTTTCGAATACTTTCGCGATGTAGAGACGCGCGTCCGGAGCGTGGCTCAGGACGGCTCCGGCTACCGCCGTGCCATGCCCCAGTTGATCCAGGTATTCGCCGGGCCGGTTCTGGTAGCGTCCGATGAGGGCGCCGGCGGCGATTGACGAACCCGGGACGTGGGGATGGCCAGGATGAACTCCGCTGTCGACGATCCCAATGCGCAGTGGGTGCTCCACATTCCTACGATAGAACGGAACTCCTCAGGCGGCGGCAGTCGGCACGGCTCCAAATCGCCGGTCGCGGCGGTGGAACTCCTCGACGGCGTGGGCGAGGTCGGCGCCGCTGAAGTCCGGCCATAGGGTTGGCGTGAAGACGAACTCGGCATAGGCAAGTTCCCAGAGCAAAAAGTCACTCACCCGCTGCTCCCCGGAAGTGCGAACCAGCAGGTCGACGTCGGGTCCGAGGCGCTCCGACAGGGATTCCCGTGTCAGGGCTCGCTGGCCCGACACAGCGTCGAGAATGGCGTCCCGGCTCGAGTAGTCGATGGCCAGCCGCAGATGGAGTGCCCGGCCATGCACGGTATCCCGTTCCGCCCGCTCGATGAGCGGCAACAAATCGGCGGGGAGACGGTCGCGGCGGCCGATCAGGCTCAGCCGGATCCCTTTTCTGATGCACTTGCTGGTTTCACGGCGTAGGTAGCTCTTCAGGAGGAACATCAACGCCCCGACCTCGTCTGCCGGCCGCCTCCAGTTGTCCGAGGAGAAGGCGTAAACAGTGAGGGTTCCGATTCCGTAGCCTGGCGCTGACGACACGACGCGGCGTAACGCCTCGACGCCTTGCCGGTGACCCGCCGCGCGCGGAAGCCCTCTGCGATTGGCCCAGCGGCCATTTCCGTCCATGATGATCGCGACGTGCAGCAAATTACTTTTTGACATAAAGTTGATGACCTCAGAAAAGGCCTGCGAGGGAAATTTGTTCGCAGGCCTCGGTTAACAGCTTGAATTGTTACTTGGAGGATCCGCCCCGGGCGACTTTGATGAGCGCCTCCATGTGCTCGAGATAACGGGTTAGAGCGGCGCGCCCTTCGTCTGTCAGGCGGTATTCGGTTTTCGGCATCCGCCCTTCGAAGGATTTCAGACAGCTGACATAGCCGGCCTCTTCGAGTTTCCGTGCATGAACACTCAGATTGCCGTCAGTGGTATTGAGGAGCCGCTTGAGATCATTGAAGGTGACATGATCGTTGGCCGCCAGCGCACTGACAATGCCGAGCCGGATCCGCTCATGGATGACGCGGTCGAGGTCAGGCGCAGCGAGCACTGAGGAGTTCGAACCCTTCGATTTGGACGGACGGGGACGAGCCTGCTCGGCGGTTTCGGCCGGAGCAGCAGTGGTTTCCGGGGCCAGTTGTGCCGCCGCCGTATTGCTGTTTGCACGAGACATCGTATACACCTCTTCCTGCGGCTAACCGCCGAATTTCTTCGCGATCCAGAGCCCGAAACCGATGTGGAGTCCCCCAAAGCCGGCGCCCAACAGGACATTGGCCCAAAGTGGCGGCGCCAGAAAAGCAAGGCACCCCAAGGCAACGAAACAGGCGCCCATCGCCGGCACTACACGGACTGAGAAGGATCCGCCGCTGATAACCGCCGAACCGTAACTGATCAACCAGAGCCCGGGCAGCAACTGATCCGCACCGGACTGGTGAAGCACCACGGTCAGCACGGCGCCGACTACTAATGATGGGGAAAAACTCAGAAGGAACTTGCGCAGTGGCGCGAGATGCCGGCCCTGCATGGACCGCGCCTTACTCCACACCGCAATCGACCCCGCCAGCGCCGCCACCAGCACTTCCAGAATCCAGACATTCAGCCAGCCGCGGATTGTCGGCTGCATGGCTGCGAAGTAGGACGCAACCAGCGCGGTTCCGCCCATGACCACGCCGCCCCAACCGGGGACCGCCGTGAACGCCCCGCTTCGTTCCATCGTCTCCCGGATGAAACGGATGTTGTCGATGGCGTGATCGTGGAGGTTCACCACGGGACTGGGTCTCGAGGCCATACTTCCAGCAGCATAACTCAATTCTCCGCTATTAGCAAGTACTTTAAATTGCAAAGCGTAGAGGGCACACTGCCCGCCATGAAGGTGGGCAGGCGTTTTAGTTGAAGTATCCGACCGCGAGTTCGGGGTTCATTCGGATCGCTTTGCCCCAGCATGTCCGCGCTTCCGTCGTGCGGCCAAGAGCTTCGAGGGTGTGCCCGAGGTTGAGCAGGGCGGAACTCAGGTCCGGCTTCTTTTCGAGCGCGCGGAGGTAGAACTTGGCAGCAAGTTCCAGTTCGCTTTCCGACTGCATGACGACACCGAGGTTGTAGTCCATCTCCGGGGTCTCGAGCGAGGCCTCCGTGAGTTTTTCGTGGCAATCCAAAGCGAGGAGCGCGTCGCCTCTTTCGACGGCGATTCTCTCCAGTTCGCGAATCCACGCAGACTCCGAAGGCTTGATGTGGATCGCCTTCATCATGAGATCCTGAGAGCGTTCAAACTCACCCAGTTTGTAAAGTACGCCGCCCAACTGGAAGAGCGCTTCTGCCGAATCGGGTTTGATCGAGAGAAGGCGCCCGAGAGTCGCCTCAGCGGATTCGTATTGTTCCTGGCGGATCTCAATCGCCGCCAGACGAACGAGGGATTCTTCTGCCCATTCAGGCTGCTGCACGATGCTCTTTCGAAGGGCATCGGCCGCCTGCGGCAAGCTTCCGAGTTGTTCGTGAAGTATCGCCAGGTTCCAAAGAACGATCGCATCGTCAGGGTGGAGGTCGTTGGCCTTCTCGAAAGATTCCAGCGCAGATTCCAACTCACCCAACTGATAGAGCGCCTCGCCCAGCAGTACGCGGGCTTCAAATTGTGCGTCCGGATCCGGATCTTCCGAAACAAACCGCGCCACCTCGGCAGCCTCGCTGAAGTCTCCCTGAGACAGGAGTGTCGCGGCCAGATGCAGTGGCAAGTCGTTGCTGACAGCGCCAGAATTGGCCGTTTCGCGGAGACGCTTCAGCAGCGTCACGGCGTCCTTGGCTTCTCTCCGCTCCATCGCGGCTTCAAGCAGCGTTCGCAAGGCAGCGCCTGAATTTGGATCGAGTTCGAGCAGCCATTCTGCGGAACGAACCATCTCCTCCCGATTGTCCGCTGCCGCTGCGATGGACAACCGGTGTTCGATTGCCGCCGCATCATCAGGCCAGAGTTCCAGGAGACGATCGCATGTTTTCAACGCCGGATCCAGGCAGCCCGCCGCAGCTTCGGCCGTCGCAAGCCCCATGAACAAATCCCGATTGGAAGAGCCGGGGTGCTGCTGCAGCCAGTGTCGGAAAAACTCAAGACTGTCGTTCGGCCGTCCGGCATCTAACAATGCGGATCCGAGCCCAAGCGCAGCCGTTTCGGAGTCGGGAGCTTTTTCGATCGCTGCCTCAAAAGCAGCTACCGCCTGATCGAATGCGCTCCGGCGCAAATGACAAATTCCGATATTGTAGCGGAGGACGGCTTCTGCATCGGGACTATCTTGAATGGCCACCTCGTAGGCAGCAAGCGCGCCCTCAAAGTCACCGTCCCGCAATAAATCCTCAGCCCGGACCCAAGCCCCGACAGGGGATGCCCCCCGGGGCGTTACAGTGGCTTCCGATGGGTGATGAATCCCATTTGTAGAGTGACCGTTGCGGCTGCCGTTCAGAAGGGCAGGTTCCGCCGTGAACTCTTCTTTTTCTTCAGGTTCGTCGTTGAGGAGCTTACGAAGCAGGCTCTCGTCGACGTAAAAGTCAAACGCACCCGACATCCTTACCTCATTTCGTATATCTGAACCTTGCGAATCTGAGCGGATTCCCCTTTGTCGGAGAACAGCCCGATGCCACCGGAGGCGTGCCGGTTATCCCGCCACGTCTCAATCAAATGATCATTCACCCACGTCTTGAACTCATCCTGGCGCGCGTCCATTCGAACCCGAAAGATGGTGTCGGAACGCATAGGCTTGTCGAACAGAGTGTAGTGCTTCTCAGATTCTTTCCCGTCGGCCATCACGACGCGCGACAGGGCAACCAGGGGCTCGAGACCGGGCTTGACCACCTCAATCTTGTACGCGTAGTAGTTTTGAGAATCCTTGGCGCGAAAGATCCAGCCGAAGCCCTTCTGCTCGATTTGTCCTTCAAATTCGATACGGTAATTCACTTGCTGCAGGGAGGGCCGGAACATGCTGATGGATCTTCCCGAAGCCTTCGCCCCATCTCCACCCCAATTCGGACTCCACCCCCCTACACCGCTCATCGGCACGAAAACGCGATTCGCTTCGGGAGATTTCCCCACTGAAGCAACAGGCTTGTCGGAATCGATCAGCCCGAACTTGTAGGCAGCGCCACCGCCACCCAACAGAAGCAGCACGACTGCGCCGACGCGTATCGGGAATCGGGATCCGCCCAACTTCCGATCCGCGCTCGAGAGGTGCAATTCCACCTCACCGCCCTGCGCTGCCACCTCGACTTTCGAGCCTGTCGCAGCGACTATCTTCGATTCCCTGTTTCCCCGGACCGGGGAAAATTCCGGAATATCGTCCAGATCAACCACCGCCGCAGTCCTGGAATTTGTTGTGGACTCTACAGCGGGCGCCTTTCCCTCGCCTGACGCGGTTTCACTCAGCACCCGCAGAAGATCTTCTGGTTGGGGCATCGGCGCCGGACCAGGATCCTTCTCAACCAGCTTGATTCTTTCCGCTGGTGAGGCCGCATCATCCACAGACGCTGCGGAGGGGGCTGCTTCCGGGCGTTTCGCCTCGGCATTGAGACGCGACAACTCTACAGCCCTCAGAATTCGGCTGGCTGCCGCAGACTTCTGCTGGGGCGGCGTGGGCGTCGCTTCGCGTGATTGATCTTTCTTTCCCGTTGAATCCAGCTTAGACAAGCAATCCTCCCTCGCCTGGCCGGCAAAATACAAACCTCACGAATCCGGCATGGATCGCGACGATTTGCTTTTGGTCGTTCTTGTTTCGCTGTCCCACTTCAATCCATCCATCGGCTGAATGAGCCAATTACCTTAGTACACAAGTCCCAGTAAGCCTCCACGGGAGGAAGGTCATTCTTCTCCCAGGATGCCGAGTGCGGCAAGATTGATCACCACCTCATGATGCTGCTCGCTGGGCGCAACGCGCGGCGGCGGAGGCGCCTGCGTGGTCGTTGGAGCAGCGGCTGCAGCCGGCGCGACCGCCTGTGGCGGCGGAACGAACTGAAGTGAGGGCCGCCACGAGCCCAATGGCGTCCCGGGATGCCAGCCGTTTGAAGACTGTGGTGGGCGGCGGCTGTCAAGGCGGGGAATGAGAGAACGAGTGTGCGCCGCCGGTAGGGCTGCGCCACCAAACGACAGGGGCTCGAGGATCTTCTCACGAACTGGACTTGGACGAGGCGAACCCAAGTCCACCTCGGCACAAGTCGGATAGAGGACCAGCCCCGCGAATGGAAGTTCAGGCTCCAATCCCATGACCACCAAAGGCTGAGGGTTCGCCGGAGTGACGGGCGACGAAACGATCGGAGCCGCAATCGGCGGTTCAGTGAAGCCGGCTTCTTCTTCCGAAGCCGGCGGTCCGGCGATGACCGATTCTTCCTGGAGGGCGGATTCCGCCTCGACCAGGGTTTCTCCGGGCGGCACTTCGGCCGGAAACTCGGCAGTGGCCGCCGCATAAACGGGGCCTGTCGATTCCAGTATTTCGGCGGAGGCGGATTCCATCTCCACCTCAGGAGCGCTGGCCAGATCGTCAGCGGGCGCGACTGGTTCGACTTCCGCCGCGAGGACAACCGCAGGTTCGCCGGTGGCGGCCTCGAGGTCCGAATCGCAACAGTAAAGCAGAAACGCCTCGTCCCAATCGAAGGCGACCGGGTCGATGAGTGACACCACGGCACTCGCACCTGCGGGCCTTGGGACATCCGCCAGGAACACCGGCTCGATGGCGACGCGAGCCATCAGAGTGTTGCCGAGAGGTTTTCGAACATCAACCCGAGCCAGCAGGAATGACGCCTCAACAGGATCCGGTTCCGGTGGAGGCGGAGGCGGAGGCGGAGGCGCCGGGCGCTCGGCCCGAACAAATGTTTTCCAAATAGATGATTTGGAGGCGGGCGCTGGAGCGTCGGGCGCAGGCTGGGCGGCAGGAGTTGCAGCGATAGTTCCGGCGCTCGGCGCAGGTGCTTCAATCGCCGCGGGCTTGCGGCTGGAGAAGATACCCGCCAAACCACCCTTCTTTGACTCGGTAGTTGGGGGAGCGCTCGGCGGAGGCAGGGCTCGCGGGGCGCCCGCCCGGGGAGCCGGCGGCGGCAGTTGCCGCAACGCTCTGGGCGACAGGTTGCCCGGCGCGGCGGCGTTCGGTGTCTGGGCCTGGAGCAGACGGCTCAGAGCTAACTTATTGTATTCTTCCTGGTACTTGTTCCGATGCGCATCCGAACAGAACTCTCCGCCGCCAGTGAGCTTCTTCAACAACGGCAGAGGCTTTCCACAATAAAGACACCGCATGCTTGGGATATCGGCGCCAGGACGACTTTACTAAAGACCTGATGCTCCATTTCGTCGGCCTGCGTATTGTTTTGTCGCACTCCAGGCAGGATTCACACTCAAACTAGGGCGTTCCCCCGGTTGAAAGCCGCCTCTCTCCGTCAATGCGCCTAAAGTCATACGCAAACCGGACCGATCATCTTATTGCTGGCGGCATTTCGCACCGCCAATCTCCAAGATCATTGCAAGAGGATCGCATGGCAAAGCACGACGCATTGAAGAATCACATTGAAAGCCTCCGGAACGCTATTCCGGAACTGCAGGGAGTGCTGCTCGCATCGAACGAGGGGCTCCCCATCGCACACTCGATCTCCGGCACCGGGGATCCCAACCGCATCGCCGCCATGGCTGCGGCCGCCTCCAGCCTGGGCCGTCGCATCGCCGACACCATGAACATGGCGGCTCTCGGCGAAGTGGCCATCCAGGGCGACGAAGGCTCGCTCTTCGTCTATTCAGCCGGTTCGAAGGCAATCCTGGCTGTTCTGGGTCCGCACGGCTCCAACGCGGGCCTCATCCACCTCGAATCGCGGCAGACGGCAAAAGACATCGGCGGACTCTTCTAAGTCCGTTCGAAGACGAAGCCTTGCGCTTGCGATCTGTCCCTCTTCTAAAGATAAAGGGGAATGCGAAGTACTCACATTCCCCTTATTCAAGACATGACAGACAGGCCCGGGTTCGCCGAACCTGTTGTTGGTAGGTAGGTGGAAGACGGATCTTAGGTTCTCCCTTTGGTTCTGCTGTGAGGACCAGTTCCCAGCAGAGTCGGGAAATCCGTCTCCCGTTACCAATAAAAGCGCGAAAACCCGAAGACTTCTATCAATCAGGAAAGAATATTTTTCACAACCTCGCCCGATACGTTAGTCAGGCGGGCATCGAGCCCCATGAACTTCCGGGTGAACCGGAGGTGGTCTATCCCCAACAGATGCAGCATCGTAGCGTGGAAGTCGTGGACGCTGACCGGGTCATCGACCGCGGCGTACCCAAGATCGTCGGTCGCGCCATGCGTGATGCCGCCCTTAATGCCGCCGCCCGCCAGCATGAAACTGAAGCCCTTGATATGATGATCCCGCCCATTTCCACCCTGGGACATCGGGGTACGCCCGAATTCCCCGCCCCATACGACGAGCGTTTCGTCCAACATCCCCCGCTGCTCCAGATCGCGAATCAGCGCAGCAGTCGGCCGGTCGACTTCCTCCGCCTTCAACGGCATGTTCTGGGGAATCCCGGCATGGTGATCCCAGTCCCGGTGGTACAACTGGATAAAGCGCACGCCGCGCTCCGCTAAACGCCTGGCTAGTAGACAGTTAGACGCAAAACTGCCGTCCCCCGGCGTCGCCCCATAAGCCTCCAGAACGCTCTTCGGCTCCTTCGACATGTCTACCAGGTCCGGCACGCTCGCCTGCATCTGAAATGCCAGCTCATACTGCGAGATCCGCGTCTGGATCTCCGGATCCTTCAGTTCGTCGAACTCCAACCGGTTCAACGTATTCACTGCATCGATGGTGTTCTTCTGCGCCTCGACCGTGACCCCCTTCGGATTCTTGATGTACAGAACGGGATCGCCGTTGCTGTTCAGCTTCACACCCTGGTACTTACCAGGCAGGAACCCCGACGACCACTGGCGAGCCGCAATCGGCTGCATCTGTCCGCCGCGTCCCGACGAAAGCAGGACGACGAATCCCGGCAGGTTCGAACTCTCGGATCCCAGCCCGTACACCACCCACGAACCCATGCTCGGACGCCCCGACACGATGTTGCCGGCGTTCATGATGGCGTGTGCCGTGTCGTGATTGATCTGCTCGGTCCACATCGACCGCACGACGCAAACCTTGTCGGCGATCGACCCGATATGCGGAAAGAGTTCGCACAACTCCAGCCCGCTCTTGCCGAACCGCTGGAACCCGAACTGAGGACCAAAGCAGATCAGCGGCTTCCCCTGCAATTGCGCGATCTGCTGGCCTTTGGTGAACGACTCCGGCATCGATTTGCCGTGCATTTCCTTCAACTTGGGTTTGAAGTCGAAGGTTTCGAGATGCGAAGGTCCACCAGCCTGATAGAGGAAAATCACCCGCTTGGCCCGCGCCGGATGGTGCAGAGGCTGAATCACACCGCCGGCGCCCGTCGCGCCACGCAACAGAGTCTGCAGCGCTGTGAATCCCAACCCTCCAGCGGCCGTTCTGGACAGAAAACTTCTACGCGCGATCAATGACATAGCGTCCTTCTAGTTCCTCGTCACCACTTCGTGCAGATTGAGAATCGCGCGAGCCACGCTGACGGTGGCCGCGAGATCCGCCGGGTCGGACCTGACCGCCTGATGCGGAGCCTCACCGACCGAAATGAGAGCTTTCGCGTCGGCCGGCGATTTCCGGAACCGCGCCAACTCCTTGCGGTACAGATCCTCGAGTACCGTCTTCTCCCGATCCCGGACCGGCCGCGCGACCGCCCTCTCGAACGCTAGATTCAGCCGGTCCGCGATGGCCGTTTTGACCATCAGGCTTTCGGCAAAAACACGCGCCGCTTCGACGAAACTCGGATCATTCAGCAACACCAGCGACTGCACCGGCGTATTCGAGGTCGACCGGTTGAGCGTACACTCTTCCCGGCTGGGACCATCGAACGCCGCCATACTCGGGTGCAGGAAGGTCCGCTGCCAGAAGGTATAGACCCCGCGGCGGTACAGGTCAGGACCCCGGCTTTCCGAATAGTCCCGCTTCGGGAAATTCAGGGCCGCGAGGTATCCCTCCGGCTGATACGGCCGCACGCTGGGACCTCCAAATTTGTCGGTCGCCAGCAAGCCGCTCACACTCAACACCACATCGCGCACGATCTCCGCATCCACGCGGAAGCGCGACTGGCGCGCCAACATCCGGTTGTCGGGATCCTTCTCCATCATCTCCGGCGTGGCCAGCGAAGATTGCTTGTACGTATCGCTAGTCACAATCACACGGACCAGTCGCTTCATATCCCAATCGCTCTGGAACTCCGCGGCCAGCCAGTCGAGCAGTTCCGGATGCGTCGGCCATTCGCCCTGCGAACCGAGATCCTCCAGGACCTTCGACAAGCCGTTGCCAAACAGCCGCCGCCAAACGCGGTTCACATACACGCGCGGCGTGAGCGGATTCTCCGCCGAAACCAGCCAGTTCGCCAGGTCCAGGCGCGTGGCTCTTTGACCTTCTTCGAGCTTCAGTTTTCCGAGGAACCCGGGGATCGCCGGCATCACGACCTCGCCGGACTCATCCATGAAATTGCCGCGGCCGAGCACGCGCGTCACCGGCGGATCCTTCTCGGAAACCGTCGTCACGACGTGCGGAATTTGCGCCTTCAGGTTCGCGCGTTCCGATTGCAGTTTCGACAGTTCCGTCCACAACGCAGCCAAGTCGGGATGCGTCGAATCCACCAGCGCATCTTCCGGCTTCTCGACCGCGTTGGCGGGCAGCGCGGGGATCGTCTTATCCCGCGACCGCTCCGAGGCCGGTTGCGCATTCGGCGACGGCGCCAGCGCCACCCGGATTCGCCCGGACACCGCGCGGCGATACACGGAATCGTGCCGGATGACCACCGTGACCGTCGACGCCGCAGTCGTCACGAGCGGCTGTTCGAAATCGATCGCCACGAAATTCGCACGTTGCGTGCGATACGTCGCGACGCCCCACCCGGTATCAGGCTTGCCGTCGATGAGGTTCCACGGCGTGAGTCCCTGATCCCAGAACGTGACGTTGGACCTCGCCCGGGCCGCCTTCACGGCGCGGCCGTTGTGCAGCGTCTCGAGTTCGGTCACCACCAACCGGTCGGATCCGCGAGCGAGCCGCGCGCCCGGCAGTCGATCGTCCGAATTGACTTCGAAGCCCAACGAATACCAGGTCCCCGCGCCGGGCTTCAGCGTGAGCGTATAGGTTTCGTTGTCCGGGTTCGGACCCTCCGCTACCACGAGTCCGTTACCGGGCTTGCTGTCGCTCACCACGCTCCCGCCGGTCTCATAAATACTGAGGACTGGTTCGGCCCCATACACCTTGAGCCGTGCCCCATTCTTTGCCGTCGCCGCCACCGGAACCTGCACCACCCAGTCCTTCATCGAAGCCTTGAGCGCTGTCAGCCAGGCGGTCTTATCCACCGACTTCCGCTTCTCTTCCAACTGCTTCGTCAAATCAGCGATGCGCGACTCCAGATCATCCCAGCGCTTCTGCTGCTCGACGGTCGGGAGCGACAACTGCTCGCCCCACGCATCCGGCCCCTGATCGGGCACCAGGCCCGTCTCGCGGACATCCGCAAAGAACGCTTTCAGCGCGTAAAAATCCTTCTGCGTGAGCGGGTCGAATTTGTGATCGTGGCATTCCGCGCAACCGAGGGTCGCGCCGAGCCAGACTCCCGCGACCGTGCGCACGCGATCGGCGCCGTACTTTGCCAGATACTCTTTGGGCTGCAGGCCACCCTCGGCCGAGGTCCGAGCCATGCGATTGAAGGCTGACGCGACGCGCGTGGTGCGGGAGGCATCCGGCAGCAGGTCCCCGGCGAGTTGCTCGCGGGTGAACTGGTCGAACTTCTTGTTGCTTCGGATCGATTCGAGAACGTAATCGCGATAGGGCCACGCCGGAAACGCGTTGTCACCGTGGAATCCGCAGGTGTCGGCGTAGCGCACGGCGTCCAGCCAGTACTGCGCCTGACGCTCGGCGTAGCGATCCGAAGCCAGCAGCTTGTCGACGACTTCCTCGTAGTTGCGCTTCTCGACAAACTCGCGGACCTCTTCAGTCGTCGGCGGAATGCCCGTCAGATCGAGATGCAGACGGCGCAGCAGGGTGCGCGGATCCGCTTCCGGCAACGGTTTCAGGCCCGTCGGCGCGAGCGTTGTGCGAATGAACGCATCGATCGGATGCCGGTAACCAGCCGGGACCTCCGGACGCTTCACCGGTTGATACGCCCAATGACCTTCGTACACCGCGCCTTCCGCAATCCACTGGCGGACGGTCGCCTTCTGCTTGTCCGTAAGAGTCTTGTGCGCGCTCGGAGGCGGCATCAGCCGCGCTGGATTGTCCGCGAAGATGCGCTTGACGATGAGGCTCTTGTCGGGATCCCCGGGCACGATCGGGATCTCCCCACGCCGGGTCGGCTTCAAGGCCTCGTCGCGCAGGTCCAGCCGCAGGTTCGCCATGCGCGAACTCTTGTCCGGACCATGGCATCGGAAACAGGTATCGGCCATGATCGGCCGGATGTCGCGGTTGAAGCTCACGGGCGCCGCGGTAAGAGCGGCAACCGGCAGCAACAGCAGCGCCGCAAGTCGCAGGGTCATAGGCTTCGGTATTTACTGAGTTAGCATATCGCTACCGGTGAAGCAGCGCGTTCTGCATGCGTTTCGCGCGGGCAGCGTCGATGGTCGCGAGGTTCTTGGCTTCATTCGGATCGGCGTCGAGGTCGAACAGCAGCGGAGCCTCGCCGTCGAAACCTTCGATGTACTTGTAGCGGCCGTCCCACACCATGCGCCACTTCTG
>CAZVKC010000048.1:0-22305 GCA_964627455.1 uncultured Solibacteraceae bacterium | reverse complement strand
CGTCGAAACCTTCGATGTACTTGTAGCGGCCGTCCCACACCATGCGCCACTTCTGTAGGCCTGAATAGAGAACTTCGCGATGCTTGCGCGTGCGGCCTTCGAGGAGCGGACGCAGCGAGCGGGAATCCATGCTAGCCGGGCGCGCGATGCCGCCGTAGTCCAGAAAGGTCGCGGCGAGATCCATGATGCTGACCAGCGCGTCGGATTCCGCATTCGCCTTGATGCCGGGGCCGGCAGCGATCAGTGGCACACCGACGGAAGCCTGATACGGTACGTGCTTGCCCCAGCGGTTGTGCTGGCCGAGCATCTCGCCGTGGTCGCTTGAAAAGACGACGATCGTGTTGTCGAGTTCGCCGCGCCGGCGCAGTTCGTCGATATAGAGTCCAACCCAGCGGTCGACGTTCTCGACCATCGCCGTGTAATTCTCCGCGATCGTCTGGTGGATTTCGGGCCCGAACTCCGTATTCCCGAACGGTTGGGGAAACGGCTCGCGCGTGGAACGTCCACGAACGCCGCGTTCCATCGACGCCGTGATGTCCATCGGCTCATGCGGACCCGTGAAGTTCACCGCGAGATGCCACGGCTTTCCGGCGGGCGCGCGTTTCAGCAGGTCGAGTCCGTTCTGGCCGATCCAGTTGTCGCAATACGCAGGGTCCGGCAGTGGCGTCGGGAACGTGTCGTTGTATTTCTTGCGGCTGCGGAAGTCCGCGACATGTTTCGCGGCGAGGCCTTCGCGATGCAGATAGGCCATGTAGGGACCCTTGGGCGTCACGGCGCCGCTGCGCACGGCGTCGCGCTTGCCCTCGTTGTCGATGCCGTCGGAAAATCCCCATTCGGGAAGCAGGCGCTTGCCGTCGAGTCCCCAGTCTTCGGTCGCTTTGTGCAGATCGAGTTTGCCGCATCCCGCGACGTGATAGCCCGCCGTGTCCCGCAGCAGGCGATAGTACGTCTGCCGGTCGACCGGGAAGTTTCCCTTGTTGTCGACCACACCGCAGCGGTCGTATTCGCAACCCGACGCGAGGCACGCGCGCGACGGCGCACACAGTGGCGATGCGACGATGGCGCGAGTGAACGACGTGCCGCGGCGGCGCAGCGCGTCGATGTTCGGAGTCCGCACCGGGATGCGCGGCGCGCTGCGACCGGTCCAGTCGAAGCGAAGCTGATCCGGGAACAGCAGCAGAATGTTCGGGGACCTTCGCGTCGCCGCCCCAGCAGCAACGACTGAGGCGGAAAGCAGAAGGTCCCGGCGAAGAATCGACATTCGCTCCAGATTACGCGCCTGTCGTGGGATCCGTCAACGCCTTGGCGCCGCCTAGCGACGCGGTGGCGAGAGTCCCACCGAGGCCCATCGTCTCGACCGCGGACGACGGGACGATCACCATCGAGCCTTTTTCCTTGATCGCTTCGTACAACATGTTCATCGCGCGCAGGTGCAGCGCGACCGGATTATCGCGATACACATCGGCGGCCTTGGAGAACTTGTCGGCGATCTCAGTTTCCGCAAGGCCGAGGATCGTGCGGGCGCGGCGTTCGCGTTCAGCCTGGGCTTCGCGCGACATCGCATCCTGCAGCGCGCTGGGGATCTGCACATCGCGGATCTCCACCGACTGCACAGTGATGCCCCATGAGTTCGTCTTCTCGTCGAGAATGGACTGCAGTTCCTTGCCCAGCATCTCGCGTTCGGCGACCATCTGATGCAGTTCGTGCCGGCCGATCGATTCGCGTAGCGCCGTTTGCGCGCTCAACGAGATCGCCTCTTCGAAGTTCTGCACTTCGAGAATCGACTTTTCGGGATTCCACACCATCCAGAAAACGATCGCGTCGACATTCACGGGCACGGTGTCGCGCGTGAGGGTCGATTCCGCCGACACGTTGGCGACGCGCACGCGCTGATCGACGGTCTTGCTGACCGAGTCGATGATCGGGATGATGTGAAACAAGCCGGGTCCACGCAAGCCGGTGTAGCGGCCGAAGCGCAGCACCGCGATCTTCTCCCACTGGCTCGCGATGCGCAGCGAATACAGGAAGTAGAAGCCGACAAACAGCCCCGAGATCCCGAAGGCAGGGCGTTCCGTGAGGTGCGCCATCCAGGCTCCCAGCGCGATCGACACGACGCACAGTGCAATCCCAACGTTATTGATGCCGTTCTGCCTGATGTCCGGTTTCATGAGGGACGTCCTTTCTTCCTTCCCTGCTGTTGCTGATCGGTTTCCATGTCACGCAACTCCTGCAGGACCTCCTGAAACGTGAATCCTTCCGCGCCCGCACGGGCGAGGCATTCGCCGACGATGTGCGCCAACCGTTTGGAGCGCTCCGGATCGCCGGGCTTCAGTCTCTGCAAGCTGTCGCGATTGGTACTGATGAACGTACCCGTTCCCTGTTGCGTTTCCAGCAACCCGCGGATCTCGAGTTCCCGGTAGGCGCGAACCACCGTGTTCGGGTTGACGGTGAGGTCGACGGCCAGTTGCCGCACCGTCGGGAGTTGATCCCCGGGTTGCAGCGCACCGGTCGCCAAGCCTCCGGTCACCTGATCGATGATCTGGCGATACACCGGGACTCCGGTTTCTGAGGCCAGCCGGAAACGGAACACCGCGTTACGTGGTTTTCCGCTTGGCGTCTCTTGACTCATCTAGTTAGATGTTGTACTAGATGACTAATACAAGTCAAGCGAAATCGTCAGGGCTCCATGATGCGGGCGCGCTTGATGGAATCGAGACTGCCGAAGAGGCGGATGAGGTAGGCGTTGCCCTGGGTTTCGATCAACTGCGGATCCGGACCTCCGCCGCCGCGATTCGAGGTCTCGCCGTACTTGGCGTACAGTTCGTCGATCACCGGCAGTCCGTCTACGATCTTTGCGAACGGCGCGAAGCCTTCGGCGTCGAGCGCCTTGTTATCCGACAGATTGATGAACACCTGCGTGCGCCGCGACTTAGGACCCAGCTTCGCAAAACTCAGCGTCCCGCGCTTGTTTTCGAGAACGCGCTTGTCGTCGTCGAGTGGAGCCTTCATGTTCCACAGCGCCTGCACTTCGGGATCCTTGTTGACGCCGAACTGCGCCACGAACTTCCGCACCACGCGGAAGAACCGCGCCTCGTCGAAGAAGCCGTCGCGGCACAGCGTATAGAAGCGGTCCGCGCCGAGCGGCGCCCACTCGCGTTGCACTTCCACCACGAAGTCGCCCTTCGTCGTCTCGAACCTCACGCGATACTTCGTTGGCGGCGTGGCAGGAGGTTTCGCCTCAGCCACTTCCTTCTTCGCAGCAGCCGGTGGCGGAGCCGAAGAACAGGAGGCCAGAAGAAACGGGATCGAACAACAGAAGAAGGCAACGGCGCGCATAGGTCGTCCCTATTCTATCCACCACTTCGTGACAGGAAACGGGGCGGATCCGCGCAAGTGGGGTTATGGCACAAGGCGCGATAATCGACAAGAAGTTTTACTGGAACCTCGACGCAAACGTCGGCCCAGGATGTCCAAACAAAACGGAGGACGTCCAACTGGTTCAATTGGGCTACTTCTGTCTGAGCAATAATCCCAAGGTCTCGGTTTCGCCCGAAGAGCGAGCGGCGTACGCGGCTGTTACGCCCGGCGCGCCCTACACCGGGGCGCCCGACGATCCACTGACGATCGCAATCCGATTGCACCAGAAGCGGCGCGGAACCATCCAGGACGGAAGGGTCAGCAGTATCAAGAACAGCACCGGCTTTTACGAAGGCGGCTGTGAATGGATGATCATGGCGCTCGACAACAACATCGCGGATGCACTCGGCGATGCGTGGCCGCACCTGAACAAGCACCCCAGATGCCCAGGCCCGTTGCGTGACGCGGCGATCCAGACACTGACGGTCTTCCGCAAAGGCTAGGAACCGGCTACGCGACCTGGAATTTGTCGCCTGTATCCGCGACCCATTGTTTCAGCCGCTCGGACAACTTCTGCCGTTCGGCACGATAGCGATTGTTGTGAGCCAGATTCGCCTGTTCGTACGGATCCTCGTTGAGGTTGAACAGCAACCACGGCACGCCTTCGAAAGACGTGTACTTCCAACCGTCCTTCGTCACGACACCGCGATACGGCCGGTTGATGCTGTCACCGTGTCCCGTGGGGACCACCAACTGCAGGAACACGGAATCCGGTTCGGGACCTGCCGCCGTCTTGCCGGCCAGGCGATGATGCGAGAGATCCGTGCCTTCCATCCAGTCCGGCTTGCGGATCCCGCAAAGACCCAGCGTGGTCGGCGCAATGTCCACGTGATTCAACGCTACGTTCTTTCGGCCGACGGCGCGCCCCTGATATCGCGGAATCTCGCCGCTGATGATGAACGGGATGCGCACGGACTCCTCATACGGATTCGTCTTGCGATACATCCCCTGCGAACCATGCATGTCGCCATGGTCGCTGAAGAAGACGATGTGCGTGTTGTGCGCGAGCCCTGCCTTGTCGAGAGCCTCGCGGATCCGGCCGATGTTGTGATCCCAGTTCTCGATCATCGCGTAGTACCCGGCGAGTTCACGGCGCGCGGTTTCCTGCACGCTGCGGGAACCCGGCACATTCGCGCGCATCTCGAGTTTCGCGGGGTTGTATCGCGCCATGTACTCAGGCGGCGCGATATACGGATCATGCGGAGGCTGCACCGAGAGCGCAGCAAAGAACGGCTTGGCCGAGGCGCCTCCATTCTTCTGCTCTGCGCCTCGATCCTGGATATAACGGATCAACAAATTGCTGAGTTCGTCTGTCTCGTACCCAGGCAGTCGATAATGAAACGCGTCTTTGCCGGCGCCGCCGTGCACCCAGCAATCGTATTGGCTGTTGTTGTTCTCGTAGCCAACCCACGTGTCGAACCCGCCGCGCTTGTTCGGATCCGTGATGTGGAAACCCGCGCGACCATTCGCTTCGTGCCAGCCGGCGAGGTGCCACTTGCCGAAGTACGCGGTGTGATATCCGGCGTCGTGAAACGCGTGCGCGATCGTCTTCTGACCATCGGGCAGCGGATACTCGTGGCCCGGCACGCATTTGTGCGGATAGCGGCCGCTCAACAGCGATCCGCGGAACGGACAACACAGCGGGAATCCTGCTATGGCGTTGGTAAACGTCACGCCGTCGACCGCCATGTTGTCGATGTTGGGCGTCCGCGCGTTGGGGTCGCCGTGGCACGACAACGCCTGCGCGCGGTGTTGGTCCCCGAACACCCAGATGATGTTCGGACGAGTTGCAGGCTGCGCTCCGGCGGGAATCGCCTGCGCAGCGTTCGCAGACACCTGTGACGCGGCCGCCGCTACGCCGGCGCCCTGTAAGAAGGTCCGTCTTTGCATGTTCGTTGCTCCTCGGAAATCAGAACAACAGCTTCAGGCCGAACTGCACGATGCGCGGCTGGTTCAACTGGCTGGTCACCAGGCCGAACTGCGGATTGCCGAAGGTCTGATTCGGCGGAGCGAAGCGAACCGAATTGGTCAGGTTGAAGAACTCACCGCGGAACTGCAGCCGCAGCCGTTCGTACAACTGAATGTTCTTGCCGACGGTCATGTCGACATTGTGCGCACCGTGCGAACGAAGTCCGCCGAAGGTACGCGGCGCATTGCCGTATGCGTAGGTTGCAGGATTACTGAAGACGCTGGTATCGAACCAGCGATCGACCGTGCGATTCGAAATCGCAGGATCGGTTCCGTTCCAGTTCGGACGCTGACCTCCGCCCTGTGAGAACGTGTTGTTCACAGCCGAACCCATACCGAGCGGTCCGCCGCTCAGAAGGGACAGAATGCCGCCGACCTGCCATCCGCCGAACGTCCGCTTCAGGAAGGGATTCGAAGACTGCTTGAAAGCGGAGATCTCATATACGGCGTTCAGAACAAGACGATGCGTCTGGTCGGAGGTCGACACGCCCCATTCACTCTTCAGGTTGTTCCAGTTCTGGAACCCCGCGCCGCCGAGGGTTTCGCCGCCGAACGGGCCGATACCGTAATCGAGGAGTTTCGAGTAGGTCCACGCGCCCAGGATCGTGATGCCTTTCGCGTAACGCTTCTCGGCCTTCATCTGCAGCGCGTGATAACGCGAACTGGCCCAGGAGTTGTTCACGGAAGTGATGCCGTCGAATTGAGGGAACGGCCGAAGAAGTTGCGCGCGCGACACAGTGCGTTGCGCGAGAATGCCGGACGTGACCTGCCCAAAGAATGGATTCGCAACCTGCGTGCGAAGGGCATCGCCGAGAGCGAGCGCGGAATCCGGCAGGGTGTTGACCTGGCGATCCTGCTGGAAACCGACGCCGCGATTGCCGGCATATCCGACATCGAACAAAATGCCGCCTGGCAATTCGCGCTGGATGTCGAAGTTCCACTGCACCGAATAAGGAACATAGTTCCCGCGATCGGTGACGCTCACAGCCTGTCCGATGAGAGTCCCCGCCCCAAGCGACGAGCCCGTCGCGGGAACAAGGCCTTCCGGATACGGGTTGCTGAGATAGCGATACGGCGTCACCCCGTCGAGGCTGGTGACCATGGTGGAGGTCGCCGCAAAGCCGGAAACACCGAAGTTCGCTCCCGCGCCGCCGACTCCCATCATCGTGCCGTAAAACAGGCCGCCTCCGCCGCGGATCACGGTCTTCTTCGCCGCCTGCCAGGCAAAGCCGATGCGAGGGGCGATGTTGTTCTTGTCCGGATTGCTCTGGTAGCGGCTCAGCCCGCCGACACCAACGAACGCCAACCCGCCCTTGAGATTCAACCCCGTGTTCTGCAATGGCGGAACCGCGTTGAAGTCGAAGTTGGTGAACTGGTTGAACCGGTCGGTGCGAGGAGTCTCGAAGTCGTAACGCAACCCCATGTTCAGAGTCAGTTTCGGCGTTACTTTCCAGTCCGCCTGCAGGAAGCCCGCATAGTAGATGGACTGCATCGCGAGTGCCGGCGCCGGAGTGACGGTGGAGGAACCCGGAGTTCCGAGAAGGAACGATGCAGTCGCAACACCGGCAGTCGCGGAACTCGTCGCCGGATTCGGACCTTGCGTGAAGGCAGGCGTGAACGAGAAGGTTGTCGATCCGTCAGGCAATTGCTGCGCGTTGAACCGGATGGTGCGCATTTCACCGCCTGCCTTGATCGTGAGTTTCGACAGTGTTTTGGTCACGGACCCCTGCAACGAATAGGTGTCCATGCCGAAGGAAATCAGGTCCGCGCCGCCCAAGGCCCAACCGCCGCCGACGTTGCCGACCGAAGAAGTCGTCGCAAGGCCGGTGATCTGAATGACCGGGAACGACTGGACAGGCAGCCCCCGGGCGAAGGACGACGGGAAGCCCAAAGTCGTGGGATCAAACCCATAGCTGAACGGTCTGCGGAAGTTCGAGAGCCGCGACCAGGATCCGCGAACCGTGCTCACCGTATTCGGCGAGAAGATGTGGGTATCCTCTACAACGCCGTTGTATCGCGTAAACACCTGGCGGCCGAAGGTCGAAGAGGCGATGTTATCAGTGCCATACGGGGCCGAGCGGATCCACGGCGTGTCGTCGTATGAGTAGCGTCCAAACAGGCGGTTCTTGTCGTTGATGTTGTGATCGATACGAGCGGACCACGTATTCTTGTCGATACGGTTTGCATCCGTACGCACGAAGTTGACTGCTCCCGTCGCATTCGGCGCCGGGAAGTACTTCGCCATGTTTCTCGCCACCGGATCAAAGCGATTCGCGGGGATAATGTTCCCGGCAAACGGCGTGCGGGTGAATCCGCCAGCCGGATTGACAGCCGTAGTCGCCGGATCATACACCGTGATCTGTTGCCCGGCCGCCGTGCGCGTCTGGCTGAAGTCGCCGGTCAACTGCAGAGGCTGCGGAACCGTCGCGGTCCACGTCATGCCCTGTGCGAACCGCACGATCTCAGTCGACGCAAAGAAGAAGGTCTTGTTCTTGCCGTTATAGACTCCCGGGATCACCACAGGACCACCGAGCACGCCGCCAAACTGATTGAACCGGAACGGCGCCTTCGCGCGTCCGGCACGGTTCGCGAAGAAGTCGTTGGCGTTCAGCGAATTGTTCCGCAGAAACTCGTAGGCGGAAAACGTGATCTGGTTCGTGCCAGACTTCGTGACCACGTTGAAGACGCCGCCGGCCGAGCGGCCGTACTCAGCGCTGAACGTGTTGGTCTCGACCTTGAATTCCTGCACCGAATCGACGTTCTGGAAGATGACTGGCTGATTCTGCGCGGCGGCCGTATTCGGCGCGCCGTCCAGCAGGAACTCGTTCTGCCCGGCACGGGATCCGTTGATCGACGCGGATACCGTCGAGATCTGATCGACCGGCAGATCGTTCATGCCAACCGAGGTCCGGACGCCCGGCACTAGCGCGGCAAGCGAGTACGCGTTGCGTCCTAATAGAGGAAGCTCCGTCACCTGCCGTCCGCTGACCACCTGCCCTAACGATGAAGTCTCGCTGTCCAGCAGCAGGACCTGCGCGCTCACCTCGACACTTTCTGTCACCGCGCCGACCTGCAACACATAATCGATACGCGCGACCTGGCCGACGTCCAGCTTAATGCCGGTCTGGCGGATCGACTTGAATCCGGTCTTATCGATGGTGATCCGGTAGTCGCCCGGCGGCAGCGTGGGGACCAGGAAGTAGCCTTCATTGTTCGTGAGGCCCTTGTACTCCACGCTGGTCGCGGTGTTCACAAGAAGGACATTGGCTGTGGGAATGACACCTCCACTGGGGTCGGTGACGCGTCCGGTGACGGATGCGGTTTGAGCAAGCAACGAGAGGCTTGCAGACGCCAGTAGAATTGGGACGAGAGAACGGAACTTGGGTCCACGTCGAGACATGGCCCTAGCATATACCCGCTGCGCGCCGAGAAAAAGTTATGGACAGTTCGACCACAGGAGACAGTTTGCATTTTCAACGAGGTACACGGCGAACTCATAACCTGTTACGGATCATGTAACATAGCGAGAGCCGGAAGGAAGAGATGAACGGATCCGCAGTCCATGATCGTCACGGCGTCGACCGCCACGAGGCGGAAGCGCACCTGGACCAGGTCCTGCGGAGCCCGGCCTTCCGCGGTAGCAAACGCTGCCAGGACTTCCTTCGGTATGTCGTAACCGAGACCTTGAACGGCCACGCGGATGTAATCAAAGAGCGCATGATCGCGGTGTCGGTATTCGAGCGAGGCGCCGATTACGAACCTTCGCTCGACTCGATCGTACGAGTGAAAGCCAACGAGGTCCGGAAGCGGCTCGCAAAGTATTACGAAACGAACCCGGCATCGGTATTGCGAATCGAGTTGCCGGCAGGCGCCTATGTCCCCGTCTTCCGCACCGATGTCCCTGACGTCGACCTGTCGACCGCTGTGGTTGAGAGTCCGGCGGTCGCCGGGACGGCGTCAAAGCAATTTCCCAAAGCTAAGGTTGCCGGCATCGCTGCCGCCGGACTTTTGGCCGTCGCGCTGGCAGCTTTCCTTCTTGCAAGGCCAAGCGCTCACAAGAGTGATTTGGACCGTTTGTGGCAGCCCCTGATGGCTGGTCCACAGCAGCATGTTTTGCTGTGCCTCCCTTCGCCGAAAATTCTGGAAGCCCGCATGGACGCAGCAACCCGAACGATGGAGCAATACTATGTGGGAGTCGGCGCCGCCCAGGGAGCAGCCTTGTTCGGGTCGATTCTCGGCGCGCACAAACAGCCGTTTCATATCAAGATCGGAAGCGACCTTTCGTTCGCGGACCTCAGAAGGCAGCCGGCCATTCTGCTCGGCGGATTCTCGTCGCCCTGGAGTGTCGAGTTGACGCGCCAGCTGCGGTTCCGCCTTCGCCAGCTATCGGGCCCGGCGGACCGGCCGGCCATTCTCGACAGTGAAGATCCGGCGCGGATCTGGGTCGGAGACCGGGCTTACAGGGCTTCGGACGAGATCGCGCAGGATTATGCGCTGGTGTCGAGGATCCTCGATTCCGGTAGCGGGCAACCCGTCCTCACCGCGGCCGGCTTGACCGCCTACGGGACTCAGGCCGCCACCGAGTTCCTCTCCGATGAGACTCTCATTTCGCAGTTCGCTCAGAAGTTGGGGCCCGGATGGGAGACGAAGAACTTCCAGGTCGTTCTGCATAGCGAGGTGCGGGGCTTCACCGCCGGACGCCCGACCGTCGTCGCCTGGCACGCCTGGTAATCACGATCCGCTGAAGTGCCTCTCCAATTCACGGTTCACGAGGTCTGCGTGCGTGATCGGAAGCCCGTGTGACGCGTCGGGAACTTCGACATAGCGAGCCCCGCGGATGCCCGCAGCCAGCGCCCTCCCTAACGAGGGCGGCGCAATGGGGTCATGAAACGCGCTGATTACGAGAGTTGGGATGGACCCGAGTTGCGTGAGACGCGCCATGACGTTCATCCGCCGCATTGCCGCGAGTTGACGGGACACGACTGGAGGTTGATCCGCGAGGTCATGTCCGAACAACGGCTCGAGGTCACGAGCAAGACGCTCGCACGTCACGGCGCCGGCCGCAGGCGGAGGCAGCAGCAGTTCCAGGAATCCGCGGCGGCGGCTCGCTCGGGATCCGATGCGACTGCGCATACCGCTCCACATCATTCGCCAACTCAAGGGTGCGACTGCTCTTCCATCGCCAAACGTGCAAAGCAATGACAGACTTCGAACGCGCTGCGGCGCCTGCAGCGCCAATGTCAATGCAATCAATCCGCCCAGCGAATGCCCCACCAGGTGAACTGGCGCCTGCCATCCCGCAGCATTCAGAACGGCAAGGCCATCCGCCGCCATCTGATCCACGGTGAGGGGTTCGGATTGCAGCATCCCGGCATTGTGCCCCATGCCCCGGTTGTCGAACCAGGCGCAATGGTGAGTCCCACTCAACCGGTCCGTTTGAGGTTTCCAGCCGGCGCCGCGGATCCCCACTCCTTGAATGAAAAGGACTTCGGGACCGGCGGATCCGGCAAGGTCAAACTGCATCGGCATCCCTTCATCATGCAGCAAGCGGGGACAGTATGATGTTGAAGGACACACACATGTCTCGACGCCTCGCCGGTATTCTCTCCCTTGCGCTTCTCGCTGCGCTTCCAACGGTCGCTCAAAAGCTCGAAGCTGAACACATATTCCCTGGTGAACCCATCCACAACCACTCATCTTCGATCGTCGAATTGAAGGACGGGCGGTTGATGGTCTGCTGGTATCACGGCTCCGGTGAACGCCAGGCCGACGACGTCATCGTCGAAGCCTCCTACTTCGAGAAAGGCAAGTGGACCCCGCGCTTCACCATCGCCGACACGCCCGGCTTTCCGGATACGAACCCGGTCCTGTGGGTCGACAAATCCCAACGCCTGTGGCTGTTCTGGGGATTGATCATCGCCAACGAGTGGCACACCGCGCTGCTGAAATACGCGCGCGCAGACCAGGGCAAGCTGCCCTTTAGCTGGTCCGACTCGATCATCGTGAAGCCGGCTAATATCTCGGCGAAGACCAAAGCTTTCATCGAGAAGATGCCGCCGGATCCGCGCACGGCAAAGTGGCAGGAACGCGCCGACAACAAGTACTTCTCCCGCATGGGATGGTTCACGCGGACCCATCCGATTCAACTGGCATCCGGGCGCATCATCGTCCCGCTGTACTCCGATGGCTACTCGTTCAGCCTGATGGCGCTCAGCGACGACAACGGCAAGACCTGGTTCGGCAGCGAGCCGGTCGTCGGGGCGGGTGGCGTGCAGCCGTCGGTCGTGGTGAAGAAGGACGGTACGCTGGTCGCGTACATGCGTGACAATGGTCCGCCGCCGAAGCGCGTGCAGATCGCCTACTCGAAAGACAATGGCATGTCGTGGACCGACGCCACCGACACTGACATCCCGAACTCCGGCACGAGCGTGGAAGTGATCGCGTTGAAGGACGGCCGCTGGCTGATGGTCAACAACGATCTCGAAAAAGGCCGGCATTCGTTGCTCGTATCGATCTCGGACGACGAAGGCAAGACGTGGAAGTGGAATCGTCATCTCGAGAAGCACGAGGCCGGCCAGTACCACTATCCTTCGGTGATCCAGGCGCGCGATGGTTCGATCCACGTGTCGTATAGTTTCTTTGCTCCGGGCGGGACGAAGTCCGAGAGCATCAAGCACGCGAAGTTTCCGGTCGAGTGGGTGATGGCGGGCGACGGCCAATGATCGTCGCACCACTGCTGCTTCTGTTCGCCGCGCAGGCGGAGGTGAAATCCGTTCCGCCGCCGGGGATCCCCGTTCCTGCCGAAGAGCGCGCAGCCCTCGAGGCGGGACTTGCCAAGCTCAATGCGGCGATTCAGCCGGTTGCCCGGAATCCTCGCATCGCCGACGTCCTGATCTTCCGCGAGGCGGTTCGCGTTGCCCTGCAGTACAACGAGTTCTTCAAGCCCGAGGAGTTCGTCAAGGCACGCCGCTTGCTCGACTCGGGCCTGTCGCGCGCCGAAGCACTGAGCAAAGGCGAGGCGCCGTGGTCCAGCCAGACCGGACTCGTCGTGCGTGGCTACGTCTCGAACATAGACGACTCCGTGCAGCCCTATGGACTGGTCGTCCCACCATCCTGGTCACCCACAAGCCGCGGCAAATGGCGGCTCGACATCTGGTTTCACGGCCGCGGTGATACGTTGTCGGAGGTAAACTTCATTGACGAACGGATGCGCCGTCCCGGCGAGTTCACGCCGCGTGACACGATCGTGCTGCATCTGTACGGCCGCTACTGCAACGCCAATAAATTCGCGGGCGAAGTGGACCTCTTCGAAGCCCTCGCGGACGTGAAGAAACATTACGCGATCGACGAGGATCGCACTCTCGTACGCGGATTCAGCATGGGTGGCGCGGCAACGTGGCATATCGCGGCGCATCACGCAGGGCTGTGGGCGGCGGCCGCGCCCGGCGCCGGTTTCGCCGAGACGGCGGAATATCAGAAGTTCAATCCCGCGGACTTCACCGAATGGGAGCGCCGTTTGTGGCGCATGTACGACGCAACCGCTTACGCGCTCAACTTCTTCAACCTGCCACTGGTCGCATACTCTGGCGAGATCGACCGGCAAAAGCAGGCGGCAGACATCATGTCGCGGTATCTCGCCAAAGAAGGCATGCAACTCGCGCACATCATTGGCCCGAACACCGAGCACAAGTATCATCCGGATTCGAAGATCGAGATCGAGCGCAGACTCGATGCGATCGCGGCGCGCGGGCGCGATGCGAATCCCGAGGAGATCCGCTTCACCACGTCGACGCTCCGTTACAACAAGATGAAGTGGCTGATCGTCGATGGTCTCCAGGAACATTGGCTTCCGGCGCGCGTCGTCGCGAAACGCAGCGCCAAGGCCGATCGCGTCGAGATCGAGACGAGCAACGTGACGGCGCTGTCGTTGACGTTTGTTGCTCCGAACGTCGTGATCGACGGCGTTTCGATCCCGTCGAACCAATCCGCATTTCACAAGGATGCGAACGGTGTGTGGCGCGCGGGCGCCTTGCGAGGTCCGGCGGGGACGCTTCGCAAACAGCATGGTTTGCAGGGGCCGATCGACGACGCCTTCATGAGCCGCTTCATCATGGTGTCCCCCAGCCGGGGAGAGCCGTCGGATCGGGTGAAATCGGAGATGGCGCGCGCCACCCGCGAATGGCGCAAAATGTTTCGGGGCGAGGCGATCCAAAAGAAGGATACCGAGATCACTGACGCGGACATCGCCGGCGGGAACCTGATCCTCTGGGGCGACCCGGGCAGCAATGCTGTTTTGGCTCGCATCATCTCGAAGATCCCCTCGTTTCAGGAGTGGACCGCCAACGCGCTTGTCTTCCGAGGGCAGAGGTTTGACCCAAAGACGCACATGCCGGTGCTGATCTATCCGAATCCCCTGAATCCTGCAAAGTACGTCGTCATCAACAGTGGTATGACGTTCCGCGAGGCCGACTACCTCACCAATAGCCGGCAGATCCCGAAGTTGCCGGATTGGGCGATCATCGACACGACGGTCCCCGCCGACGCGCGCCGTCCGGGGCGGATTGTCACCGCGGGGTTCTTCAATGAAGCGTGGCAGTAGCATTGCAATCACCTGCCTGCTGACGGCAGGGTTCGCGACCGCGCAACAGCAGCAGGTGTTGAGCATCGCCGCTGCGTCGGATCTCGCCGGAGTTTCGAAGGCGCTTGCAGAAGCGTTCGAGAAACAGCAGGGCGGCAAAGTGAAGGTGCGCTTTACGCTGGGTTCGAGCGGGATCCTGGCGCGGCAGATCGAGAACGGCGCGCCTTTCGATGTGTTCCTTTCCGCCAACGAACGCTACGTCGTGGACCTGGCTCGAGCCGGACGCATCGAGGGATTCACGGCTCGCGCCTACGCCAGCGGAGTTGTCGGTCTCTGGTCGCTGGACGGAAAGATCACGTCACTCGAAGCGCTTACGAAGGCGCGGACCATCGCGCTTGCGAATCCGGCGCACGCCCCATACGGCGTCGCCGCGAAGGAAGCTCTCGAGAAACTGGATCTCTGGACCCGGCTGAAACCGAAGATCGTTTTTGGCGAGAATGTCCGCCAGGCCCTGCAGTATGCGGAGAGCGGGAACGCCGACGCGGTAGTGACCGCATGGCCGCTGCTCATCGGCAAGCCGGGCGCTATACGGATCCCAGCAAGCCTGCATCAGCCAATCCGGCAGATCGGAGGCATCGTGAAGGGATCCCGGCAGAGCCAGCAGGCCGAGGCTTTTCTACAGTTCCTGACGAAGGGTGGAGGCGCCGCTATCCTCGAGTCCGGAGGGTTTCAAAAACCTTGACGCCGCGTGAGTGATTTCGCGTTTCTTCTGCGCCCATTGGAGTGAGATCAAACGGAGGATCACACGAAATGGCAAAAGGCATGTGCGTTGACGGCGATTTGAACCGCTTCTATTGGAACACTCACGCAAACGTTGGACCGGGCTGCCCGAACAAACTGGAAGACGTGCAATTGGTTCAACTGGCTTACGCCTGCAAAGGGGCGAATCCGAAAAGCGTCATGGATCCGGCGACCCGCGCGATTTATGCGGCTGTGGTCCCCGGCGCGCCGTACACCGGCAGCCCGAGTGATCCGCTCACCATTGCAATCCGCACGCATCAAAAACAACTCGGTGGAATCCAGGATGGGATCGTGAGTTCGATGAAGAGTGCGTCCGGTATGTATTCCGCGGATCGCGCCTGGATGCTGATTGCTCTCAACAACAACATGGCGGATATGGTCGGCAATGCCTGGCCGTTCATCGATCGCCTTCCGAACTGCCCGCCGGCGTTGCGGGATGTCGTCGCCCGGGTCTTTACCGTTACCAAGGCTGCCGCCTAGACAAACCGACAATCAAAAAGGGCCGGCGCATGGTGTGCCGGCCCTTTATCTTTTGGCGATCGCCTAGAACACCAGCTTCAGGCCGAACTGAATCTGCCGTGGAGCATTGGCTTGAGATGTGATCGTCGCAAAACTGCTCGACGTCACGCTCGTATTCGGACTCCCGAATCTCGGCGTGTTGAACGCATTCAACGCTTCCGCGCGGAACTGCACCTTCGCTCGCTCAATGAAGCGGAACTCCTTGAACATCGAGATGTCCCAGTTGTAGACGCCGTCATTGCGGATATCGGATAGACGCGGCCCCATGTTGCCGAAGGTGAACGCCGCCGGCTGGCTGTAGACAGACTTGTTGAAGTACGCGAGCAACCGGTCCTGCACCGGCCCGGTGAGTTTTCCGCTCGTTCCGTTGTTGTTGGCGCGGATCGCCTGATTGAAGATCCCGGCGTTGTTGCTGGCCGAGATGCCCAGCGGCGTCCCGGTCGAGAACGAAGCGAGCGCGTTGACCTGCCATGCGCCGAGCGCCATGTCGGTCCAGCGATTCCAGTTTGTGCCGAACTTGCGGCCGCGGCCAACCGGGATCTCATAGACACCGGTGATCGTCGCGCGATGCCGGAGGTCGATATCCGACAACGCGCGGTCGGCGCGGATGTTGTAGCTGTCCTGGTGGCTCAATCCATCGTCCAGACTCTTCGCAAACGTGTAGGCCAATCCCATCTGCAGACCCTTCGAGTAACGCTTGTTCGCAGAGATCTGCAGCGAGTGATAGAAGGACGACGCGCCCACCGAGTAGATCGGGATGATATCGGTGAACTGGGGATACGGCCGGAGCAGTTGGGCGCGCGAGGTGCGAGCATTCGCGAGAACACCCATCGCATAGGGGGTTCCGAAGAATGGGTTGTTCACCTGTTCATTGAGCTGGGATCCCAGCGCCATGGCGCTCGCCGGCAACTGATTCAGGCTGAGCCCACCTTCGTCGTTGCGATGCAGGTAGAAGCCGCGGGTGTGGACGTACGCGACTTCGAGCAGCGTGTCGAGCGGCAGTTCGCGCTGGATGTTGAAGTTCACTTGCCGGGTCCATGGCGAGACGATGTCCGTGGTCGTGGCTTCGATGCGGTTCCCGAACTGCGTGAGTGCGCCGGCCGAGGATCCGGTGACCTTGGCGACGCCGCGCGGGTACGGGTTGCGCAGCAGGTCGTTTGGATTGATTCCGTCGATCGTTGCGACCCACGTGTTGTCCACGCGGAATCCCATGGTTCCGATGGTGCCCGCAGCGGCCTGCTGCGAAGGACCATAAACATGCGCGTAGCCGATGCGTAGCACCGTCTTCGGCATGAACTGCCAGCTCAGTCCAAAGCGAGGTGCGAAGTTGTTCTTGTCCGCGACGAATTGCTCGCGCGGCACGCCGTTGACGCCGACGAACACCAATCCGCCCTTGAGTCCCGGATAGACTGCGGAGGCCGGATTCGCGACGGTGGGGTCAAAGTAGTTGGTTCGGTTGTAGCGTTCGGTGCGGGGGATGTCGATGTCGTAGCGAAGGCCGAGGCTCAACGTGAGCTTGCTCGTGATCCGCCAGTCGTCCTGGAAGTAGCCGGCGTAGTACGGGCTCTGTGTGGCAACGTTCTTGTAGTTCGCCTGCAGTTGGCCGCCGCTGCCAGTGCCCAGCAGGAGCGATGCGAATCCGTTGCCTGCGGTGGTGCTCGACTGGTTCGGGTTCGGCCCCTGCGTCATGCCGCGGGTAAAGTTGAACTCACCGGCGTTGCGGCCCTCATTGACGTTGACGCGCATGAGCCGGATGTCGACGCCGGTCTTGAAGGTATGTTTACCCTGCGATTTTGTGACGTTCGCAACCGCCGTGTAAGTCATGAACGCGTTGCGGCGGTGATCTCCGCCGCCGAGTCCGCGATAGTCCGTGACGCTGAAACTGGGGAACTGCAGATTGTCGACCGCTGTGTCCATATAACTCGGGAGCCCCAGAGTGGATGGCGCAAAGCCCAGCCCCTGGTTCGCGTAGACGTAGAGAGTGCGAGCGAACCCGACGCGCGCATTGAGTATGAGCGTGGGGGACAGCGAGTTGGTGTAGTCCACGACGGCGTTGTGGACGTGGTCTTCCTGGTTGATGCGGCCTTCCGCGATCTTGAGTTCATCGGGGAAGAAGATCGTCGCCTTATCGTCGTTCAGGCGCGTCGAGTAGCGGACAAAGAACCGCTGCATCAGCGAGATGACGTGGTCGACCCGGTAATCCGACATGGTCATATCGAGAGGCTTCGACCCGCTGGATGCGAAGTTGTTCTGGTTGTTGCTCTGGCCGGTCGGAGTTGCGTTTGCGCCCGGGTAGTATTTCATGACGTTGATCGCAACGGGATCGAAGCGCGCGGTTGGAATGCGGTTGGCGGCGAAGGGATCCCGAATGAATCCGCCGGCGGGGTTCGCGCGAGTGGTGAGGGGATCGTAGATTGTGATCGCCTGACCGGCTGTGGTGCGGGTCGCTGAGAAATCGCCGCCACGTTTGAGCGAAGTCGGTACGGAGGCGAAGGTCGAATCGGCGCGGCGTTCGCGCAATGCTTCGAACGAGACCATGAAGAAGGTCTTGTTCTTGATGATGGGTCCGTTGAAGACGCCCCCGAATTGCGAGCGTTTGTAGCTGAGGAGCGGCTGTCCGCGCCGGTTGTCGAAGAAGTTGTTCGCATCCACCTTCGAGTTGCGGAGGAACTCGTATGCGGTGCCGTGCCAGGCATTGGTGCCGGACTTGAAGACGACGTTCAGCACGCTGCCGAGGCTGCGTCCGAATTCGGCCGGGTAGTCGGCGCCGAGCAGTTTGAACTCTTCAACGGCGTCAACCGAAGGGAAGACCGAGATGCCGTTGAAGCCGTTGACGGTCGGGTGAGCGGCGGAGACCCCGTCAACCATCGTATCCATGGTGCGGGCGCGGGCGCCGTTCACGGAATAGCGCATTTCACCATAGCTATTGCCGACGGTTCCCGTGACGCCGGGGGTCAGGAATACGAGTGAGTAGACATTACGGGTGTTGAGCGGAAGGTTGACGATGCTGCGATTGTCTACGATCTTCGCCAACGTGGCGTTCTCGGTTTCGAGGCGGGCGACGTCCGCACTGACCATCACCTAGTCGGCCACTTCACCGACGGCCATTTGTACGTCAATGCGGGCCGTTTGCTGCACCTGTAAGACAATGCCTTCACGAACAAAGCGCTTGAAGCCCTGGGCCGAAACTTCCAGCCGGTAATCGCCGCGAGGCAGCAGCGGCACGGTATAGTTGCCCGAGGCGTCTGAGGTGGTTTTGGACTGAATGTTGGTTCCGAGATTCAGCACGGTGATCTGTGCTCCGGGGATGAGCCCGCCGGAGGAATCGGTAACGATGCCAGTGATGGATCCGGTAATGGATTGTGCGTTGGATGATATCGCTAGTGCGACAAGCGCAGTAGTGATCAGGGGTAGGGAAAGCGGACGTAGCTTCATATTGTGACCCAGACCGCTTTTGAGGCGGTTCTGCGGTGACTGTATCACAGATGAAACCGAATTGAAACACTCAATGAATGAATAGAGGTTATGTGATGGGGCCGTCGGGGGAGAAAGCAAAAGCCCCGGGTTTGAGGCCGGGGCTTTGTTGTTTAATCGGGCGACTTCCTACTCTCCCACGCAGTTTCCCGCGCAGTACCATCGGGGCTGAGGAGCTTAACTTCCGTGTTCGGGATGGGAACGGGTGTGACCTCCACGCTAGGATCACCCAAAAGTCGTTTTGACGTTTGGATTTGAATATTGATGGACAAACTTGTTGTTAGCGTCTCACTTGGAGCGCATACCTATGCAGGTAGTAAATTTTATGGTCAAGCCGAACGGGCTATTAGTATCGGTTAGCTCAACGCATCACTGCGCTTACACATCCGACCTATCGACGTGGTGGTCTTCCACGGCCCTTCTTAGCTAATGCTTGGGAAAACTCATCTCGAGGAAGGTTTCGCGCTTATATGCATTCAGCGCTTATCCTAACCCAACTTCGCTACTCAGCAGTGCCCCTGGTGGGACAACTGAATCACAAGAGGTTGGTCCAGCACGGTCCTCTCGTACTAATGCCAGGCCCTCTCAATTTTCCTGCGCCCACAGCAGATAGGGACCGAACTGTCTCGCGACGTTCTGAACCCAGTTCACGTACCGCTTTAATAGGCGAACAGCCTAACCCTTGGGAGCTTCTACACCCCCAGGATGCGATGAACCGACATCGAGGTGCCAAACCGGAGCGTCGATGTGAACTCTTGGCTCCGATCAGCCTGTTATCCCCGGCGTACCTTTTATCCGTTGAGCGATGGCCCTTCCATACAGAACCACCGGATCACTATGACCTGCTTTCGCACCTGCTTGACTTGTTGGTCTCGCAGTTAACCACGTTTATGCCATTGCACTCGACCTCTGATTTCCAAACAGAGTGAACGTAGCTTCGTACGCCTCCGTTACATTTTAGGAGGCGACCGCCCCAGTCAAACTACCCGTCTACCAATGTCCCTCTTCCGGATAACGGAAGTAGGTTAGAGTCACAGATTATTCAGGGTGGTATCTCACCGTTGGCTCCCTCGAACCCAAGAATCCGAGTTCAAAGCCTCCCACCTATCCTGCGCAGAACAACCCATAAATCATTGATAAAGTATAGTAAAGGTGCACGGGGTCTTTCCGTCTTGCTGCGGGCATCCGGCGTCTTCACCGGAACCACAAATTCGCCGGGCAGATTGTTAAGACAGTCGTCAGATCGTTACTCCATTCGTGCAGGTCGGAACTTACCCGACAAGGAATTTCGCTACCTTAGGACCGTTATAGTTACGGCCGCCGTTCACCGGGGCTTCAATTCAAAGCTTCGCCTTGCGGCTAACCTCTCCTTTTAACCTTCCGGCACCGGGCAGGAGTCAGCCCCTATACGTCGTTTTTTTGACTTTGCAGAGACCTGTGTTTTTGTTAAACAGTCGCCTGACGCGATTCGCTGCGGCTCTACCGAAGTAGAGCACCCCTTCTCCCGAAGTTACGGGGTTAATGTGCCTAGTTCCTGAACAATCCGTCACCCGAGCGCCTGAGTATATTCTACTCGTCCACCTGTGTCGGTTTGTGGTACGGTCACCATTTGCCTAACCTTAGCGGATTTTCCTGGCAGACGACCTGGCGGATTTGCCTATCCAGATCTCACCTTTTCCCCAGACTTAAACCATTACATCTGGGAATCCGGCGCTGCGTCCCCGCATCGAAACAAACGGTGGTCACGGAATATTAACCGTGTGTCCATCAGCTACGCCTTTCGGCCTCACCTTAGGCACCGACTAACCCTGAGCGGATTAACCTTTCTCAGGAAACCTTAGACTTACGGCGACAACGGTTCTCACGTTGTTTCTCGCTACTTATGCTGGCAGAGTCTCTTCCTAACGCTCCAATGCTCCTTACGGTACATCTTCGCAGCTGTTAGGAACGCTCTCCTACCATGTGTCTTGCGACACATCCATAACTTCGGTAATACGCTTGAGCCCCGTTGGATTATCGGCACCGGGTTGCTCGACCAGTGAGCTATTACGCTTTCTTTAAAGGATAGCTGCTTCTAAGCTAACCTCCTGGCTGTCAATGCCTCCCGACTTCCTTTACCACTTAGCGTATATTTTGGGACCTTAGTTGATGGTCTGGGCTCTTCCCCTTTCGACAATGAAGCTTAGCCCACACTGTCTGACTGCCGTGCTACTCGTTCCTGGCATTCGCAGTTTGGCTGGATTCGGTAAGCTGGGAAGCCCCCTAGTCCAATCAGTTCTCTACCACCAGGACGGACCACACGACGCTAGCCCTAAAGCTATTTCGGAGAGAACGAGCTATCACGGAATTTGATTAGCCTTTCACCCCTACCCTCAGCTCATCCAAGCTGTTTTCAACCAACACTGGTTCGGACCTCCATTCGCTGTTACACGAATTTCATCCTGGCCAAGGGTAGATCATCCCGCTTCGCGTCCATTCCCAGCGACTCGACGCCCTATTCAGACTCGCTTTCGCTGCGGCTCGTTTTCACTTAACCTTGCCACTGAGAATGACTAGCCAGCTCATTATTCAATAGGCACGAGGTCAGGCATACCTTGCGGCATAGCCCTCCCACTGCTTGTAAGCATGCGGTTTCAGGTACTATTTCACTCCCCTCGCAGGGGTTCTTTTCACCTTTCCCTCACGGTACTTGTTCACTATCGGTCGCAATCGAGTATTTAGCCTTGCCGGATGGTCCCGGCGGATTCCCGCAAGATTTCTCGTGTCTCGCGGTACTCAGGAGCCACTTGAAGCTAGGATTGCATTTTCGTGTACGGGACTGTCACCCTCTTTGGTGGAACTTTCCTGAACGCTTCCACTAATGCTTTCCTATAACCTCGTTAAAACCAACAGTGCCTTCTCTTCAGGATCGCTCCCTGGAAACTACACTGTTGATTTTTGTGGTCCTACTACCCCTGGCTCTCCTTTCGAATCACCAGGTTTGGGCTGTTCCGAGTTCGCTCGCCACTACTATCGGAATCACGGTTGTTTTCTCTTCCTAGGGGTACTGAGATGGTTCACTTCCCCCCGTTTGCTCGAACCAGCTATGGATTCACTGGTACGTAGCCGTGGGTCACACGGCTGGGTTTCCCCATTCGGAAATCTCCGGGTCGCAGGTTGATTACACCTCACCGAAGCTTATCGCAGTTGTCCACGTCCTTCATCGCCTGATTGCGCCTAGGCATCCTCACGCATGCTCTTAGTAGCTTGACCATAAAATTTACTACAAACACAGATTTGCGCTCTGTCGTCTCACCCTCAACCTCGTTACTGCTGAGGCCTCGGGCTTACAACAATTTGCTAACTTGTGGTTTGCCCATCAATATTCAATTGTCAAAGATCCGGAGAACGATACACTCTCGTGCTCAATTCTCAATCCGTGCCACTCCGACGATTTCGAAGTGGCCTAGACTCAGAACTGATTGTTTCATGGTGGGCCTGGGTAGACTCGAACTACCGACCTTACGCTTATCAGGCGTACGCTCTAACCACCTGAGCTACAGGCCCAG
>CAZVKC010000047.1:39863-62227 GCA_964627455.1 uncultured Solibacteraceae bacterium | reverse complement strand
GTGACGTTGTTCACGAAGCTCCAGCCGGGGTTGCCGAAGTT
Organism: uncultured Solibacteraceae bacterium; assembly: GCA_964627455.1. GTDB lineage: Bacteria > Acidobacteriota > Terriglobia > Bryobacterales > Bryobacteraceae > F-183. The sequence goes on along the minus strand of CAZVKC010000047.1, from coordinate 62,186 downwards.
CATGGGCGCGAACGGAATGTTGTAATTCGCGTTCCACTGGCCATACGGCATGTCTTCCTGGCTCTTGGTCTTCATGAAGCGGCCGTAGTAGCGCCACTTGTCGTTGATGTTGTAATCGCCACGGTAGATCATTTCGCGGCGGGGGAAGGGGAACGAAACGGCGGTCTGGTAGTTGAACGAGGGGTCGATACCGGTCGCGTTCGGTTGCGGATACCAGTTCAGGATCTTCTGGCCGTCCGCGCTGATGCGGCTGGCCGGAATGATATTGCCGGCGAAGCAACCCGGGCCGCCAGTGGCCGAAGCGCAGGCCTGGCCGGAGTTGGGGTCACGGATGAAGACCGGCGTGCGGCCGTCACCTTCGAGCGTACCGGCGAAATTGCCCTGACGCTGCAAAGCAGTGGGAACCGTCACCGAGGTGATCGGGCTGTTCACCAGCTGCCCCTGCCATTCGATGCCCATGAAGAAGAACAGCTTTTCCTTGTTCTTGTTGAACTTCCCGGGTATGAACGCCGGACCGCCGATGTTGAAGCCGCGGAAGTTGTAGCGGTAGCGGTTCTTTGCGACGCCGCGCTGGTTGTTCAACCAGTTGTTGGCGTTCAGGCTCTCATGGCGGTAGAAGTCATAGCCGGTGCCGTGGAATTCCTTGGTTCCCGACTTGGTCACGACCGCGATCTGTGCGCCGGAGGAACGTCCAAACTCAGCGGGCTGGGCGTTGGTGAGAACCTTGAATTCCGCGATCTGGTCGATGTTCATCGTGGCGAGCTGGCCGCCGTTGGATCCGGTGTCGATGTTGGTGACGCCGTCCACGGTGAGGTTGTTCGCGTTGTTACGATTGCCGTTCACCGCGCCGCCCACGCCGCCGTTCTGCACGACGCCGGGGAGGGTCTTGGTCAACTGCAGGAAGTCGCGTGTCAGCAGCGCGAGGTTGACGGTCTGGTTGCCGGTGAGAACGCCTGACTTTTCACCGCCGGCGAGTTTGAGTTGGACTTCGCCGCCTTCTGCCGCGACGGTCACCGAGTCGGTCAGCGAACCGACCTGCATCGTAATGTCGCCCAGGGTGATGCGATCGTTCGCGAACACCTTAATACCCTTCTGTTCGTACTTCTTGAAACCAGAGACTTCGATGGTCAAGTTGTACTCAGATGGCTTGAGCGGGTTGAACAGGAAAATGCCTTCATTGTTGGAGGCGCCTTCACGAACGTCGTTCTGGAGCACATTCACCAGGATGACTTTCGCGTTTGGAATGATTGACCCAGCCGAGTCGCGGACTGTGCCCGTGACCGACCCTGAGACTTGCTGGCCCCACGACATGGAGGTCGCCAGCAGCCCAACGAAAGCGCAGACGAGGAGCCGATTCGCTCGAGTAGCTTTCATTTGAACCCCTTCATTCAGATTTGATGGCAGAGTCCGAGCCCGAAGACGATTTCGTTCGAGACCCCAACCATTTCATGAAACTGTATACCGGATGTCATCCGATGTCAACTTTTTTGACTGAAGCAATTCCTGAAGAGATCCCCGGCAAGGTCTCGTCGCTAATCGATGGCGACTATGTATAATAAACAAACCTGTGGCTACACGTGTGTCCACAGGACTTGACAGAACAAGGAAAACTATGAGGTTAGGTCTGACAATAAAACTACTGATCGGAGCCATGCTCTGTTGCATGCTCTCGTTCGGCCAGGTTGCCACCGGATCTCTCGCAGGAACAGTGCTCGATGCAGCGGGCTCTGTCGTTCCAGGCGCGAAGATCGTGGCGACCAACACAACGGTTTCGAGCGTCACCGAGACGGTTTCGAGCGTCGCCGGTGTCTATCTGTTTGCCGCATTGCCCCCCGGCACGTACACCATCTCGGTGGAAAAGGCGGGCTTCAAGAAAATCACTCGCTCGAATGTCGAAATCCGCGTGGCCCAGCGTATCGACATGGACGTCAAACTCGAGGTCGGTGATGTTGCGGTGAGCGTGGATGTGACGGCGGAAGTCCCGCTGCTCGAGACTTCCACCAGTGAGCGCGGTTCGACCTTCGCTCCGAAACTCATGAGCGATCTGCCGCTGTTTACCGGTGGTATCCGCAACCCCCGCTCGTTCCTGAGCTATATGCCCGGTGTGACTTCGGGTGGCGAACAGAGCGTCTCCGGTTCCGGCGGCCGCGCGCAGGAAGTGCTGATCGACGGCGCCAGCCTGACGATCCCCGAATCGGGCGGCACTGTGTTCAACATGCCCTCGGCAGAAATCTTCGGTGAGTTTCGCCTTCTGCAGTCGAACTTCTCGGCTGAATACGGCCGATTCGGCGGCGGCGTCGAAATGTACACCAGCAAGTCTGGTTCGAGCTGGTTCCATGGCACGGCGTTTCTCAACATGCGCCGCGACATCTGGAACGCGAACGCCTGGGCGCGTAACGCCGCAGGCAGCCGTCCCGACGGAACGGCGATTGCGCCCCGTTTGAAGGAACGCTTCAACGAAGTCGGCGGCGCGATTGGCGGCCCGGTGTGGGTCCCTGGCGTTTATAATAAGGATCGCAACAAGACGTTCTGGTTCTTCACATACACGAAGGATCAGCGCCCGGTTGCCATCACGGGTACTCCGATCAACACGGTTCCCACGGCGGCGATGAAGACCGGTAACTTTGCCGGCCAGGCGATCATTTACGATCCGCTGAGCACCTCGGGATCGGTTCGCACCCCGTTTGCCAACAACGCCATTCCGACGGCCCGTTTTTCGAAGGTGGCCCAGAACATTCTGCCGCTCATCCCGGATCCGACCCGTCCTGGTGTTGCCGCCAACTATGACTTCGTGAACTTCCAGGTTTTCGATCGCACGATCTGGAGCCTGAAGTTCGACCACAACTTCACCCCCGGAAACCGCCTCGCCTTCTTCATGAGCAAGGAGAGCCAGATTTCCACCGACACGTCCGCGTTCTCCGGACCGCTCGGACAGGGTCTGCTGAATGGCCAGTTGCCGTTCAACTACCGCGCGAACCATGACTGGACCCTGCGCCCGACGTTCCTGATGCACACCACGTTCGGCTTCTCGGCCCAGCGCCAGACCTGGGACAATCCGTTCCAGAAAGGCTACGCTTCCAAGATCGGCATCCCCGGCGTTCCGGCCGACGGAGACGCCTTCCCGCGTATCCAGTGGAGCGGCCGCGGCGGCTACACGCCGTGGGGCGTCCAGGACGGCAAGGTCGCCAACGGCGGCCAGGACAACGACACCTGGATGTTTACGCAAGGCTTCTCTTGGTTGAAGGGCAAGCATGAGTTCAAGTTCGGCTGGGATCACCGCCGTCTGCGGACCATCGGCTTTGACAACGCAGGTTCCAACGGTCTGTATGTCTTCAGCACCGCTCAGACCGCGTTGCCCACGGCTCTGACCACCACCGGCCACGAATTCGCCAGCTTCCTGCTGGGCGGCGCGGACTCCGCCTCCAGCACGATTCTCCCGGCGCTGTTCGACCCGATCCGCTACTACTACACTTCCGGTTACTTCCAGGACAACTGGCGCGTCAACCGCAAGCTGACGCTGAACCTCGGTATCCGCTATGAAGTCCCGATCGGTTGGCACGTTCCTGCCGGCTTCGCGTACCTCGACCGCTCCATGCCGAACCCCGGCGCGGGCGGACGCCCGGGCGCGATCGCCTTTGCCGGTCAGGGCGCGGGCTTCGATGGCCGCACCCGTCCGTATCCGACCGACTACAGCGACCTCGGACCCCGTTTCGGCTTTGCGTACCAGCTGACTTCGAAGACGGTTCTTCGCGGTGGCTGGGGCATCTACTACCAGACGCTCGGCAACGGCGGTTGCGGCTGCCGCGACGGTTTTGCTCAGAGCAACGCACTGCAGAGCGACGGCTTGAACGCGGCTGCGTTCCTCGATACCGGTATTCCTCCGGCTCCCGGTTACAAGCCTCCGCCGAACCTCATCCCGACCCTGTTGAACTTCCAGAGCGCGAGCGTCTTCCCGTCCACCTTCGGTACGGCCGGCCGCATCCAGAACTGGAGCTTCAACGTCCAGCACGAAATCAAGAAGTTCCTGATCGATGTTGCTTATCAGGGCAACCGCGGAACCCGTCTCGCTTCGTCGGTGGACCTCAACCAGTTGCCCACCAGCGAACTCCAGAAGGGTACGCTGCTGCAGCAGTTGGTCACCAGCCCGGCCGCTGCGTCGGCAGGCATCACGGCTCCGTTCGCGGGCTTCGGCGCGCGCAGCGTGGCGCAGGCGCTTCGTCCGTTCCCGCAGTACCTGAGCGTGTTCAGCCGCAACGCCGGCGTGGGCCGCATCTGGTACGACGCTCTCCAGACCAAGGTCGAACGCCGTTACGGCGGATGGCTGTTGATGGCGAACCACACGTGGTCCAAGCAACTCGGCGTTGCGCACTTCCGTCAGATCTTCACCCAGACGGGAACCGCGACTCCGCAGGACTACTACAACATCAACGACTCGAAGAGCTACATGCCCATGGACCAGACGCAGATCCTCAACATCGTTACCACGTATGATCTGCCGTTCGGAACCGGTAAGAAGTACCTCAACAACAACAAGTGGCTGAACAAGGCGGTTGGCGGCTGGACGATCAGCGGCATTGGCCGTTACGCTTCCGGCAACCTCATTCAGATCACCACCCCCGGCAACCCGCTCGGCAACGGCGTGTTGTTCGCGGGCGTTACCAAGGCGAACCTGACGGGCAGCCCGATCTCGACCGGCGTCAACCGCACGGATCTGGATCCGAACAACCCGAACATTCGCTGGTTCAACGCGAACGCCTTTGCTTCGGCTCCCGCGTTCACCCTCGGCACCTCCGCTTTCTTCACCGATGCGTTCCGCCAGCCTCCCGTGCTGAGCGAAAACATCGGCATCATCAAGCGGACCACGCTGTGGGAGAACGAGAAGAATCCCGTGGTGCTGGTGTATCGCGCGGATGCATTCAATGCGTTCAACCGCACGTCGTTCGGCGGCGTGGTCGGCGCGATCGGCAACCCCAACTTCGGACGCCCGACGGGTCCGCAGGTTGGCGCTCGTCTGATCACCATGGGCCTGCGCCTGGACTTCTAGTAACACGCGCAGTTCCTGTCTAGAGCTGAAGGGTGGGATCCGCTTAGGGTCCCACCCTTTTTGCGTCTAGGTGTTCTTTCTGCGCATCCGGCGGCCGGCAACTGACGATAGATTAGAGATTATGCGCGCCCGCCGATACCTTCTTTCCCTCGCCATCGTTTGTTTCACCGCTTTTGGCCAAAGCAAGATCGATCCATCGCTAGCTGGCGCGACCGGCAACGTTCCGGTCGTGATTTTGTTGAATCAACAACCGCACGCTTCCATCGTTTCTCAAGCCAAGGCGGGTTTTTCCAATCAGATCCGAAACCTCGAACAAGCTCTGCAGAATCTGCCGGACGGTTCTCCGGCGCGAGACCCCCTGGTGGATCAACTCGATCGATTGACGACGCAGCTTCGCACAGCCATCCGCAACGAGATCCAGATTCGCACCGGACCTTCGCAACTGGCCGCGCAGGCTCGCTGGGGACTCCTTGGCGCGACAAAATTCAAACGGCATAACCTGACCAACGCCGTGTCCTGCAGGATGCCGGCCACCGCGCTTGCCGCGCTGCAAAACGACACGGAAGTTGGATATGTGTTGCGCGACCGGCAAATGGAAGTCCGGCTGGACGTCAGCACCGCGGCGATTGGCGCGCCTGCGTTCTGGAACACGCCGCTCAACATCACCGGTACCGGCGTGAAGGTCGGCGTAATCGACACGGGCGTGACGGCCGCGCACCTTGCCCTGACGGGCGCCGTTACGGATCAACAGGTCTTCCATACCGCGGCGACGGCGGCGCCACTCAGCGAAAGCCAGTATGCGGACGACGGAACTGTCAACGACAATCAGGGCCACGGCACGCACGTCGCAGGCATCGTCGCCAGCCGTGGAACTCCAGCTTTTCCGAATCATCGCGGCGTTGCGCGCGGCGCATCCATCGTCAACCTGAAGGCGGGCTATCGGACCTCGACCGGCGGCGGGGCCATGTACTATTCGGACTTGCTGGACGCGATCGATTGGGGATACTTCAACGCCAACGTCACGATCTTCAATTACAGCTTTGGAGGGTCCGCTACGGTGGACGACCCGATCGAGAACCAGATACTCGACGACGTGATCGAAACGTACGGGATCTTCTTTGCGGCCGCGGCGGGCAATGGCGGCGTGGTGAATGTTCCGGGATCCGCTTACAACACGACGCAGGTTGGCGCGATGGACGACAAAAATACCGTCAGTACCTCGGATGACACCGTCGCGACGTTCTCAAGTTACGGGCCGACGCCAGGCGGCCGGTCCAAGCCCGATATCGTCGCCCCCGGAGTCGCCATCACATCCCTGTTGAACGATACGTCGAGTTTCATCAGCCGGTCCGGCACCAGCATGGCGACTCCCCACATTGCAGGGTCCGCGGCGCTGTTGCGCCAGTCGGGCGTGCTGGATCCCCGGGCGATCAAGGCGCTGCTGATTCATAGCGCATCGACTGCCGGTTGGACGACGACCAGGGGCTGGGGCTATGTGAATTTGACGAACGCCGCGGCGCAGCGCACTGCATCGTCGATCCAGAGCATTCCGCCTGCAACCACCCGCTTTTACCGGCTCACGCATCCCGGCGGGACGCTGAAGGCCACCATGGTGTGGGAGCGCTTCTTCACCGTCGTGAACGGATCCGCCGTGTCGAACTTCAACAACCTCGACATGACGCTCTACAACCGGTACAACAACGCTGTGGTCGGTGCGCTGCCTTCGACCTTGAGCAACGTTGAGCAAGTGTCGACGACCAGCGCCGGGAACTACGTGCTGCGCCTGCAGTCCCCGGCCACGTTGTCGGGAGGCATCACGCAGCAGGAGTACGCGTTCGTCCTCACGCCCACCACCGTCACGCTGACACCCGCCGCCGGACCGAATGTTTCGATCAGCTGTGTGACGCCGGCTGGGGCTCAGATGAACGTCGCGCTGCAGTTGACGTGTACGGCGACCAACAGCGGCGACCTCGAAGCTTACACCGTCCTCGCCACTGTCACACAGCCTGCCGGATGGGCTGCCGTCCCGGCGCTGAACTTCGGAACGGTGTCGCCGGCCACCTCGAAGACTCTGTCGTGGACCTTGACTCCCAAGACCTGGGGCAGCAACATCACGCTCCCCGTCTCACTAACTGGCGCGGCATTCGGGAATGCGATCAGCGCATCGACGAGCGTCACCTTCAATATTCTTCCGCCGGTTTACAACATCTCGGGCCGCGTCACCCTGAATACATCCACCGGGCCCGGCGTGCAGGGCGTCACCGTCACGCTGTCCGGCGGCGCCAGCAGTTCCGCGGTGACCGACGTCAACGGTAACTACGCCTTCCTGGGCCTGCCCTTCGGAGTCTCATACACCGTAACGCCGGCCAGGATCTCGACCAAGTTTTACCCGGTGAGTTCCACGATCGCTGCATTGAACGCCAACACAGCGGTGAACTTCGTTGCGACGAGCATCGTCAGCATCAGCGGGCGAGTCACGGATGCTTCCACCGGATTGGGAGTGGCGAACGTGACGGTTCGAACGCTAGGGACGGTTGCTTTGTCAGCAATTACGAACTCGACAGGCAACTACACCATTGCGAACGTCAACCAGGGGGGCGCGTATTCCGTAATTCCGACGCCTCCCGCTAACACGCGGCTGAATGTCGCAAAACTGGTGTATCTGCCGGCCGCCACGATGGCGGATGTCACGAACGCGGATTTCACGGTGTCCAGCATCACGGCCGTGCTGAACAACGAGTCCGCGGGCGCAACGCCGGTCGGCGCTCTGCCCGCCTATATCGTGCAGGCTGTCGCCGCGGCTACGCCCAATGCCGCGGATCCCTTGCCGAGTTGCGCGTTTGAACGCGGCAACGATTCCGTCTGGTACTCGTACACGGCCGATTTCACGGGCCTGTTGGATCTGTCGACCTTTGGCAGCAATTACGATACGCTGCTCGCGGCGTACACCGGAGCCACGCCGTCCGCAGCGACAGAAGCTGGCTGCAGTGACGATTTTGCGGGGTCGCTGTACTCGAAGATGACGCTTCCCGTGGTGAGCGGGCAGACCTACAAGTTCCTCATCAGCGGATTCAACGCCGGAACCGGCGGCAGCACGCTCGTGTTCACCGTCAGCCGTGTGAACTGATCGCGATAGACTGCAAAAATGCAGTCTGTTTCGCGCGCGGTTCTGATTGGTTGCTCGCTGTCCCTGCTGGTGCTTGGACAGCAGCAGGCGGATGTCCTGATTCAGGGTGGACAAGTCATCGACGGAACCGGATCCCCGGCGCGCCTTGCGGATGTCGCGGTTCGCGGGGATCGCGTCGTTTTCGTGGGCGACGCAAAGAAGGCCGGGTTCAAGGCTGCGCGCGTGATCAACGCCGCAGAGATGATCGTGAGTCCCGGTTTCATTGATCCTCACGCACATGTCTTCGAAGACCTCTCGGACTCGAAGCGCAAGACCAACGAGAACTACCTGCGGCAAGGAGTGACGACCGTCATTGCCGGCAACGACGGCGGTGGACCCTTCAATGTCCGCACGGCGATGGAAAAGTGGGCCTCGGCGGGAATCGGCACCAATGCGGCGCTGCTGGTCGGTTATGGTTCCGTGCGCCGTGAGGTTCTCGGCATGTCCGCCAAGGCCGCGAACGCCGAGCAGGTCGAGCGAATGCGCGGGTTGGTTCAGAAAGGCATGGACGAAGGCGCGATCGGATTCTCGACCGGACTCTTCTACACGCCGCAGAACTACGGCACGACCGAAGAGGTCATCGAACTGGCGAAGGTCGCGGCGAAGTATGGATCGATTTACGATTCGCACATTCGCGATGAGAGTTCCTATTCATTGGGTTTGATGGGGGCGATCGAAGAGACCATCCGTATCGGACGCGAGGCCGGCATTCATGTGCATATTTCCCACATCAAGGCTCTCGGCGTCGACCTGTGGGGCAAGAGCAGGGATGCGATTGCGTTGATTCGCAAGGCGAGGGCAGAGGGCGTTCGTGTGACGGCCGATCAGTATCCGTATTCGGCTTCGGGATCCGCGCTGAACGCGTCCCTGTTGCCTCCAATGGCGCAGGAAGGCGGCCAGGCCCGGCTGTACGAACGTCTCGATGATCCCGCACAGCGCGCGAAAATCGCGGTAGAGGTTGAAGCGAACATGCGGCGCCGCGGAGGTGAGAACTCCTTCCTGCTGTTGTCGCCGCGCGATGCATCGCTGCGTGGTAAGCGTCTGGGCGAGGTCGCGAAGATGTGGAACGTGTCCCCGGTGGAGTCTGCACTGCGCATCATTCGCGATGGAGGTTCGGGCGTTGCGTCTTTCAACATGTCCGAGGACGACATCGAAGCCTTCATGAAAGAAGACTGGGTGATGACGTGTTCGGATGGTTCTTTTGGACATCCCCGTAAATACGGAACGTTTCCGCGCAAGATCCGGCGGTATGTGTACGAACGCAAAGTGCTCCCGCTGCATGTGGCGATTCAGCGTTCCACGTCGCTGACGGCGGATACTTTTCAGTTGAAGGATCGCGGCAGGTTGCAGGCCGGCGCCTATGCAGACGTGATCGTTTTCGATCCGAAGACCATCGCCGACAAGGCCACGTACGAAGAGCCGGAGCAATTATCGGAAGGCGTGCGGTGGGTGCTGGTCAACGGGCAGGTCGCGCTGGACAACGGAGCGTACAGCGGAACATTGGCCGGGCGCCCCTTGAAGCGATAACATAACAACTTATGCGTATCGCCGTCATCGGACTCGGCTTCATGGGCAGCACGCACCTCAAAGCGATGCAGTCCATACCCGAGGTCCAACTCACCGCCGTCTGCAGCAACCTCCCCGCAGCGCTCACCGGAGACATGAGTAGTATCCAGGGAAACCTCGGAGGTCCCGGCGAGAAGTTCGATTTCTCGAACATCGGCAAGTATCTGGAGGTTGAAGGTGTCCTCGCGGATCCGAACGTGGACGCAGTGGACATCTGCCTGCCGACGGAACTGCATGCCAAGGTCGCGATGCAGGCTCTGCAGGCCGGCAAGCATGTCCTGCTCGAAAAACCCATGGCGTTGACGGGGGCTGAATGCGACGCCCTGGTCGCCGAGGCCGAGAAGCAGAAGAAAGTGCTGATGGTCGCGCAGGTGTTGCGCTTCTTCCCGATGTATCAGTCGGCGAAGGCTGCGCTGGCGAAGCTGGGGAATCCCCGCAATGCGATCTTCCGCCGCCGTTGCGCCGCGCCTGCATGGAGCCAGTGGTTGAAGGATAAGTCGAAGAGCGGCGGCGGCGTGTTCGACCTGCTCATCCACGACTACGACATTGCCCTGTGGATGTTCGGCAAGCCGTCGCATGTGTCGGCTGTCGGTTATGAAGCGCTGGAACAGGGGATCGACATCATTACGGCGCAACTGCATTATGCGTCCGGCTTGACGGTAACCGTCACGGGGGGCTGGCATCATCCCAAGGCGTACCCGTTCTCGATGGAATATACGATCGTCTGCGACGGAGGCTCGATCGAGTACAGTTCCGCGGGCAAGGCTCCGACGCTGTACGCCGCCGATGGCACGGATCATCCGCTGCCGCAGGAATCGCACGACGGATACGCGGAAGAGATCCGGTATTTTGCGGAGTGCGTCAACAACGGCGTTGCGCCGGATCGCTGCAGCCCAGTGCATTCCGCGGAAGCTACCAAACTCGCGCTGCTGTGTAACGAAGCGCGTCTGAAGAACGGAGAAAGAATCGAATGTCGAATTTGAACGACCTCGAAGTAGGCATGATGTTCTGGGCCGAGCGCGACTCGCTCGCTGAGATCCAGGGCATGGGAGTCCGCTGCGGACAACTCGGCGTTGCCGGCGATGTTGCGTTGACGCCCGAATACGCCGCGAAGTGGAAAGCGGATCTTGCCGCTGCGAACTTCACGGTCATCACCTGCTTTGCGGCTTACAACGGAGAAGACTACGCGGACATCCCGACGGTGGAGCGCACCGTGGGATTCATTCCTCCGGCGACCCGCGCGGAACGCCTGCAGCGCACTCTGGAACTGAGCGACTTTGCGGCGGCGTTGGGTGTCAGCAGCATTGCCTGCCACGTGGGATTCGTGCCGGAAGACAAGTCGGATCCGAACTATGTCGCCGTGCTCGACATGGTTCGCCGCGTTTGCGATTATGCTGCTTCGCACGGGCAGACTTTTGCCCTCGAAACGGGTCAGGAACCCGCGCATATCCTGCTCGAGTTCTTCAAGGACGTCGACCGCTCAAATCTGAAGATCAACTTCGATCCGGCGAACCTGATCCTCTATGGAAGCGGGGATCCGCACGAAGCGGTTCGCCTGCTTGCGCCGCACGTCGTGTCGGTCCACGCGAAGGATGGCGACTGGCCGCCGAAGGACAACAAACAGGCGCTTGGCACGGAGCGCAAGCTTGGTGAGGGCAGCGTCAACATCCCGGCGTTCGTGAAGACGCTGCGCGAAGTGGGCTATCGCGGACCCCTCTGCATCGAGCGCGAAGCGTTCGATCCGGTGGAGCGCATCAACGACATGCGCTCCGAAGTTCCGTATCTGAAGTCCCTGATCTAAGCCGGATCGCGCCCGGGCTGTTCGTTACTTCTTCTTGTCTTCGGACTCGAACAGCCCGGGCCGGTCAATCCTCTCGCCTTTCTGCAATACCATTGAGATCCGCTCCGTCGCCGCAATTTCCTGCAGCGGATTCCCATCCACCAGCAACAGCGAAGCCTCGAAACCTTTTCGAATTTGCCCGGTCCGGCCGCCGATCCCCAGCAGCGCGGCGCCGTTGCGCGTTGCGCCCGTCAGCGCCGCCTGTGCCGGGACTCCCGCTTCGACCCAGAGTTGCAACTCGCGATGCACCGTGGGTCCGTGGATCACTCCGGGGTTGCCTGCGTCGCTGCCGGTCACCAGCGTGACGCCAGCCTGATGGGCGTGCAGCAGATTCTTCTTCGCCGCTTCGTAACCCTGTTCCAGATACGGCCGGACGGAACTCATGTCGCCGGTCTTGCCCGACGCGATCCACTGCTTGCTGGTTCGCAGTAATTCCATCGGTCCGACCTGCTGCACGAGTGTACGGTCGAACATGTCGGACTTTCCTTTGGCGACCGCAACGATGGATTCATACACCGTCAGCGTTGGTGTATAAGCGATACCCTTCGCTTTCATTTGTTCGAACATCTTCGCAGGGATTTCCTCCATGAACGATCCGTGTTCAATCGATGCGGATCCTCCGTCAATGGCGTCCTGCATGTCCCGAAGGTTGCCGGTGTGCGTCGCCAGGGGAAGTCCTGCTTCACGGCAGGCCGCCGCGACGGCGAGATAGATGCTCGTGTCCATGCGGTTGAACGGGCGTCCGGGATAGCCGGCCTCGAGAATCGCTTTCACCGCGTGTACGCCGCGTTTCTTCAGTTCGAAGACCTGGGTGCGGGCTTCTGCGGGAGTCTTCGGCATGCGCAGCATCTGCGCTTCGGCTTTGCTGCGGATCTCCGCGGGCGTGCCCCGAAAATACTCCGTACCGTGCCCGCCTTCGGTGGTGAACATCGGTCCCGCATAGAAGAGTTCCGCGCCTGCCTTTTCTCCCGACTCGATCTTGGCTCGCGCGGATTCGACCGTATCGAGCCAGTCGCCAACGCTGCGCACGGTCGTCACGCCTGAGTAGAGATACGCGGCGAGTTCGCGGGAAACGGGTTTCGCCGTATCCTGCAGTTGCTTGGGATCGATCTTCGAGAAGTCCATGTAGCCGCCGGGCGCGCCAAGATGGATGTGCGTATCAATCAATCCGGGCAACAGGGTCTTGCCGGCAGACTCGACGACATCGGCCTTTAACTTGTCGCCGTCCGGGGACTGGTCGGGATAGATCTCGGCGATCTTCCCGTCGCGGACGAGCACACTCGCGCGTTCGAGCACTGTGCCGTCACCGATGACGACGCGCGCGTCCCGAAACAGCCGGGAACGTTCGCGCCGCATTTGTCGATCGAGCATCTTCGATTTCGCGATGTTCTCTTTCGTCTGGTATTGCCAGATGCCAAGGCCAACGAACGGCAGCATGACACCGGCGATCCACGCCTTCGACGCGTTGCTGATTTTCTCCTCTTTCTCCCAGCGGAACAACTTCATGCCGATGAAGGTTCCGACGAGGATGGTGAGGGTCAATGCGAGCAGCGGGAATGCGTTGTCGGCGAGGCCCTCTTTGCGAATGAGGATGGTCTGCAGTCCGTTGAACAGGTGTGTCGACGGCAGGAATTGCGAGAGCGTCTGCACCCATTCCGGCAGGATGCTGATGGGGATCGTCGCGCCGCTGAGGAACAGCATCGGGAAGTACAGCAGTTGAATGACGATCTGACTTTCCGCCATCGAATTGGAGACTGCCGCGATGATGCCTCCCATCGCGCGGAACGCCAGGACGCCCACGGTGATGAAGACAGCGAGCGAGAACCATCTCTCGGGCCACGGCATGCCGTAAAGCGAATGTCCCAGGGCAATGACTCCAACGGCAACCGGGATGTAGTGCGTGAGCCCGGAAACGAGCGACGCCGCGATGATCGGACCCGGCGTGATCGGCGCGACTTTGAAGCGCCGCAGGATGTTCTGCTCGCGATCCGCGACTGCGCGGATACCTGCGCCGAAGAACCCGCCGCCGAGAATGCCGATGGTCAAAACCATCGTGACCACTTCAGCTGCCGCGCCGCCGCGATCGGCCTTGCTCATTTGTCCAAACGTGAAGAAGAAGATCAGCGGGAATAGATAGTTGAAGAACAGGACCGTCTTGTCCCGAAACGTCAGGCGAAGGTTTTGTTTGATATAGGCAAGGTACGAGTTCATGGCTACTCCCGCAGTTTCTTTCCGGTCAGTTCAATGAATACGTCTTCGAGTGTCGGATGCTTGAGCCGCACATCCTCGATCTCGAGCCCGCTGCTTTCGATCCACTTGACCGCATCGACCAGCGTTCGCGCGGGTTTACTCGACAGGATCGTGATCGTCCGACCGTGAACCGATGCTCTCGTCTGTTGTGTGAACGCCGGTATTTCCGCAGGGAGGTCCGATGCTGTGGTGAGTTCGAGGATCGAATCGCCCAGCACCCGCTGCTGGATTTCGCGTGGGGTCCCGATCTCGATGATCTTTCCTGCATCGACGATGGCGACCCGGTCGCATAACCGTTCGGCCTCTTCGATGTAATGCGTCGTCAGCAGGATCGAGGTTTTTGAATTGCGTTGTTCCTGGATGAGATTGTGGATCTCCAGACGAACCTGCGGATCGAGACCGGTTGTCGGCTCGTCCAGGAACAGCAGTTGCGGCTCGTTGACGAGCGCAAGCGCCAAAGCCACTCGCTGTTTCTGGCCTCCGCTCAGCGTCGAATAGAACGCATTCCGCTTTTCCCAAAGCTGCAGGCGTTCCAGCAGGCGTTTGGGATCGGTTGCCTTCGAATAGAACGAGCGGAAAAGCTCAACGGCTTCGAGCACCGTGATCTTGTCCGGCAGGTTGGTCGCCTGCAGGCAGACGCCGATGCGATCCTTCAATTCAATTACGTTGACGCCCGGGTCATATCCCAGGACCTTCACATCGCCGGCCGTCCGCGGCCGCAAACCTTCGAGGATTTCGACCGTGGTCGTTTTGCCGGCGCCATTCGGCCCGAGGAGGCCGAACACTTCACCCTGCCGGACTTCGAAGTCCAGGCCGCGGACGGCTTCGAGGTCTCCGTAGCTCTTCCGCAGCCCCTGCACTTGTATGGCGGGAATCGTCGTCATCGAGTCCCAGTGTAGCCGGGCTTGCGGCGGCGCTTGAAGCGCGAGCCGACGAACTGCGCTTCTTTACCGGCGAACTGCGTCCTGCTCCAGACGAGCGATCAGCGAGAACATGCGGGGCGCCGCGTCGCGATTGCCGCCGTATCGAAGTTCGAGGTACGCGTCCGTGAAATCCGCGACGAGCGCAGCGACACCGGGATCCGGGATCATGCCTGCGAACTCGCCCGGCGTCAGCCACACCGGCTTCTCGATGCCTTGCTTGCGGAGCAGCGCCAGCATGCGCTCGTACAGGACCGTTGCATCGTGTGCGCTCGCCGTCGACGTCCGGATCCTCTGGACACGCCAGCGTCCCCGGGCTTCGCGCCACAGCCGCGGGCCGAAGTAGCCGATGAGGACAGAGGTGATCAGGATGACCGCCAGAGGCACGGCCTGCTTCTTCAATGCGCGCAGAAAATCATCCTGAAACCAGGACGCGCCAGAGGCCAGGCGGTCGAGCCAGTTCGACCCGGTATTGCGGCTGTTGCGCTGCATCCGCGCGGCCAGCACAATCTGTCGCTCGAGATCATAGCTGATGATCCAGTCGCTCCAGAAAACTTCCATGGCGTCCCACACACGGCTGACGCGACTGAAAAGGCCGGGGGCGCCCGCGCCGGGGTCGGCAGGCGTCGGGTCGAACACTTCCCAGCGCTGGTCGATGTAGGCTTCCACCCAGCTATGCGCGTCGGAAGCCCGAATGATGCGCCAGCCGTTGATGGGATCGTCGCTACTGTCCTGGAATCCCGTTACCACTCGCGATGGAATGCCGCGGAGCCGCAGCAACACCGCCATGGCAGACGCGAAGTATTCGCAGTGCCCCTTACGGCGTTCGAAGAGGAAATGCGCGACGGGATCGGCGGGTTCCTGGTCCGGCATCTGCAGTGTGTAGCTGTAGTCTTTCTGCAGGCGGAACTCGAGGGCGCGCGCTTCCTCTTCCTTGGTCCGGGCTCCGCGGATCAATTGTCTCGCGAGGTCGGGCAGGCGCGGATCCACTGGTTCGGGAAGGCGCAGGTACTCCGCGCGGTCTTCCTCGCTCATCGGTTCGCTCAACGAGCGATCGAAGACGATCGTGTCCATGTAGCTGTAGCCGACATAGCGAAAGCCGGATTGCGGCCGCATGGGCGCGCGATAGGATCCTGTGGCGCTGCGAACGATCTGCGGCGTGTCGATCGACAGGAATTCCGGCTTGCCTGCGAAGAAGAGGACGTCGGATGCGATCTCCTTGACGCGCACTTCGTAGTGGAAGCGCCGGGTGTTTACGGGCCGCTTCGAAACGAGTCCCGCCAGCCGGCCATCGATCTGGATGACTTGATCATCTTTGAACCGGGCGTTGTACCAGCGCTTGCCGTCGAAACTCTGCAGCGCCGAGCCTCGCCATTTGAGATCGCGCGGCTGGTAGTCGCTGAGCATCTTGATGTACAGCACTGGTTCGTTGCTGAGCTTGATTTCCCCGATCTGTCCGAGCGTGACTTCGCTCGAGAATCCGGGTAAGTGATACCGCGACGGCGTCAGGTGCTGAAAGGCCGCGCGAGCTGTGCGGGGAAGGAGGAAAAACAGCCCCGCACCGATTGTGAAGATGATCGTGGATCCAACCGTCAGGAACGCCGTCAGGCGAATCGGGATTCGCGGCGTTGCGACGACCGTTGCGGGATCGAGCGCCGCCCGGCGCAACTCTCCGGACGCCAGCGTGAACAGCGCGAACACAACAAAGAAGCCGAGGAACACCAGGAAGTTCAGTTGTGCGGAAAGCACGCATGCGCCGAGGATCTCGAGCAGCGCGAGCAACTCGACGTACAAATAGTCGCGGTGCGTTTTCGCGGTGAGGATCCGCAGTACGGACAGGAAGAAGACCAGATGAATGGTCGCCGCGATGAACTCCCGCGACAGGAAGAAGTAGTCGAGCGGGTAGAAGAGAACGTACGCGAGAGTCGCCCAGAGCGCGGTCTTTTCGGGTAGTTCGAACTCCATCAGTCCGCTGACCATCAAGGCCCGCGCCAGCAGCGCGAGACCGGTCAGCACCGCAGTGGGCAGGTCGAGGAGTCCCGAAGCCACAACGGCCAGGTAGCCGCTCGTCACCATGCCGAGCAGCGAAAACTGGAAGAGCCGTTCCACAGGTTCTTCTCTCATTGTATGGCCCATAATTGGACTTGGGCCCCTTCCTCGCCATCATCGCCGCGCTCGGCTTCGCGGGCAAGGCAATCTTCATCAAGCTGGTTTATGCTGCATCGCCCACCATGGACGCGGTGACCTTGCTGGCTCTGCGGATGCTGTACGCGCTGCCGTTCTTTGCCGTGCTGTACTGGGCGGGCACGCGCCAGCCTGGAACGGAACCGCTCGCACCGCGGGATTTCCGCGCCATGGCGATTCTCGGATTCCTCGGCTACTACCTGGCGTCGTTCTTCGATTTTTGGGGCCTGCAATTCATTTCGGCGGCGCTCGAGCGGTTGATTCTGTTTACCTATCCAGCCTGGATTCTCATCTTTTCGGCTGTCGTCTTCCGGCAGCACATCAAGGCGCGGCAGGGCGTCGCGCTGCTGGTCAGCGGCTGCGGACTGGCTCTCGCCTTCCTGGCCGATATCCACGTCAACCGCGACGCGCTCATCAAGGGCAGCGCGCTGGTATTGCTGAGTTCGCTGATCTACGCGGGCTTTCTCATCGGCAGCAGCCGGATTGTAGGACGCGCGGGATCCCTGCGATTTGCATCGGTGTCCGTAACATTTTCATCCCTGTTCGTTTTTGCGCATTTTCTCGCGACGCATCCCGCGAGAGTCCTGATCGATCAATCTGCGCATGTGCACTGGTTGAGCTTCCTGCTGGGGCTGATCGCAACCGCGCTACCGATCTGGTGGACCGCCGAAGCCATCCGGCGCATTGGCCCTGGACGCGTCGGTATCATCGGCACCGTTGGCCCGATCGCGACCATCTGGCTGGGACACTGGACCGTGGGTGAGCCCGTCACAACGCTGCAAATCATGGGAGCGATTCTCGTGCTGGTTGGCGTGACGCTTGTGTCGCTCGGCAATCCGCAGCAGGCGATCCAAACCGTGGCGGCGGAACTTCAGGACTGAAACTTGTATCCGACGCCGTGCACCGTCAGGAAGTGCTGCGGGTTGGCGGGATCGGGCTCGAGTTTCGCGCGCAAACTTGCGATGTGGTTGTCGACCGTACGCGTGGTCGGGTACGCATCGTAACCCCAGACTTCGTTCAGCAGTTCATCGCGGCTGACGACGATTCCCGGACGCGACGCCAGAAACCGGACAATTCCGAATTCCTTGCGCGTGAGTTCGACCGGTTTGCCGTCTTTGGTCGCCTCGTATTTCTGAAAATCCATCAGCACTTTGCCGAAGCGAAGCAGTTGCATTGGTTCCGGCGCCGCTCCTGCCGACTGAGCGCGACGGAGCAACGCGCGAACGCGAGCCAGTAGTTCGCGAATGGAAAACGGCTTGGTGACATAATCGTCGGCGCCGAGGTCGAGTCCCAGCACCCGGTCTGCCTCTTCGCTGCGGGCTGTGAGCATCAGGATGGGCGTGTTGACGCCGGCGGAGCGAAGCTTACGGCAGATCTCATAGCCGCTCATCTTCGGTAGCATGAGATCGAGAATGATAAGGTCGGGCTTTGACTCCGTAGCAAGCCGGTAGCCGGTCTCGCCATCCGCAGCAGTCAATACGTCGAACGCCTCGACGCGCAAATTATCCTGCAGGCCTCGCAAAATTGCGGGCTCGTCTTCGACAACCAGAATCCGGTTCGACATCTCCCTCATTCGATGATCAGATATGCAGGCAAAGAGTACAAGGGCTCGCCACCGTTGGCGGGCGCGATCGCAATCACGACGGGTTGATACGGGCCTGCCGCGATCGTCGCAGGGATCTCGAGTTCGACAAGATAAACGCCGGCTTGCCCCTGCATGTACTCGGCTCGAACGATGCGGACTCCTTCGTCGTTGATGCCCGCCGTAAGAGATCCCGCAACGAGTTGCCCTCCGGCGCCCGGGGCCAAAGTCAGGATCGGAGGCAGGGTTTGGCCGAGTCCGGTAACCAGCAGCTTCACCGTCGATCCTCTCTGCACGGGACTTCCAGGCGCGGCGTACTTTCGGCCATTCTCCGCCGTGATCTCGAGGATTGCAGGTTGGTACGCAAGCACCGCAATATCCGCGACTGTCGCATTTTCGAGTCCCGTGACCTTTGTGGTCACGTTGGTGCTTGCGAGGCCGTCAACTTCGCATGGTGTTTGTACGATGATCTTTTCGGAGCCATTCAGGTTCGTGACTGAAACGATGCCTGCCGGGATCCCTGCAATTCGCACGGATTCGACGGGTCCCAACGTGAGGGGCAACCCGGCGCCGGGCTGGGCCTCAATCGTTCCGCCCACGCCCGGCGCGAGGAACGAACCTGTTATGGAAGCCAGGCCGCAAGGCGTGAGACCGGGCTCGTTCGAGAATGCATTGCGGATTCCTGCCGCATCGACCAGCGGCGCTCTTGGATTGGTTCGCAGTGTGAGGGTCGTCGCGAAGCGATCAATGGATGCGGTCACCAGGGAGACGCCTGACGTTGGACCCGCGGAGGCTTGCACGCGCGCCAGCCCCTGGTCGTTCGTCACGGCGCTTGCCGCGTTCAATATGGCAGGTCCTTGCGTAACGGCGAATTGCACGGGGACGCCCGGAACGACGGCCCCGCCGTTGTCGCGTACTTCGACTTCCAGAGGTCTTGTGAATGGTTCGCCCGTCAAGGCCGTTTGGTCATCGCCGCTGGTCACCCGAAGTCCTCCATACACGACCGTCGCCGTCAGCGTGAAGGCTGCGAACACCTCGCTATCGACAGAAGCCCGAATGGTGAGTGGGCCCGGTACGGCGCCAAGCGATGCGCGAACCGACGTGTTTCCGTTGCTGTCGGTAACGGAACGCGAAGCCGACAGAGTCGCGGTTCCGCGCGTAATCGTCCAGTTCACGGCCACGTTGTTGAGCGCATTGCCGCCGGCATCCGTCACGCGGGCGGTCAACGGTGTCGGCAGAGCCTGATTGACAGGAGCCTGCTGGTTGTTGCCCGTGACGATGAGCACCTTGCCCGGCCCACCAACAGTGATGGTCAATTGAACCGTGGGAAGATCCCGAAACTCTCCCGCGTTGAATCGCAATGTGCCGACGCCGGTTCGCGGGCCCAGGCGAAGGTCGCAACTGACGAAGCCTGTCGCATCGGTCAGCGCTTCCGTGTTGCATTCGGCAGTGATCGGACCTTCCACGATACTGCCGCGGATCCCAACGTTGGGTAAACCGAGACCCTGCTCGGGGCCGACTGCGTTCGTGACCCGAATCCCAAGTGCGTTTCGAAGGACGCCGCCCGCTGGACCTTGCAGGTTGCGGACCTCGTCGAGATTGGGATACAGGACCGTGACAACCGGGTCTGGCGCGATGCCGCGTGAAGGAATCGCCGCCGGCGTGGTGCTGGCATAAAAGGTCGCACGCCCCGTCGCCGTCGATGCTTCGATGATGGTCTGGGTATAGCTTGTGCTCGTGGTGACGAGATCGCCGGTGAAGAACGCGCGCGTCAAACCATTCGCGTCTGTCGACCCGCCACCAGAAATCCCGCCGGGGCCTTGCTTGATGATCCAACGAACGGCCGCGCCCGCCACCGGGTTTCCATTCAAATCTCGAAACTGCGCGACCATCGGCGTGGCTCCACGAGTCAGTTCGCGAACCACAAGGCCATTCCCGGAATACACAAAAAGTCCGCTAACATCGGCGCCGGAGGCCGTGGCTGGGACCTGCAGTGTGAATGTGAGCGATGGCGCGCCGGGCGCGGACGCGGTAACGGTAAAGGGTCCCGCGGCATCGCCGGCGGTGACGTAGGTTTGCGCGTAGCCCTCTGCGCCTGCGAGCACGACGCTGTTCTCGATGCTCACGCCAGGCGCCGTCGTGCTGAAGGTGACCGGCGTTCCGAATACGCCTTTGCCTTCCGGTTCGATGCACCGGACGACCAACGGCAGAGGCGACCGGCTTCCTGCGGGTACGACTTGCGATGCGTTGATCTGCAGCATTCGCAACACGCCGGACTTTGCGCTCGGTGTCACAAGTGCGGCGCGCCAGGGCAGGTTCGGAAGCGCGGTTCGAGCGAATCGCTGATCAAGCAGGTCGACGCTGTACAAAGCGGATTGATCGGTTTCCGCTTTGATGACCGCCATCTTGCGGGGAAAGAATTCGTTCGAGAAGGCGACGCTCGCGTACGAAGGCCGCGCGACTGGACCTTCAGCGAAATAGGCGTCAGCCGTAGCGGGGGAAATCACCGGCGAAAACCCTCCATAACGAATGTCGAACAGACGGCCGCTCCGTGTCAGCCCGATCATTTGCTCTGTTCCGATGATGGTTCGATTCGGTTGGATTTTCTCGAAGGCTTCCTGCCCAGCAAGCGGGGAGGCGGCGAAGGCGGTCTTATTGAGCGTGTCCAACTGATAAAGATGCGTGTTGCCCTGCAACGGCCGAGCGTTTGGTACGAGGATGTAACGGCCGTCGGGAGTCGCCGCGGCGCCCTTTCCTGCATATCCGGTAATGAGGATCTCTCCGTTGCGCGTCACCCGGTTTGTGGCCGCGTCGATCTCGTAAATGCGGAGGTTGGTGAATAGATACAGCCGTCCGTTGGGAGCCATGAGCAGGCCGCTCGGCGGGGCGTTCGTATTTCCCGGCAGCGTCAGTGTACTGGTCAGTCGTTCGTTGTCGATCGCGCTCACCACGATGGCTCCGTCGTTGTTCTGCGACAGGACAAAGATCCGAGAGGAATCAAAAGCGACCGCCAGATCAATGGTCGATCCCGCCACGGGGATGCCGTCCGGTATTGTCAGATTCTCGCTGGAAGTGTCGAAGAAATAGATCGCGCCAGCGGCTACTACCAGGCGTTTTCCATCTGGTGTCAGAAGCGCCGCTGAAGGCGCGACGTTCAGCTTGCCTCCGATCGCTTTCGGATTGGAATAGGATTCATCAAGAACAACGACCGGCGAATTGCTTTTGGAAATCAAGAACTGCTTCGATCCGTCAGGCAATGGAAGAATCTGCAGAATATCGGTTCCCGCATCAGGCACGCGGTTGATCAATCGCAGCGAAACAACATCGTAAAAAGCAAGGCTGGTGTCGGTATTCCCTGCGCGCGGCATCACCGCAATGGCCGGAGGTCCACACCAGATGATTGCGGTCAATAGTGACAGCATCGTTCTATGACAGCATTTTCGGAACCACCTTGCCTGCGACGTCGGTGAGGCGGAAGTCGCGGCCCATGTAATGGTATGTGAGGCGCTCGTGATCGAACCCGAGGCAATGCATCAGTGTTGCCTGCAGGTCGTGCACGTGGATCTTGTCCTCGACGATATTGAATCCGATGTCGTCGGTCTTTCCGATCACCTGGCCGCCCTTGACGCCGCCTCCTGCAAGGAACATGGAGTACGCCAGCGGATGATGATCGCGGCCGACATTGTCGGGATCCGACGTCACGCGCTGTTCTACCATCGGCGTGCGTCCGAACTCGCCGCCCCAGATGACCAGCGTGGAATCGAGAAGTCC
>CAZVKC010000047.1:24084-39763 GCA_964627455.1 uncultured Solibacteraceae bacterium | reverse complement strand
TCGGCGTGCGTCCGAACTCGCCGCCCCAGATGACCAGCGTGGAATCGAGAAGTCCGGTTTGCTTGAGATCCTTTATCAGAGCGGCTGTTGGACGGTCGGTGATATCGCAGTTCTTCTTGAGGTCTCGATTGAGATACGTGTGCTGATCCCAGCTTGCGTGCATCAGCATCACGAACCGGACGCCGCGTTCCACCATGCGGCGCGCGAGCAGGCAGTTCGTGCCGAATGCCTTGCTCTTCTCGTTGTTGATGCCGTACATCTCGATCGTTTCTTTTGACTCTTTCGAGAAGTCGAGCAACTCGGGCGCGGACATCTGCATGCGAAACGCCAGTTCGTACGAATTGATGCGGGATGCGATTTCCTGGTCACCGGTCGCGGACTGCCGTTCCTGATTCAGATCGCGGATCGCATCGAGCGTCGTACGCTGCAGGTCGTTGTTGACGCCGTCGGGATTCGACAGATACAGGATTGGATCCCCGGCATTCCGGAACATCGTGCCCTGATAGACCGACGGCAGAAACCCGCTTCCGAAGTTGGTGGCGCCGCCGCTCGTGCCTGCGCCGGAACTCAGAACAACGAAACCCGGCAGGTTCTGCGATTCGCTGCCGAGCCCGTAGGTCACCCAGGATCCGAATGACGGGCGTCCCGCATTCATGAATCCTGTCATCAGCAGCAACTGCCCGGGGTGGTGGTTGAATGCGTCGGTATGCATCGACCGCACCAGGCAGATGTCATCGGCGCACGAGGCGATGCCCGGAATGTAGTCGGACAACTCCATGCCGCACTGGCCGTATGGCTTGAACGTCCGCGAACTCGGCAGCACGGTTGCGTCCTTCTTGATGAACGCGAGTTTGGTTTGCTGGATGAGGGATTCCGGCAACGGCTTACCAGCCCATTTTGCGAGCGCCGGCTTGGGATCGAACAAGTCCATCTGGCTCGGAGCGCCTTCCATGAAGAGGAAGATGACGTTCTTGGCTTTGCCCGCGAAGTGTGGTTTCTTCGGCGCAAGCGGATTCACTGCGTTTGCGGCGCGGCCATCGCGCGCGAGCAGGCTGCCTAGCGCCATCGTCTCCAGTCCGAGGCCGGCAGTCCGGAAAAATGAGCGTCTGGTTTGGATCTTCGAAATCATGGCCCTCGCTACTCCCTCGTGATGAACTCGTCCAGATTCAGCAGGACCCGGCTGAGCCCCGTCCACGCGGCGGCCTCGCGCAGCGCCATTCCTTCGGGCGGCGCGGGCATCCACTTCTTTGCCGTTTCGTCGTCGAGTTTCGCCAGGTACTGTATGTACAACTGCGTCATGCGCTCGGTTTCGCGATTCGACGCCTCGCGTCCGAGACAGAGTTCGAACGCAAATTGCAGCCGCTGCTGCAGGGTGGCGTTCCCGGGAGTTTCGCGCAGGATCCTTGCGCCGAGGTTCTGCGCTGCTTCAAAGAACACCGGATCATTCATCAGGTTCAGCGCCTGCAGCGCGGTGTTCGACACGCGCCGGCGCGTGCAGGCGATCGACGAATCGGGCGCATCGAACGTCACAAGCAACGGATACGGTGTCGTGCGCTGGTAGTGTACATAGAGTCCACGGCGATAGCGTTCCAGCCCCTGCGTTTCTTCCCACTTGTTGCCGGATCCATAGCCGAGTTCCGCGACGCCTTTGGGTTGGGGAGGCCGGATCGAACGTCCGCCGATGGCGGTGTTGAGCAATCCACTCGCCGCCAGCGCGCCGTCGCGAATCAGTTCTGCGGACAGCCGTATGCGATTCTGACGGGCGAGCAGTGTGTTCTCGGGATCCTTTGTATCGAGGTCCGGCCGCGCCTGGGAAGACCGTTGGTAAGCCTCCGACAGAACCACCAGGCGCACCATCTGTTTCCAACTCCATCCGCGGTCCATGAACTCCAGCGCGAGCCAGTCCAGCAGTTCCGGATGCGTGGGCTTGTCGCCGACCACGCCGAAATCCTCTGAGGTCTTGACGATGCCGCGTCCAAACAATTCCTGCCACAACCGATTCATCGCGACGCGCGCCGTCAGCGGATTCTCAGGTGAAACCGCCCACCGTGCCAAGGTCATTCGATCGCGCGGACCTTCCGGCATCGCAGGCAAAACAGAAAGCCCTGCAGGATCCACGCGATCGCCCGGGGTTTTGTAGTCGCCGCGAATGCGCAGGTGTGTCGGGCCGTAACGGGGATCATCTTCGATCACCATCGCAAGGGAATACGGGGGCAGCGTCTTTTCCAGTTCAGTAAGTTGCCCGCGCGCCTCTTTGACATCGTCCGCCAGCTTTTTGTCCTGGCGGAACTCCGGGCTGCTGACGCCGTTATAGACCGAGAAGTACCGGCGGAAGCGGTCCAGGTCGCGCAGCGAATGCTTCGGCTCGGTGAGGTACTTCTCGTACCGGTCGAACATCGCTTTGAACACGGTCAACGCGAAATCCCATTCGAGATCCTTGCCGGGATTGCGATAGGTGTCCCTGAGCCTCTCTTCGAAGTGAGCCGCGCGTTCGATCACTTGATATTTCGCGTAGATCTCATCTCGCTTGACGCGATAATCCGCAAGCGCTTTGAGATAGGGACCGGCCTCGCCGCCCACCGGTGCGTCGATCTCCGCATCTTCAGCCTTCTCGAAGAAAGCCATCAGTGCGTAGTAATCCTTCTGCGAGATGGGATCGTACTTGTGGTTGTGGCACTGGGCGCATCCGGCTGTCATGGCGAGCCAGACGGTCGATACGGTGTTCGTGCGGTTCACGAGTTGCTCGAAGCGCGCCTCGGCGCGATCGACGCCGCCTTCGCGATTGGTGAGTACGCAGCGCAGGAACCCGGTTGCGACCCGCTGTTCCACGGTTGCGTTCGGAATCAAATCACCTGCGAGTTGCTCGATCGTGAACTGGTCGAAAGGCATGTCGCGGTTCAACGCTTCGATGACCCACTGGCGATACCGCCACGCATGCGGCCGCGGCAGATCTTTTTCGTAGCCGTCGGAGTCCGCGTAATGCGCGAGGTCGAGCCAGTATCGCGCCCAGCGTTCGCCGTAATGCGGAGACGACAGCAGCCGGTCTACCAGTCGCTCATAGGCGCCGGGACGGGTATCGCTGAGAAAGGTCTGGATCTCTTCGGGCTTCGGCGGCAATCCGGTCAGGTCGAGCGAAAGCCTGCGGATCAGCGTCCGGCGATCCGCAGGCGGAGACGGTTGAATGCCTTCCGCTCGCAACTTCGCTAAAACAAATCCGTCGATGTTTGTCGGACCATTCGTTGCGCGCCGGGGTGGCTGGAATGCCCAATGCGAATTGGACTTCGTGCCTGACGCCGTGGCGCCGGCCGGCCAAACGGCCCCGGTTTCGACCCACGCGCGGAGCGCACCAACCTCGGTTGCAGTGAGTGGTTCCCCGACGGGCGGCATCCGAAATCCCTTCTTGTCGCTGGCTACACGCTCGACGATCTTCGCCGCCGCTTTTTCAACAGAAGCATTCGAGCGATCGAGCCGCAGCCCTGCCATTTGCTGTTGCGCGCCATGGCAGCCCTGGCATCGTTTCGCGAAAACGGGCAAAATATCTTTGGAGAAATCCACAGGGGTGGATTGAGCCGCCAGGCCGATCCACCACACCCCGATAGCGACAAACATGGTTTCGCTCTATTTTACAGATCCGCCGGGGGTTCTACGCTGCGAAACATTTTCCTGTAACATTGTTTGTGGAGGGTTAGGCCAATGCGCTGGGCTGCGATCCTGATCGCAACTGCCGCCTCTGCTGCGGCGCAATGCAACTATTCTTTCTCGCCGCCTGAATTTTCCACAGGCCCGGCGTCGTTCACCTACACCGTGCGTGTGTACGCCGCGCCCGGCTGCCCTTGGATCGCGCAAAGCCAAAACCCCGATTGGATTCAAATCATTCAAGGTGGATCCGGACTCGGCGACGGACAGTTTGCCCTCCGGGTAAACGAGAACCTTTCTCCGGACAGCCGCGTTGGCACGATCACCATTCCCAATGCAGTCCTGCGGATTACCCAGCAAGGCGCGGCCTGCTCCTACCTGTTGACGCCGTCCTCGCAAAGCGTTTCCACCGCCAAGGGTACAAGCGGTTTCTTCATCACATCGCGGTGTAGTTGGACTGCGCGAAGCGACTCCTCTTGGATCCGGCTTACCGGACCAGGCTCGAGCAACATCACGACGGGAGTCGGCAACGGCGCCGTGGTGTTTGACTACGACGAGAACACTGCGACCACCCCGAGAGGCGGCTCGATCACGATTGCTCCGGGCGTTTCCTTCCGTCTCACCCAGGATGGTACGGCCTGCAACGTCACCTTGCCCGCGCCGTTTTTCAACGCCGGACCGCAGGGCATTACGGCGGCTTCGTTCGATATCGTTTCGGACTGCTCGTGGACAGCGCGCCCCGATGTGAGTTGGATTCGTCTGGACGATTCGTTGAGTCCAATCTTTGCGCAGGGTTATCGAAACGGTCGCGTGAAGTTTACGGTCGCACCCAATCTCGGAATCAATTCGCGCACAGGCACGATCACTGTTTCGAATAAGGTGTTCACGATCACCCAAGGCGGTGGAACCTGCTCCTACTCGGTATCCCCGGCGTTCGTCAACATGACTGCGACCGGCGGCGACGCGACCTTCCGCGTGAACACTCCCGACGGGTGCGTTTGGAACGCCATCCCGAATTTCGCCTGGGTCTCGGTTTTGCCTCAGGCAGGAACCGGGCCGGGCGCCGTGACGGTTTCGGTGGTCCCGAACGCATCTGGAGCGGAGCGGTCGGCTGTGGTCACGGTCGGCGGCACGACCTTCGGCGTCGTGCAATCCCCTGAACCTTCACCTTCCGTCACTGCGGTTCTCAATGCCGCGAGCCTGGAACCGGCTGCGCTTTCGCCGGGACAGATTGTCCTGATTCGCGGAGAGCGAATCGGGCCGGCGTCTGAAATTCAGGGGCAGGTGGATCTGGATACTTTTCTCTACCGCACGGAACTTCAAGGACTACAAGTGTTCTTCGACGGAGTGCCCGCGCCGATCCTGATCGCATCGTCCAATCAGATCCGCACGGTGGTTCCGTTTGCAGTTGCTGGCAAGACGAATGTAGATGTTTCCATTTCGTATCTTGGCCGCGCGAGCAACGTGATTTCTCTACCTGTCGGCGAAGCGGCGCCCGGCATCTTCACACTGAACGAGACCGGGCGTGGACCCGCGCTAGCTCGAACGGAAGACTATCAGTTCAGTGATGTCTCGAATCCGATTCCTCCGGGCTCTGAGATGATTCTGTATCTGACGGGTGAAGGCGTGAGCGTGCCTGCGGGCATCGATGGCCGGGTCGTCGGAGATCAGTTGACCAAGCCGCAACTGGCCGTACGCGTGTTCCTCGGCGATCTGCAACTCGAGACCAGCTATGTCGGCAGCACGCCCGGGCAAGTTGCCGGGATGCTGCAGGTGAATGCGAAGGTCCCGTACACAGCGCCGGTTGGGGATGCGATTCCTCTGACGGTGTATGTCGGAATCTATCCGGCGCAGTCGGGCGTCACGGTCTCTGTCCGTCCCCGAAACTAGAAGCTGTAACGCAGAATCAGAGCAGCCGAAGAGTTTCGCCGGTACTGGCCGAGGAAGTCGCTGTCGTTGCCGCGAATGAGCGAGAACTGTGCGGTCGCACGCCAGTGCTGACCGAAGGTCTGCGAGTATTCGAAGCGAGCCAGCAACCCTTTGCCGTTCTGTCGGGCAGCCGTATCGAATGCGATGCTGCGGCGTGCGTCGATCGTGTATGCGGCGCGTCCCAGAAAGGCCTTCGCGAGGCCGCGATCGGGAAAGAAGAGGAACCGGTTGCCGGTGGTGTGCGTGACGGCTTCTCCCGCGTATCCGCCGACAAAGGTCCATTCTCCGACGATGCGTTCGAGTTGCAGCACGTACAGCACAAACTCATCCATGTCGCGCGTCTTGCTCGTGTAGTATGCCGCCTCGCCCTTCACTGTGAACCAGCGAAGCGGCGCCGCGAAGTCCCCGCCATACTGGCGCAGGTGCGGATAGTAGCGGCTCGCTGCGACGGTGGGCGGTGCGAAGCCAGCCACATTGCCCTCGAACAATGGCAGATGATTGCGCCCTTCGTAGAACATCAAAGAGTATTCGTAGCCGCGTCCGATGTGGTTCCAGCGAAGACCCGCGGGCGTTCCACCTGGATAGCGCGCGCCTCGATCGAGGATCCGCACGTTGTCCAATTCTGGTGGAAGCGAAGTCCAGCGCTGGTTCAGCAATGGGCCGCGGCTTGGAGCGAATCGGGCTTGCAGTACGACGTCGATCGTGTCGTTGCCGTTCTCATAGGTCACGCGCGCTGCAGGAACCGCCAGAAAATCGCTGTACGCGACGTTGAGAAAATCCTTGGGCGCAAAGCGATCGGTTGGCGTCAGCAGATCCGTCTTGCCCCAGCGAATGAACTGCCGGCCGAATTCGGCGGTCCAGTTTCCTTTGTGGAACTGCGCGCTGAAACGCCGCAGGGACAACGCCGGCCTTTGCGCGCGCCGGTCATCGAGGTCCAAACGAAATTCGCGATCAAACTGCCGGTGGGAATCGAAACGCCCATCGAATCCGGTCTGCAACTTCAGCCACGGCCTCGGCCGCCACGTCGCTTCGTATCGCAGCAGGCTCTCTCCCACAATCAGGGCGCTGTCGTTCTTTGCCTCCTGCGGGAAACCCAACGTGCGCGTTTCCAGAAAACCGCGCTGCTCGAATACCTGGGACGTCAGGGCAGCCGCGACCAGCAGAAGCGCGCTCATGACGCTCGGCGCAGCGCCTGCAGCGTGAACCCGGACTCATCGAGCGGCACATTGTATTGGAGTTTTTCGAACTTCAGCACCGTGCGGCTCTTCTTTACGGCATCGAAGACGTCGACCGTGCGCGCCGTCCAAAAGCCCTGGACATTCTGCACGTCGCCATACTTGATCCGGCGAGCCAGCCCCGCTTTGTTATAGGCGTCGATTTGCGCGTAGACGTAGTGATCCTTGCGGATCCACAGATGCGAGTAGGTGTACTGAGACACCTTCTTTTCGCGCGGCTTCGATTCGAGTTTCCAGCAAGCCTGCCCATCGATCGTTTCTTCGCCCAGCAACTTGAACTCGTACTGGTTGACGTCGCGTTCTTCGAGATCCTCGTAGCTGAAGTCCGTGCCGAAGAACCGCGTCGACCGGTCCTGCAAGGCGATTCGCTGATCCCGTTCGATCGCCGGCCGCCACATCCATTGGTCGGATGAGCGGTCTGGGTGATTGTGCACGAGGAGCGCAACGCCCTTCACTTCAGGCGGGGCTGTAAACCGAAGCACCGACTTGCTGTCTCCGAACGCGCCAGTCCGCGAGTACTCCCACTTCTTGATGCTGACCTTGTTCTTCTGGTCGATGACTTCGAGCGTGCCTTCGTATTTCTGCGACTTTGATTTCGCCCGCTTCTGCGTCTCTTCGACGATCTGCCGTGCGTCTTGCGCCATCATCGCGAATCCCGCGCACAGTGCTATCGCGAACAACTTCCTATTCATATTCCAGAGCCTCCACCAGCGAACCTCTCACAGCAGCCTCTGCGGGACCAATTGCCGAAATCCACGCCGCCCCGAGAATCACCGGCAGTAGCGCCGTGGCGATCGCGATTGGATACTCGTATTCCAGCCGCAAGCCTGCGACGTCGGTTCTTGAGATTTCGAGCGTATAGTACAGTTGCACCGCGCCCACGATGAGCCCCATGATGAGTCCTGTGAGGCCGATCGCGAACGCCTCGATCCATATGGTTCCGCGAATCTGGCTGCGCAATCCGCCAACTGCCTGCAGTACGCCCAATTCGCGCTTGCGATCGGAGATCGACACGGTGAGTGTGTTGACGATGCCCAGGATTGCGACGAGCACCGCGACGGCAATCTGCACATAAGTCAGGCTGAACCACTGGTCCGTGAGCCGCAGAATGTAAGCGCGCAGATCCTGGTTTGTGAAGACGAACAGCCTTGTGCGCCCGCCGTAAATTTCCTGAATCCGGCGTCGCACGACAGGCTCGTCGGACTTGCTCCTCAGATAAATGCGAAAGACATTCACGGTCGAGTCTTTCCAGTGCTGCTTGTAGACGCTGCGATCCAGCAGGATGCTGCCCTGCTGATCCGAGTAGTCGGTCACGATTCCCAGAATGCGCATCGGCAGCGGGCCGTCGGGGGCGGGCAGTTCCAGCGTGTCGCCCAGGCGGAATCCTCGCAGCAACGCAAAGTTGTCGGAAACAATGACGCCCTTGCCTTGCGCGGCATCGGTGTAAAGCGTATTCGGATCGCCCTCGCGCGGCTGCAGGTGGATCTTGCTGGAGATCGACGCGATGTCCGTCGAGACCAGCATCACGGGAGTGTTGCGCACGTTCACGCGAACGGTGCGCACCATCTGTACTGTGTCGACTTCGGGGATCGTCCGGATGCCCAGGCCAATCTCCTCGGGAAACACGAAGGAGCGCGAAGTCAGCGACTCGCTGGTGGTGACGAAGAGGTCCGGATTCAGCGCGACGACCAGCCAGTCCTGAATCGAGCGGTAGCTGGACTTCGCGATGCCCCCCAGCGCGATCACGAGCGCGAGTGAGAGCATCAGCGCTGTCACCGTACCGGAGGTCCGCCTCGGCGCCTGAATGAGACTGTCCGCGGCGAGTGCGCCCTCTACAGGGCGAATGAATTTCAAGAGCGGCCGCAAGGCTCTCGTGATGAGATTGCATGCCGTCGGCGCGATGAGCACCGCCGCCATCACCGCGAGCAGGTATCCGAGATAGAACATCGGACGATATCGCGAGAGGCTCATGCATCCCACCGCGGCGGCGGCGAGAAGAATTGCTCCGATGCGGCGAGCGCGGTTCTCACCGGCGCCAATCAACTGTTGCCGCCCCTTCTGCAGCGCTTTTACAGGATCCACGCGAGAGGCGTCTCGCGCCGGAACAATCGCCGCCAGGATGCTGGTCAGGGTGCCGACGAACAGCGCCGCGCCGAGCAGCATTGGACTCGCCGATACCTCGTCAACGTTCTGCGCGACTCCGTATACTTCGCTGAGCATCGCGCCGACATAGGCTGCGATGCCGCGCGCCATCAGCAGTCCGAACAAGATCCCCAATAGTGAGCCAATGAATCCCGCCAGCACGCTCTCGCCAAGAAACAATGCGCGGATCTGCCTCTGCGTTGCCCCGAGCGCGCGCAGGATGCCGATCTCGTTTCGGCGCTGGCTCACGGCGATTTCGAACGTGTTGTAGATGAGGAACATCCCAACGAACAACGCGAACATGCTGGTGACGCTCGAGACGAGCGAGTAGATCTGCGCAGTGGATTCGAACTGCTGCCCTCGCGCTGAGGGACTTTCCACCAGATAGCCGGATCCCAGCGCCTTCTGCAGATTCCGTCTGGCCTCATCGACGTCGACGCCTTCCCGCACAGCAATATCGATGCGGTCGAAACGCCGTCCTCGTCCCAGCATCTTCTGTGCGGCATAAATGTCCATGATCGCGAGGTTCCCGCCGAAGGCGCTGGCGAGACCACCGGACTTCATGATGCCGCGCACGGTGAACTCGCGTTTGCCGGCCATCGTGTCCATCGGGAGTTTCGCGCCGATCTTCAAACCGTTCTGTTCCGAGAACGACTTCGTAATCAGCAGCGAGTCCGGCTGCGCGAGGAACACGAGCGGATCCTCGATCGCATCGTCGTTATTGTTCTCGAGATCGTAATCTCGCAGCGAGCGGTCGCCGGTCATGTCGACGCCGAGAAGAAGCAGGTTTCCCTGTCCGGCCAGCCCTGTATTCACGGAGGCCTCGATGACCGGAACGGCGACGCGGACATCCGCGGAATTCTGAACGATCTCCAGCGCTTCTTCGGGGAACCCTGCCTCGCCCGCTGAAACCTGCAATTGCGTGGCTCCCGCGATGCGGTCGATCGTTTGATGGAAGGCGCGCAGTACGGATTGGTTCGCCGTATGCATGCCGACGAACACGGCAACGCCGATCACGATCCCAGCAATGGTAAGCAGCCATCGCAGCTTGTGCTTGCGAACGTATTGCCAGCTGATCAGGCGCAGCAGGATCACCGGCGTTCGTCTCCCACGATGTGACCATCGCGCAAGCTGATGGTCCGCTGACAGCTTTCGGCCACGCCCCGATCATGGGTCACCATCAGAATCGTGGATCCCAGCGACTGGTGTACATCGTGAATCAACGAAAGGATGTCGGCCCCAGTCGAAGAATCCAGGTTCCCCGTCGGTTCGTCTGCCAGCAGGATTGGCGGATAGATGGATAGGGCGCGCGCGATCGCGACGCGTTGGCGCTCGCCGCCGGAAAGCTCATCCGGTTGATGCTCCATGCGATGCCCGAGTTTGACGAGGTCCAGCAGTTCCCGCGCCCGATCCTCTGCTTTCTTTCGGGTCCAGCCGCGAAGATGCAGCGGGAGCGAAACGTTTTCAATGCAGGTCAGAGTTGGCAGCAGATTGAAGAACTGAAAAATGAATCCGATCTTGTCACGCCGCACGCGCGTGAGCCCGTCGTCGCTGAGTCCGCTCAGTCGTTCGCCGTCGATCGTGATCTGTCCGCTGCTGGGGGTGTCGAGTCCGCCGATCAGATTCAACAGGGTCGACTTGCCGGAGCCCGAAGGGCCCACCAGCGACACCATCTCGCCTTTGGCAATGGAAACATCAACCGAGTCGAGCGCGACCACGATTCGCTTGCCGTCGAACTGCTTGGAAACCTTCGAAAGTTCAATCACCGGATATTTCTATGATGCAGGACGGCGGCGTGTGGCGTGAAAATCCATCCCGGCGCGCATTCGGCGCATCTGACATCCAGATGGGATTGTTTCTTTTCGCCTCCGTCGCTCTGTTCGCCGCCGCCGAACTCGATGATGCCGGCATGCGCTCGCTCCTAGCGAAGGTCAAGCAGAACGAAGACGTACTCGCCGCGGAACTCGAACGCTTCGGCTACAACGAGAAGGTCGATATGTCGGACGGCAAGAAACGCACCATCGAAGAGTTCGAGGTCACAAACTACAAGGGAAGGAAGATTCGCCGGCTGATCGCTCGTGACGGCAAGCCGCTTGCGGGATCCGAACTCGAAAAGGAAAACAAGCGGATCGAGAAGCTGATTCTCAAGATGGAGAAGGGCGACGTCCCACCTCTATCGAATCGCCGCCTTCGTATGGAGGACCTGACGGCGGCTGGAGCCTTCACCAATATCCATCGCGAGCAGGTGCAGGGCAGGGAAGTGACGGTCTGCGACTTTGGACCGCGGCCGAACTACAAGCCCCGGAACGTCAACGAGCGCTTTATCCAGAACCTCAAAGGCAGGCTCTGGGTCGACCACCAGAAACTGCAGGTCGTGCGGGCCGACTTCGCCCTCATCGGATCCCTCAAAATCGCCGGTGGACTCTTCTTCAACATGAAGCCTGGCACGAAGTTCTTCGACGAGCAGCAGTGGTTCGACAACCGCATCTGGCTTCCGAAGACCACCCGCGTCACGTTCATGGCTCGCGCCATGATGGCTAAATCCCTGAACATCGAACGCCGCACCGACTACAGTCAATATCGCCGCTTTGACGTGTCCGCCACCGACACGACCCATTAACTGCGAGACACTGATAAGAGGCATGCCCCGTAAAAGTAAGGCGAAGCATAAGTGCGGCTTCGTGTCGATTCTTGGCCGTCCCAACGCAGGCAAGAGCACGTTGCTCAATGCTCTGCTCGGCGAAAAGATCGCGATCGTCGCGTCGAAACCCCAGACGACCCGCACCGTCATTCAAGGCGTTCTCACGCAACCGAACGCACAGGTCATCTTCCTGGATACGCCCGGAATCCATAAGTCGACGAACCTCTTCAACCGCCGTATGATGCAGCAGGTCCGCGACTCGATTGCTGATCGCGACCTTCTTCTCTATCTCGTTGACGCAACCTCGAACCCCAACAACAATGAAGAGGAAATGCAGGCCCTCGATCTCGTGAAGGCCTGCGAGACTCCGGCATTTCTCGTCATCAATAAGATCGACAAGCTCAACGCCAAGGAAGCGCTGCTCGAACGCATCCAGCAGTATCAGGCGATCCACCCCGGCTTCCGCGCGTTCATTCCCGTGTCGGCTTTGAAGTCCGACGGCCTCGATGAACTCCGGCGCGCGATCATTCGGGAACTCCCCGAAGGCCCGCCGGTATTCGACCCGGATTACATCACCGATCAGCCGCAGCGGTTCATGGCCGGTGAACTCGTGCGTGAGAAGATCCTGCGCGCGACGCATCAGGAGGTCCCACATTCGGTCGCCATCCTCATTGAGAAGTGGGACGATTCCAGTGAAAAGGTCACGAAGATTTCCGCGACCATCTATGTCGAGCGCCAGGGCCAGAAGGCGATCGTGATTGGTAAGGGCGGCGAACTGCTGAAGCGTATCGGCACCAATGCCCGCCGCGACATCGAGACTTTGCTGGGCAAGAAGGTTTTCCTTGAACTCTTCGTCAAAGTGAAGCCGGACTGGCGCGAGGATCCCCAGTTCCTCAATGAAATCGACTGGCGCGCGATGGCGGGCGAGTAGTTTCGATCATGATCCTCGCTGCCCTCGCTCTCGCGTTCCTCAGCCAGGAACTCACACCGGAAAGAATCATCCCACTCGAAGGCCGTACACATCACGTGCAGGGAATCCTGGTGGATGGCTCTTTGCTGTACCTGACGTCGGTGGATCGCGAGAATCGGAAGGGTCATCTGTTCGAGTATTCGCTCGCAACCGGAAAGCAGTTGCGATCCGTCGAGATTCAGGATGGCGAACGTTTTCATCCTGGCGGCTTCGACGCGAGCGAGACATCCTTCTGGATTCCAGTCGCCGAGTATCGCCGCAACAGTAGCGCCGTCATCCAAAAGCGCAATCGCAAGACGCTGGCGCTCGAGTCCTCGTTTGTCGTGAAGGACCACATCGGATGTGTTGCCGTTGCGAAGAATCAGTTGTACGCCGGCAACTGGGACTCTCGTCAGGTTTACGAGTACACCTTCGATGGCCGCGAGATCCGCAAGCGCGACAATCCCTCGCAGGTCCGATTTCAGGACATCAAGTTCCGCAAGAACCGGTTGATCGCCAGTGGGCTGACCAGCGGTCCGGGCGTCGTCGAATTTCTGCACCCGGACACCCTCGCGTCACTGTTCCGTCTTGAGTTCGGCAAGACAGACCGGGGCGTGCTTTACACGCACGAAGGCATGGACTTCGACGGAGAACGCCTGTATTTCGTGCCCGAAGACGCACCGAGCCGCCTGTTCATCTTTCGGATCCCCAGCCGATGAGTAACGCACTTCCGCCTTTCAACCCGTATCGCCGGGAACTTTACCATCATTCGGAATTGCTGGCCGGCTTTGACGCCGCCGATCCGCAGACGTTCCTGCATACTCCGGATTTCACGATCTACCGGCACTTCCGTCAGAATGGTGGCGCCGAGGCCGAAGACTACTTCGTCACGATGATGCAGGCGTTGCACGACCAGGCCGTCACGCAGGCGATCCGAAGGCTGCTGAATGGCAGGCGCTGCGCTGCCATCATGGGCGGCCACAAGATGGCGCGCAACCATCCCGAATACAGGCGTGTGGCGCAGTTGTCGGGTGAACTGACGAACGCCGGCTTCGTGGTCGCGTCAGGCGGAGGTCCTGGAGCGATGGAGGCAACGCATCTCGGCGCATCGTTCTCGAACCTTCCTTCAGCCGAACTCGACGCAGCAATCGACAGGTTGAAGACAGTTCCGGAACTTCCCTCCAAGCTCGCGCAGATGCTCACTGCTGCAGGTGAGCCGGATCTCGAGGTCTGCGAAGCGGCGCATCGCTGGTACGCCCCGGCGATCGAGATCGCGCGCGAACTCAAGAATCCTTCCACCAGCCTCGCGATTCCCACGTGGCACTACGGGCACGAACCGGCGACCCCGCTCGCATCCCACATCGGAAAGTATTTTCAGAACAGCATCCGTGAAGACGGACTCCTCACGTTCGCCGTCGATGGCATTATCTTTACCGAAGGCAAGGCAGGCACGATTCAGGAGATCTTCCAGGATGCGGCGCAGAACTACTACCGGTCCGTGCGAGGACGGTTCAGCCCGATGGTGTTCCTCGGCATTGACTACTGGACCAATCACTATCCGGTGAACATGCTGCTGCACGCGCTCTTTCATCACGACGATTACAGCCGCTACGTGTTGTTCACAGACCACCCGGAAGAAGCTGTGGACTTCCTGGTCAAAGCTGATTAGTTCGCCGGCGCCATTCGAACGCCGAGGATCGTGAAGCCGCCGTCGAGGAGTCCGGATCCGGTAGCGCCTGCCATGATCAGAACGGATTGTCCGGCGTTCACGGGGATCCGCATCGTACGCCCGATCCATACGCCCGTGTTGCGAGGAATCGCAGCACACCCAAGTTCCGGGCCGCCGGGTCCTGCATAGGCGCTCACGATCACGCCGGAATTGCCAGCCACGTCATAGCGGCGACCCTCGAAATAGATCTCCATCGTTCCGCTGGCCGCGGGCGTCACGCGATACCACACGGTTTTTGCGGGCGCTGTCGAGGCGCAGGACGGTGTTGGGTCGGTCGCATCGCTTGTCATGGTTCGCGTGTCGAGGATCCCGAGGTAGGGGATCGACGCAATGCCCGCCGGGGTCGCAGCGAAGTTGGCGCTCAGCGGGACAGCAACCGGCGGCGCTTGGGTGACCGTGAGCGACTCTTCCTGCACATGGAACGAAAATCGTCGCGATGCGAATGTAGTCTGCATCGGGATGGTGAACCGGACACTACCAGCTCCGGCCCCCGATGCTGGACTCAATACATCGGCGCCGCCGCTTACCGGCACGGCCGTCCACGCACATCCGTCACGCGTATCGACCGTTGTGGCAAGGTCGCCTCCGAAAGCAGAGATCGTCATGTCGCGTTGCGCGAGACGGTACGTGCAGCTTTCGCCCGATCCCGGTAGCGTGGTGCGCCACACCCCGCGCCCAAACGTGAACGCATAAAGCTGCGTGACGCCGGCTCCGCGCTCGATCACCAAAGCCTCAGTCGGTACCGACGCAAAGGGATTCAGATCCCGCGCCCAAGTCGAAGCGCCATCGGTCGAAACAAACACGCCCAGATCTGTTCCAAGGTAAACCCGGTTCGAATCCAGAGGATCCACGGTCACGGCCAGCACCGGGATGTCGGGGATACCGCTGTCTCCGCTTCCATCGACTCCTGTCCAGGTCGCGCCGCCGTCTGCCGTCCGATAAACGTGGTTCTGACCCGCAGCGGTGTTGAACTGGCTGTACACGGCGTATGCAACATCCGGATTGACGGGGTCGAACGTCACAGCCGGCACATAGCCCGGCCGCGGACGCGCGAAGTCCCAGGTCGTTGTGCTGTTTGCGTCCAGGGCGTTGCGGGACCAGAACAGATAACCCTGGTTGGTCGCGAAGATCACTCGTGACGGATCCACCGGCGACCCCGCGATTGCCGAAACGTAGCCTTGTGCCGTCGGCAATTGTGTCGAGACAGGCTTCCAACTGTCCGCCTGATCATCCGTGCGATAGAAGATGCGCGCGCCTGCGTACAAGCGGTCCGGATTCGTCCGGTCCATCGCCAGAGGAGCGATAAAGGCGAAGTTTCCGCTTGGCTCATTGATGCCGCGCAAGGTTTGCGTGAGCGTGCGGCCGCCGTTGCGCGATCTCGCCAAACCGAAGTTCTGCACGGAAACGAACAACGTGTT
>CAZVKC010000047.1:16619-23984 GCA_964627455.1 uncultured Solibacteraceae bacterium | reverse complement strand
CCGTCTGTTACCGCGTACAGGTGCGGTTTCGAAGCGCCGTCGAAGTCGGGCGGATACACGAGTCCCAGTACGTCAGCGTGCGCTCCGTTCGGACCATCCGCTGCCTGCCAGAACGAAGCAATGCCCCAGTTCCTGCCGCCATCGTCGCTACGGTAGATGTCGATTCCTGCTGTGTAGACGCGATCGGGATCCTGCGGATCCACGGCAATCGCGTTGTGGATCCACCCTTGCCCGCCGATCGAACGCTGACCGTTCGCACTGCAAAGATGCGAGTAGAATCCACTGTTGGTGCTGAGCAGTCCCGTGTTGACTGCCACCGGATCCTGATTCGTGACGCGGGCCTCCCAGGTATCCGCGGCGCCATTCGCCGTCGATCTCCAGACGCCCAGCAGCGAGTTCCGCCACTCATCCGAATCGAGTCCATTACTGGCGATCAGCGCGTAGATGATGCTCTGATTCGAAGGCGCAAGCGCGAGAGTTGTGTTCCCCATCGCGGGATTCGAATAGACCCGAACCCACGGCTCATCGCTGCTTGCATCGGTATTGCGAAGGATCACAGGACCACTCGCGGGAGTTGTTCCACAAGCCGCGAACAGGTAATCCGTCGACTGGTCCGTCCGCATCACCATGTCCTGGCAACCGTTCTGGCCGGGACCTCCGCGATTCACCACCCGGCTCCACGACTGGCCGCCGTCCAGACTGCGGAAGATGCCAGTCCACGTTGCGGCATAGATTCGGCTCACGTCCTGCCGGCTGACGAGAATTTCATTGATATAGCGGAACTCGACCGTATCGGTGCCCGGCAGTTTCTCCCATGTTTCGCCTGCATCGCGCGTGCGGAAGATTCCCGCCCCGCGCGGCGCGGAGCCAAATACATTCGTGCTCGAAAGGCTGTTGAACCAGAAACCCGTGCCGGCATAGATCGTGTCCGGATTCCCCGGCTCAAAGGTCAGGCCTCCGATGCCGAGCGCGGGAAACGAGTCCGAAACCGGCCGCCAGTTCACGCCTCCATCGGTGGTTTTCCAGACTCCGCCAGTGGCGGCACCAGCATACATAATTCGAGGATCGCCGGGATGAATGAGCAGATGCCGCGTACGTCCGCCCTGATTGCCGGGACCCAGTGCCTGCCATCCGCCCAGATCGATTCCATCGATCGCCGCAACGCTCTGCTTGGCCGTTGGCGCCGTGACCTGCTGGTTCCGGCTCAACGAGAAGGCCGGCATCCGATCGATACGCCGCTGCGCTGCTTCGTATTTTTCATAAGGCAGGTCGCGGGCGCCCTCGCCTGCGCGCTTCATTAAATAGAACTCGGCTGCCTTGTCGGGTTGATCGCCTGGCATCGTCTTCACGCGCTTTGCTCGCGTATCGGCAGAACTGGCGGGATGCTCCGGCGGCGCCGCGGGAAGGGGCGCTGCGTTCTGAGTTTTGGCAAGCTTCGTCGCGCAGCCAGACAGTATCGCGAGAGCAAGAAGCGGAATCCAGATGCGCGTGGTCACATCTGTCATCGTGACTGATTTCGGGGGCCTGAGCAATCAGGTTATTGCTTGAGATACTCGAGCCGCATGAGGGAAACCGGAACGTTGCCGTTCTTCCATACGTAGTCGTGGAACTCGCGCAGCCGGAACTTGTCGCCCTGTTGCCGGCGCGCGTCCGCAAGAAGCGCCTGGATCTGCAGCTTGCCGATCTGATACGAAATCGCCTGGCCGGGTGTGGCGGCAAACATCGCGGCTTCCTGAAGCGCCGTCGCGTGATCCATCGGGACCGTCTTCTGCAGGTATTCGGCCGCCTCTTCGATCGTGAAGGTCCCCAGGGCCAGCCGGACGTCCACCTCGACGCGCAGCGCGCGCAGGCGCATGAAATTGTAAATAACTTCGCGCGTGCGCGGTGAATCGTCGAAGTAGCCGGCCTGCAGCATCATCTCCTCCGCATAAAAGCCGATGCCTTCGTTGGCGCCGGAATCGTAGTAGTGGCGGCGGATCGGATTCTCGTGCGCCCACGACAGACACAACTGGAAGTAATGTCCCGGCGTGCCTTCGTGGACAAGAATCGGCCGGGGATCCCGCGCCGTCGAAAGCGAGAAATACCCAAGGTTCGGGGAAGGCACGCGGATGTAGCTGACTCCGTTTTCCTTTAATCGCGATGGTCCGGTGAGATCGTCTGTGACGCCCAGTCCGCCACCCAGCGCTTCGATGTATCGAGGCAGTGGGAGGTTGCGATAGTG
This sequence comes from uncultured Solibacteraceae bacterium, assembly GCA_964627455.1. GTDB lineage: Bacteria > Acidobacteriota > Terriglobia > Bryobacterales > Bryobacteraceae > F-183. The sequence goes on along the minus strand of CAZVKC010000047.1, from coordinate 21,763 downwards.
GCCAATCCACTCGGGGACGCTCAGAATCCCGCGATCGACGAGGAATTTGCGGACTGCCAGTTCTTCGCGATTCTCCCTCGCCATCTGTTCCGTCTGCGTCCTGAAGAGCGCGAGCGCGGGCTTCCCGGTGTTGCGCTGTTGCTCGTACGTCTCAAATGCAACAGAGCGTTCCCATTCCTGCCGCCCCATCTCGAGCAGTTGCTCTGGTGAGTACGGCATCAATGCGACGTTGCGCAGGAAATACAGGTACGCCTCGCGTCCCACCGCGGTGCTCTTCGGCAGCGAGTCCGTTCTCTCGATGATCCAGTTGCGATAGGCCTCGAGCGCGTCACCCGCGCGATCCGCCTCCTGTTGCAGGCGCGCCTGATAGGCAGGCGCGAGCAATGGAGCCAGCGCCTTCGTCGATTCCCGCAGTTTCGAGCGGACCTCGAACAGCCGGTTCGACGCGAGTTTTGCGAACGGCCATGCCATCTCGGTCAGGTTCTGTTTGCCGTGTTCGAGTGTCACCGGGATGCTGCCGAGCCGCGCCACGATGTCCCGGCTTCGCCGCTCCGTAAACGGGGGCGGTTGCAGGATCGCTTCGAAGTAGAGGCCCAGCGTCTGGTCGATATAGAACGAAGGATTCCGTTTCCAGCTCTTCTCGATCTCCAGTTCGAAATGCACTCGAGCGAGGGCAGATCCGATCAGTCGGTAGTCGACGACGCGCGCGGGATCTTCACCGATCGCTTTCCAGCGGCGCTCGAACTCCGCGAGCTTCGAAAGCCGTTCCGGAATCGTGTCGGAAGACCATCGGGGTAAGAATCCGTCAGGCCGCTCGATGCGCGGAATATCGTCGCCGCTCACCGGCTGTGTCACAGCCCGCCATCTCCAGAAATCGCCGGCGAGTTCGTCCAGCGAATCGGCTGCTCGCATCACCGTGGCGCTCAGCGCGAGGCTGACGAGCAGAATGAGAGAGCGGGATGGGGCCATCCCGCTATTCTACTTGCTGACCAGCGGGAACTCCGTGATTCGCAACTTGGCGGAGCCATAGGGAATCAGCGTGAGTATCTCCACCGGCTGCGTGCTCGCTGCGGGACTTGCGGGCAGCGGCGACGTGTTGCCGTCCTCGAGTTTCCAACTGGGGATCTTCTTTCCTGCAATCCGCAGTTCGACCGGCGCACCGCTATTTGAGAACGGCATCTTTCCAACGGGCTTTTCGATCACTTGTGCGGCAGGCTTTTCGGGATCGATCGCCAGACCATAGTTCCAGTCCGTCGTCGGGTGGACCTCCCAATCCGCGGCGGGCGCGATGGCTGGATGCTTCATCGCGCCGGTCACCTTGCGCCAGTCCTCACCGATCCGCAGCGAATACACCAGCGGACCTCGTTCGACCACGGCGGATCCGCGATACCACCTCGATACGCGAACCGCCATGGGCAGCTTGAGGACGACGCGATCGCCTTTGCGCCATTGCCGTTCGATCGAGTGCATTGATCCGGGACGCAACGCTCCGGGCGCCTTCGCGCCATTGATCGTGAGAGCCGAGGCGCCGGCATCCGCCCATCCCGGAATGCGCAACTCGAGCTTAAACGCCGCCGTACGTTCGGGATCGACCGTGAATCGGATCTCATCGCGGAACGGATATTCGGTATCCTCCGTGATCTTCACTGCGACGTTCCCTTTCACGCGTGTCGTGACTTCGCTCGGCGCATACGCGATGGCGGCTATGCCCAAGCCGTCGCCCGTCGCCATCCACAAGCTCGATGCGAACTTCGGCCAGCCCTGATGCAGGTTCGCCGTGCAGCATCCGAAGTTGACGTCCATGCCGAAGAGATTCGATTCCGGACCGTTCGAGGTCCACGGGCGCTTCGCGAGACTGCACATCACCTGGTTCGGCTGCTGGTCGTACTGGTGGGACCACATGTCGCCGCTCATCGTGGCGGGCTGCGCGTTGTACGCCATGCGTTCCAGCCGATCGCCCAGCGCGGCATCGCCCAGGATTGCGATGGCATGTTCCAGCGAGAACATCGCTTCCACTACGGCGCACAGCTCGATCCCCTGCGTAGGGTCGGGACCCGCATAATGCTCGTCGGCGCTGAACATCCCGTTGGGCTGCCCGTGATACTTGTCGAGCACCGACAGCATCTCGTACAAGCCCTTGCGGTCCTGCTCGGTCTTGCTCACCTGCGACCACACCACAGCGGTCTTGAGCGCCATCGCGTTGTTCACGCCGTGCAGGCTGAGCGCGTAATCCGAAAGTCCGTCCGTACCCCGAAACGTGCTGCCGTCGGTCTTGCCGGTGAACTGAAAGTTGCGGAAGTGGGCTTTCCAGTCGCGTCCCTGCGCGCCCAGCTTTTGGGCCAGTTCGAAGAGGCTCGCATCGCCGGTCCGGTTGTAGAGCCACAGCACGCTCAACAATTCATCAGCCCATCGCTGGCGTCCCCAATCACGAAGCGGGCGCTTGCCGGATTCCTCGAGATGATGCTTCAGGTACTTCGTCATCAGTGGGATCACGCGGGAATCGCCGGTCGCCTCCTGATACTGCGTCAGGACCTTCAGCATCACCATCTTCGGCCACCAGTCCTCGTACGACGCTCGCACTTTCGGGTCCCGGATCGAGGCAGGCGCAACCGGGCCGATCGCGCCGTTCGGCTGTTGATGCGTGAGTGTCCATTCCACCCACTTCTTCGCCTTGGCAATCAGCTTGGGATCATCCAACAGGTAAGCGAGCGGAAGCAGTCCGTCGACATAATACGGACCCCGCTCCCAGGGCTCGCCGGAACCTCCGAGCCAGCCGCTGTTTGGGCCCACATCCGGCCAGAACTCATCGAGCTTGCCGGTGAGTCCTTCGGCCTGGATCTGCAGTTGCTGCCGCAGCCAGCCGCGCGGCTTCACTGATGTCAGCGGCAGCAATTCATAGGCTTTGGGAGCCAGGGGCGCGCGATTCCGGAATAGTGGCTGCTGTGATGAGGCGATTGTAGTCAGTAGCAGGAACAACGCTGCAATGTGACGAATCTTCATTTTCGGGCCTTCCCTTCGAACTCGAGCACGCGGCTGAAGAACGGCAGCACCTTCGTTTCCACGCGGTCCGAAATGTGATTGACGTGGTCGCCCTCGTAGATTTCGAACGTGTGCGCCAGGCCGTTGTCGCTGAAGATTCGCACCAGTTCTTTGTTGCCGTTCAACAGGAAATCCTTGTCGCCGATGTCGAGCGCGAGGTTTTTCAGGCGCTTCAGGCTGGTGATGTATTGATCCGCCATCGCGACGGGAGCATTGGCGGACCAGCGCGCCAGCACTGCCGGTTGCACCGCGCCGTTCTTTGTCGGAAGGTCGATGAACAGCGGCGGATTCTTCGGATTCGGCGACCAGGCAGCCGCGGACGCCAGCGCCGCCTTCGTGCCGAAGTCCGTCTTGGCGATCTCTTCCGGCGACTTGATCTGTTCGGCCTTCACCCAGCCCTGCGTGAACGCGGGATTCGGCGGCGTGAGGCAACAGGCGCTCATCGCATACGCATTGGAGAACACGCCCGGCCGCTTCATGGCGATCCGCAGGGTCCCGTATCCGCCCATGGAGTGTCCCGCGAGACCGCGGCTTTCCGGCTTGGCGATGGTCCGGTAGTGGCTGTCGATGTAGGCGACGAGTTCTGAGGCGATGAAGGTCTCCCAGTCGCCGTTCGTCGCCGAGTTCGAATACATGCTCCCTTCAAACCGGTTGAACGCGTTCGGCATCACGATGATCATCTCTTTGGCCGCGCCAGACGCGTTGACCTTGTCGGCGAGTTCCGGCACGTTGATGAAGTGCTTCTTCCAGCCCATCCACTTCTCGTCCGAATCCGTGAACCCGTGCAATAGGTACAAAACCGGATAGCGACGCTTGCCGCTCTTTTCGTAACTCGGCGGCAGGTAGACGGTCACATCGCGATCGGGCGAATCGCCGGACAAGTTTCCTTCGAGGCTTGCGCCATGCACCTTGATGCGCGCGACTTTGCCTTTCGATGCCGCAGTATCCGCGGCGTAGGAAGCTGCCACAGCGGTCAGGAGGCTCAGCGTTACGATGCCCGCCCGGCGAGCGATGGAATGAAGGAGTATCACGAGCACTAGATTACGATAAACAATGATGATGCAGCGCCGTCAGTTTCTTGCCATCTCCTCGTTTGCCGCCACCGCCGCGAAGTTGCGCGCGCAGAATCCGGGGCTGAAGCTCGGATACGACACCTATTCGATTCGCGCCTGGGGCTGGAAGGCGATGCAGCACCTCGAGTTCAGCGCCAGACTCGGACTCACGGCGATCCAGTTTTCCTCGCTCAACGACTTCGAATCGCTCGATCCGGCTTATCTGGCCAAGGTTCGCGACACCGCGCGTGAAAAGGGAATCCTGGTGGATGCCGGCACCGGGTGCATCTGTCCGACTTCGAAGTCCTACAACAAGGCCAACGGGGATCCGGTGCAGCATCTGATCAAGGCGCTCAAGGTTTCGCAGGCCGTCGGCGCACGAGTGATGCGATGCTTCCTTGGCGCCACGGATGACCGCTACGACGGCAAGGGCATCGAGTATCACATGGAATCGACGCTCAAGGTCTTTCGTGCGGCCCGCAGCGCGGCGATGGACACCGGTGTCAGGATCGCGCTGGAAAATCATTCGGGCGACATGCTGGGCTGGGAACTCAGGGAATTGATCGAACAGGCGGGCAAGGATTACGTCGGTGCGACACTCGACACCGGTAACCCCATCTGGTGTGCGGAACACCCCGAGACGGCGATGGAAGTCCTTGCGCCGTACGTCCTCACGACGCACTGGCGTGACACCGCACTGTGGGAGCATCCGCGAGGCTGCGCGGCACATTGGACAGCGTTAGGCGATGGCTGCATCGACCTCGTGAAACTCAGCGAGATGCAGAAGAAGTTGTGTCCGCAGGCGGCGCTGCATCTGGAAATCATCACAGGCCGGCCGCCCCGCATCGTGCCGTATCTGGAGCCATCGTTCTGGAAGGGGTTCCCGAAGTCACGGGCGCACGAGTTCGCGCGGTTCCTCGCGCTGGTGAAGCAGCAGGGACATCCGCTGATGACCAACATGATCATTTCCGACGGCAAGGTCCCCGAGTACGAGGCCGCGCTGAAGAAGCAGCAGATGCTGGATCTCGAGCGCAGCCTCGAGTTCGCGAAACG
>CAZVKC010000047.1:5261-16519 GCA_964627455.1 uncultured Solibacteraceae bacterium | reverse complement strand
AGCATCGGCAGGATCTCCTCGGGAGTCGGGAAGTTCTGGTCGATGTAGTCCATTCCCTCGACGGTGATCTGGACGTTGCTCTTGTCGTCGCTCGACGCAAACCCGCGCTGCTTCAGATACCAGATCGCGAACTGCAACTGTTCGGTGGTCATGTTCAGCATCCCTTCGAGATGCCGCATCGACAAACCCGGCCGGATCGGCTTGGCTCTCGCCCGGTCGTACATCACGCACAGCACAGCCCGACGGCGCGCCATTTCGCCGGATCCCGCCTCGAAGAACGGCCTGCCCGAGAACTGCGGCGCGTCGTCCTGCGCGGCGCCGGGGCGCATCGAGTCGAACGTCGCCTTGGCGGCCGGATCCATCAGGACCTCGTACGCCAGCGTCACTGCTTCAAATTTTTCCGGGTCGGGGGTCTCGCCGCCGCGAGGATTGTACTTTGCGGCGAGTGCGGAATACGCCTTCTGGATCACTTCATTGGTGGCTTTGGGTTCCACCCCCAGAATCACGTAATGATCTTGAAACTTGCCGGCGAGAGGTGCGCTCATCAATAACTCTATCGACAGCGCACCTCCCCGGCTTGATAGGACTTTAGGCGCCCATGTTCCGGTTAATGAACCGCTCCAGGCGATCCAAACCGCGCGTGATGTCTTCCATCGACGCCGCGTAGGAAATCCGGATGTGCGCGTCGGTGCCGAACGCCTCGCCCGGAACCGTCGCCACAAACTCCTCCGCCAGCAACTTCTCGGCGAAGTTCATCGGCGTCAGGATCCCGCTCTTCTCGCTGAACACGCCCGACACATTCGGATACGCGTAGAACGCGCCCATCGGCGTCTGGACCTTCAGTCCGCGCATCGCCTTCAGACGCTCCAGCACATAGGCCCGGCGCTTGCGATACTCATCCAGCATCGTCGCGACGGAATCCTGCGGACCCCGCAGCGCCTCGATCGCAGCCTTCTGGGCGATCGACGTCGGATTCGAGGTCGAGTGGCTTTGCAGCTTCGTGATGCCGCCGATGATTGCCGCCGGCGCGAGCACGAAGCCGATACGCCAGCCCGTCATCGCGTAGGTCTTGGACAGCGAACCCGCGACCACCACCGTGTCCTTCGCATCCGGCATCGACGCGATCGAGAACGGCTCGCTCTCATACAGGAACCGGCAGTAGCATTCATCGGTCATCAGATAAATGCCCTTGCTCTTGGCGAGGTGGAAGATCTTTTCGAATTCCGCGCGTTCGACCACGGCGCCGCTCGGGTTGCAGGGCGAGTTGATCAGGATGATCTTCGTCTTCGGCGTGATGTGGTCTTCCACCATCTTCGCCGTCAGCGCGAACCCCTGCTCTTCGTCGGTGTTGACGAACACGCACTTGCCGCCCGCGTAATTCACGACGTCCTTGAACGTCACCCAATAGGGAACCGGGATGATCACTTCATCGCCCGGGTTCACCAGGATCTGCATCAGGTTGAAGATCGCGTGCTTGCCGCCGACCGTCACCAGGCACTCGTTCAGCTTATAGTCGGTGCCGTAGTCGGTTTTGTGCCGCCACACGATGGCGTCCTTCAGCTCCTGAACGCCGCCGGCGTTCGTGTACCGGGTGAAGTTCGAATCCAGCGCTTCAATCGCGGCCTTCTTGATATTGTCGGGAGTCGGGAAGTCCGGCTCGCCAACGCTGAAGTCGACCACGTCTTTGCCTTCGCGGCGCAGGCGTTCCGCGTCCGCCGCCACCTTCATCGTCGACGATACGGATATCGCCGATACACGTTCCGCTAGTTCCAGAGAGGACACCATTTGTACTTCCTTGTTTTCTCCTAGTGATCGCGCTGCACAGCCGGCTAATGCTACTGCTTGGCCGCCGCCGCCACGGTCTTGTTGTTGAGCAGCCGCAGCTTGAGGCGTTCTTCCACCAGCTTCGGCACCAAACCTTCGATATTGCCGCCGAGGGCAATGACTTCTTTCACCAGCCGCGAACTCACGAACGAGAACGCTTCGCCGGCCATCAGGAACACGGTTTCGATTTCCGGCCGCAGCCGCCGGTTCATCAGCGCCATCTGCAGTTCGTACTCGTAGTCTGAAACCGCCCGGATTCCTCGCAAGATCACATTCGCGCGCCGCGCTGCCGCGTATTCCACCAGCAGGCCTTTGAAGCTGTCCACCTCGACATCAGGGAAGGGCTTCAAAACCTCGCGCAGCATTTCCACGCGCTCTTCCATCGAAAACAGAGCCCGCTTGTTCTCGTTTTCGAGAACCGCCACCACCAGATGGTCGCTGATCCGCCGCCCGCGTGCGATCAGATCCAGATGTCCGTTCGTGATGGGGTCGAACGATCCCGGATAAATTGCGACGACACGACTGGGTGCGGCTGCGGTGGACACTGTTTTGGAGGTTCTTCTGATGATAGCAAGCTTCGTCGAGGCCCCGATTTGGACCCTGTTCGTACAATGGAGTTTGTGGATGGAGTGATCGTTGTAGACAAGCCCACCGGTTGGACCTCGCACGATGTCGTCAACCGGATGCGCCGCATCGCGGGCACCAAGAAAGTCGGCCACCTGGGGACCCTTGACCCCATGGCCACCGGCGTCCTGCCCGTTGTCATCGGCAAGGCGACCCGCCTGCAGCAGTTCTTTGTCAAGAACGACAAGGTCTACGAAGGCGTGATCCGCTTCGGACATTCCACCGACAGCTACGATCGCGACGGCAAGCCGACTTCCGAACACGACTCGTCTTTTGTTCCCACCGTGATTGCCCTCGAACCCCTGCTGGACGCCTTCCGCGGGACCTTCGATCAGACGCCTCCACCGGTCTCCGCCAAGAAGATCGGCGGGAAGAAGGCGTACGAATTCGCGCGCGAAAACGTGGTGGTCGAGTTGAAGCCGGTTACGGTCACGGTGACCGTGCTGGATCTTCTGGGTATTGATGAAGATGGAGGCGCGCGCATCCGTCTCCACTGTTCCTCAGGGACCTACGTGCGGTCCATCGCTCATGAACTCGGCCTGGCCGCCGGTTGTGGCGCGTGGCTCGACAGCCTGCGCCGCCTGCAATCCGGTGACTTCACGATCGGGAACGCGCTTACGCTGGAAAGGATCGAGGCGTTGCAGCAGGAAGGCCGCCTTACGGAAGCTCTCATCCCTCCTGCACAACTTCTACCGGACTTCCCGATCGAAATCGTGGATGACGAGACCATAGGCCGTATCCGTCAGGGACGGGAGTTCCGCGTTTCACCGTTCCGGGTCCGAGACAACGTGCGCTATGTCAAAGCTGTCTCACAGGCCGGCGAGCTAATCGCCATCGGGCAGGCAAAACTTCCGAACGTTTATCATCCGTTCCTGGTGCTGTGAGCGCTTGCGGCCTCCGCGTTGGCCCGGTCGATCATCGCGCGGATCCACGCGACTGTGTAGGCGACAGCCACTCGCGGGCCTCCGGCCATCGTGGGGAAGTGGTCGCCGATGATGATGCCGTCGAAGTTGACTTCGCGTAAAGCGCGCATCGCCTGATACATGTCGTAGTAGCCGTTGTCGACGAAGGTCTCGACAAAATGCGGCAGCGGCGCGCTCATGTTGCGGAAATGGACTTTCCAGATCTTGCCGCGTTCGCCGAAGTATCGGATGGCAGTCGCCGCATCGGCGCCCATCAGTTCGCCGCCTTCGAGCCAGGTTCCCACGCAGAAGCACACGCCGACATGCGTCGAGTCCGCGATCTCGAGCGCCCGCTTGTAGCCCTCGAAGTTCCCGAAGATGCAGCGCGGCACGCCGGCCAGCATCGGCACCGGCGGATCATCCGGATGAATGCCGATGAACACGTTGTTCTCGACCGCCACCGGCGCGACGCGGCGAATGAAGTATTCGTAGTTGTCCCACAGTTCGTTTTCCGTGTACACGCGGCCGTGCGACAGCGGGCCTTTGAAGATCTTGCCGGCCCACAAGCCCTCGCCGCCCTTCGCCATGTTGTACCCGCGTGCGGACGCGTTGCCGCGCGTCGTCTCACGCTCGGTGTGCCAGATGCCGTTGCCCATGTGCGCGTACGTGACGTAGTGGATCCCAGCCTTGCCGCAATTCTGCAGGTATCGCTTGTAGGCCTCGATGCGCTCATCGCGTCCGGGCAGGTTCAGCACGATCTCTTCCTGATTCCGGTTGCCGTCGTGCCCGATGTTCCACACCCGAAGTCCCGCGGATTCCACCTTGGCCTTGATGCGCCGCATGTTCTCGACGTTGTCGTCTTTGCGGTCGATCGTGACGGCCGCCCAATGGGCCCCGATCTGATTCATGAAGTCGAGGTCTTCGTCGCTTGGGTTGGCGCCCAACTGCAAAGCCATCTTGATCCCGGGAGACCATGGCGTAATCTTCTTCGGCGGCGTGGCTGCCTGAGCAGGCGCAGGCGATGAGGAGGTCGCAAGCGCAGCGGCCCCGGCGGCGGAGAGCGCAAATTTGCGGCGATTCATAGCGGATGCCATTACATCACAAACCGCGCCGCCACAAAAGAAGAGGACCCTCCCGAAGGAGGGTCCTCAAGTACTGCCTGGCTTCGATTTCGGTTAGAACATGAAGCGCAGCGCCATCTGGAACTTGCGTTCCGTACCGGGCTGGCTGCCGAAGATTCGGCCGAAGTTCGGATCACCCTGGGTGAGGTTGGGCGTACCCAACTGCACGGTGTTGGTGATGTTGAAGCCTTCCGCGCGGAACTGCATCTTGTACCGCTCGGTGATGTTCACGGCCTTGAAGAGCGACAAATCCATGTACTGCTGGCCAGGGATGTTGATGCTCTGCAGACCCGCGTTGCCCTGCGTGTTGGGCTTGGGTGCAACCACCTTGCTCGTATCGAACCAGGCGGCGGCGCTGCGGCCACCGGACGGCGCTCCGACCGGACCGGTAACGTCCGGCAGACACTTCGAGTAGCTGCCCACGCAGTTGTTGGTGCTGAAGGTCGCCGGGTTACCCGTGCGCAGCGTCAGGATTCCATTCAACTGCCAGCCGCCAATAAAGGCGTTGACCATCTTGGAATCCGTATTCAGGAGCGCCTTGCCACGGCCCATCGGCAGTTCATAGTTGAAGCTTGCCGTTAAGCTGTGGCGGATATCCCAAGCTGCGCTGGAGTAGCTGGTCGACCAGTTGGTCGGATCCAGCACGCCGAAGCCCGAGGAGCCCGACAGCGTGGTGCCCGAGGTTGCAAGAGCGTGACCCCAGGTGTAGCTGACGAGGGCCTGCAGGCCCGAGCTGTAACGCTTTTCGTACTTCGCAGTCATGCCCGCGTAGTTGCCGAAGCCAAACGTCGCCGTGCCGTTGATGCCGAACAGTCCGGGAACAGGACGGCGCGGATCGCAGGGATTGTTCGGGATCGGGCTGTTGGGGCAGGCATTCGGATCGTAGAAGTGCAGCTGCCGCGCCTGGCGGTTGCCGACATACGAGAGTTCGAACGCCTGAGCGCCGCGGAATTCCCGCTGAATCGAGAAATTCCACTTGTGCACCAGCGGATTGCGGAAGTTGTTCACCAACTGGCGGAAGCTGATGTTCGCCGGCCGGCCCGAGAAGATATTGGTCGGGAAGCCGCGAGATACGCCGCCTTCCTGGCCGTTCGGGTTGAAGAACGGGTTCGGATCGAACGCCGTGAGCGCGCCCGTGCGGTTCACCTGCACCGTCTGGTTGAACGGAACCTGTTCGCCGCGGTTCGGGTTGCCACCCTGGTTTTCTTCGCCGCCATAGAAGATGCCATAGCCCGCACGGACCACGGTCTTCTGATTCAGGCTGTACGCAAACCCGATGCGGGGACCCCAATTGGTCTTATCCCACGGGATCATGTACTTGTCCACCTGGCCGCGCGAAACCTTCAACATCGGGAACGACGTCGCGAAGTTCGGAGGCAGGGGAGCGTCCTGGTCCTTGCCCTTCGGAATGAACAGCGTCAGCGCCTGGAAGTCCAGGTTCGACTGACGGCCGAACTTTTCACCGATGGGCGAGAACAGTTCGTAGCGGATGCCGTAGTTGATCGTCAACTTCGAGTTCACCTTCCAGTCGTCCTGCGCGTAGAACGCCCACGCCGACTTCTCCGAAGAGATGAAGTTCGTGGTGGACATCTGGCCACCGCTGACGCGGCCGAGCAGCCACGAAGCGTAGCCGTCGCCCGTCAGGTTGTCCGCACCCACCGTACCCGCGTTGGGGAACGAGGTTTCGCGGCGGTTGAAGTTCCAGTTGCCGTGAGGCGACGGGAATTGGAAGAAGGGGAACTTGATCGGACGGAATTCAGCGCCGAACTTGTAGCTGTGTCCGCCCTTGTTGACGGCAACGTTTTGGATGAAGTCCCAAACGTTGTTGTATTCCTTCGAAGGAAGCCAGTCCGAAGCGCCGAAGCCGCTGTAGCGGTCAATCGAGGTCGAAGGCAGACCGCCGTTCAGCGGACCGCTCGGGTTGTAGCCGCCGATGCCGAAGGCCTTGAACTGATCGGTTTCGGGGAGCGCTTGCGTACGGGAGGTCACGAGACGGGTGAACGCCGCGCGGGTTTCCGTCACGATCGACGGGGTCCACACACGGGTGTAGCTCAGCATCGCATTGCGGGCGAGCGTCACCGCGGCGTTCGAAGCGAAGTAGGTCGCGTCGAGAGCGCCGGGCAGCGGAGCGCCGTTGAACTGATCGAGGTCCGACCAGCTCATCGAGCCGAACAGCGTGTCCTTGTCCGACAGGCGGTGGTCGAGGCGCAAGTCACCCTGGTGGATCGTCTGCTGGCCTGCGGTCGTCACGAAGTAATTGTTCTGCTGGAAGCCCTGTCCGCCGTTAATCTGGCGAGTCGGGTCCGGGAACAGGTCCATGATCTTCTTCGCAGCGGGATCCAAACGCGATGCTGGAATGATGTTTCCTGCGAACGGCGTGCGGACGAGTCCGCCAGCCCCGTTGGTCTGCGTCAGGGGGTCGAAGATCATGCCTTCACGAATGTTCGCGCCGCCGGGGGCATTCGCAATCGTGTTGCCGAGCAGGCTCGAGAAGTTGCCCTGCTTCATGGCTGCCGTCGGAATCGTGAAGAAGTCCGAGGTGCCGAGGCCGGGAACCGTACCACCCACCGAACGAACCTGCGTGCCCTGGTAGTCTGCGAACCAGAACGTGCGGTTCTTGATGATGCGGCCGCCAGCAGCTGCGCCGAACTGATTCTGCTTGAACGGTCCACGCGCCGCATTCGAGAAGTTGCGCTCCCAGCGGTTTGCGTTCAGCTTGTCGTTCTGCAGGTACTCGAAGAGAGATCCGTGAATTTCATTGGTGCCCGACTTCAGGTTGACGTTTACCACGCCACCCGCGCCGCGCCCGTATTCGGCGTTGTAGCCGTTGGTCATGACGCGCATTTCGCCGATGGCCTCGACGGAGGGACCCACGACGAACGAAGTCTGGTTGAGGAAGTCGATGACGTTGACGTTGTTGTCGACGCCGTTCAACAGGAAGTTGTTCTGGCCGTTCGAACGCACGCCGTTGGCGGAGAAGCCGCCGCCGACCGCGTCACGAGCACCGGGTTCGTTGGGGACAACGCCTGGGGACAGGCGGGCAAGAAAAGTGAAGGTACGCTGGCCGCCGAGCGGCAGTTCACCAGTCGCCTTCGAACCCAACTGAGCACCCTGGATGGTGGACTCGGTCTGCAGCAGCGGAGCTTCGGCCGACACTTCGACGGCGGTCGAAACTTCACCGATCTTCAACTGGAAGTCCACGCCCGTACGATCGCCGCCGGTCAGGAGAATTCCCTTCCGGAACGCCTTGTTGAAACCCTTGGCTTCAACTTCCACCGTGTATACGCCGGGCTTGAGGGCGGGACGCGCAAACTCGCCGCCACTACCGGCTGTGAGTTCATAACGCAGGCCCGTGGCCTCTTCGATAATGGTTACCTTGGCTCCCGCAACTGCCGCTCCCGTAGGATCGGTGACGTTGCCCACCAAAGTCGCTAGGTCGCGCTGACCGAACGAGGTCATCGCGAATAGCAATAGAATGAGAAATGCGAGCACAACTTGGCGACGCATTCAAACCCCCTGGTAAGGTTTCTAGTAGGTTTCTACTACTCGGGCAATTCTATCAGCTTTAATTGGCATGTCACAACTTCGTCACCTGCTTGTCTGCTTTTTGTCACTTGCCGTAGAGCCTGAAGTTGTAACCTTTCGGGATGTCGCGTCGTCTTGGGGCATCGCCGGAATCAACCGGTTCGGCGGCGAAAACCGCAAGGACTTCATCCTCGAAACCACAGGTAACGGCGCCGCCATCTTCGACTTCGACAACGATGGCGACGAGGACCTCCTGATCCTCAACGGGACGACGCTCGAGAGGAAGAACCCGCCAGTCTTTCCGCACTTCTATCGGAACGATGGCTCCGGCCTGTTCACCGACATCTCCCGCGAAGCTGGATTCACCACCGAAGACTGGGCGCAAGGCGTCTGCGCCGGCGATATCGACAACGACGGCTTCGTCGATCTCTATGTCGCCTATTACGGCCATGACCGCCTGTACCGCAATGATGGGGGCCGCCGTTTCGAGGACATCACCGCCAAGTCGAAACTACGCGTCACGGGGACCCGCTATGGTTCCGGCTGCACCTTCCTCGACTACAACCGCGACGGCCGCCTCGATATTTTTGTGTCGAACTATGTCGACCTCGATCTCGCGAAGACCCCCAAGCCCGGTTCCACGGCTGAGTGCAAGTGGAAGGAACTCGCGGTCATGTGCGGACCTCGCGGACTTCCGCTCGCCCGCAACATCCTCTACCGCCAGAACGCGGACGGCACATTCACGGATGTCAGCGCTGAGATGGGGATCCTCAAACCCGGCGGCCGGTACTCGCTGCAAGCCGTCACTGCGGACTTCGACAACGACGGCTGGCCCGATATCTACGTCGCCTGCGACATGACGCCGAGCCTCCTGTTTCACAACAAGGGAGGTAAGTCATTCGAAGAGCGCGGTGTCGAAGCGGGAGTCGCCTACAATTTCGATGGACGTCTGCAAGCCGGCATGGGCGTCGCCGTCGGCGACTTCGATCGCGACGGCATGCTCGATATCGCCAAGACCAATTTTTCCGGCGACCTCATCTCGCTCTTCCGCAACGAGGGCAACCTCTTCTTCTCGGATGTCTCCCGCGAAATGGGACTCGGCGCCAACCAACTCCTCGGCTGGGGCATCGCCTTCGCGGACTTCGACGATGACGGCTGGCTCGACCTCATGACCGTCAACGGCCACGTGTATCCGGAAGTCGAAGGCGCCAATGTCGGCGACAAGTACCGGCAGGAAACCCTGCTCTATCGCAATGACGGCGGCAAGAGGTTCCGCGACATCAGCAAGGCCCCCGGCCTCAACGTCCCGCGTTCTTCTCGAGGACTCGCACTCGGCGACCTCGACGGGGACGGCCGGCCCGAAGCCGTGATCGTCAATATGAATGACAAGCCCGCCGTACTGCGCAACGAATCTCCCGCCGCGAGCTCGCACATCAACTTTCTGCTCGAAGGCAACGGCAAAACGTCCAACCGCTCCGCGATCGGCGCCCGCTGGACCGTTGATGCCTCCAAAGGCAAGTGGACCGGCGAAGTCCTCAGCGGATCCAGTTTCTACTCGCAGCATTCCTTCGTGCAGCATGTCGGCCTCGGTCCCGGCGTCGAGCGCGTGGACCTCACCATCCGCTGGCCCGATGGCGCTTCACAAACAGTAAAAGGGCTTGCCGCCAACAACGGCGGCAAGCCCCATCGAATCCGTCAACAATAACCGTCTATCGCGCGAAAGCGAAGCCGAATCCGGTTGTGTACAGGAAGTCGTTCTTCTTCCTCCCGGCAACCGGCAGATTCAGGAAACGGTCGCTGATCGAGATGTTCCAGGTCAACCACTTCCTCAGTTGCGTCGTCGCGCCGGTGTCGAAGTTGATGCGATAACGCTGTGCGTCCTGGAAGTTGTTAAACATGCGGAAGCTCTGTGTGAGGTTGGTGCGCGTGCCGACTTTCCAGCTGAAGTCATCGCCCCAGTACCCGTCGGCGCCGTTCCGCACGAACGGCAGCGCCGGACGCACGGGGTCGAATTTTTCACGGTTCCACGCCGCGCCGCCGACCAGATCCAGACGGCCGTGGTCGGACTTCCAGATGTTCGCTCCAAGACCGCCGCCGACTACGATGCGCAGATCGAGGTTCTGGAACTTGTCGTATTCCCAGTCGTTGAACGTGTTCAGGAATATGCGAGGTTTCAGGTTCCGGTTATACGCCACGCCGCCGCGGATGGCCTGCGCCGTCTGGGCCGATACCTGGTTCACCATCGCCGAGGCGCGAATGGCGTTGAAGTAAACGGAAGTCTTGTCGCCGCGGGTCGCGCGGGCGGCCGTGAGTCCGGTGGTCCACGTCGCGGTCTCTGCGTTGCCCTTAGTGCCTGCCCAGCCGATACTCGCGTTACCGGCCCACAAGTCGCTCCAACGAGGGTTGAGCAATCGCTCATAAGCTTTTTGTTCCGCCGCATCGCGCATTGCCACGAGATCTCCGGGCGGAATGGTGCTGGTTGCTCCAGAGGATGTGACCTGCACCTTGTCTTTCTCCACTTGCACGGTGCCGCTGAAAGAACGCTCCGGCGTGACGATCGTCACCGGCGTATCCACCTTGGCGGATTCGACCTGATCCCAAGGCAATGTCACAGTTCCGAAATGAGTGCTCTTAATCGTAAGGGTTTTGGCGTCTTTCTTGATGATGGAGCCGCTGACGCGGTCTCCGTTCTTCATCACGATCTGATCGCCAAATGCCAAAGCCGCGATGAAGAACATCGCGGCCAGCGTCTTTTGCATAAATACTCTCTCCGTTTCCGATGCCCCTGCGTTGGAGGCGTCTTGTTAGTTAGTTGCCAAGAAACTTCTCGATGCGCTCGAGATTGCGTTCCGCCATCTGCAGATTGGTCCGCGCGCCGTCGGCGTTCCGGCTCACCAGTGAATCCGAGGACTCCTTCATCAGATACTGGAACCGCGTGATCGCCTCGCGGACGTCGCGTCGCATGCCGAAGCCCTGCCGCTGTTGTTGTGCTTCGAGCCGGCGCACGGATTCCTGCGCACTTGCAAACCGCGTCGACAGCGCGTTGAACTGCTGGCGTAGCTCCTCCAGTTCGCGTGCGACCTGCGGATCCGGGCCGCGTTGCGCGGGCGGTGTCTGAGCCGGCGGTTCCACCTGATACTGCGGCGCGGAAGCGACGGGCGAGGATGGCCGCGGCTGTTGCTGCGGAACCGGCGGTGTCGATACCGGCTGCGTTTGGACCGGTGGACGCTGCGGAACCGGCGACTGCTGCTGTTGCTGTTGC
>CAZVKC010000047.1:0-5161 GCA_964627455.1 uncultured Solibacteraceae bacterium | reverse complement strand
GGAGTCGTGCCCGGACCCGCGACCGGCTGTGACTGCTGCTGTTGCTGCTGCGGTTGCGTCGTCGTCGTTGCCGGCGTTTCAGTCTTCACGGCGTTGCCGCCGCTGCCGAACCATTCGGGACCCTTCCATGCGCCGACACCGCCAATGGCGGCCACGGCCACCACGGCAACCCCGATCCAGAGCCCCTTCGAAGAGGATCCACCACTGCCCGGCATGGCCGGTGGCGGAGGTGGCGGCGCAGGAGGCTGCATGACCTGTGTCGGCTTGGGCGGCGCGGTGACGACCGTCGGAACCGGCGCCGGTTGGGGATGAGGTGGAGGCGGAGGCGGCGGTGTGGCCACGACGACCGGAGGGGGCGGAGGCGCGTACGCAGCCGCGGCCGCCATTGGCCGCGTGGCTGCCGCCGTTCCGCCGACGCTCGCAATAAGAGCCGTATGAAACGCGTCGGCGGTCTGGAACCGCTGCGCCCGGTCCTTCGAGATCGCCATCATGATGACGTCGTTCATCGCAGCCGGAACATGCGGATCCAACTCGATCGGCTTCACAGGATTCTGCTGGATGTGCGCGGCCATGATCGAATAATCGCTGTCGCCGTCGAACGGACGCTTGCCCGTTACGCACTGGTACAGCGTGACGCCTAATGAGTAAAGGTCCGAACGGCCGTCGAGATCGTCGGCGCCCCGAATCTGCTCCGGCGACATGTAGTACAAGGAGCCCACGGTGCGGCCTGTTGAAGTCAGCCTCTTGTCCTGCGCCAGGCGGGCGATGCCGAAGTCCATCAGCTTCACCACGCCATCCGGCTGGACCATGATGTTCTCCGGTTTGATGTCGCGATGTACGACGCCGCGGGCATGCGCGTAAGCGAGCGCTTCGAGCACCTGCCCGATAATGTTCGCGGCCAGTTCCGGCGACAGCGGCCCCTGCTGCAGCGCCTTGTCCAGCGTGATGCCATCGACGAACTCGATGAACATCAGGATCCGGTCGTCCTGGCGCTGCGCCGTATGCAAGCCCGCGATGTTCTTGTGCTGGAGCGCAGCCTGCACCTTGATTTCGCGCAGGAACCGGTCCGCGAGATCGGCATGCTGCTGCAGATTCGGCAACAGTACCTTCATCGCTTCGAAGCGGTCGGACAAAGTGTTGCGTACTTTGTACACCTGCCCCATGCCGCCCGCCCCGAGGATTTTGACGACTTCGTAGTCACCGAACTTCTCGCCGATCTGAAACATGCGGTCCTCGATCCTGTTCTGCTCTTCTTATTTATTCGCGCTGCGGACTGCGTCGCCGACGCGCGGCCTGCCTGCGCCGGAGAATGTCCCTGTCGCCGAATCCGTGTCGACTTCGGTGATGGACAACTCGCCCAGCGGCTCTTCCACGCGCTTGATCACTTTGCCGGAAACCGGATCCTTGATCTCGCGTCCCACCCGGCGAACGGAGAGGCGATCCCCGACGTTGACGCCGGCCTTGCTGCCCTGATTGATGATGATCGTCGCACCGCTCACGTCCGCTACAACCGCGTCGATCACGACGGCTTTCACCGGCACCGTCGGGGCCGTGGATTCGAGTTTCGACGCCATCTCGGTGACGGCCTTGTTCACGGCCTCTCCGATGATGGTGTTGGCGAAGTTTGAACTGCGCATGTCGATCGCGCCGGCGCCGAAACCGCTCTTGCCGGATCCTCCGCCGCCGAGGTCGAGGCCGGATCGCGCCGATTCGCCCTTGCCCTGCGCGACCGTTAAAACTTCGGCTGTGTCGACGCTAATCATGCGGGCGCTGATCTGCACCACTGCTTTCGCGGACTTCTTGCCGATGTTGCCGAGGCCGATCTTGCTGCCGTACTTGCCGCCGATGCCTCCCGTGCTGATGCTCTGGTCGTCGCGGCCAAACTGCGTCACCGATCCGACGACGATCGCTTCGACGCCGAGCAGCCGTCCGATCTTCGCCGCGGAACTCGAGTCGAACCGGTCGGTGTTCGACATGTTCTGTTCGGCGAGCACCTTGTCGAGCGCCTTGCGTTCGATCACGCTGTACACGCCGCCCGTAACCAGGCGGTCCACGAGAATGTCGGAGATGCCCTTGCCGATATCGACATTCGTACCGAAGATCTGCGCGACGCTCGATGATACGGTTCCGTATTCGAAATTCAGAATGGCCACGCGCCGTTTCTGCTTGCCCGGCGTCTGCCCTTGCGCCGGGATGATCATCATGCAAAACGCCGTTGCGGCTAAGAGCAGAGTTCCCCGCCTGGTGAAAGTTCCGTCTTGGCTAGTCATTGGATTCGTCGATCCCCTCTTTCCCCATTTTCACAGGTTCTGTTAAGATTCTCATAAGGTACTATCACCACACATGTTCTATCGTAATTCGCAGGTTCGTTCTTAGGAATGTATCCGCCCAGAGGTTTCCCGCCCCGCAAGCCCCGTATTCGCGAAAACGTGAACGAGGCGATCCGCGCCCGCGAAGTTCGGGCCGTGTTTCCAGATGGCACTGTCGAGATCATGCCTACTCCGGCTGCTGTGCGCAAAGCACAGGACATGGGTCTCGACCTCATTGTGATCGCACCCACTGCTGAGCCTCCAGTCGCCAAGGCGATGGACTACGGCCAGTGGCAGTACGAGAACAAAAAGAAGCAACACGAGGCAAAGAAGAAGCAACACGTCATTCAGGTGAAGGAGCTGAAGTTCCGCCCCAACACTGATGATCATGACTACGAGTTCAAGAAGAACCACGCGATGCGCTTCCTGAAAGAAGGCAACCGCGTCAAGGCCGTCGTGCAGTTCCGCGGCCGCGAAATTGCCCACGTCGATCTGGGTAAGAATCTTCTCCTCCGCTTTGCTCAGGACCTGCAGGGTCACGGCTCGGTCGAAGGCCAGCCCAAGCTCGAAGGCCGCAACGCGCACATCATCCTGAGTCCGGTGAAGTCGGCTTCGGGTGGCCCGAAAGAGGCCGGCGCCAAGGAGAAGAAGCCTGGTGCAGCCGCTCCGGCGAATCCCGGCCAGTCTGGCAGTGGGGGTTCGCCCGCTCCGTCGTCTGAATCCTAAGTCGCCCACTACATTACTAAGCGCAAGATTGCGGCGGGAAGGATCGCTGATCCCATTTCCGCCGCTCTTGCGCGTGAATGTCCGAGGAACAGCCGGGGTGCGGCTCCTTGCCGCAAACATTTCCGTATCCCGGTGACTGTGTCCTCGGGCTTGGCGCGCGTGTCTTCCGGTTGGAACGCAATTTTTGCCGGACTCCCGATTGGATTCCGGCGTTCCCGGCGCGCTCGCCAGGCCGTTTTTCATTCTTGCCAGCGCCGGTTCGGGCAGATATGCTCAGAGCATGATGCCGCGACTGGTTCTTGTCTTCTTCGTTCTATCGCTGTGTTCCGCGTTCTCGCAGACCCGGCAGATTTCGATTTCTCAGTTGCAGGATAAGATTCGAGGCGGCTGGGCCGGTCAGATGATCGGCGTCTCGTTCGGCGCGCCAACCGAGTTCCGGTCGAACGGCAAGATCATCACCGGGCGGATCCCCTGGAATCCGGCTTGGGTCAAAGAGTCGATCACTCAGGATGACCTGTATGTCGAGATGACCTTTGCCGAGGTGCTCGACCGGCATGGACTCGATGCCACCGCGGAACAATTTGGCGAAGCTTTCAAGAGCACCCGGTATCCACTCTGGCACGCGAACGCGGCGGCTCGCCGCAACCTTGCTGCGGGAATCAAGGCTCCGTTGTCGGGACACCCGAAGTACAACATTCACGCCAACGATATCGACTTTCAGATCGAGGCCGATTTTATCGGTTTGATGGCTCCCGGCCTTCCGCAGCAGGCTTCTGAACTCGCGTCGCGGATCGGCGGCGTGATGAATTATGGCGACGGAATCTACGGCGGTATTTACGTCTCCGCCATGTACTCCGCCGCATTCTTCGAATCGGATCCGCGCAAAATCGTCGAAGCCGGGTTGGCTGCGTTGCCGCCTTCCAGCCAGTACGCCCGCACGATCGCCGATGTCTTGAAGTTGCACCGGCAGTTCCCGAACGATTGGAAAAAGTCATGGCAGGCGATCGAGGAAAAGTGGGGCAAGGTCGAATCCTGCCCCGAAGGCGCCCTGCGAGGCTTCAACATTGAAGCCAGCCTCAACGGAGCCTACATCGCGTTAGGCTTGCTGTACGGCGGTGGCGACTTCGCCAGGACCCTGGACATCTCGACCCGCGCGGGGCAGGATTCCGACTGCAACCCTTCGAACGCGGCGGGGATCCTCGGCGTCGTGCTCGGATATTCGAAGATCCCGCCGGTTTGGAAGGACGGCATCCCGGCCATTGCCAACACGAAGTTCATCTACACGAACTACACGTTCGAGGAGATTTCTGAAAGCACGTTGAAGCGTGCGATTGCGCTCGTCGAACGGAGTGGCGGCAAGCGCGAGGGGCAGACTCTGACTCTGCCTCCTGCCTCTCCCGTAAAACCGGTTGTGCTGGACACCTGGTCTATGGGCGAGCCTGTCCTGCAGGCGGACGCCAGTCATCCCGGCTGGACATGGTCCGGCAGTTGGAGCGAGGCGGCCTCGTGGGACGGGGAGTCCGGCGACGTCAAGACCCGCAAGACCGCAATCGGACCGGGTAATGAGGCGCTGATCCGGTTCAAGGGGAGTGCCTTTTCGTTGGAAGGCGAGTACTTCGATCGCAAGGGGCAGCCAAATGGTGGTGTCGCCGATGTCTATGTTGACGGACGCAAGGCGGGTGAGTTCCGTGTCATGGCGCCGGCCGCGACCAATGAATCGAGCCTGTTTCACCTGTATGGACTCGCGAACCAGGAGCACGAAGTCCGCATCGTGACCCGGGATCAGGTTCCGGGGACCGCCGGAACGCTGGTCATCCGGAGCCTGGTTGCCTACCGGGCGGGGAATTGAACTCTTCTGCTGCAGAATTTTTCTTCCAGCATGATCGGAAATCATTCGGGAGATCGCGTTCCACTATGAAGCCTGCTGCACCGTCTGGGTTTCTGATCCACTGAGGGCCCAACGAGGCCTTGCTCGGAGGCAATGGAATCGGATACTCCGGACGGGCTGCCGGGCCTTCTCTCCCTTCCCTATCCCAACTAAACCTGCCTGCTTTCCAACCGGAGAAGTCCTGCCTCTGCCTCACAAGCCGGACACAAGCAATTTCCATAGGTTCGTAATCCTCGAC
>CAZVKC010000046.1:50384-62618 GCA_964627455.1 uncultured Solibacteraceae bacterium | reverse complement strand
ATGTGGCAGGCCTCGGCAGCCAAGATCCTCAGCATCGAGGCTTCCTACACGCCTGAAAGCGGTACGCCTGTCTTCACGATCGACGGCCGCTACACCGCACGCGGCTGGACCGAATGGACCCAGGGCTTCCAGTTCGGATCCGCGATTCTGCAGTTCGACGCCACCGGCGACAGCCAGTTCCTGCAGATCGGACGGCATCGCACGCTCGAACTCATGGCGCCACACGTATCGCATACGGGTGTCCACGATCACGGATTCAACAACGTCTCGACCTACGGCAACCTGCTGCGCCTCGCCGCCGAGGGACGCCTGGAAGCATCCGATTGGGAACGTCACTTCTACCGGCTTGCACTGAAAGTGAGCGGCGCAGTGCAGGCATCGCGCTGGACCGTGATCCGTCGCGCTGATGCGCCGCCGTCGTGGCTCGATGGTCCCGCCGGATACATCTACAGCTTCAACGGTCCACACTCGCTGTTCGTCGATACCATTCGTTCGCTGCGTTCGCTGGCGGTCGCGCACCGGCTTGGGCATCAGATGATGGGCGAAGGCGACAAAAAGATCAGCCTGCTTTCGCGCCTGGTGCAGCATGCGGAAGCGACCGCGCGCTACTCGGTGTTCCACGGTGAAGGCCGCGACGCCTACGACCTGCGCGGCCGCACGGCGCATGAGGCCGTGTTCAACACCAACGACGGCAACTTCCGCTGTCCGAACTCGCAACAGGGATTCTCGCCGTTCACCACCTGGACCCGCGGCCTCGCGTGGGCCATCTGCGGCTTCGCCGAACAGCTCGAATTCATCGAATCCCTGAGCGATGCAGATCTCGACGCAGTAGGCGGACGCGCGGCGATCACAGCGATGATGCGCACAACCGCAATCGATTGCGCGGACTTCTACATCGACCAGGCGGCAGCGCTCGACGGCATTCCATACTGGGACACCGGCGCAGGCAAGATCGGTCTGCTGGGCGATTATCACCGCAAGCCCGCGGATCCATACAATCCGCATGAACCGGTCGACTCGAGCGCGGCCTGTATTGCGTCGCAGGGTCTCATGCGCCTCGGCGCCTGGCTCGACGGCAAAGGTGAAACCGACAAGGCGACTCACTATCGCCAGGCCGGACTCACCGTTTTGTCCACTCTGCTCGATGAGCCGTACCTCAGCACCGACGAGAACCACCAGGGGTTGATCCTGCACAGCATCTATCACCGGCCCAACGGCTGGGACCGCACGCATCCGGGCCAGCTGGTTCCGAACGGTGAATCGTCGATGTGGGGCGACTACCATGCGCGCGAAGCCGCGCTCTACGTGCAGCGCCTCGCCGAGGGCAAGCCGTATCTCAAATTCTGGGCAGAATAATTGACCACGGTGGGCCTCCGAATACGCTTTAGTCGGTAGTAGACTAGAAAACTCGGAGGACCCACCGAACATGAATCCTGGCGGTCAATGGTATTACCTCGCAGGAAGTGACACCAAAGGGCCGGTCCCGCAACAACAGATCATCGATCTGGTGCGGACCGGACAGATTCCGCCATCGACTATGGTGGCGGCAGCCGGGTGGCAGCAGTGGCAACCGGCGAGCGCCGTCTTTGCCGATCAATTGACGGTTCCGCAGCCGAAGCCCCAACCGCAGCCTCAGCCTCAACAGCAGCCACTGCAGCAACAACAGCCGAGGCCGCAGCAGGCGCAGGTCCAGCCTCAGCCTCAGCCTCAACCACAGCAACCCAAGCCACAGCCACAGCCGGTGTCCGCTCCGGCCCCAACGGCCATCGGAGCCGTGCAGTTGCGGTGCATCGCCGGCCCCGATAACGGCAAAGTCTTCGTCATCAGTTCGCAGGAAGTCACCCTGGGACGCGCCGCAGGCATCGGACAAAACGATTCTGCAGTGGCGGATCAACACGTGATCCTGTCCTGGCAGGGCAACATGTTGAACTTCCGTTCGGGGACCCCAGGGGCAACCATCGTGATCAACGGCATGACACCGCCGCAGGGCGTGCTCATGCTGGGGCAGGAATTCCGCATTGGCGCCTCGACCTGGCAGGTCAGCAATCAGTCGTTCACGATCGGAGGATTGCTCGACAGCGTCGGCAGCCGCCTGAATTCACTTGCTTCCACCGAGAAGCTCGAGGGCTTCAGCCTGGGCGACATGTTCTCGGAAGTGTTCAAGAAGCGCACGCAGGAAGAAACCGACGAATACTTCATCTGCGGAACTTCGAAAACGACGCCGCCGATCGAAAACGCAATCACAGGCTGGCCCAAGCCCTGGTTCTTCATGCGGGTTCTCATTTTCATGAGTCTGATTTACTTCGGATTCCTGTTCGCCTGGAAGGAGTTCAACAACATGAATCTCCTGCCGGGCCTGATGATGATGGGATCCCTGGTGTTTCCGCTCGCAACCGTCATTCTGTTCTTCGAACTCAATACGCCGCGCAACATTTCGTTCCACTACACGCTTGGCCTGCTCTGCACAGGCGGGGTCGTCTCGCTGTTCATCTCGCTGATCGGATTCCAGGTCTCGAGCCTGTCGAGCATTCTCGGTCCGCCGGCGGCAGGTATCGTCGAAGAGGTCGGAAAACTGCTCACCGTGATCATCGTCGTGCGAAACGTCAAGTACAAGTACGTATTGAATGGGTTGCTTTTCGGAGCCGCTGTCGGCGCGGGGTTCGCGGTGTTTGAAAGCGCCGGATACGCGTTCAACTCGTTCCTCGATCCGGTGCTCAAGGTCGTCTCCGGCCGGGCCTCGTTTCAAGGCAATCTGCTGGCCTACGCCGGCGGCAACATGACATCGAACATCGTGCTGCGCGGCTTGCTGAGTCCGTTCTGCCACGTCGCGTGGACTGCCATTGCCGCCGGCGCGCTGTGGCGGGTCAAAGGCGATAAGCCGTTTCGCCCCGATATGCTCGCAAATCCGCTATTCCTGAAAGCTTTCATGATCCCGATGGGCCTGCACATGATCTGGAACTTCAGCTACATCCCGTCGCCGTTCTGGATCAAACACATCGTGCTCGGCGTGATCGGCTGGTTTATCGTATTCGGCATTGTGCAGCAGGGCTTGAAGCAGGTCCGGCAGGCGCAACTCGACCAGGTTCGCGAGGAACTTTCGAAGACGCAGTCGGTCATGCAGGCCGTCACCGGGAGCCACATGGTTCCCGCTGCGTTGAGACGCTAAAGAGCTTATTTGACCGTGGCCGTGACGCGCTCGGTGTCGGTTTCGCCGAGCGCTCCGACGGCCGTGATCACGTAGGTCGTGGTCTGCTTCGGATAGTCGACTGCGCATCCACCTTTGCTGTCTGGTGGTGTCCGCCACTCTCCGGCGGACAGTTTCCAGGTCTTCACATTGATGGCGCGGACACAAAACGGAAAGGCTTCACCCGCCTTGATTTCAAGAGCATTGACGGACACTTCGACAATCTTGGCCGCTGGCGGACCAATCTGAACCATCGTCTTCTGCGTGACCTTGCCGCCTCGTCCATCCTCGGCTGTCAGCGTATAAGTAGTGGTCGCTTTGGGTTGGACATCAAAGCAGCGGACTGGCGACGGCCACAACCGTTCCACGGGCGGATCGAGCGTGACGGTCTTTGCGCCTTCGACGCCGTAACACAGCTTAGCCGCCTCTCCCGCGCCACGGATCACCGAGGGATCCGAGTAAAACTGTGTGATCTTCAACGCGAAGACCGGTTTCTCTTCCTGCTTGGCGCTGAAAGTGGACCTGGGAGCCGTCGAACAGGCTCCGCACAGCATCAGAAACAACACCGCAAGACAGGCGCGCATCGACTTCGATTCTAACGCGTGCGGTAGAATCACAGACACACCCCATGTCAGCGGCCCCACTCGTTTCCAACACCGTTCATAGCATGACAGGCTATGCCCGGGTACGCCGTCCGCTTAGCAGCGGAGGCGAACTCTCGGTCAGCGTCAAAAGCGTGAACCACCGGGGCCTGGACATCCACATCCACACGTCGCTGGACCTTTCCGTCGAGAACGAAATTCGGTCGACCATCAAGAAGCAACTGACTCGCGGGCATGTGGAGATTCGCATCGGAATCATCCGTGATCAGTCCGCGGAAAGCGTCGCGCTAAACCGGCCCTTGTTCGAAGCCTATCTCGCAGCATTTCGCGAAGCGATGTCGACGGCCGGCGTGTCGGCCGATGTAGACGTGAACTCCGCGATGCGCGTACCGGGCATGATCTCCACGGCGGGAGATCGTGAACTGACAGCCGCTGACGAACAACTGGTGCTGGGCGCGCTCGGCGAGGCCCTGGACATCCTCAAGACATTCCGCGAGCGCGAAGGCGCAGAACTTGTGTCGACGATGATCGCCCTCAACGAAAAGATCCGGGATCGCGGCGTGAGGATCGGAGAGTTGCGGGTGCAGGCGACCGAACTGTACCGCGCCCGCCTCGAAGAGAAGCTCAACGAACTGCTGCGAGGCGCCGCGATTGAACCGCACCGGCTCGCGCAGGAAGCCGCGATTCTCGCCGACCGCAGTGATGTCAGCGAAGAAGTTACCCGCCTCGGCATCCACAGTTCCGAGTTGGACGGCATCCTGCGGCGCGGCGGAGAGATGGGCAAGAAGATCGATTTTCTGTTGCAGGAAATGAACCGCGAAACCAATACGATCCTGTCGAAAACCAACGGCGTAGGAGACATCGGGCTCGAGATCACCAGCCTGGGCATCGCCATCAAGAGCGACATCGAAAAGATTCGCGAGCAGGCGCTGAATCTGGAATGAGAAAGCCCGCAGTCTTCATCATCTCGGCGCCCTCCGGCTCAGGCAAGTCGACTCTCGTCAACCGGCTCATGCAGGAAATCCGGAACCTGCGTTTCTCGATTTCCTATACGACACGCGCCCCGCGCGGCAAGGAAAAGCACGGCGAGAGCTACTACTACGTCACGCGCGAGGAGTTCGAGCAGCGGATCGCGAAGGATGAGTTCCTCGAGCACGCCGATGTTTTCGGCAATTACTACGGGACCCATCAGTCGGAACTCGACTTCGCAGCCCGGGACGGCTACGACCTGGTGCTCGACATCGACGTCCAGGGTGCGGCACAATTAAAAAGGAAGATCCCGGACGCTGTTACGATTTTCATCCTGGCTCCTTCAAGGGAGATCCTGGAGCAACGGTTGCGTTCCCGCGGCGAGGATGCCGAAGAAGTTGTCCAACGGCGTCTGCTCAAAGCGGCGGACGAAATCCGCAATTACGACCAGTACGACTATGTGCTGGTGAACCACGAGGTCGATGAGTCCGCCGAGGCGCTCAAGTCGATCGTAAGGGCCGAGCGGATGAAACGGAAACGCGTCGAGGATCAGATCCGGCCGATACTGGCTGGATTCGAGAAAGTTTGTTGAGGAGTCACATGACCGAGAAGCACCTGCGCAGCAATTCGAACTTCATCATTCCGGATGATCCGGAAGCGAGTTCCTACCGCTACATCATCGTGGCGGCCAAGCGTGCGCGTCAACTGCAGAGCGGCGCCCGTTCGTTCCTGCCCACCACGTCGAAGAAGCCGACCGTGGCGGCGATGGAAGAGACGCGCCGCGGCCTCGTGAAATACGACGATCCGCAGCGCCGCGCGCTGGTCGACGTCACCGAAGAATAACCCGGGTCGCGTGCGAATCCTTCTCGGCGTCGGCGGAGGCATCGCGGCGTACAAGGCCGCGGAACTCGCTCGTGCGCTAATGGAACGCGGGGCTGCGGTCGAAACCATCATGACCGCCGGCGCCCGCGAATTCATCCAGCCACTTACCTTCGCCGCGCTGACTGGCAACAAGGTCATCACTGGCTTGTTCGCCTCTTCCTCTTCCGCATCCGCTGAAGAAACCCTTTCCAGTGCGATCGAACATATCCGCGTGGCTCGCGATAACGAGTTGCTCGTCGTCGCGCCGTGCACGGCGGACCTGCTGGCGAAGTTCGCCAACGGACTGGCGGACGATTTTCTCTCGACGACTTATCTCGCGTTCACCGGCAAGGTCGTGCTGGCGCCGGCGATGAACACCGCGATGTGGAATCACCCGGCAACGCAGCGCAATCTTGCGATGCTGCGCGATCGCGGCCACGTGATCGTGGAACCCGATGCCGGCTATCTCGCGTGCGGCGAAGTGGGCGCAGGCAGACTGCCGGATCCGCAGAAGATCGCCGACATCGTGATTCGCGCGCTGCAGAGCCGGCAGGATCTGGAAGGTGAGACCGTGCTGATCACGGCGGGTCCAACGCAGGAACCGCTGGATCCCGTGCGGTATATCTCGAACCGGTCGAGCGGCAAGATGGGATACGCGCTGGCCGAAGCCGCCCGGGCGCGAGGCGCGCGCGTGATCCTCGTTTCGGGCCCTGTGCATCTGGCGCCGCCCGCGGGCGTCGAGGTCGTGCGAGTACAAACCGCGCTGGAAATGCGCGATGCTGTTTTGTCGCACCTGCCGGAATCCACGATCATCATCAAATCCGCGGCAGTCGCGGATTATCACGTCGCCAACGTCCCGCAGCAGAAGGTCAAGAAGACCGCAGCGAAGGTGTCGATCGATCTCGACCCGACGCCGGACATTCTGGCCGAATGCGGCCGGCGCAAGGAAGATCGCATCCTGATCGGATTCGCGGCCGAGACGCAGAACATGGTGGAAGAAGCGAAGCGCAAGATGACTACCAAGAACTGCGATATGGTGGTCGGCAACCTGGTTTCCCAGGAAGGCATTGGCTTCGAGTCCGATAGCAACGAAGTCACGCTCGTGACGCGCGCCGGCGATATCGTGAAGATCCAAAAGGCGCCGAAGCGCGAGATCGCAGACCGCATTTTCGATCAATTGCCCAAGCTTCGCCTTGCCTCGCAGAGCCATGAGTGATCCACTCAAGCAGTACCTGGAGTTCTACCGCGACCTCGGATTCGATACGTTGTATCGCAGACCCGCGCCGGCGGTCGAAGCGCCACGCGTCGAACTCCCGCAAACTATCCAACCCGTCGCCGCCGCCGCTGCTGCGGCTGTACAACCGGAACCCATCGTGAAGAAGCCTGTACCGCCTCCGCCTGTCGTCGAAGAGCCGTCCCTCATCGCCCTGCCGAGCCTCGAACCGGAAAACGACTCGTTCGAGAAGATCCAATCGGACATCGGCGACTGCAAGCGCTGCCGGCTGTGCGAAGGCCGTAACAAGATCGTATTCGGAGCAGGCGACCCTGCTACGAAACTCGTGTTTGTCGGCGAGGGTCCGGGCGCGGACGAAGACGCCCAGGGCTTGCCGTTCGTCGGGCGTGCGGGTCAATTGCTGACGCAAATGATCGAGGGCACCTCGGCCAAGGAAGGCATTCCGCTGAAGCGTGCCGACGTGTACATCTGCAACGTCGTGAAATGCCGTCCGCCAGAGAACCGCACTCCGTTGCCGGATGAGATGGAAATCTGCGGCCAGTTCCTGTTCCGGCAGTTGATGGTGATCAAGCCGAAAGCAATTTGCGCCCTCGGATCCACCGCCGCGAAGGCGATCCTCGGAACCAAAGAGGGCGTGACGAGGCTGCGCGGCAACTGGCAGAAGTGGCGCGACATTCCCGTGATGGTGACGTACCATCCGTCGTACCTGCTGCGCCCGTACAATCAGAACGCCAAACGCGAAGCCTGGGAAGACCTGAAGAAAGTTCTGCATTTCGTCTATGACTAAACGAGGCTTGTTCATCACCTTCGAAGGCAACGAAGGGAGCGGCAAGTCGACGCAAATGAGGATCCTCGTCGAGCGGCTGCGCGCCGAAAGCTATAACGTTCTCGAAAGCCAGGAGCCGGGCGGAAGTCCGATTGGATTGAAGATCCGTTCCCTGCTGCTCGATCCGGCGAATCACGAGATGAGCCCAACCACGGAAATGCTGCTGATGTTCGCCGCACGCGCACAGAACGTGGACCAGTGGATCCGCCCCGCGCTTGCCGCCGGTACGATCGTGGTGTCGGACCGCTTCACCGATTCGACGCTCGCCTACCAGGGCGCCGGGCGCGGACTCGGCGCGGAAGTCGTGTTGGAAGTCGACCGCGTCGCCTGCCGTGGACTCGTCCCCGACCTGACGATCTGCGTTGACATCGATGTCGAAGAAGGCTTGCAGCGGGCACATTCGCGCAACAGGCAGAGCGAGACGAATGAGACTCGCCTGGATGAAGAGACCGTCGATTTCTACAAAAAGGCCCGCGCGGCTTATCACAGACTCGCCGAAGAAGACGGCTCACGCTTCGTCTTAGTCGACGGATCGCCGGATCAGGAAACGGTCGCGAAGGCAGTTTGGACGGTCGTCAGTGAGCGCCTGAACCGCGCGCGATAATCCGGTTCCGAAGCTCGCTCAATTCTTCCGCGACATCGCCAGGAACCTGTGGACGCGCGAGTCCCTGCTCGATCAATTGCAGGGCTTCGGGATGACGGCCGCATTCGAAGGCAAGGCTCGCCGCACTGCGCAGCAAGACGGATTCCGTCGGCTGTCCGATCCGCTGCTCGATGGCCATCAGAGCGGCTTCACGCTCCAATTCGAAAGCGCGAGCGAGCAACTCGAGATCGCCGCCCGGAATGGCGTCGGATTGTTCGGCGAGGTCCATCGCCTGACGGTGCAGGCGCTGCATCATCTCGTCACCACCAGTGCCTGCGGGGCGCTGAATTCCACCACCGCGACAATGGCGCGCGAGGCGTCCGGATAGCGGTCGTATCGCGCGAGCTTCTCAGAGAGCCTCCGCTGGATCAAAGCCGGATCGCCGTGCAAAATACCGGTGACCTCCAACCGCGCGCTGCGTTGCATCATCGAATCCGGTTCATCCCCCAGCCAGTAATCGAATGCGGAATTCTTGCGGGATCGCTCGACCACCACCATTCCTAACGTCGATTCGATCACGCTGAGCGCGATCGCGCAAGCGCCTTCTTCCGTCGCCTCAGGGATATCGGCATACGTGTCGCGGTCTTGCGTCGAGGCGTCATGCCAGACCAGCTTGCGAACACCTTCGCGGTCGCCATGCAATTGCAGGTCGACGGGCGACTCGTGTCCACAGGCTTTCAAACAGACGGCCGCCGCCTCCGCCAGGCTGGCGCCCTTGGCAGGCGTCAGGCCCGGACGTCCGGTGGCCAGTGAACGCAGATCACAGACATCTGCCAGCATCTGCTAGTCGGCCGCGATCAGGCGCGGGCTGGGAGGTCCAATGTGGATGTGGGGCGCGGTGGCCTGTCCCGCGATCATGCGTCGAAACGCGATATACGGGATCTTGTTCACGGCCAGGAAATGGCGGATCCACTGGCCTTCCCGGCTGTCCGGGTTGACGGCAACGTCAATGCGGCCGCGGTGATCGAAGCCCAGGGCGCGATGCACAGCAGTTTCTCCGCGGGCGCTGACCGGCATCGGTTTCGAGAACTCCTTCTCGAATTCGAGCACCACACGTTTCATGTCGGTGTCGTCGAATTTGCCGGCGCCCTGGAAGCGTTCCACCATGGGCGCGGGTCCGGCGACGGAAGACGGAGACATCGTCACGACGGCCTGTTCAGCATTCGCCATCTCAACCAGTTCCTGCAGCAATCTCGCGCGGGCATTCGCCGCAACGACTGCGGCCTTACGCGCATCGAGTTCCGCGAGCGCTGGTTCGAGTTCGCTGCGAGCCATCACGCCGTTCTCGATCAGGCGCTGCTGGCGGGCGACGCGTTCCTGTTGGCGATCCAACCGGCGCGTTGCCGCAGCAACCATCTCAGCGGCTTGTTCTTCGGTGAAATCCTCGAGCGAGACTCGGCCGTATAAGCTCTTGTCGAGAATCGCAGAATCGTTCGTATCTGCGAGGTTATTCTTCGCCTCGGCGAGACGGGCCGGAGCGATGGCGCCGGCGGCGACCAGTTCTTCGAGCCGTTTGATTTCCTGCAGCTGTCCGCTTGAATTGCGATCCTGCGCCAGCAGGACCATGGCGAGCAAAATCGAATGCATGTCCAGGGAACAATTTCAGTGTAACCCGGGCTCGGCCAACTATTTTTTGTGAGGCGGAGGTCCGAAGACGGTCATCACCACCAGGCGTTCGGTTTCGGATGCATTACGCATCGAATGCACGGCTCCCGCGGCGGCGAACACAGCATCGCCGGGTCCAACTTCGCCCTTGTGTTCGCCAACAACCGCCTCGCCTTTGCCCGCGAGTACGACATACAGTTTGTCCTGCTCCGCGTGAACGTGCGCGCTGTGTTCCTGGCCGGGCTCGAAACAATTCAATCCGGCGAACAGGTAGTGTCCGCCTGCCAGTGTCACTTTGCTCATCTTGTCTGCGTTGAACTCGGCCTGCGCCGCCACATCGCTAAGGATCATACCGTTAGAATAAATGTTTCACCTCCACCATGGCTAAAGAGTTCTCGCTCGAACCTCGCCCCGTTCCGCGGGTTGAAACAAAGTACCGCAGGATTGTCACGGACTTCCCTGCCCCTGAATCCGTCTCCGTGCTGGAGAAATTGCTGCGCTATGAACCTCGTGCGATGGCAGGCCAGCCGCCGGTTCTGTGGGATCGCGCGTCCGGGTTCCAGGTCTATGACAAGTCCGGCAACTGCTGGATCGACTGGTCGTCGGGCGTACTCGTGACCAACGCCGGCCACAGTCATCCGAAGGTCGTCGACGCCATCGTGAAACAGGCACAGAACGGCATCCTGCACAATTACTGCTTCCCGCAGGAACGCCGCGCGGAACTTGTCGAAAAGCTTTCCGCATTGCTGCCGGATCCGCT
This sequence comes from uncultured Solibacteraceae bacterium, assembly GCA_964627455.1. Taxonomy (GTDB): domain Bacteria; phylum Acidobacteriota; class Terriglobia; order Bryobacterales; family Bryobacteraceae; genus F-183. Next base: position 51,934 of record CAZVKC010000046.1, on the reverse strand, counting down.
GAAGAAGGTGTTCCTGCTGACCACGGGATCCGAAACGGTCGAGTGCGCGATCAAGCTCTGCCGCACGCACGGCGTCAAAGTCGGCGGACGCGCCAAGCACATCATCGTGTCGTTCGAGAAGTCGTTCCACGGCCGCACGCTGGGATCGCAGCAGGCCGGCGGCACACCTGCGCTCAAGGACTGGATCGTCAATCTCGATCGAGGCTTCGTGCAGGTTCCCTTCCCCGATGGTTATCGCACGCCGGACACCTCGTTCGACTTCTTCCTGCGCTGCCTGCAGGAAGCCGGCGTCGAAGCGCAGAACATCGCCGGCGTCGTCATGGAAACATTCCCCGGCGCCACTGCGGGACTGGCTCCGGTTGAATACGTCCAGAAATTGCGCCAGTGGTGCACGGGCCACAACATCCTCTACGTTGCCGACGAAGTGCAGGCAGGCTTCGGACGCAGCGGCAGGATGTGGGGCTTCGAGCATTACGGTGTGGTCCCCGATCTCGCCTGCTTCGGAAAGGGCATTTCCGGATCAATGCCGCTGTCGGCGGTCGCAGGACCTGCGCATATCATGGACCTGCATCCTCCGGGCAGCATGAGTTCGACGCATACCGGCAATCCGATCTGCTGCGCTGCCGCGATGGCTTCAATCGACGTGATTCTCGAAGAGAAGCTGGTCGACAACGCCGCGCGCCTGGGCAGGATCCTGATCGAGCGCCTGCGCGCGTTGCAGCCGAAGCATTCGTTTGTAGGCGCTGTCGATGGCATCGGCCTCGTAGCTGCCGTCAATATCGTCAAACCCGGCACGAAGGATCCCGATGCGGACCTCGCGTGGGACATCGTGCGGCGCTGTATCGAGAAAGGCCTCCTGCTCTTCACACCAGTCGGATTCGGCGGCGCCGCGGTGAAGATCTGTCCGCCGCTGTGCATCACCGAAGAAGCGCTGCTCGAAGGCCTCAGTGTGCTCGAAGAGTCTTTCGCACAAGCTGCCGTAAGGGAAGAGGCGCTCACAAAATGACCCGTGTCGGCGTGATCGGCGGGGGAATGATCGTTCACGATCAGATCCTGCCGTCGCTCTATCAACTGCAGCGTCAGGGAAAGATCGGCGCGATCGACATCTGCGCGCGGAATCAATCGACGCTCGATTCACTAAAGGCAAATCAGAAGATTTCCTCGGCGTTTCCCGGCCATTCGTTTCGCGAACGCGCGGGCGATTACCGGGAACTGCTGGCCGATCTGCCGGCGCGCAGCGTCGTCATCATCGCGCTGCCGGATCAGTTGCATTTCGAAGTCACGATGGCGTCACTGCAGCGCGACCAGCACGTGATCTGCGTGAAGCCGCTCGTGCTGACTGCCACGGAATCCGTGGAGATCGAGAAGGAAGCGCGCAGCCGGAACCTGCTGGTCGCCGTCGAGTACCACAAGCGCTTCGATGACCGAAGCCTCATGGCGCGGCAGCGGTTTCGCGAAGGAAAGTTCGGCGATTTCCGCTTGGGACACGCGTGGCTGCACGAGAAGTGGTACTACCGCGATTCCAACTTCCAGAACTGGTTCACCTGCGA
>CAZVKC010000046.1:21600-50284 GCA_964627455.1 uncultured Solibacteraceae bacterium | reverse complement strand
CAGGGACTCATCATGTACTGCTCGGGCGACGGCCAGGGCGCGATGATTCGCCATTCGGACCAGTATCGCGGACTCGAGTATTCGCAGACCGACGGCTATCACGAACCAAGTCCTGACTACTTCCAGTACGTCGATCTCGGCGGGCCTGGACAGACGGTCGTCGGATACGGGTTCCGCTCGGTCGATCAACTGGTGTCGGCTTGCCTGTCCGTCAACGACGCGGCGGAACCGTCAACGCGCATTGCGGAGATCGAACAAGCCGGCGTGATCGCGACGCCCGCGAATTCGCGCTACAACGAACTCGTGGTCGAAGCCGGCCGTCTCTCGCTGCGCAACGCAGGCCGCGAGGCGTGCATCGACTACGCCGCGAACTCTGTCCACCTGCGATGACAGACGAGGAGATTGTCGGATATCTCGACGACAACGGGTACCCGCCGCATATCGTGGCGGCGGGACGCGCCGGGCTCATCAAGCGCTGGCGTGAGTTCGTCCGCGAAGTCGAACAGGGTTACCAGCACAATCTGCACAACTACCGGAACGACCTCGATATCCGAGGGTTGATCCGGCTCTTTGAGTTGGATTCGGAAGTCGTCGAAGCCGACGAGCGATTCGAAGAGATGCTGATCCAGCGCGAAGTGCGAGTCTGGGAGAGCTTCGCCGGCGAACCCTTCTGGGACTTCGGATATCCGCGCAACGCAGGCTGGGCGCTGCTGCGCGACTTGCGTTCGCAGGGATTCGCAGAATGACCCGGCGCGACTTTCATCGCGTGCTGGCCGCCACGGCGGCAGGCATCCCGGTTTGGTCGCAAGAGACGCCCGACTGGCGGGACATCACCAACGGCAACGTCATCCCGGACGAGGGTTACGCAGATCAACCGTACGTCGTTCGCACAGCCGACGGCAAATGGTTGTGCACGCTGACGACAGGCCAAGGCGTCGAGGGTGAAGGCGGACAGCATGTGATCTCGACCATCAGTAGAGATCGCGGCAAGACGTGGTCGACTCCCGTGGATATCGAGCCCGCGAATGGTCCCGAAGCGAGTTGGGCGGTTCCGCTGGCGACGCCTTCGGGACGGGTCTATGTGTTCTACACGTACAATCGCGACAACGTGCGCGTCGTCCCAGGCGTTGCGCAGCCTTCGATCGCGAAGCGCGTCGATACGCTCGGCATCTGGGCTTTCAAATACTCCGACGACAACGGGCGCACCTGGTCGCGCGAGCGCTTCGAGATCCCACTGCGGCATTGGGACGCGGACGAGTCCAACAACTTCGAGGGCAAGCAGCGATTCTTCTGGAGCGTCGCCAAACCGCTCATCGATCGGGGAACCGTATTCATCGGGTTCGCGCGGATCTCGCGGTGGGGCACGCCCGGCACACTCGTTCGATCGCATGCGTTCGCCGTGTCAAGCAGCAACATCCTCACCGAGCGCGATCCCGCCAGGATTCGCTGGACCATGCTGCCGTCGGACCCGAACGGGATCCCCGCGCCGAAAGGCGCCATCGCGGAAGAGACAAACATCACCGCGCTCAGCGACGGCACGCTGTACGCGCTGTATCGCACGATCGATGGCTATTCGTGCCACGCGTACTCGAAGGACCGCGGTCTCACCTGGACGCCGCCCGCCTACGCGACTTACACGCCGCAAGGCCGGCGCATCAAACATCCGCGCGCCTTCACGTTCGCACGGCGCTTTTCGAATGGCCGGTATCTGATGTGGTTCCACAATCAGGGCGGCGAGTCCGTGCACTCGATCCCTCGCTGGGATCCATATCGCGACCGCAACCCGGGCTGGGTCTGCGGCGGCGTCGAGCGCAACGGCGCGATTCACTGGTCTGAACCCGAGATCCTGCTCTACGACCGGGATCCGAAGATGCGAATCAGTTATCCCGATTTCGTCGAAGACAACGGGCGCATCTACATTGCGGAGACGCAAAAAAGCGTCGCGCGGGTCCACGAGATCGACGCACGGTTCCTCAACAAGCTCTGGGGACAATTCGATGCCCGCAGTGTCGAGAAGAACGGGCTTGCCCTCGAAAAACGAGGGCCGGGATCCTTTGCAATGCCTGCAATCCAGAAGTCCGGCGTCAGTATCGAGCTAGCGTTCCGCCTGGATGACTTATATCCGGACCAGATGCTCGTGGACGCACGCGATGCAACCGGCAAAGGACTCGCGATTCTCACCGGCGAACGTTACAACCTGAAGCTACTGCTGCACGACGGGCGGCAGGAATCGCTGCACGAAAGCGATTTCGGCACCCATCCCGGCACGCTGCGGACCGGCTCCACGCATCATGTGGTGATCACGATCGATGCGGGTCCACGGATCGTCAGCTTCATCGTCGATGGGGTGTTCAACGACGGCGGATCCACGCGACAGTTCGGCTGGGGCCGTTACGACGTCGCGCTCGACGACCTCAACGGCGACCTGCAGGGGCTCTCGAATGTCCCGTTGCTGCGCATCTATCAACGCCCGCTGCTGACGTCAGAATCCGTTGGCAACTGGCGCGCCACGCAACGGTAGCGACGCCGCCCCGAGCACTTTGCCCGCGCCCTGCACAAACGCCACCACCCGCAGGTTTTCCCGTTTCCATTCGCTGGCGAACTCGCTCCTGATTTCGAATTGCGCGGACGTCTGTCCGGCGCCGATCTGGCCGACGCTCTGCAACCGTCGCACGACACCGGTGTGAGCGAGAGTCCGCCCGCCGTTCTCGCCCTTCCGCACCGGATTCGACAATCCGCCTTCTGTGATCGCAAGCCATACGGTTGCGGCGGGCGAACCGGGGCCAGTACGTTGGACCGTGATCTGAATCCGTTCTGTCAAAGCGATCGTCACGGCTGCGAGTGGTTCACTCTTCACCGCCCGTTCGATTTCGCGCCGCGCGCGTCGCTCGTCGGAACCGATCAACTCGGCCTCTCCGTTGACGATCATCTGGGGTGTGTACACGCCGCGGGCTCCAAAACGCCTTCCATACTGCTGCTGCCGGGCGCTGAACTGCGCAGACGAGAAGGGATCCTTCCATCCCAGGTAATTCCAATAATCGACATGCTCAGATAGCACGATGATCTCGGCGTCTTTGACTGGTTGCTGTTGTTCCAGCCGCGCGAGCACTTCGTCCGCCGGAGGACAACTGGAGCAACCCTGCGAAGTAAACAGCTCCACCAGCACCGGAACCCGCTCTCCGGCCGCAGCCGCGGCGAGTGAAGCGAGCAACAGGAACGCAAAACGTCTCATGTCTTCCAGATCCCGAAGTCGTCAGGGATTGTTCCCGATTGTCGCAAATAGATTCGCCCGGTGTCCGTTTTCGAACACCGCTTGAATACGAACCGTTGAAAACACAAGCGAAACGGACTGGCGCCCCGAATGCAACCTCTCACCCAAATGCTGTCCGATCTTCGTTTTGCTTTCCGAACCCTTGCCAAAACTCCGGTGATGACATCGGTCGCCGTCCTTTCCCTTTCATTGGGCATCGGCGCGAACACCGCGATGTTCTCTTTGTTTGATCAGATCCTGCTCAAACCGCTTGCCGTCGAAGCGCCTGAGGAATTGGTCAACTTCAAAGACGCGGGCCCCAAATCAGGATCCGTTTCATCGAACGATTCGGGCAGCCAGGATTTGATCTTCAGCTATCCGATGCTTCGCGATCTTGAAAAGCAGACGCAGGTCTTCAGCGCTGTTTCGGGACATCGATACTTCGGGGCAAACGTCGCATTTCGCGGCCAGACCAGTTCGAGTTCAGGCGTCATGGTGTCCGGCGCATATTTCCGGCAACACGCATTGCAACCCGCGCTGGGGCGGCTCATCAGCGAACAGGATGACCGGGCTCCGGGCCAGTCCCCGGTTGCCGTTCTGGCTCACGACTATTGGAACCGCAAACTCGGCGGACGCCCCGACGTGATCGGCGAACCCATCACGATCAACGGCCAGGCGATGACCATCATCGGCGTCGCGCCAATGGGCTTCAAAGGCACCGTATTGGTTCGCGAACCGGATTTCTTCGTACCAATCAGCATGCGCGAGGCGATGACCCCGGGCTGGAAAGGCACGGCCAACCGCATGGACTACTGGGTGTACATCAGCGGACGGCTCAAGCCGGGCATGACGGCCCAACAGGCGCAGAACGCCATCAACACCGTGTATCGGGGCATCATCAACGACGTCGAGGTTCCGCTGCAGAAAAGCGGCAGCAAGAACTACATGTCGCGATTCAAGGAGAAAAGCCTGACGCTCGAGAGCGGGGCGCACGGCCACGGCTCGATTCGCCGGGAAAGCAAGGCGCCGCTGTCCCTGCTACTCGGCATTACGGGATTCGTGCTGCTGATCGCCTGCGCCAACATCGCGAACCTTCTGCTGGCCCGCGCCGCAAACCGGGCGCGTGAGATTTCCATCCGCCTGTCGATTGGCGCCAGCCGCATCCAACTGATCCGCCAGTTGCTGACGGAATCCATCCTGCTCGCTGTGATGGGCGGACTCTGCGGCTTGATCGTCGCCCGGTGGACCCTCTACCTGCTCGTCTCGATGATGCCGGCAGAAGGCACGATGTTCATCAGCGAGTCGATCAACGGAACCGCCCTTCTCTTCGCGGCCGGCGTGACACTGCTCACGGGCTTCCTCTTTGGCATTTTCCCCGCCATCCACAGCACGCGCCCGGACCTCGCGTCGACCTTGAAAGATCAGGCTGGCCAGGTGTCCGGCACCGGCGCCGCCGCGCGGTTCCGCAAAACGCTGGTGACCGCGCAGATCGGCTTGTCGCTGTTGCTGTTGATCTCCGCCGGCTTCTTCCTCAAGAGCCTGGTCAACATCTCGAAGATCGAACTGGGCATTCGAACGGAGAACATCATCACGTTTGGCGTGTCGCCTGAATTGAGCGGCTATAGCGTCGAGCGGTCGCTGGCGCTTGCGGAAAGGCTCGAGGACGCGCTCGGCGCCATTCCTGGCGTGCAGTCCGTCGCGGCGTCAACGGTCGGTTTGATCACGGGAGACAACTGGGGATCCAACGTCTCTGTCGATGGCTTCGTCGCAGGACCGGACACCGACACACACTCCAGTTTGAATGAGATCAGCCCCGGCTTCTTTTCAACGGTCGGCATGCGCCTGCTCGCGGGCCGCGATTTCACGCGCGCGGATCAACTGAACAGCCAGAAAGTCGTCATTGTCAACGAAACATTCCTTCGTAAGTTCAATCTGAAACTGGAAGACGCAATCGGCCGCAAGATGCAGCGCGGCGCCGGAGGCAAGAACGATCTCGAGATTATCGGCATCGTGCAGGACGCCAAGTATAGCGACGTCAAGCGTGCTGTGCCGCCCGTGTTCTATACGCCCTATCGACAGAACAAGCAGTTCGGCTCCGCGAACTTCTACGTCCGCACCGCGCTCGACCCGAATCAGATCATGCCGCTGGTCCGCAAATCGGTCGCGGAACTGGATCCGCAACTGCCCGTGGAAAGCCTGCGCACCATGGAACAGCAGATCCGGCAGAACGTCTTCATTGATCGAATGATTACGACGATGGCCAGCGCGTTTGCGGTTCTGGCGACGCTACTGGCAGCCGTCGGACTTTATGGCGTCCTCGCCTACTCGGTATCCCGCAGGACTCGCGAATTCGGCATCCGCCTGGCCCTCGGCGCAGGCAGCGCGAGCGTTCGAAACATGGTGTTGCGCGAGGTCGGCGTGATGACGCTGATCGGCGCCGCGATCGGCATTCCGTCTGCGATCGGATTGTCAAAGCTCTTCGAATCCCTGCTCTTCGGATTGAAGGGAAACGACGCGCTGGTCGTCGCCTCAGCAACCGTATTGCTGGCGCTCGTGTCGCTCTCCGCCGGATATCTGCCCGCGTTGCGCGCGACCAGGATCGACCCGATGGTCGCGTTGCGTTATGAATAGCTAAGCGAGCAGCAGCCCAGCCCGCGCGATCTTGTGAAGGTTTTCCTCCAGGTCGAGCGACGGTACAGCCGCAGCCAGTTCCGCCTGCGTATGCTCTCCGTCGCAAAGCAGGATCAGCTTGCGAACTTCCGCATCGGTGAGTTCGATCGACCCGTGATAGAGGTGCGGCAGAGCGATATCGATCGAAGCCTCCAGACGGGCCACTCGCCATACGAGCGGCTTGTCGCCTGCAACATTCGCGCCCTTGCGGGGAACCGCATGCAGTCCCAGCAGGGATGCGCCATAGAGCGTATGTAGAATCTCACGGAGCGCAACACGATCGCCTCCGCAAACCTGCAACAACCCATCGAACGAAACCGTCGAAGGCCATGCCGCGGCGATGGCATTGAGAGCCGCCACGGTAACGGAGTTGGTGGATGTGACAGTCACTTCATTGATGGCGTTTTGAAAGGCCACCGCGCCGGGGGGCGCATTCTTATCCTCGACCTCCACCTGCCGGATCGGGGCGGAAACAAACATCCGCTCGACTGCGGCCAGATCGGCGGGCCTGCGCAACGCAACGCCTTGCCTGCACAATACCGTCTGCCGGAACCGGCGCAACTTGAGAAAGTCGAGGTATTGTTCGAACATCACGATGCCGGCCTTCTCAACGGCATGCATCGCAGCCTCGCCCTCCGGAGTCAATCCGGCCGGCAACATGTCCGGATAGTTCGCTTCTCCGACGTACTGAAGACCATGCGCGGCGGCGAGCGACGCGAACTCATGAAAATAGAAGGGCTGCCAGCACTCCGCCAGATCATCGTGAAAGATGGCGGCGTCTCCCACGTCCAGGCGCTTCTCGTGATCCTCTTTGGCGAGTTGGTGCGCGGCATCCGTGCGAGTCGTACCGTGCGCCACCAGGCCAAGCATGCCCCGCGCCTGCTGCACCTTCACCTTCGGATCCTGGAACTGGCGCGTGTGGAACAACATGATGTCGCGCCAGGCCTGCCGGATATGCCCGCCCGGATAGGCGTTGTAGCTGATGTACGCCATTCCGTTCGGCGACAGATGCTTGCGGCAGATCTCGAGGATTCGCAACCTTACAGGCTCAGGCACCCAGGAGAAAAGTCCGTGGAGAATGATGTAGTCGAACTCTCCCTCGTTCTCAGGGAAGTCCATGACGTTCATCTGCTCGAGGCGAATGTTTTGCAGCCCCAGACTCTCGATACGCTTGCGGCCCGCATCGATCGGCGTTTGCGCAAGGTCCAGTCCGAGATAGCTCGAACCCGGATTCAAATCCGCCAGCGGGATCAGGTTCCCGCCGGACCCGCAGCCGAGTTCCAAAACCCGGCACTTCGACGGCAGGGCAGGCTCCATGCCAAACAACATGCCGAGAACGGCCAGGCGATCCGGATTCGTCTGCGAAAACGGCCGGTGCGGATACTCGACAACATCGTAATCGGTTCTCATTACTGTTTTACGCGCTTTCCGATGCAATACAGGTTCTTGTCGCCACGAAGAAAAATCTGTCCATCGGAGATCGCGACCGAACTGAGCACGTACTCGTCGATGGTGTTCTCGGCCAGGATCTCGAAAGTAGGGCCGGCTTTCAGCACCGTGGTGACGCCGTCTTCGCTGGTGATATAAATTTTGCCGTCCGCCAGCACAGGCGAGGCGCTGTAGGTGCCGGTCTTGATTCGCCGGCCTCCGTAAACCTCTTCGCCGGTCTGCATCTTGAGCGCCCAGCAAATACCGCGGTCGTTGATGGTGTAGAAGTACTGCCCGTCGGTCACCGGCGTCGGGACGTCCGGTCCATTCTCGAACTTCCAAACCCGGTGCGACGCCGTGACGTCACCGCGCCCGCCTGCGCGAAAAACCTGAAGCGGACGGACACGCGTCGGCGTGAACACGAGGTCGCCGTAAACAAGCGGACTCGCGATTACCCGGTACGCCGGGTTGTTTTGAATGTTGAACCCTTCGGCGCGCCAAAGTTCCTTGCCGGTCGCCAGATCATGCCCGGTCACCGCATCGCCGCCGCTGATAATTAGTTCCAGGGCGCCGCTGGACGTCTTGGCGATCATTGGCGTGGTGTACGAGTCCGGCGATTCCTGAATGGCCTTGGTGGGCCGCTCGACGCGCCACATGGTCTTGCCCGTCTTCTTGTCAATCCGCAACACATACGACGGATCGTCCGTATGCATCCCATGCAGGACCTGCACATAGAGCGCGTCCTCGTGCAGCAGCGGCGAAGAGCCATAACCATGATTCAGGCCAAAGCGGCCATAGTCCTTCTGGATATCGCGAGTCCACTGTTCGTTGCCCTGAAAGTCGAACGACTTGAGGAAGCCCGTTCCGGTCATGACCCACACGTTCCTGCCATCCGTCACCGGAGAAGGCGAGGACATGTTCTGCTTGCGCATCTTGACATTGCCGCCACTTAGCTGGCGTTTCCAGAGGACTTTGCCGTCGTTGCGATCCACACACCAAAGCTGGATATTGTCGCCCTCGGCCACATTCAGAAAGATGCGCTCGCCCCAGATAATCGGAGTCGCGCCAGTCCATGCGGGCATTGGCAATTTCCACGCAATGTTCTCATTCGCGGACCATTTGACCGGGAGGTTTTTCTCCTTGCTTACGCCATCGAGATTGGCGCCCCTCCACTGCGGCCAGTTCTCGGAATACGCACAAAGTGACAGCAAGAGCAGGGATGGGTTGACCCATTTCATAGGACCAAGCTTACCACCGGCCACCGCCGCCACGGAGCCGGCGATTCTTGCGCCATGTTGTGGCATATGTTGAAGTGGTAGAGGACCTTTTCCCCCTATGATCCGGCTCGTAAAGCTCTTTTTGCCCGTGTGTGTGCTCTCCGCCTTCTTCCTTTTCGTTTCAGGCTGCAGCAGCGACCCTAAGGTACGACGGCAGAAGTTCCTGGACAACGGCAACAAGCTCTACGATAAGGGCGAGTTCAAGCAGGCGTCGATCTACTACCGCCGTGCGCTTCGCGAAGACGCGACCTTTGCCGACGCTTACTACAAGCTGGGTCTCACGAGCATCAAACTGGGCAACTGGGGAGATGCGATCGGCAGCCTGCAGCGCGCCTTTACGTTGAATCCGAACAATACTGACGCTGGAGCCAAGCTCGCGGAAATCTACATCGTCGCCACCACACAGGATCCGAAGCGCGCCAAACAGTTCTCACTCGAAATCAAGGATGTATCGGACAGGCTCCTGCAGCGGGATCCCAAGTCGTTCGACGGCCTTCGGCTCGCGGCGTTCCTTGATCTTTCCGAAGGCCGGGCCGCCGACGCCATCGAGAAGTATCGCAAGGCCAATGAATCGAAACCTGACCAGGCTGAAGTAACACTGCCGCTCGCGCAGGCTCTCATCAACAACAATCAGGCCGCTGAGGGCGAAAAACTGGCGCTCCAACAGATCGAGCGAAACAAGACTGCGGCGCAGTTTTACGACCTTCTCTACACGATGTACGCCAGAGCGCAACGCACTGACGACGCGGAAAAGATCGTTCGCCGCAAGATTGAGAATATCGGCAATCCCGAACTGAACCTGCAACTGGCGGCGCACTACTACGGAGCCCAGAAGCGAGACCTCATGGAAGAGGCTCTGAAGAAAGTGTCGGGGAATCCGAACATTCGGATCTCCTATGCACGAACCGGGGACTTCTACTTCAGCCTTCACGAGAATGCAAAAGCGCGCCAGCAGTATGAGATCGGACTGAATTCAGGGAAGGACAAGGCTGTCTATCAAAAACGCCTGGTTCAGCTCAACGTCGCGGAAAACCGCATCGCGGATGCGAATCAGATGGTAGACAAGCTTCTGGCTGAGAATCCCAAGGACCCGGAGGCGGCGGCAATGCGTTCCGCCCTCGAAGTCAGCTCGGGCGATTCCGCGCGCATCAACAAAGCCGTCACGGAACTCACGGCGCTCGTCCGGCAGAATTCCGCAAATCCGGTCATGCACTATGAACTGGCGCGGGCTTTGCTGGCAAAGGCCTCGAAGGAGAACAACCGCGAACTGGTCGATCAGGCGAAGAACGAACTCGAAGAAACGGTCAAGCTGCGGCCCGACTTCTTTCTCGCCCGAATCCTCCTCAGTCAGGTGCACATCAATCGTGGCGATTTCTCGAAAGCCGTACAATCCAGCGAGGAGATCCTCAACACCAACCCTGGAAACATCCAGGCACTCATGATGCGCGCCGTCGCATGGCGGGGACTCCACGAATACGAGAAGGCGCAAGGGACCTTTCTCGCCATCCTGAAGGCAAATCCGAATCTCGCCGACGCCCGCTTCCACCTGGGGCAAACCTATCTCGAATTGAAGAAGTACACCGAAGCTGAAGCTTCGTTCAATGAAATGCGTCGCTTGAACGAGGGCGACGGACGCTGGTTGACGGGCCTTGTGCAGTCCTACCTCGCCAGGGAGCGATACAAGGATGCGATCTCGCTATTGCAGTCGGTGTCCGCAAAGTATCCGGAAAACGACGGGTTCCGCATCAGTCTGGCTGCTGTGTTTGTCAAAGACAAGCAGTTTGGCAAGGCTCAGGAGATCTATGCGGCGCTGCTGCAGAAGAATCCGAAATCGAGCGACTTCCACGCGATGATGGGTGAACTGCACGAAGAGATGTGGAAGGCCAACCCGGGCGCAGGCATGGGCGAACTGAAAGCAGCCGTCGATTATTTCCGCAAGGCTGTCGCACTGTCGCCGGAGAATCCTGGGGTCCTGATCAAGCTCGGCATGGGCCTCGAAGAACTGGAACTTCCGCTCGAGGCCAAACCGCACTATGAGACGGTTCTGCGGCTCGAACCCGGCAACGTCATCGCGTTGAACAATTACGCCTTCATCAAGGCCGAAGAAGGAAACGACCTCGATGGCGCCTTGACGATGGCGCAGAAGGCGAAACAGCAAGCTCCCAATAGCCTGGAGATCGCAGACACTCTTGGCTGGATCTACATCAAGAAGAATCTGCCGGACGAAGCGCTGCGAATCTACAAGGATCTCTGCAAGAAGAGCCCGAACAACCCCATATTCCGCATGCACCTCGCGCAGGCGTTGTTCCAGAAGGGCGACCGCCCCGGTGCGCGGCAGGAGTTGAACACCGCACTCAAGAGCAACCCGTCGAAACTGCTGGAAACCAAAATTCGCGCCCTTCTGCAGAAGGTCTGACGCCACCGGATGAACGAGTTCCTGAAAAGCCCGTCCACGCCCTATGTACTTCCGTTTGGCGTTTTCATGGCGCTGCTGGCGCTGCAGAAGTACAATCCGCTGCCGCAGAACATCGAGTTCGCGCTGCGATGCGTGATCCTCGCCGGAGTGTTGTGGGTCTTCTCGCGGCGAGTGCTGTCGTTCAAGATCGTGAACCTCGCGGGATCGCTGGCAATCGGCGTCGCCGTGTTCGTGATCTGGGTGGCGCCTGACGCACTGATTCCCGGCTACCGCCAGCACTGGCTGTTTCAGAATTCTCTAACCGGCCAGGTGACGGCGACCATCGACGCTGCCGCTCGCGCGGACATGGTCGCACTCTTCTTCCGCGCCCTGCGCGCAACGATCCTGGTGCCGATCATCGAAGAACTCTTTTGGCGCGCCTGGGCGCTCCGCTGGGCCGCTGATAGCGATTTTGAAAAAATGCCTCTGGGATCCTACACGACAGCCTCCTTCTGGATCGTGGCCGGCTTGTTTGCCGCCGAACACGGACCGTACTGGGAAGTCGGACTCATCTGCGGCGTCATCTACAACTGGTGGATGGGCAAGACCAGAAGCTTAGGAGATCTCATTCTCACCCACGCGGTGACCAATGGCGTTCTATGCGCCTACGTCATCGCAACCGGCAAGTGGGAATTCTGGATGTAAATGTCACGATACCCCTTATTTGACCGCTCGAAACTGAAGGTGCTGCCTTTGGGCGAACGGATACACGACCTGCAGGAATCACACTGGCTGTCACTGGATTCCGAAACTCCGTCCTTCGAACATCCGGATCTGGCAACCGTTGCCGGCGACCTGAGCGCCGCGCGGACCACCGGCGCCTCACGCCTGTTGATGATGGGCGCGCATCTGATCCGCGCCGGCGTCAACGCGCATGTCATCGACATGATGGAACGCGGCGCCATCACGCATATCGCGATGAACGGCGCGGGACTGATTCACGACTACGAATACGCCCGCATCGGCGCCACCACCGAAAGCGTCGAGCGCTATATCAAGGCGGGTCAGTTCGGACTGTGGGCCGAAACCGGCGAACTCAACAATTGGATCCGCGATGCCGCCGCGGCAGGCGATGGTCTCGGAGAGCACGCCGGGCGCAGGATTCACGAGTCTGACTATCCGCACAAGGGCTCCAGCATTTTCGCCGCAGCGTGGCGATTGGGGATTCCTGTGACCGTGCACGTCGGCATTGGATACGACATCATTCACGAGCACCCGAACTGCGATGGCGCGGCGCTCGGCAAAGCGAGCTACACCGATTTCCTCATCTTTGCGAAGTCCGTCGAATCGCTTGCCGGCGGGGTCATGCTGAGTTTCGGCAGCGCCATCATGGCGCCTGAGGTGTACTTGAAAGCGCTGGCGATGGCCCGCAATGTGGCGCACCAGGAAGGCCGCGAGATCCGCAAGTTCACCACCGCAGTCTTCGACATCTGGCCGATCGACGGCGACTTCCGGCGCGAGTTGCCCCGCACAGATCCTGGCTACTACTTCCGCCCGCACAAAACGATTCTGGTTCGTACGGTCACCGATGGCGGCCACAGCTACTATTTCCGGGGACCGCACCGCGCGACATTCCCGGCTCTGCGAAAGGCCTTCCTCAACGCATGACGACGGCAGAAATTCTCGAGAAGATCCGTGGTCTGAAAGTCCTCATCATCGGCGATCTCTGCCTCGACCGCTGGTGCCAATACGACCCTGCCCTCTCAGAACCCTCTCGCGAAACCGGCTTGCCACGTACGGCAGTCGTCTCGACGGAGGTAACGCCGGGCGCGGCCGGGACCATCGCGAATAACCTATGCGCCCTTGGCGTACCCGTATCGATCGTTGCTGCGATTGGCGCGGATGGTTTTGGCTACGAACTCGAACAGGCGTTACGCAAACGCAATATTGGAGTGGACTTCGTGCTTCGTGCGCCCGAGATCACGACCTTCACGTACACAAAGCTCATCAACAAGGACACGGGTGTGGAAGACTTGCCGCGCGTCGATTTCATCCAGGGCGGCGACATCCCGGCCACTGTCGAAGACGACCTGATGACTCGCGTTGACGCGGCGTGGAAAGGCTTCGACGTGATCATCGTCTCGGACCAGGCGGAAACCCAAACGGGCGGCGTCGTCACGCCCCGCATCCGGCAACTGATCTGTGATCGCGCCGCCAAATCCAAAGATCAGGTGGTGTGGGTGGATTCCCGTGTACGTGCGGAACACTTCCGCAACGTCATCGTGAAGCCAAACCTCGAAGAGGCGGAAGCGTCGTCACGCCGGGTCTTCGGCCGCGTTGATTTTCCGGCGTTGCGCGCTCACATGAACTCGCCGCTGTTAATCGTCACCAAGGGTGGCGACGGCGCGGTAGCCGTGACGGAGGCGAAAGGCGAAACCGTGGTCCCCGGGCGCAAAGTCGATAACCCGGTGGACATCTGCGGAGCCGGCGATAGCTTCTCTGCAGGCGCGGCGTGCGCGTTGCGCGTCACCGGTTCGCCGGAAGAAGCGATCGCGTTCGGCAACATCGTCGCATCCATCACCATCATGAAACCCGGCACCGGGACGGCATCCCCGGAGGAAGTGCTGGCCAAGGCATGAGAACGCTCGCTGTCGATATCGGCGGCACCAAGTTCACCATCGCGCTCTTCGACGCAGAGGGCCGCATGATCGAACGTGAAAGCCGCGCTACGGATCGCGAGGGCGGCAAAGACTGGATGCTGCAGCAGATCGAAACCATCGCCAAACCCTGGAACTTCGATCGCATCGGGATCGGCTTCGGCGGCCCGGTGGAGTTCGACAAGCAGAACGTCGCGCTGTCCACGCACGTCGGAGGTTGGAGCAACTTTCCCCTCACGTCGCACTTCAGCGAACTCTTCCGCAAGCCCGCCATCATGGACAACGACGCCAATGTCGGCGCGCTTGGTGAAGGCGTGTACGGGGCCGGCAAGGGTTTTCGTCCGCTCTTCTACATGACGCTTTCAACCGGCATCGGCGGCGGCATCCTGCTGGACGGCGGCGTCTACCGCGGCGCCGATTCGTACGCCGGTGAACTCGGCCACGTGAACATCCTGCCCGATGGGCCGGACTGCCTCTGCGGATCGAACGGCTGCTTCGAACGCATGTGCTGTGGACTCTGGCTCGAAAAAGACTATGGCCGCACGGCGAAGGATCTCATGCAGGATCCGGCGTTTGTTGCGCGCTACGTCGTCAACCTCGCCCGCGGCCTGAAAGCCTGCATCATGCTGCTCAACCCGGCAAGAATCGTAATCGGCGGGGGCATCAGCAAAGCAGGCGATGCGCTCTTCGTCCCGCTTCGCGAGGAATTGCGGCGCCAGGTGACCTCATGGTCCCGCGCCCGCCTCGATGTCGTGCCGGCGTCTCTCGGCGACGACAGCGTGCTCTACGGCGCACTCGCGCTGGCAAAGGAAATCGAACCCAAATGACGTTTACTCAATCCTACGTTCAGAATCTCGTCGGAACCCTGCAGTCGCTGGACCTTTCGAAGGTCGACCAGGCGATCGAATGGTTGCGGGAAGCCCGCGATAACGGCAACACCATTTTCACCTGCGGCAACGGCGGCAGCGCCGCGACCGCATCCCACTTTGTCTGCGACATCGTGAAGGGCGCGAGTTACCAGCGCGAAAAGCGCTTCCGCATCATGGCGCTCACCGACAACCTCGCTGCCATTACGGCCTATTCGAACGACGTCAGCTACGAGTGCGTGTTCGTCGAGCAGTTGAAGAACTTCGCCAAGCCGGGCGACGTGTTGATCGCCATCAGCGGATCCGGCAATTCGCCGAACGTGCTGCGCGCGGTCGAGTACGCCAATGAACTCGGCTGCAAGACGATCGGAATGACTGGCCGCGACGGAGGCAAACTCGGTCCGCTCTCGCAGTTGAACATCCACGCTGCGGAACCACACATGGGGCGCATCGAAGACGCACACATGATCGCCTGCCACATGATCGGCTACGCGTTCATGGATCAACCGTCGCTCTAAAAGTAGTAAACGCGGATCCGGTGATCCGTGAACTTCAGGTTCGGAACCGGGGAACTGGGCTTCAAGTGGCAGGACACGCAGTTGTCCTGCTGCTTTGCTTTGCAGGCGTTCGCGGTCTGTTGCGAGTGACAGCCCTGGCAAACACGCGTATACGAAGGATCACTCGCCGGTTTCGGATTCTCGTGCGGATTGTGACAACTGACGCAAGACAGCTTCGAACTCTTCTGGTAGCACTTGCTCGCCGACAATCCGATGGGTGCGAAGCGAACCGACAAAGGATCCTCGACTTCGGGAATTTCCGAGCGATACTCCACATTCGGCGAGCGATGACACTCCGCGCACACCGGCACGATTGCCTTTGCCGTCAGCCTGCCCGCATTGAAGATCGTTCCCTTCAGATCCTTCCCCGCCCTAGCTGCGGCAACGTGATCCGATCCCGCGCCATGGCAACGTTCGCATGTCACGCCTGGCAGCATCCCGCGCAGATCCGGCCCCGGCTTCACATTCGCCGCATGGCAGTTGAAGCAACGATAAATGTTCTCCGGCGTCTGCACGATTCCGATTGCGGATTCAGCGTCGAGAGAGGGCGCAGTCGAGTGTCCCGGCGTAAGGGCAAGTTTCTCTCCCTTCCGAAACCACGAAATCCGGTGCTCGAAGTAGCGTCCGTCATCCAGGCGTCCAACAGCAGTCTGCGCCTGCGAACCCGCGCCAAAGGTCCACTCGAGGATCGCCCGGAAAACGCCGGCGCCTTTGCTGGTCGTCAACTCGATGCCGTAGTGCCCTGGTGAATAACTGAAGCTAGCGCCGCCCCTCTCGGTCATCGGAGTCAACTTCAAATCCGACTGCAGAATCGCTTTGAGCGCCGCGGCATGGTGCGAGTCCTTCTGCGTCTGATACTGCCTGGCATGGCATTCACCGCATGCCTGTGGACCCACATAATCCGCGGCGACCAACGTCAGCAGTGCGGCCGCAGCAATCATTTCCCGCTCTCAAACAAATCGCGCGACTTTTGTACTTCCGTCTCGGACAGCTTCTTGACCGCCGCGAATTCCCGTAGAGCGTCTGCTCGCCGACCCAAGGACTGATACACAGTCGCCAGCAGATAATGCGCCTCGCGATACGCGGGCTGGCTCTTCACCGCCTGTTCCAGCAGCGGCACGGCGTCCGGACTCTTGCTCCTGGTCCACAGCAGCTTCGCCAGTTGATAGCAGGACTGCGGATGCTGCGGACGCAGTTTCACGGCCTTTCGCAGGAACGGCTCGGCGTCAGCCGGATTCGTGAACGCCAGGGCCGCGCCCATCGTGTAGTTCGCCTGAAAACCCTCGGGATTGGCGGTGTATTCCTTGCGCCATTCTTCGATCGCCGCATCGGTCTGCTGCTGCCGCCAGTAAATGGCGCCAATGTAGAATCGCAGCAGCGGTGTCCCAGGCTTTGCCTTCTCGACCTCCTGCAGGACCTCGAGCGCCTTTGAGTAATTCCCTTCCTCGAACAGCGACTGCCCGTACACAAATTGCACGTCGGGCGCGTTCGAGGCAAGCACCGGTTCGAGAGTCGAACGGGCCTCTTCGGCTTTGCCGGATCTCGCCAATGCGCTCGCCAGCCCAAGCCGGATCGTCATGTCGTCACTCGGCAGCAAGGCCCGGTAATCCGCCACCGACTCCTTGTACTTCTCCGCGTCCAGATACGCCATGGCCCGCAACTGAATCGCCTGGCGATTCTTTGGATCCTTCGCCAGATACTGCGAAAACGCCGATGCCGCTTCAGCCGGCTTTCCGGACTTCATGTACGCCAAGCCGAGATTCATGTGGATCGGCGCCAAATGCGGCGCGATCTTCAGCGCCTGCTGATAACTCGCGATCGCTTCGCCGAACTTCTCTTCCTGCACCAGCACGGCGCCAAGATTCGCCAGCGCCTCGGCAGACGGTCCAAACCGCTTGATGTACGCGCGGTATGCCTGTTCGGCCTCCGGCCAGCGGCGAGCCTGCTGCAACTTGCGGGCCTGATCGAAACTCGCGTCTGAAGGCGCCTGCATCGCGAGTAACAGTGCGATCGTCACGAACATATGCCGGCAGCCTCCAGCAGGATTCTCGCCGCGCGAAACGGACTCAACTCCCCACGCGCGACGCGCCCGCGGACCTCATCGTCCATCGCACGAACCTTCTCGTGCATCATCCATTGCATACTGTCCTGCATCCACGTCACCAGTTGCAGGGAACGCCTCCGGTCGAAATAGCCCGAGGCCCTCGCGGCCGCAGTGTATTGCTGCAGGTCGTTCCAGATCGTGTCGATATTGCGGTGCTCGAGCGCGGAACAAGTGACAACCTTCGGCTGCCAGCCGCTTTCGGGCGCCCGCAGATAGTGCAACGCGCTCTCGTACTGTTTGCGAGCCAAGGAGGCAGCTTTCTCGTTTCCACCGTCAGCCTTGTTGATCGCGATCATGTCGCACATCTCGACGATGCCGCGTTTGATCCCCTGCAACTCGTCGCCCGCATTCGCGAGCATCAGCAGCAGGAAGAAGTCCGTCATCGACGCCACGGCGACTTCCGACTGTCCGACACCCACGGTCTCGACGATGATCGTGCGGAACCCCGCCGTTTCGCACAACAGGATCGTCTCACGCGTTCGCTGATGCACGCCGCCAAGTCCACCGCCGGATGGCGAAGGCCGGATGAAAGCCTGGGGATGCGAACTCAGTTGCGACATCCGAGTCTTGTCGCCCATGATGCTGCCGCCCGACACCGGACTCGATGGATCGATCGCCAGCACCGCAACGCTCGCCCCCGTCTGCGCGATCGCGTGCAGCCCGAAGGCTTCTATGAAGGTGCTCTTGCCAACGCCTGGCACTCCGGTAACACCGACGCGAATCGAATTCCCCGCATAAGGCAGGCATCGATCCACGAGTTCGATCGCCTGATCCTGATCTGCAGGAAGGCTGCTTTCGACGAGCGTGATGGCGCGCGCCAGCACAGACCGCTGTCCGGCCAGCAAGCCTTCTACCAGCTCCGTTGTCGAAAGCCTCGGTCTCAACGCGACTCTACCGCCGGATGAATTTTTCGCAGGATCTCCGCGGCCGCCAGCGGGATGCTGGTGCCTGGTCCGAACACGCCGGCGACGCCATGCTCCTGCAGGAACGAGTAGTCCTGCTCGGGAATCACGCCGCCCGCGACCACCAGAATGTCGGTTCTGCCGAGCGACTGCAGTTGCCGTACGAGTTCCGGCATAAGAGTTTTGTGTCCGCCGGCCAGCGTCGAGATGCCGACGACATGGACATCGTTTTCCACCGCATGCCGCGCAACCTCATCCGGCGTCTGGAACAGGGGACCGATGTCCACGTCAAAACCGAGATCCGCGAACGCAGTCGCGATCACCTTCGCGCCGCGATCATGCCCGTCCTGCCCCATCTTTGCCACCAGAATCCGCGGACGCCGCCCTTCCGCAGCCGCAAATTCGCGGGCCATTTCACGCGTCCGTTCGAAATTCTCGTCCTTCGATGCTTCCGACAGATACACGCCGCTCACCGATCGCACCGGAGCTTCATAGCGTCCCCATGCCCTTTCCACCGCCGACGAAATCTCACCCAGCGTGGCCCGCGTCCGTGCGGCGTCGATGGAAAGTTCCAGCAAATTGCCTTCGCCGGACTCCGCGCAACGGGTCAGAGCCTCCAAACATTTCTGGACCTTTTCGTTGTCCCGCTTCGACCTTACGGCCTCGAGGCGGGCCAACTGATTCCGGCGAACCGCCGCATTATCGACCTCCAGCACGGGGATTTCGCTCTCCGCGCCACTGTCGACACGATACTTGTTGACGCCGACAATCACTTCCCTGCCGGAATCGATCCGGGCCTGCTTCCGGGCCGCGGCTTCTTCGATGCGCAATTTCGGAAGTCCAGCCTCGATCGCCTTCACCATGCCGCCCATCTCTTCCACTTCCTCGATCAACGCCCAGGCCTGATGCACAAGATCATGGGTCAGCGATTCGACATAGTGCGACCCGCCCCAGGGATCGACGACCGAGGTAATCCCGGTCTCTTCCTGCAGGAACAACTGCGTATTGCGCGCGATCCGCGCCGAAAAGTCCGTTGGCAGCGCGATCGCCTCGTCCAGCGCGTTCGTATGCAGCGACTGCGTGCCGCCCAATACCGCCGCCATCGCTTCGATGCAGGTGCGCATCACGTTATTGAAGGGATCCTGCGCCGTCAACGACCATCCCGATGTCTGGCAATGCGTCCGCAGCGCCATCGACTTCGGATTCTTCGGCCCGAACTGCTTCACGATCTTCGACCACAACAGGCGCGCAGCACGCAGCTTTGCGATCTCCAGGAAGTGGTTCATCCCGATGCAGAAGAAGAACGAGATACGAGGCGCAAAATCGTCGATGTCGAGTCCGGCGCCCGTGCCGCATCGCAGGTACTCGAGTCCGTCCGCCAGCGTGTAAGCGAGTTCGATCTCCGGCGTCGCGCCGGCTTCCTGCATGTGATAGCCACTCACGCTGATCGAGTTGAACAGCGGCATTCGAGCGGCGGTGTAACGAAAGAAGTCCGCGATGATCCGCATCGACTGACGCGGCGGGTAGATATACGTGTTGCGGACCATGAACTCTTTGAGGATGTCGTTCTGAATCGTCCCCGAGAGCTTCTCAGGCGGAACGCCCTGCTCCTCGGCCGCAACGACATAGAACGCCATCACCGGCAACACCGCACCGTTCATGGTCATCGACACGGAAATGTGATCGAGCGGGATCTGGTCGAAGAGGATCTTCATGTCCTCGACGGTGTCGATCGCAACGCCCGCCTTGCCCACATCGCCGATCACACGCGGGTTGTCGGAATCGTACCCGCGGTGCGTGGCGAGATCGAAGGCCACGGAAACACCCTGCTGCCCCGCCGCCAGATTGCGGCGATAGAACGCATTCGAATCCTCAGCAGTCGAGAAACCCGCGTATTGACGGATGGTCCACGGCCGCGACGCGTACATCGTCGCGTATGGTCCACGCAAATACGGCGGCACGCCGGCCACAGGAAATCGCAGATGTTCGATCATCCGGCAATCTCCTCAATGCCCAGCCGCTGTTGCCAGGCCCGCAATCTTGCCGGGATGTCCGACTTCATGTTTACGAAATCAAAGGCGCCCGCAGTTTCAGGCCCGGCCACAATCACCGGCACGTCGGGACCCTGCGCCGACACCAGCGCCGGGTATTCGGCATCGGCCGCGCACAGCACAACGTAATCCGCGGGTTCTCCGACCGTGAATCCCGCCGCGGCAAACACGCCTCTTGCGAAATCCGCACGAGCACGGCTCATCTTGCGATCGGTCCCCATCACGAGGCGGATCCGCGGCTTCCGCCCGGACCGTTCGGCGGCCACTCGCAACCGCTCCCAAACCGTTGCGATACGGCCTTCGGAAACCTGTTCGACATTCGCACATTCCGATGCATCCGCGTATCGCGTGGTTCCCACCAGCACGCGGCGCGACCAGTTCACCGGCGCAACCGGCGCATCGCCACGCGCCGCATCAACCAATTCCTGTGTGAGTGATTCGATGTACCACGAACCCGCCGCCGCATCGCGCAAGGCTCCGAAATGCGACTCTTCGCGTAACAAATGCTGCGTGTTGCGCGCCAGGCGACGGCTCAGTTCCCCGGCCTCGCCGCGAACCGCATCGAACGGCCTGACGACCAGCGCATCGCAGCCGCCAAGAATTGCCGACATCGCGCACGATGTCGCCCGCAGCAGATTCACGTGGGGATCGTACAGAGTCTGGTGCGTCATCCCCGTGATCGCCACCACTCGGATCTCGTGATCGAACAACCGGCGCAGCGCGCGAAACTTGGCGATTTCCTGAAAGTACAACGTGTCGACCGGCACAAGAAAGGCAGACGCGCCGCTCTGCAGCGCCGCGCGCAACTGAGCCACTGGCGCATCAGATTCGCGCAACGCAAACAGCCCGTCCGGAACCGCTTCGAGCATCTCCCACTCGCCCGCGGGCCATGGCTGCGGGACCTCTGCCACCGCGTCCCAAGGCCCCCACAGGACCTTGGACTTCGCCTCCGCGCCGCCCTGCGCGAGCCACTCGTCGTACGATACCGGCGGAAACTCAGTGAACAGCGCTTCCATGAGGATCCTCGACAATCTCAATCAAGTAACCGAATGGCGCATCTTCGCGGGATTTCGGATGAACGAAGAACACTGTCGTACCACGCGAACCGGCGCGCGGCGCCGCGTCGATGATCCGGAACCCGCTCGCGGTCATGTGGTCGAAAGCCGCCTGTGCGCTGCGGACACGAAACGCAACATGTGCGAACCCGCCCTTGCCGCCGTTCTTGTCGATCATCTTCTGCACCGGCGAGGCGTCGTTCAGCGGTTCGAGCAACTGAATCAGGTTCGGACCACCGCCAATCTGCAACAGCACCTCGCGCACCTGATCGCCGCCGAGCACGTCCTCGCGATGGATCTCGGCAAATCCCAGCGCCTGGTACGCAGCGACCTGCTGCTCCAGCGCTCCGCGCGGCACAGCAATCGCAACGTGGTCCACAAAAAGAAACCCCGGAACTTCGGAACTGTCCATTCAAACACATTGTCATACGAACCGCTATCCTGAAGTTGAGTCTTCATGCGCAGTCTCCGTTGGCTGATCCTGCTGGCCATTCTCCTGCTCGCTGGTTTCGTCGGCTACACCTACCACATCCGGACGGCCGATCAGCAGCAGCACAAGATCACGCCTGCCGCCGCGATCCCCGAAGGCGTCAACGTACAGTCGGAAGAATGGACCTTTACGCAGACCGAGAACGGCCGCGAAAAGGCGCGCATGCGCGCGAAGAACTTCCGCCAATTGAAAGACGACGGCAAGATCGAACTCGAAGGCGTAACGCTCGAGATCCCGCACAAGGACGACAATCAGTACGACCGCATCAAAACCCAGCGCGCGGAGTTCGACCAGAAGGCCGAAATGCTGTATGCCGATGGCGAAGTGGAGATCTTCATGGACGTCCCGGAAGGTGAAGAGCCAAGCGGCCGGCTGATGAAGATCGTGACCTCCGGTCTCTCTTTCGAGAAGGCCGGCAAAGCCCACACGGAACGCGAAGTGAGTTTCGAATTTGACCGCGGCTATGGCAGTAGCGTCGGGGCCGTGTACGACTCGACGATTCACGAGCTGCATCTCAGCAAGAGGGTCCGACTGACCTGGAAGGGCGCAAAAAAAGACGCGATCCCGATGCACGTCGAAAGCGACAACGCCGTGTACAAAGAGGCCGAATCGATGGTCTACCTGCTGCCCTACGCCAAACTCAAGCGGGGCGGCCTCGATATGACGGCGGGCGGCACAGTGGTCAAGCTCAAGAAGGGCGGCATCGATGTCGTCGAAACGCAGAAGGCCAGAGGCACACAGGAACAGCCCGGACGCAAGGTCGACTTCGCCGCTGAATCGCTGGTGATGAACTTCGACGAAGGTGGCCAGGTGTCGAAAATCACAGGCGACACCAATGCGCGGCTCCGTTCGGTCAGCCGTACCGCGCGCACCGATCTCACCTGCGACAAGCTTGTGATGGATTTCGAACCCGGCGAGAAAGAGTCTGCGCTGACCAAGGCCTACGCGGGAGGCAAAGCCGTGCTGACCTCCGTTCCCGCGAGCACCGTCGGCGAGACCCGCGTCATCAAGACCGAAGTGGTCGACCTCTACATGCGCCCCGGCGGCGAGGAAATCGATCGCGCCGAGACGGCAGCGCCGTCCAGCCTGGAACTTATCCCGACCCGCCCCACGCAGCCGCACCGCTGGTTGAACGGCGAGAGGTTCTTCATCCAGTACGGTAAAGAGAATCAGATCGACACATTCCAGACCACCAACGCGAGCACCCGCACGCAGCCGCCAGTCAAGCCCGGCGCGAAGAAGCCGGATCCGCCGGTGCTCACCTGGAGCCGCGAACTCGTTGCGAAGTTCGATCCGAAAACATCGCAGTTGACGAAGCTCACTCAGAATGTCGACTTCCGCTACGAGGCCGGCGACCGGAAGGCGAAGTCGGCTCGTGCGGACCTGGACCAGACAACGGATACGGCCTTGCTCACCGGCGCGGCCCGCGTCTGGGATCCGACGGGATCCACCAACGGCGACACTATCAATCTCAATCAGAAGACTGGAGACTTCGTCGCAGAAGGCAACGTCACGTCCACACGCCTGCCGGAAAAGAAGACAAAAAACAATACGGCGATGTTGAACCACGACGAGCCCACACAGGCCACTGCGCGCAAGATGACGTCCGCTCGCAACAATCGCTTCATCCGGTATGAGGGCAACGCCGTCGCCTGGCAAGGGTCGAACCGCATCACCGCAGATCGCATCGAAATTGATCGCGACGCCGAGGTCCTGCGAGCATCCGGCAACGTGGTGAGCCAGTTTGCCGACCGCCCGCAAGACCAGCAGAAAAAGCCCAAGCCGGGAACCAAAGAGGCGCCGCCGAAGAAACAGCCCTCGACGACGCCGGCAGCGCCTGTGTTCACAGTCGTCCGCGCTCCCGACCTTGTGTATACCGAAGCGGATCGTGTCGCCCTATATCGCGAGAACGCGCACTTGGTGCGGCCCGGCCTGTCCGTGAAAGGCCGGCAGATCCGCGCGTATCTGAACGAGTCGTCTGAAGAATCGACCCTCAGCCGCGCCGTCGTCGACGGGAATGTAGAGATCGTGCAGACCTCGCCGCAGCGCACGCGTACCGGCCTTTCGGAACACGCCGACTATTATCCGGAAGAAGAGAAGACAATCCTGGTGGGCGGGCGTCCCCGCCTGCTGGACAGCGTGAAAGGCCGCACCGAAGGGCGCGAACTCGTCTACTTTGCGAACAACGAAAAACTCATCGTCGACGGCGTCGAACAGAAGCAGACCGAAAGCGTGATCAAGCGCAAGCCAGCTGCCCCGCCCCCACCGGGATCCGCTACAGTTCCACCCGCTGCACCTTGATCTTTGCCGGATCCGCCTCGCCCAGCCCAAGCGCACCGGCGATCTCGATGTGCTCCGGTTGCCTGCGAATGAATCCGGGGTCGATCGTCTCACCCACCGGCTTCAGGCCCTTCGCCAGACGCACCTTGTCCACTTCCGGCGCGCATGTCGTATCGAGCGCCACCGGATCCGTGGCAAAGTACATCGTGTGATGTTCGAAGATGTGCTTGTTTTCCCCGTACGCCTTCACGCCCTGCGGACCATCCTGATACATCGCCTTGATGCCGTCGAGTATGTGCAGCACGGCTTTGTTGCGAATCACCGGCATCGACACCGCCGTCGGAATGAACGCGCCGCAGGCATTCAAGGTGCGTGTGGCGTGCGAGCGCGCGACGTTGTTGAAGTGCCCGTGCGACAGGTTCTTCAGCGCCAGCGTCACGCCGGCGGACGCGTGATCCTTGAGCAGCGGCACATTGATGAGCTTGTTCACCTCTCGCGAAATGAACTTCGCCGCGTTGGACCTCGTGTTCACCGGGTGTCCAGGCACAGTAAGAGCCATGTCGAAGTAGTGGTCCGGGTCGTAGCCGTCCATGCCATGCTGGATGTCGTCGTAGGCTTCGGCCGCCCACATGATCCGCACGCCTTCGGGCAGCCACTTGTCGAACCCGGCAGCAAAGAATTCGCTGCGATACCGATCGTAAGCGACGATGTTTTTGCGCGGGATGCCGCAGGCTTCAAGCCCGGCGAAAACCTCCGCGAAGACTTCGCGGCTGCCGACCACGCCGGGACGTCCAACAGGATTGAACTTCACGCCCACGACATCGCCCTTGTCGAAGAACCGCCTCCAGGCCGACTGCCAGTCCGGAGCGTCCGTCAGTTCCTGCATCCCGCGCCGCATCATCGCGCGAATCGGTTCCTGCTGGAACTGACCGCCCACAAACGATTTCGTATCCCGCACGGCGATCACTTTGCCCCGATACGGACCCGGCATCGCCAACGGAGACGGCGGCGTATTCGATACCTGCTTCGCGCAAGCCACCAGACTCAAAGTCGAAGCAGCGACGCCGCCCGCAGCCAGGAGTTGAAAGGTCTGCCGTCTCGTGAGTTCCATATGTGTGTCATTGTACGAACTCGACCGGCGGAATTGTCGTATCATCTTGCAGGAGTCACCACCATGATGAGGATCACGCTGCTTCTGCCGGCCGCCTGCACTGCCCTGCTGCTTTCCACCACGGGATGCGGCCACATTGAAGAGACCGGCCCACTCGTCAAAGAATCGAAAAGTTTCGATCTCGACAAGAGCGAAATCGTCCGCGCCGAACTTCGCATGGGCGTCGGCGAACTCAAAGTGAGCGGCGGCAGCGCCAAGCTGGCCGAGGCCAATTTTGAATACAACGTGCCGTCCTGGAAACCCTCGGTCGAGTACACCTCCACAGGATTTCGCGGCAATCTCAAAATCGAGCAAAGATCCACTTCAAAAGGCGCGTTCGGCGACAGCCAGAAGAATCGCTGGGACATCAAAGTGAACGACAATGTCCCCATCGATTTCGATTTCAAATTCGGCGTCGGTGAAGCCACGATCAATCTCGGTTCCGCCAGTATTCGAAGCCTCGACCTCAACATGGGCGTCGGCGAGGTAAAGATGGATCTCCGCGGGACTCCGAAGAAGGACTACTCGGTCAACATCCGCGGCGGCGTCGGCGAAGCGACCATCTACCTGCCGAAGAACGTCGGCATCGTCGCGGACGCCAAGGGCGGTATCGGCGGCATTCACACCACGGGACTCGTCGAGGACAGCGGACGCTACGTCAACGAACATTACCGGAAACACACGTCGCCCGTGACCATCCGCCTGGATGTGAAAGGCGGCGTTGGCGCCATCAACCTCTACGCCGAATAATGGCGGCCGTTTCGTGGCACTCTGAAAAGTGCGGAAAGAATGGCTCGCTACTTTACTCTCGACGAAGCAGAACGGTTACTCCCGGAAATCGACCGGCTCCTCGATGAAGTGATCGAGGCTAAGCGGCGGCACGACGAAGCAGACGGAGAATTGGGAAAGGTCACCACGCGGATCCAGATGATGGGTGGAAGCGTGGTGCACCCGTCCGAGATTCTGCAGTTGCGAACGCGCCGCGACGGCGCGGCCCGCGAACTCAATGAACGCATCGAAGCCCTGCAAGCTTACGGGTGTACGCTGAAGGACGTCGGACTGGGACTGGTCGATTTCCCGACGCTCTACCACGGCGAAGAGGTCTGCTTGTGTTGGCTCAAAGGCGAGTCCGCCATTGAATTCTGGCATGGCCCTCGCGAAGGATACCGCGGCCGCAAGCCAATTGACGAAGAGTTCCGGGCCAACCACCGCGGAGGAGTGCAGTAACGCCATGCGACAGCACTGGACCGAATTCAACCGCCATTGCGCGAGTTCGTCGGTCCGGGGATCCATCCGCAAGGGTCCGGGGATCGAAGCGGTCTGGAGCAACACAGCGCTCATCATCAACAACCTCACCGTGGTCACCGGGGATCATCCCATCACCCGTCCTGAGGAGTTCCGCGATCGCGCTGAGGCAGCCATGCAGGATGCCGCTGGCGCGCAAGTCCCCTGGATGTTCGGCATTCCAGAAGTGATGTTCCCTGCCGGTATCGATGTCGCCAATCCGATCTTCGACGAATGCGGGTTGCAGCACATGATGTACATGACCGTGATGGAGTGCGACGATTCGCTCGCGCCGCCCGTGCGTCCACTGCCGGACGACATCGAGATCCGCAGAGTCCAAACGCCGGAGCAGGCCTTCGACGCGTTGAATCTCAACAGCAGCGCATACGGGATGCCGCGTGCGGTGACCGATGACGTCCTCGCCTCGCGTTCCTACTTTTCGGATCCTCAGCGTGATTTCGGGTTCGTGGTCTATAACCGGGAGGGAATCGCGGTGAGCACCGCCACCGCGATCATCCTGGATGACTGGGCCTACATCGCGGCAGTGGCTACGCACCCGGAACACCGGCAGAAAGGCTATGCCGAAGCGGCGTTGCGCAAAGCCGTGGAAGCAGCGGGATGCGGTCGAACCGCACTCGATGCGAGTCGCATGGGACAACCGCTGTACGCGCAGATGGGCTATCGCCCCCTGCACCGCTGGAACTTCTGGATCCCGAAGCCCGCCTAGTCGTGGCGCAGAGATCGGGACGGATCAAGCCCGGCAGCCCGCTTCGCAGGAATCAGACACGCCACAAACGCGATCGCGGCCATGATCGCGACTCCAATGCCGAGTGACATCCAATCCCGCGGATCCACGCCAATGAGAATCGGGGTCAATAATCCCGAAGCCAGCAAAGCCAAAACGCCCCCGGCCGCCGCCGCGACGCCGATGAGCAACGTCGCGCGGTGCAGGATCAACTGCGCAATCTGCGATGGCGCCGCGCCGATCGCCATTCGAATCCCGATCTCGCGGGTTCGCCGCGCCACGGCGAACGCGGTCACACCATAGATGCCAATCGCCGCCAGCATCATCGTGACAAGGCCGAAAGCGGACATCGCGCCAGCCGCAAATCTCGCCGGCAGGGTGGGAAGATTCATGTGCTCTTCCATAGTTTCGGCGTCGAAGATCGCCAGTTCGGCATCCATCGCGCTCACCACCTGCCGCACCTGGTTGATCGTCTCCCTTGGATTCACGCCAGGCGCGGTGCGCCAGACCAGCCGCGTGTAAGGTTGATAGCCTTGCAGCGCGGAAAAGAACATCACCGGCCGCGGAGCCTCAGACAACCCGAAGTACTTGCCGTCTTCGACCACGCCGATGACTTCGTGCGTCTTTCCCTGCGTCTCGACACGCTTTCCAACAGCCGAAGCCGGGCTCTTCAGCTTCAGGATCTTTCGTGTAAACTCCTCGTTCACCACCACCACGCGCGGCCGTTCGCGCGTTTCAAACTCGTTGAACTCGCGACCGGAAATGAATCGGGTCACCATCGCCTTCATGTAATCCGGAGACACCCAAAACACCTGCGCGGTCTGCATCCGCGACGCGGGAGGCTCGGGCTGCCCGGTCTCCCAAACCGAGGTGTTCGAGAAATTCAGATCCAGAGGAAGCGAACTCGCGGTCGCGACCGCCTGCAACGAGGGGATCGCACGAACGCGCATGAGAAGTTCTTTCCGGAACTGCTCGCCCCGTTCCTTGGTGTATCCCTGGGTTCCGAGATCAAAGCCCAGGCAGGCGGCATTCGACGGATCAAATCCCAACTTCACCGTCATCGCATTACTGAGGCTCTTCAGCATCAGGCTCGAACTCACCAGGAGCACAACGGACAAGGCAATCTGCGCACCCACCAGCAGGTCCCGCAGTGGCCACCGGCGCTTGCGTGACTCGGATACGTCGTCTTTGATGGCAGCAGCAAGGTCCGTGTTCGTCGCCTGCAACGCAGGCACAAGGCCGAACAGGAGACTCGCAGCCATCGTCAGAAGAGCCGAGAACAGCGCGACACGTCCGTCAATCGTGACTTCCGTTTGGATCGAGAAATCTACCGGAGGCTTGAAGTGCGTGATCACATCCACGCTCCAGACAGCGATCAGCATCCCCAGTCCGCCGCCTACGACGGCAAGCGCAATTGACTCGAGCAGCAACTGCCGGATGAGCTGTCCGCGTCCCGCGCCGATCGCCAGCCGCACCGCCGTCTCTTTGCGCCGTTCCGATGCCTGCGCAAGCAGCAGGCTTGC
>CAZVKC010000046.1:15059-21500 GCA_964627455.1 uncultured Solibacteraceae bacterium | reverse complement strand
TCAGGCGCATAGAACCGTTCCGTCCCGTAAAAACCCTGCGCCGCAACGCCCACGATCGTGAACGGGAATCCGTTCAGCTTGACCTTTCTGCCGACGATGTCACGATCGGATCCGAACCGCTTCTGCCATGCCGCATAGGACAGCACCGCCACCGGATGCGCACCCTTTTTGCGGTCATCGTCCATCGTGAAGAGCCGTCCAGCGGCAGGCTTCACGCCCAGCGCCTCAAAATAGTTGCCCGAGATCTGATATCCCCACATGCGCGAATTGCGCCCCTCTCCAGCAGAGGCGGCAATCGGGACGATACGATACGCGATCACATGGCTGAAGAATTCGCCGCTCCGCGCCCGGATGTCGCGAATATTTGGGTTCGCCACAACGGGCGCGCCAAAGCGTGGATCGACCAGCGAAAACAATTCCTCCGGCTTCTCTACCGGAAGCGGCTTCAGCAGCGTCGAATTCAAGAGGCTGAAGAAAACCGTCGTCGCGCCAATGCCAAAGGCGAGCGACAGGATCGCGGTTACTGAGAACCCCGGCCGGGCTACAAGACGGCGAATCGCCAGACGCAGTTCGAACAACAGTCGATCCATATCGACCGGAAATTGCACTTCGTGCGCCACTCGCAAGTTGTTGGATTTACGTCGACGACGTAACGAGCAGTGTCCGATTCTGGGAATCAGGCGTAGCAGCGAATCTCAAAGACGCGCGCCAGTTCGTCGCCGTTGGTCGCCTTGACGTGCAGCCGCAGCTTGCTCGCCTCCACGCCGTCGCGGACCTCATGCCGCCGCACCCGCTGGTAATTCCCGGCCACTTCCGCGATCGGTTTGCCATCCGCCAGCAGCACGTAATCCTTCACGGTCTCCGGCTGGGGACCCCGGATGATCCCGCGCATCGCAGAGTCCGACGAACTCAGCGTGAGTTCGCGCTGGAACCCCGTGTCGAACACCAGTTGCACCTCGCGGATCCGCTGCGGTTTGTCCCAGTTGAGTTCGATCCACGCGCCGTCAGAAGACAACGGCGCCGCCCACTGGTGGACCTCGCCCTTCGGAATATCGCGAGTGAAACCGGTCTGAATGAGATTCGCCTTGCGATTCCCCTCTTCGGCCGACGCGATGACGCGAGCCTTGCGCGCCAGGTCAGCAGGATCCTCGTTCTTCACCCGCAGAACCGACTGATCATTGCGCAACAAACGCTGCTGTAGCTTGGTCACCAACTGCGGCTGCGCGTGGACCTTCGAAGGCGCCACGCCATGTTCCAGGGCAAGCGCCGCGGCAGTGCCCGCTGCCTGTCCCACCACGGCACAGGTCGCCATCACGCGGGTCGACGTGAACGCAACGTGCGAACAACTGATGTTGCGCCCCGCCATCATGAGGTTCTTGATGTTCTTCGAGCACAGCGCGCGCAGCGGCAGATTATATGGCTGGTCGATCTTGATCGACGTGAACGGCGGACGGTCGGAATTGTCGAAGTCCATGCCGGTGTGATCGTCGAGGGGCCAGCCGCCGATCGCGACGGCGTCTGCGAACTGCCCGCCGCCTACCAGGTCATGCTGCGTGACCATGTAGTCGCCAACCAGGCGCCGGCTGCCGCGCTTACCCGGCATCATGCCGACCCAGTCCATGCCCCACTTCTCGCTCGAAGGATGATCGCCGGAATTCTTGATGTAATCCCACACGCCCATCACGATCGAAAGCAGTTCAAAGCGGATCCGCTCGTTGTCGCCGATGATGTCGCCGGAACCGCCCCATTCCACCCACCAGTAGCCGTATTCCCACGACGTGATCTTGCGGAACTTCAGCGTATCCGCCGTCACCTTACGGGCCCAACTCGGCGCCTTGAACGGAACGGCGCGTGGGTACAGGCGCGAGGTGAATAGAATGCTCGATCCGAGCGTTTTCGAATCCGGCGTATCGACCGCAAGCGATTCGTTGAACTCGCTCCGGCTCTCGCGACCGTGCCGCATTTCCGCGCCGGCTTCGAGCGCAACCCTCGAGTCGCCGGTCGCGTCGATGAAGATCTTGGCCTGGATCCGGTACAGGTGCTCGCTTTTGTCGCAGCGCGCCATCACGCGGCGAATCGTGCTGTCCTTCGTTTCCGCGGAATAGAGCGTCGTTTCAAGCAAGAGCGTGATGTTGGGCTCGCTGATCACCTTGTCGTACAGCAGCAGATCCCACAGTTCCCACGAGCGGTGCGGATTGTTCACCGCATCCTCGAGACGCAGTTCCTCAATCAGCCCGCCTTCACGCCAGCCCGGCCTGCCTTTGTGCGCGTTGGCGCCGACGACGTGCATCTTCACTTCGCTCGACGAGTTGCCGCCCAGCCGCGAACGATCGTTCAACAGGATCACCTTAGCGCCCGCGCGCGCCGCGGAAATCGCGGCGCACACCCCGGCAAGGCCGCCGCCGGCAACGAGAAGGTCGCAGTTGAGATCGACCAGTCGCATGTGCGGCTCGCCCGGAGCCATCTTGCGGTCCGCGCCCGGGGGCGGCGAAACGCGGTCCATATCCTTGCGGATGCGGTCCGTCAATTCCGGACTCTTCGAAGTCTGAGCAGCCAGTTGATCGGCGAATACGAGGACCGAGTACGGTCCGAAGTTGAGGAGGTCGCGGCGCTTCATGGGCAGGAAACCTATTTGGAGTATACAGCAGTTCGAGCCTCTCTGAAATTTCAGATGGACCCGGCAGAAACCGATTACAGTACAGGAATGGCCCAACTCAAGCACTCCGGCGCAAACGTCTATTCACCAAACCAAATCCTCTTCCCCGAGATTTCATACCAAACCTTCACTTACCCGGGCGACGAAGAAGCGCTCGCTGCCTTGAAAGCCGTTCCAGGCGCAGGACCACTGCTCACCTGGCTGCAGGAAAACTTCACCGAACAGATCACGTACCTCAACAACAACGAGCAGATGATCCGCGCCAGCGCGACCAACAGTTATCAGTCGTTGCACGCTTTGACCGTTCGTTGTTGCGAGATCCTGTCGTGCCCCGTTCCGGAACTCTACATCACGACGAATCCCGTTTTAAACGCCTACACATCAGGCCAGCGCCGCACCTGCATCGTGTTGCACAGTGCGCTGATCGAAACGCTGACGCCGGATGAGCTGTGTTTCGTCATCGGCCATGAGATCGGACACATCAAGGCCGCACACGGCCTGTATCGCCAGTTGGGCGACATGCTGATCCGCTACTGGGACATCCTCACTTCCGTCGTCCCCATCCCTGGCGTCGGACTCCTGCGTATCCCGCTGCTGCTCGCCTACTGGGAGTGGTACCGCCGCGCCGAATTCACCTGCGACCGCGCCGCGCTGTTATGCGTCCAGAACCTCGACCCGAGCCTCCGCGCGCTGGCCAAACTCGCAGGCACGGTGAAAGGCTACGAAGACGAACTCAACATCGACGAAGCGATTGCACAGGTCGAAGCGCACAAGGAAGTGAACAAGCTCGTGCTGCTGGTTTCGATCATCGAGAAGGCGTCGAACACGCACCCGTTCATTCCGCTGCGTCTCAAGGCGCTCAAGGAATTCGCAGCCAGCGAACAGTACCAGCAGATCCTCGCCGGCAACTACAAGCGCGACGCTCTGGGACTCCACGAAGGCGGCGAACGCATCAAGTGCGCCTGCGGCACCCTCGTCAATTCGAAGTTGGCGTTCTGCCCGGAATGCGGCCGTCCGGTCGTCGCCGGCGGTGGACCCGTGAACAGTGCCTGCGTCGGCTGCGGCGTCGACCTGCCCGCGGCCACCAAGTTCTGTCCCAAGTGCGGCGCAAAGCAACCGGTAGCCGAAGCAGCCAGCGCGGAACCATCGCAAGTCGACAAGTGGAAGAACACCGCTTCGAGTTTCTTCAAGCGGTAATGACGACTACTGGATCTCTGCCGTATCCACGATGCGCGACTCGACCTGAAACTTGCGGAAGTTGCGGAAACTCGTTTCAACGTCCGCGTTGATCTTCTTCCACAACGCCCGTGCGTTCAGCTTCACGCGCACCCATTCGGGATGCCACAGTTCCTCGTTGACGCGCATTTGCTGTGCGGAGATCGTCGCGCCCGGAGCCACGCTCGCCAGGAAGCCTCCAAAGGTGATCTTGTCTAGCGTCTCCACGTCGAACTTCAACCAGTCTCCGGTCTTCTGATCGACCCAGATCCGTCCGCGGATCTTCGACAACATTTTGCCGTCGCGCGACTTCGCCCGGAAGTCCGGCCGCGGATCCCCTGCGATGCGCCACGCGGTGAACGCGTTCACCTTTTCCTCACCCTCGATCCGGAAAGCAAAAGCCCGCATCACCTCTTCACGAAACCGGATCGCTTCTTCCTGCTCTTTGCGCTCGTGGTCGATCCGCTTCTGCCGGTCCGACGCGCTCTCGCTCTTCCGCTTCGCGATCTCCCGATCCATCCGCTCCTGCTCTTTGCGCGCGTCAGCAGCGGATAACGGTTTCCCGTCCCGCTCGATCACCTTGCGGTACGATGTGCCGTCGATATTGAAGTGTTCGGTGACGCGAGTCTCGGTCTTGCGCAACTCCGCCGAGTTGCTCAGCGAGCGAATCGTGGACTTCTGCTCCCACGTGTAGTTCGCGAGTTTGCGTTGATGCCCGATCTCCCGGTTAATCGCGTTGCGGACGATCTCGTCGACATTCGGGGCCGGAGAACCTGGCTCCGCGGCGGCGAAAACGACAACGGCCGAAAAGGCAGCAAGCAGCGGCATGCTTCTGAAGACGATCGATCTACCGGAGACGTTCCGGGAATCTGAGAAAGCCTATTGCGAACCACCGCCGTTGCCGTGCCGTTTGCGTGCTTCACAGTCGCAGCAATCGCTACAGCGCAAACACCGTTCGCACCTGTGGTTGGAGCAGCAATCTTTCGTGCAGAACACGCAAATGTCAGTGGACGCTTCCGCGCAAATGCTACAGGAAAAGGTCATCGCGGGGACTTCTGTGCTGCTGGCAGGGACCATGACGTTCTTAATTCCGCTTTCTCAAGTTCTGGCTTCGGCACTTCTGCGCTTCCTGATCGACGATCTTGAACAACTGTTCTCTCGAGTCGGCCAGTTCTACGATGTAGGTCCGCAACGCCTGTCGCGCGTGCCCGTTCTCGTTTCGCATTCCCACCATCAACTCCGCCACAGCGGGATTATGGTACGTGCGAACCCCGTCCGCCAGCGACTGCAGGCTGATGTCGAACGTCTCGATCCGCAGGAACAGATCCAGCGCGAGCGTCAACTTCTCGGGATCGGCAGCCAGCCGCTTTGCCACCGTCGTCACGCCGTCCATCTGCAGCAGGACGTCCTTCTGCTGGACATCGTAACCGTCCGGAGCGCCCTGGCTCTTCCAGTCCTTGGGCTGCAACTGCTCGATGATCGGCTTCAGCCTTGCGCCGTTCGTCTGCAGGGATTCGAGCGTCTTCTTCAGATCCCAGGGTGCGGTCAGTCCCTGGGCGAAAACCGGCATCGCACAGAGGGCCACGAGAGTGAGAATCCAGCGCATGTTCTAACGTCAGTGTACCGACACGCCGTCAGTCTGCCAAACCCGCCAGAGAAACCGCGAGCAACAGCAGCGACCGCGTACCGGGCACGATCGAAGCCGCATCAGCCGATTCGGTCAGCATGTGCGAATCCCGCGAGCGAATCGCGCCCACCGAAATCGAGGGAATGCCGAGGCTCACGCCCACATTCGCATCCGTGGACCCGACGTCGAGCGGCTCCGTCGCAAACAGCAGCTTCAAGTGCCGCTGCACATCGATTGCGGTCTGGACGATCGGATGCTGCCGCCGCTCCTCGCGGCTGAGCGCGTGCGAGTAGTCGAGATCATCGCCCTCCGGCTTCTCGATACGAAATCCGACGCGCTCCGCATCCGCGGCCTCTTTGGCGGCCTTCACCACCTGCGTATACAGCTTGTCCTGCGTCGCCGAATCCATCGACCGCAGATCCACGGTGAACGACGCTTCCCGCGGGATGGCGTTCACAACCGTCCCGCCCTGCAGCTTACCGACATTGATCACAGGAAGTTTCATCGGCCCCAGCGAGGGATCCGGTTCCGGCAGCGGGATCTCGTAAATGCTCTGTACCGCCCGCGCCACCGCGCGCACGGGACTCGCCTCGCCGCGGCTCACCAGCGTATGCGCGCCCGGCGATGTGTACACGAACTGGATCGCCGCCAGCCGCAGCGCTCCAAACCACACCATCCCCAGCGGGATGTCCACCGCCACAACCATGTCCGGCTTCACCGGCTGCTGGTTGAGCCAGTGCCGCATCCCCTGCAGGCGGACCTCTTCCTGCGAGGTCGCGAGAAAGATGAGATCGCTCTTCGTGCGGATCCCCGCCTCATCCAGCGCGCGGAACATCTCGAGTTGCGCGATCAGATTTCCGGTATTGTCGCCGATCCCCGGACATCGCAGCGTCTGTCCGTCGCGAACCACTTTCAGCGGCGTCGACTGCGGAAACACCGTGTC
>CAZVKC010000046.1:13384-14959 GCA_964627455.1 uncultured Solibacteraceae bacterium | reverse complement strand
AAGGCCGGCAGCCAACAATGCGGATGTGATCCTTCGGGCCATGGCTACATCATATGTCCTACCGGTGGGTCCGCAACTCGCGGTCATCCAGGTGAGGCACATTGTTGAAGCTAAACAGGCGCCACTTACCGTTGCGCCAGCGCAGTTCCGTGAACGACGCGTTCATCAGCGCCCCGGCAAGCTGGAAGATATCCGGAGCCTCGAGTCCCAGCGCCTCACCCACCGAAATCGCCGTCGGCGTCGCCGACGTGAAGACGACAGCCGATTCGGCGCCGCTTTCGAGCACAGACGCCAGCGCCCGCCGGATCCGCGCGCGAAAATCCGCCCACGATTCGCCGTCGAACTCGATCTCTCCGCGGACCCACGCCCGCACCACCATTTCGTCGGCCGGGCTCCAGCGCCGGTTCACCGCCGCGTTTGCCTGATCCCCGAACTGCTCGACCTGCGCCTGCACCTCTTCCCAGTGTGCGCGGAACTCCGGATGCACCGCCGCAAGCCTGGGCGCGATGCCGTTGTACACGCGGTCGAGGTCGAACTCATTCCAGATGTCGTCGGCCACGATCGAAGGCGACACCCCATGCGAAAGCTCCGAAGCGGCAAGGCTCGCGGTCTCGCGCTGGCGCTGCAAATGGCCGGAGGTCCAGCGGTCAAACCGCGCGCCCGACGCGTGCAGATAACGCCCCAGCAACGAGGCCTGCAGCCGTCCGGTCTCGGACAAAACGTCATAGGCGAGGCGTGTTCCGGCCTGCCCATGCCGTATCAAAGTCAAATTCATGCCGGTTATTGTTGGTCGATCAGTTCCACTGCCTTGCGGGTCAGCGCGCGAACCCGTTGATGGAAGTTCGCGAACCGCTGGTCCTGCGTCTGCCCGCGCCAGAAGCGGAAGTAGATCTGTTGCAGGATAAC
Source organism: uncultured Solibacteraceae bacterium (assembly GCA_964627455.1). Lineage (GTDB taxonomy): Bacteria > Acidobacteriota > Terriglobia > Bryobacterales > Bryobacteraceae > F-183. Next base: position 14,053 of record CAZVKC010000046.1, on the reverse strand, counting down.
AGCAAGCTTAAAGACGCCGAGCGTCTCGTGGAAGCCGATCGCATTCAAGTCGCGCCCGGTCTTCGTCGCGTACGACTGCAGAAACTGGTCCCGGGAATGCCAGCCCGGCTGCGCGGTGAATCCCGGAACTCCGCCGCCCGCGATCTCCGGCGACGCCGCGTGAGTCCAGTAACAGAGCGTGAGCCCCACGTCGATCATCGGATCCCCGACCGTCGTCATCTCCCAGTCGAGCACGGCTTCGACGCGATCGATCGAATCCTCGGGCAGCATGATGTTGTCGAGCTTGTAATCGTTGTGGACCAGCGTCGCGTGCGTCGAGACCGGAATGTTCGCGACAAGCCACGCAATCACGCGATCCATTTCAGGAGTTTCCTCCGTGCGCGCGCGACCCCAGCGATCGGCCCAGCCCTTCACCTGCCGTTCGACAAAGCCCTCCGGCTTGCCCAGCGAGATCAGCCCATGTTCGACGATATCCACCGAATGCATCTGCGCCATGCAATCGAGGAACGTCTCGCTGATCCGTTCGGCATAACGATCCTGGTTCGTAATCGACGCCGGGATTTCGTTGCGCAGGATGATCCCGCGCCGCCGCTCCATCAGAAAGAAAACGGCGCCCAGCACAGCAGGATCCTCGCACACGAGTTCGGGTTTCGGCGCCTGCCGGAAATG
>CAZVKC010000046.1:0-13284 GCA_964627455.1 uncultured Solibacteraceae bacterium | reverse complement strand
AACTCTTCGCCCGGGCGCACCGGAGCGGTGTCACGCTGCATAGCTACTCATGCTATCGCACGAGTTCTATTCGTAACGCAAAGCAACTACCGGATCTAAACGGGCCGCCTTGTTCGCCGGCCAGATGCCGAAAAACAGGCCCACGCCGACCGACACGACAACACCCAGAACGGCCGCCCACATCGGAACCATCGTCGGCAGATCGGGCATCACCATGCGAACCACCATCGAAATCATCCAGCCCAGCGTCATGCCGCAGATGCCGCCGAGTCCCGTCAAAACCACCGCCTCGGTGAGGAACTGCGCCACGATGTCCATCCGCTTGGCGCCGATCGCCTTGCGCGTGCCGATCTCGCGGGTACGTTCCGTCACGCTCACCAGCATGATGTTCATCACGCCGATACCTCCGACGAGCAGCCCGATCGAAGACAATACGATCATCACCAGCGCCGTCAGCGAAGTGATCTTGCGAAAGTCCTCGACCATTTGTTCCGACGTCGAAATCACGAAGTTGTCGGGGGCCGACAAGGAAACGCGCCGTTCCTGCCGCAAAATCGCGCGAACTTCATCCTGCGCCGCCAGGAACTGCCCGTCCTTTGCGACCACCACCAGCATGTTCTCTTTCGCCGCAGGGAACAGCTTCTTCATCGTGAAATACGGCAGCAGCACACGTTTGTCCTGACTACCCGGGAACGAATTCGCCGGACGGCTCATCACGCCGACCACCGTGAACTGATGCCCGTTGAGATCGATCGACTTGCCAACGGCCTCCTCGGTCGAAAAGAGCGCCTTGTACACGTCCTCGCCGATCACCACAACCGGAACGCGATGCTGATTCTCGCCATCGGTAAAGAAACGCCCGGATTTCATTTCCGCCTGTCCGCCCATCGCATACGACTCGTCCGTGCCGCCCAGTTGCACCTGATACATGTCGTTGCCCTTATAGCGGACCTTGTTGATCGTGCCATTCCAGGGCGGGAACAAATACGGACTCACCCGTTCGATCGTCGTCGCGCGATCAATGAGCGCCTGCGCGTTTTCGAGCGTCAGCGGCCGGCGCTGCCTCTCTTCCGGCGTCAGGTTTCCGAAGCGGGGACCCATTTGAAATTTGAAAACAATGAGCGTGTTCGTGCCAAAGCTCCGCAACACGCCGGTCACCGCTCCGTCGAAACCCGTCAGAATCGAACCAACGCCAATAATCGTGCCCGTGCCGATAATCACGCCGAGCACCGTCAAAAAGGACCTCAGCTTGTTCTCGCGTAGCGTCGTCAGCGCCAATTGAATAACGGAAAGTAGAGCTTTCATGACTCGTTAGGACTCCGCCCGCAATGCTTCGATCGGATCCAGTTTCGCCGCCCGCTGCGCCGGATAGATGCCGAAGAACAGCCCGGTGATCAGAGACAGTCCGACCCCGAGAAACACGGCATAGAACGGCAACTGCATCGGCACCGCCGTCGTATTGCGCACGGTGATCGCAATCGCCCACGAGATGATCACGCCGATCAACCCGCCAATCCCCGACAACATCGAGGACTCCACCAGAAACTGATTCAGAATGTCCTGCCGCCGCGCGCCGACCGACTTGCGGATCCCGATCTCGCGCGTCCGCTCCGTCACCACCGCCAGCATGATGTTCATGATCACAACGCCGCCAACCACCATGAAGACAGATACGACCGCCACCGCAGTGGCCGCAATCGCGCCCGTCAAACGTCCCCACGCGCTCACCAGCGAATCCGAATTGAGCACCATGAAGCTGTCATCCTGCTTGGGACCCAGATGCCGGTAGCTGCGCAGCAGCGTCCGGACCTCTTCCTGCGCCCGCACGAGGAAACCCTGGTCGCGCGCCAGGCCCATATATTCGAGTCCCCGCCGCGCGCCATATGCCTTGAAATAGGTCTGAATCGGAACGGCTACGAACGTATCCTGCGACTGCCCGAACACCGAGCCCTTCGCCTTTGCGACTCCGATCACCTCATACGGCCGGCCATCGACCGAGACGTGCTTGCCCACCGGATCCACGGTCGGAAAGAAGCGATCTTTGATATCCCAGCCAATCACCGCCACGGGCAGATGCTTGCTGTCGTCGACTTCGGTGAACAATCGCCCGAACGCCGGCTGGGTATTGGTCAGGATTCCGTAGTTGGCCGTGCTTCCCTGGATGCTGATCCCTTCGATGGAATCGCCCTCATACGCAATCTTGCCTTGGCGGTCCGACATCATGCCGATCTCGCGGCACAGCGTCACATTCGCCTTCAGGAATTTGAACTCTTCCTCGTTCAATTGCGGGTTCTTGCGCTGCAATTCCAGGAATCGCTTCGGATCCCAGTCGCCCAGAAACGCCATGCGCACCACACGGAACCCATCGGCGCCCATGTCTGAAACGGTCTCGGCAATATAAATGTCCATGCCGTGGATCACGCTCATCACGGCAATCAGCGTGGTCGTAGCCAGAATCACGCCCAACAAAGTCAGGAAACTGCGCAGCTTGCTGCCCCGCAGCGAATCCACCGCCAACTTCGCGGATTCGGCAAAAGAAGCTGTAGTTGGATGTTGCACGCTATGTATAAGGACGGACTTTCCACCGGCCTATTACATGCAGACGAACTTTTATCTCGACTTGTTCCCGGTTTCGACGGCCCAGCGCGTAATGATCGGGTCGATCCAGAACCGCGGCGTCACTTTGGACACGAATCCCACGTGTCCGCCGGTCTCGAACGGGACATACCGGATGTTCCGGTTTGCCTCGATGGCGGGCAGCGCCGCCTGGTACACGCCGTACGGAATCATCGGATCATCCATCGCCTGCATCAGCAGGCAGGGAACCTGAATCCCCGGCAGGAACTGCCCGGAAGACTGCGTGCGGAAATAATTCCGTGCCGTTCCGAATCCGAACAGCTTCGAGGTGTACAGTTCATCGAAGTCCCAGATGGACTTCACCTGCGGCAGCATCCGGACGTCATAGCGTTCCGGCTGCTGCAGATGCCGGCGCTTCACCCGCGCTTTCAAGGCAATCAGAAAACGCTGCTGGTAAATGAAGTTCGACGGCCGGTTCAACTGGTCGGCGCATGCCTCGAGATCAATCGGCGTCGACACAGCGCACACTCCGTCGAGCTTCCGTGGACCCTCGCCATTCAGCTCCCCCGCAAGCTTCAGGCTCGCGTTGCCGCCCAGCGAGTACCCGATCAGCAGCACAGGTTTCCGGCTGGATTCCTTGATCTCGCCGATCACGTGCCGCAAGTCGGACGTCTGCCCGGCATGGTAGTTGTTGGGCGCGAGATGCTCGGTGCCGCCGCAACTCCGCATGTTGAACCGGTGGACCGAAATGTTCGCTTCCAGCAGGTCCCGCGACAGCGACCGGATGTATCCAGACTGGCTGGAACCCTCCAGGCCGTGCACCAGCACCGCGTGCGCCAGAGGATCCGGCAGCAGTTGTTCGTCTACGGCAACCTGCACGTCCGGCTCAGTCCGGTACAAACGCCGTGTCAGAGGATAGCGGTCCTCCGTTACCGGGCGGCTCCAGAAGTTGCCGAGCAGGGTTTGCAGGTGTCCGTTTCGAACGAGAGGCTTCAAACTTCCAGTTTATCCAGGTATTCCTGTGGATACGCAATCAATAGCTGTGACTGCCCGGGCGCAGCCTTCTCCCAGTACTTCGCCTCTTGCGTCATCAATTGACCGCTGAACTTGAAGTTCGGATTGAGGAGATACATGAAGCCGTTGTCGGTCCCGAGACCGTTCGGGCCAGGGTCCGGAAACCAGGGATCCATCGCCTTGACCTTGCCTCCCGCACCCCATCCGTACAGCACGTTCATGTGGCCAAACCCGCCCGGCGCCCGGAACCCGACGATGATCGGCCAACAGCCCAAAACACTTTTCAAAGACGACGGGTTGATCCGCTTGGTCGTCATGCGAAGGTCGGACGACTCCTTGACGCCCTTCTCGAACTTGTCGATGTTGATTGTGCCGTCGCTGTTCCACATGCCCGCAAAACGCATCAGAAGATCCTGCTGGTTCAGAGTCGGGCGGTCGCGCATGGCATTGCTCCACCAGGCGATTGACGCTGCCCAGCAAGCGTTCGGGTCCATCTGGCCTTCCGCCGAAACTTCGATAAACAGCCGGCGAGGCACGATTCGCAGCGGGCCAAACACGGTTTGTGGCATCGGGGAATCGGTTTCGCGTTCGATGAACAATTCGTAGGGCTCCGCAAGGCTGGTGTCAACCTCGACATCCCGAATGAAGGGGCTGACGTTGTACACCCCCAGAATCTTCGACTTCGGCCCGGTCGTCGTAAAGTTCATCGACTCCAATTGTTTCGGCGAATCGGCCGTAAACCGAAACACCAGCCGTTCCCCGGCTTGGACCCCGAATCCACGTCCCGTAGCGAAAACCTTCGAACCATCTGTGAGCCGCAAAGTGGGCATTTCCGAAACAGCCTCCTGCACCACATGCGCGAATCGTGTCGAAATTGTTCAACATCCTACGGTTTTTCTGAAACCAGGCGCCCTTGACACCCGTCAACAAAGCGGCCACGATACAGAAGGGAGTGTGTCCTTAGCCATGAACTTCAACAAAACCAGTTTGGTGATTGCGCTCGCAGCCGCTACAACTTCAATGACTTGGGCGCAGTCGATCATTTCGGCAAAGTCCGGCGTGATCAACTACTACGAGGGTGATGTCCTCGCCGGCGGCAAGGCCATTGAGGTCAAAAACGGCAAGTTCGCCGAATGGCAAAAAGGACAGGACCTCACCACGGGCGAAGGCCGCGCGGAAATCCTCCTCACTCCCGGTGTGTTCCTGCGCGTGTCGGAAAACTCCAAACTGGTGATGACCGAAAACCGCCTGTCGGACACCAGGATCCAGGTCATCCAGGGTTCCGTGCTGCTCGAATGCGCCGAACTCCTGCAGGACAACTCGGTCGCGCTCACCTACGGGGACTTCACGCTCGCCGTCCGCAAAGCCGGGCTCTACCGCCTCGACACCGAATCGGGCACAGCCAAGGTCTATGAAGGCGAATGGCAGATCGCCGGAAACGGCCAGACGATGCTCCTCAAGAAGGGAAAGCTGACTCAGTTGGGCAGCCTGCTCGTGGCCTCGAAGTTCGACAGCAAGGTTGGCGATTCCTTCTATCGCTGGGCCGCCCGCCGCGCCGAACCCCTTTCGGTCGCGAGCTTCTCGGGAGCCCGCTCCGTCTACACGAGCGGCGTGCCGTGGGGCTACGGCGGCTGGTATTTCAACCCGTATTTCGGGATGTTCACCTACCTGCCGTTCCGCGGATACTACAACAGCCCGTTCGGATACCGCTTCTACAGCCCGGTTGTGATCAACAACGTCTACAACAATCTGGCTGGCGGATACGGTGGATACGGCGGCGCTTCTGCCTACAACCGCGGCGGCAACAACGGCTACAACACCTGGAATCACGACACCTTCTATGATTCCGGCCGCGGTTACGGCATCACGACACGCGGCAACGTGGGCAGCGGCGGCGGATTCTCCGGCGGCGGCACGGCCATCGGCGGTGGTGGTGGCGGCGGCGCGGTCGCTCCGGCAGCCCCCGCGGCAGGCCGTGGCGACATGGGTGGCGGCGGCTCAGGCCGCGGCGACTCGGGCGCCGGCTCTCGCGGCAAGTAAAACACATGGACATCGTCCAGCAACTGGGCGCTGCTCTCGGACTCGGATTCCTGTCCGGCATGCGCCTCTATCTGACCGTGCTCGCCGTCGGCGCAGCGGTCCGGTTTCACTGGCTCCAAATCAGCGATACATCGTTTTCCGGCCTGTCGGTCCTCGCGGACTGGCGAGTGATGGCCTTCGCCGGCGCCGCCTGTCTCATCGAGTTCGTCGCCGACAAGGTCCCTTGGGTGGACAGCGCCTGGGACTCGATCCACACATTCATCCGCCCGATCGGCGCCGCCCTTCTGGGAGCCAGTGCGTTCTCGACCGCGGATCCCGCGTTGCGGATCATGCTGATGATCCTGTGCGGTGGCGTCGCGCTCACCGGTCATTCGGCCAAAGCCGCTACGCGCCTCGCCGTGAACCACAGTCCCGAACCCTTTTCCAATCTCGCGCTGAGCCTCGCCGGCGACGTCTTCGTACCCATCGCGACGTGGTTCACTTTCCGCTACCCCGCGCTGACCATTGGCTTCGTTTTGTTTTTTGCCGCCGTCACGTGGTGGCTGTCGCCTAAGATCTTTCGCGCGATCCGCGTGGAATTCGCCGCCATCGGATCCGCCTTCGCCCGCTGGATGGGCGGGACATCGCAGCCGGTGAATCCTTTGGCTTCCCTGCCCGCGATCTTCCCCCGGGAATTCGCCGGTCACCTGCAGCCGCTGCCGCCCGCGATCCTCGACGCGCTCCGGCGCCGCAACATCCCCGGCACAGCCGGCATCCGCTGCGCCGCAACCACCAGCGCCGACGGCCTCAAGAACTCCATCGGCTACCTGATTCCCGCAGCGGCGGACGACCAGCGTCTCGTGTTTATCGCCCGCCGCTGGTTCCGCTACCGGATTGTCGAGATTCCCTACACCCACCTCGCACGGCTCGCTTGGCGTTCCCGCTGGATCAGCGACACCCTCGTTGTCGAACGCCAGGACGGCAGAAAACGGTCCGACTTCGAGGTCTTCCGCGCGCCTTTCGCCGAACCCTCCGCGACCCGCCAGGAAGCCGCCGCCTGACTTTTTCGGCGCCACGACTCCGGTTGACTTCGGCATCCAGCTTCGTCATAATGCTGAAGTACTGATCTATCAACGGTTTGTCGATTGATAGTGAGCGGGTCGGTCCGGTTTTGCCGGGCTATTGAGAGTTCGAATCGGTTTCCGCGTGGAATCCAAGCCCCTGGCGGCTTTATACCCCTCATGATCCGGCAGACAGTTGGCCCAGCTTTTGGTAAAGCGTGGGAAGGGAGTTCCAAGGTGATGGCCGGCACACCAGATGAACAGAATCGCCAATCAACAGAGACTACGACCGCAGATACGAGGCATCCGGGCGTTCCAGGGGCGCCGCTGCCACCGCGGCCTCTAGACACGGACGCAACGGACGAGCAACTCCTGCTCGAGCAGCAACTGCAGGCTCAGGAGGACGCAGACTTTCTCGCCGCGATGGGCGAGGAAGACTACGGCCACATGATTGATGACTACGGTCATCTCGAGCCTCCCGCCACGGGCGAGATCCTGCAGGGAACCGTGCTGAGCGTCACGTCAAAAGACGTGATCGTCGATATCGGCTACAAGATGGAAGGCGCCGTTCCCGTGCAGCAGTTGATGCTGCCAGACGGAACCTGCTCGGTCAAGCGCGGCGACATCATCAACGTCGCGGTCGACAAGGGCGATCATCCCGAAGGCTATGTCGTTCTGTCCTATGACAAGGCAAACCGCCTTCGTTCCTGGGACAATCTCGAACGCGCACATCGCGAAGCCCTCATTGTTTCCGGCCGCGTGACCGGCCGCACCAAAGGCGGACTCACGGTCGACGTCGGCGCGCTCGCCTTCATGCCGGGCTCGCAGGTGGACGTGCGTCCGGTGCACAACCTCGACGCCTGGGTCGGCCAGGACATCCCGGTCAAGATTCTCAAGCTGAACCGCCGCCGCGGCAATATTGTCGTTTCGCGCAAAGCCGTCGTCGAAGAGGACGCCGTATCCCGTAAATCCGCGGTGCTCGAAGGTCTGGCCGAGGGCGCCATCGCGACCGGCACAGTCAAAACACTCACCGAATACGGCGCTTTCATCGACCTGGGCGGCATCGACGGCCTGCTGCACGTCAGCGACATGTCGTACGGCCGCGTCAATCATCCGTCCGAACTACTCACGCCCGGCGACCAGATCTCGGTCAAGGTCCTCAAGTTCGACCGCGAGAAAGAGCGCATCTCGCTCGGCCTCAAGCAACTCAACCCGGATCCGTGGGAAAGCATCCATGAGCGCTATCCTTCGGGCGCGCGTGTCTTCGGCCGCATTGTCAGCATCACCGATTACGGCGCCTTCGTGGAACTCGAACCCGGCGTCGAAGGCCTCATCCACATCTCCGAAATGACCTGGAGCCGGCGCATGAAGCATCCTTCCAAGGTCGTCAAAGCCGGCGATCAGGTGGAAGCCGTGGTGCTCGAAGCCAAGCCGCGCGACCGCCGCATTTCGCTCGGCATCAAGCAACTGGAAGCCGATCCGTGGACCACGGTCGGCGACCGCTACAGTGTCGGATCTGTCGTCGAGGGCCGCATCCGCAAGCTCTCCGACTTCGGCGCGTTTGTCGAAATCGAGGAAGGCGTCGACGGCCTCGTGCACGTCTCCGACCTTTCCTGGACCAAGCGGATCAAGCATCCCTCGGAAATCCTCAAGAAGGGGCAGATCATCCAGGCGGTGATCCTGCGCATCGACTCGACCAACCGCCGCCTCTCGCTGGGCGTCAAACAGTTGCAGCCGGATGCATGGGAACTCTTTTTCCGCGATCATAGTGTAGGGGACGTCGTTTTCGGAAGAGTGTGCAGAGCCGCCAGCTTCGGCGTCTTTGTCGAACTCGCCCCCGGAGTGGAAGGCCTCTGCCACCGCTCGGAGGTTCCGGACGCGAACGAACGCCGCCCCGACGAACCTGCCATCCCGCTCGGCGATGAACTGCATTTCAAGATCATCAAGATGAGCGAGGGCGACAAGAAGATTGGATTGAGTCTGCGCGGAGCGAAGGAAGAACAGGAAAAATCAAGGCTGCAGGACTACCAGCGCCGCGCCTCCGCTGCGACTCAGGATATGGAACAAGCGATGCAAAAAGGAAAGGACGATAGCCGAAAGTCATGACGAAGGCTGAACTGATCGAAGAAGTTTCCCGTGTGGTCGAGATGACGAGAAAGGATTCCGAAGTCATCGTCGAAGCGATTTTCGACAGTATCGTTCGCTCTTTGCGCACCGGTGACAAGATCGAGATCCGCGGCTTCGGCAGCTTCCGCACGCGTAAGCGCCAGCCGCGCATCGGCCGCAACCCCAAGACCGGAGCCAAGGTCGAAGTGCCCGCCAAGCGGATTCCCTACTTCAAGCCCAGCAAGGAGTTGAAGGATCTGGTGAATCCCGACGGCGCGGGTCCTGGCGCCGGCGGCGAGCAGTCCGCGGGCTAACGCTCTTCGTTTCTCTCCCCACGGCTTAGCGCGAAGGCGGTTTTCGGGAGCCTCGAATGGCCCAGCAGTCACACAGGACCATTTTTCATCTCGACATGGACGCCTTCTTCGTCTCCGTCGAGGAACTGTTCGATCCATCCCTCAAGGGCAAACCTGTAGTGGTCGGAGGCCACGCCAACCAGCGTGGCGTGGTCTCCGCCGCATCCTACGCAGCCCGCAAATTCGGCGTACATTCCGCGATGCCCCTGCGCACCGCGTATCAGAAATGCCCCGAGGCGATCTTCGTCCCCGGTCATCCCGAACGCTACCGCGAGTGTTCGCAACAGGTCTTCGAAGTCCTGCACACGTTCACGCCGCAGGTGGAAATGGCTTCGATCGACGAAGCCTACCTCGACCTCACCGGCACAGAACGGCTGCACGGCAATCCATTTGAGACCGCGCATAAACTCCACGAAACAATCAAGCGCGAAACGCGGCTGAACTGCTCGATCGGCGTGTCGCAATCGAAGCTCGTATCGAAGGTCGCGTCGGATCAGGCGAAGCCGAACGGCATCCTGTGGATCCAACCCGGCGCGGAAGCCGACTTCCTGGCGCCGCTCGATGTCCGCAAAATCCCCGGCGTCGGCAAAGTCACCGAGAAGAACCTGCACGCCTGCGGGATCCGCAAGGTCGGCGATCTCGCGCAACTCGACGACGCCTTTCTCGAAAAACGCTTCGGCAAATGGGGACTCGCGCTGGCCGGCAAGTCTCGTGGACTCGACTCCGGAGGCTGGTTCGACCGCGGCGACGGAGTCGAAATCGGCGACCACATCGGAGCCAAGTCCATCAGCCACGAACGGACGTTCAACGAGGACACAGCGGATCCGCAGGTGCTCGAATCGACGCTCGCGCGCTTATCGGAAATGGTCGGCCGCCGCCTGCGCGAACACAACTTCTTCGCCCGCAGCATTCACATCAAGTTCCGCTACTCGGACTTCACCACCTTCACGCGAGCCCGGACTCTCGATCACGCCACGCAGATCGACACCGAAATTCTCGAAACGGCGCGAACTCTGTTCCTGCAGTCCTGGAAGAAAGGCAGCCCGATTCGCCTCCTCGGCGTGTATGCCGGCGGATTTGAGGAAACCGAAGGCCAGTTGAATCTGATCGAAGCCGGACGCAGCGATCGCTGGAACAAGGCTCTCAAGGCCGCGGACACGCTTCGAGACAAGTACGGCGAAGCAGCCGTGTCGCTGGCCGCGGGGATGAAAGGCAAGTTCCAGGAACGCGTCCACGAAAACCCCGCTGCCCTGCCCGGCAAGGGGCCGAAGTCCAAAACGAAGCCAGAACCTAACCGATGATCACGCCGTGATCCTGAGGCAACGCCTGGGGCTTCCGGCTTTTCTTTCGGGAATGCCGTTTCCGGCCGGGAGTCCGGCGGGCCAATTCGACACCCAACCGCTGTAGATCGCCGCTGTTGGCCACGGGCACGTACTCAATCGTCACATCCGAGGCAGCGCGTACCGGCTCGGTCGCAGCAATCCAGATCCCATTCTTGTGGATCGCCGTTGGAGGCTCCGATGGCGCCGGCAGGCACAACTGTCCAGCCGGTCCCGGTTCCTGTTGCGGCGGAGCGGCCAGCATCAGACGGGTCGGCGCGGCCGGCACGCCGGCTGGTTTCGGCGCAGGAAGGAAGAAGCGAACGAACTTACTCCAAACACCTTGTTCGCGAGTGGCCGGATCCGCTTTTGCAGCCGCTGGGTCGTCACCTGCCAATGTTGCCGCCAAGCCCGCGAAAGCGCGCCCGATGGCCGTAGTGCGATCCAGCGCCTCGCCGTTCATCAGCGCCGTCTGTACCGCAGCATAGTCGTTATCGATCGTCACGAACACACGGTCGCCCAACAGATCTTCCAGTTCCGATTTCGACAACGATGCGCCCGGGCGGCAACGGTTGTACACGACTCGGACCCTGCCTTCCAGTTTCATTTCGCGCAACTTGTCCAGCCGGCGCTTGGCGAGATGAATCGACGGGAGTTCCGCCGTACAAACCAGGAAGATGTGATCAGAGTTTTCGAGTACGGTTCCGGCGGCTTCGGAGATCACGCCCGGCAAATCGACACAGATGGCTGCATACCTGCCCCGCGCGAAACCAAGGATTCGCTCCATCGTTGCCGGGGTGAGCTTCTTGGTCGACTCCGACGTCCCGGCCCGAAGCACATCCAGATCGCCAAGACGGCTCACGAAGCGCGACCAGATCGAGTCGTCAATCCTGGTTTCAAACTCGACGATATCCAACAAACCATGATCTTCGGGCAGACGCAGCATGAAGTCGATGATACCCGCGTCAAAATCAAGGTCCATCAGCGCAGTGCGGGCTTTGCCAGTCCTCGCAATCGCATAGGCCGTGTTAAGCGCCACCGTAGATGCCCCGGATCCAACCTTGGCCGGCAGGAAACTCAGGATCATCTGCTCCTGGTCTGCCTGCTGCTTGGCGTCCTCCAATGCAGCCAGTCCATGCTCGAGCGCCTCAGCCAGACGTGAACCGGTGAAGGGGTACTCCACCACATCGCGGATCCCCACCCGCAACGCACGGAGAAGCGCCTCGGGCTTGATCTCACGATCCATTCCGACCATATAGATGTGTGGGGCGGACGCCTCCAGACGAGCAGCGATATCCGTTCCACGCGAAAGATCCGTCAAATCGACAAACGCGATCGAGGGGGCGAAGGAAACGGCAGCCAGATGCAGCGACTGATCATCCATTCGCGTCGAGATCTGCTTCATGCAAAGCGACGGACGAAGTTCCAGAAGCAGATCCTCCAACTCGAAGACCAAGTTGGTGTTGTCGCTGATGATCAGTCCTCTTGAAGCTTTCATAGGATGCTCCCCGACTCTGATTGTAGGTGGAGTCGGCCATAGGAGGAATACGGCAGAAGGGGCCACTTAAATGCACAAGTTGAACCTAAGATCACTCCCCGAGGTACGTAGAACACCCCGCGGAGTACCAGTCCGGAAGTACTGGAAACGCTCAGGCAAGGGTCTCTTGAAGCCGTCTCGCCAGCGCCTCTAAATCATCCGGCTGCAAGCAACCCGGATGCACTCCGATACAGCCGTCGGAAATCCTCGACGGATCCACCTGCACGGAAGGCGCGCCGTTCTGCAGCGTCAGCACCGCGCCGCGCGCATCGGGCACGCGTACCAGCAACATCGGGACGTGACCTTCGCGGATCTCACCCGCGCCGCCGATCCGCTGCTGCAGGTCCTCGAGCAGCGCCCGCCAGCGCGCCTGTCGCATCGCGTCGGATTCGGCAACGAATCTCCGTAGCGCGACCAGCAATCCCACGATCGTTTCCTTGCCGACCTTGCAACTGCGGCCGATGCCATGCGGCGGCAGGCCCGGCAACCGGTGCTTATCGATGAGGCTCACCGGAGGATTCCATTGTTCCCACTCGATGTCGAGATCGAGATTCTGCAGCAGCGCGGACATGATGAGATCGCGCGAACCACACAGAATACCGGATCCTTGCGGTCCGCCAATTGCCTTGCCGCCCGAGAAGCAGACGAGATCCGCGCCGGCACTGATGAATTCCCGCAGATTGGACGCCGGAGGCAATTGTGCGGCGGCATCGACCAAAACCGGAACGCCCGCCTCATGCGCCACGCGCACGATCGTTTCGAGCGATGGCTGCGAATTACGGTTCGCGACATAGAGAACCGCCGCAGTGCGATCCGTGATCGCCGACGCGAACTCCCAGGCCTCGGCGTCGCGGACTCCCGCACCCGCAAAGCGATCCGGCAGACCGACGTCCACGATGCGCACGCCCGCCGCCCGCACCGCGTGGTCGTAGAAATTCCGCTGGCTGCGCGCCATCACGACTTCGTTCTTGAGCCCGCTGGTATCCGGCAGGCGCGCCATCTTCGCCGGATCCAGGCCTGCGATGCACGCCGCTGTACCCAACAACAGGCCAGCCGCGGCGCCGGAGGTCACGATGCCGGCTTCGGCTCCCGTCACCGCGCTGAGGATCCCACTGGCCGCTGCCTGCAGTTCCGCCATATCGACGCAGTGTTCGCCGGCGCTCTGCATCGCGGCCGCGACTTCAGCGCTCAGGAACCCGCCCGACACACGGGTCGATGGTCCTTTCGCGTTGATGATCGTGCGGACGCCGAGTTCCTCGTAGATGGTCATGATTTCTCTATTTACGCACAATGAAAGC
>CAZVKC010000045.1:48400-63948 GCA_964627455.1 uncultured Solibacteraceae bacterium | reverse complement strand
TCTCCGCCGCCGTTCGCTTCGGCTGCAACTCGCCGGCTCCACCGAGCCGCTTCTTCCCCAACGCAAACTGCAACACGCCGCTCGCCATGCCGACCACCGCAAAAATGAACGCCAGCCGGAATCCGACTCGTTGCGCCACATAGCCGCAGATCAAAGGCGAGATCGTCGCGCCGAGATTGATGCCCATGTAGAAGATCGAGAATCCCGCATCGCGGCGGCTGTCGCCCGGCTCGTACAACTGTCCGACGATGGTCGCCGCGTTGGACTTCAACAATCCTGTGCCGACAACGACGGTGCACAATCCCGCATAGAACAATGGCAACGACCCCAGGAACAGCAGCAGGTTCCCCAGCGCAATGCAGACGCCGCCGACGAGCACCGACCTCCGGGCGCCCAGCAGATTGTCGGCGATCCAACCACCCGGAAGAGTCGCAAAATACGCGGAACTCGTGTACGCGCCGTAGATCGTGGCCGCCTGCGCGGTGTCGAATCCGAGTCCGCCGGCTGCTACGGCGGTGGTCATGTAGAGGATGAGAAACGCCCGCGTACCGTAGTAGCTGAAGCGTTCCCACATCTCCGTGAAGAAGAGTGTCGAGAGTCCCTTGGGGTGGCCGCCCATAAACGCCTATGTTACAACGGACACCATGCTCGCCTTGCCACTCCTGCTCACGTGTACGCTTGCCCAGTCGTCGGATCCGGCTCTATCCGCCGCTGAGCGCGCCAAACTTTTGAGCCTCCTCAACGACTCGCGCGACCAACTGTACAAATCCATCGAAGGACTCACGCCCGCCCAATGGACCTGGCAGCCGGCGCCCGAGCGCTGGAGCGTCGGCCTCGTCGTCGAGCACATCATGCGGTCGGAAGTCCTGCTCTTCAAGAAGGCCGAGGAAGCACTCAACAGCCAGCCGAATCCTGACTGGGAAAAGAAGACCAGCGGCAAGACGGAGTTCCTCGAGAAAATCATGCCGACCCGCCAGGGACGCGCGCAGGCGCCGTTCGAGATCCGGCCTGAAGGCAAGATGCCGCGCGAAGAGGTGCTGGCAAAATTCAAAGAACTCCGCGCCAAATCGATCGCATTTGCTGAACAGGCGGACAAGCCGCTCAAGGCCTACACATCCGAACATCCCTTCCCGGTGTTTAATACCCTCAACGCTTATCAGTGGCTGCTGTACATTCCCTGGCACAACCAGCGCCATATCAAACAGATCGAAGAAGTCAAAGCACAGCCGGGCTTCCCGCGGGACTGAACCTGCGCGGTGGCCCGAACTAAGAGCAACTCCTAGACGAGCCTCAGGTATTTCTCAGGTCCCCCTAAGCAGGCTGGGTCTGCGGCAATCCGCTCCGTTCTGTCGAACGATGAACTACGGGGAGGCCGCGGACCAGACACAACAGGGTCCCGGCGTGCCCCGGAGAACTAGGACACGCCCGTGCTGCCCAATTTGCTCGACGACCTGCTCCGCGCCTGGGACACCCGCACCGGCGAACCGCCATTGGAGGGTCTGTCCCCAACCCGCGAGCCGGGTAACGAAGCCGCACGGCAGATTTCGGACGAATTGGCGGATGCGCTGCCGGAAGATCCCTCGATGGCGATCGACGCGCTTCTGTCGAGCCTTCTGCAAACCTACGATGGAGCCCAGTCCAATAAGAAGCCGAAGCCGGTCACGACCGCAAAGTTCCTGGCGGTCAGCCTGGGGACGAGACAGTTCGCGCTCCCGGTGGAATCGGTCGTTGAGGCCGGCCGCTATCCGCTCACCACCTTCGTTCCCGGACTGCCATCCCATATCCGCGGAGTGTTTCACCTGCGGGGCGAAGTCCTTCCGATCGTGGATCTGCACCGTCTGGCCGGCGAAAGCGAGCCGCAGGCTCCGGCGGCGCTTCGGATCGTGACGCTGCGGTCCTCCGACGGGACCGCGCAAGCCGCTTTCACATTCGACTCTCTCGACGGCATCGTCAACCTGGACCCGGATTCCGCCACCGCAGCAGGTCCGGAACATCCACTCGCGACGGTGCTATCCGGAATCACCACGCCACCGGAACCTCGTCATTCGGGATACGCACTGATCGCCGTAGACCAGTTGCTGTCCGAAACCGGTTGCGTCGAGGAAGACCGCGAGGGGACCGGGAATCCGGCATGAAGTTCCCTTCCCTGACCATCTGGCAGAAACTGTCCCTGGTCATTCTGATCATGTCGCTGCCGGCTGCCCCTCTGATCTACTTCTTCTTCGAGTCCAGCAATCTCGAGGTTCATCAGGCAGAGCAGGAACGGGCCGGGTTCGAATATGTCGCAGCGATCCGCCAGTTCACCGACGCACTGGGAGCACATCGCGACGCGACACACGCGCTCTTATCCGGGGACCTATCCTTCCGGGACACGGCCGCGGAAACGGCGCCGAGAGTAACCAAGGCCCTTGAAGCTGTCGAACAGGCAGACGTGAAGGCTGCGCATAGTTGGGGGACGTCCACCCGCTGGGCTGAGATCCGTTCCAGATGGAACCAGCTTCATGCAACCCGGAATCCCGTGCGCGAGGAAACCTACCGGCAGCACACGGCCCTCATCGCGTCCGCACTCCAACTCATGCGTGTCGTTTCCGACAAATCGAACCTGACCACTGATCCCAAACTCGACACGTTTTATCTGATCCAGACCTCGGTCAACGGGGTGACGCCTGCGATCGAAAGCCTATCTCAGGTCCGCGCATTGGGATCCGGCGTGATCGCCGCCGGAGCCGCCTCCTCCGATGGCGCGGCGCAGCTCCTGTATTTGTCCCGCCAGCTAGCCGAGAAGTCCTCGGAGATCGAACGGGCTATCCAGTCGATTGACGGTTACAATCCGGGCGCCGCACAGCGGCTCACCCGGGTGTGGCAACCGGCTCGGGAATCCGGCAAGGTGATTGTGGACAGGATCCAGCGCGACCTCATCAGCCCCGCCCCACCGGCATCGACCGCTCGCGCCTTCTACGATCAGGCGACCCGGGCGTTGCGCGACTATGCGGGCATCTTCGAGGAGTCATCGTCGATCGTCCAGGCGCTCTTGAGGGAACGCATTGACTCGCTCGAACGCCAGAGGACCGCTCAGTTGGCGGTCATCCTCGCGGTACTCGTGTTCGCCGCCCTGCTTGTGCTGTCCATCACACGCGGCATCGCGAAGCAGACCGTGGCGATCTCGAACCTGTTTCACCGGATCGGCTCCGGCGACCTGAACGCCCGGGCGGCCGTACTTTCCGACGACGAACTCGGTGAGATCGCCAAAGAACTGAACCTGATGCTCGACGACATCCTGCGGCTCGTCGAAAGCCGCGAGGAGAAGGAGGCGATCCAGCGGAACATCCGCAAGCTGCTGGACGAGGTCTCCGGCGTCGCCAGCGGAGACCTGACGCGCGACGCGGAGGTCACGGGCGACATGACCGGAGCCATCGCGGCTTCGTTCAATTACATGCTGGCGGAACTTCGCCAGGTCATCGCAAGTGTGCAGGATACAACCGCGGCAGTCACCGGCTCAGCGAAAGACGTGCAGAAGACGGCGTCTCAACTCGCCTTCGGGTCTCAGGCGCAATCGAAGGCGATCGGGCATGCCTCATCGGCCATCGCGGAAATGGCGCGCTCGATCCAGCAGGTGTCGGGGTCCGCGACGCTCGCGGCGGAAATCGCCCAGCGCGCTGTCCAGGACGCCATGGGAGGCGCAACGGCGGTGGGCAAAACGATCAGCAGCATGAGTGCGATTCGCAGCCGCGTCCAGGAGACTTCGAAACGGATCAAGCGCCTAGGCGAGAGTTCGCAGGAAATCGGCGAAATCGTCCGGCTGATCGCCGACATTGCGGATCGCACCGGCATCCTCGCGCTCAACGCTTCCATTCAGGCCGCGACCGCCGGCGAAGCAGGCAGGGGATTCGCGGTTGTCGCAGAGGAGGTCGAGCGCCTCTCCGTACGCGCTACCGAATCCACGAGACGGATCTCCGCGCTGATCAAGTCCGTGCAGGGCGACACAACCGAAGCGGTGCGCGCCATGGAAGAAACGACTCGCGAGGTGGTGGAGGGCTCGGGACTGGCAAACGAAGCCGGGCAGCGTCTTCGCGATATTGAACGGATATCACAGGAAATGGCCAGCCTCATCGAGCAGATCTCGCAGGCGTCACGCGAGCAGGCAGCGGGATCGGAAGGCGTTGCGCAAAACGTCGAAGGCATCTCGCAATTCACCCAGCAGACCGCTTCGGGCGCCAAGCTCACAGAAGCGTCCACCCGTCATCTGGCGGCTCTCGCCAACCAGTTGAACGAGTCGATCAGCCGATTCAAACTACCGGAGGGAGTGTAGGCCATGCCGAACACCAACCCCAGCGCACAGATGGAGTTCTATCGTGAGGCCAGGATCCACCTGCCTCGTGTCGCGGCATGCATCGGCGTCATAACGCAGGACCGCAAGAACGAGAGCGCGCTGCAGGACCTGCAGCGCTATTCGCATCAACTGCATCAGTCCGCCAGCGCGGCCGGACTCGGCGAGTCACTCGAGGCAGCCTACGGCGCCGAGCAACTCGCAGAAGCCATCCTCAAGGGCCTGCTGCCCTGTGACGACGAAGCAATCCATATGTTCCAGGAGGCGCTGCAGGAACTCCGCACGGCCTTGCTCCAGCCGGATGCGGCGCCGGTCGAACTGCCCAAGCCCGCTGTGACGGCGCCGTTACCGCCCCAGCCGCAGTCCGAACTCGACATTTCGACGGACCTTCTGACCGGGTTCTTCGACGAGGCCCGTGAGTTGCTGGACCATGCCGAGCACCATCTGGAACTCGTTGAGGCGTCCCAGGGAAACCGGGCGGAAATCCTCGAAGTGCGGCGCGCGGTACACACCGTGAAGGGATCGGCCGCAATGGTCGGGCTTCGCGATGTTTCGAAACTTGCGCATGCACTCGAGGACACGCTCGACGAATTGCATGAAGGCGATCGAACGTGGTCTCCCCAGGTCCAGGCGGTCTTGTCACAAGCCCTCGCGACGATTGGGGAAGCCGTCGCACGGACCGCAGGGCCTACAGCGTCTCAACCCGCTGTGCACCCGGTCCCCGAACCGCCACCCCAGCAGGCAGCATCCCCCGCGCCGCCCCAGGCGGACCCTCCACAGCAACAGCGTCCAGAAGCGCCGAAGACTTCGACGCCAGCGGAAGCCGCGCCCCGCAAGGTTCGCGTGGGCCTCGATCACCTCGACGCTTCGCTCTGCGCGATCGGCGAATTTTCGATCATCCGGTCGGGCTGGGATCAGCAACTTGCGGCCTATCGCCGGCAACTCGACGAACTGGCTCTGGCCGTTCGACGATGCCAGCGCATTGCGCAGCGGCTCGACACCGACTACGCCGTCTATTCACCGGGCGCAGTCACGTCCGCGCATCCGGAAGGCGGCAATGCATCCCGCACCGAGTTCGACGCACTGGAGTTCGACCGCTACACGGAGTTCCATCTGTTGACCAGAGACCTCTCGGAAACGGCGTCCGACCTCACAGCCATCGAGGCGCAACTCTCGTCGATTGCCAATGAGTTCGACACAACCCGCGGCCGCTACTCGAAAGCCGCGGCGGAACTGCAGGAAAACATCCTGCAGATGCGCACCGCGCCCGCGGCGATTTTGCGGGAACGCCTCGAGCGCACAGTCCGCGCGGCCGCTCAAACTTTGGGCAGACAAGTCGAATTTGCGATGCGCGGAGTCGAGATCGGCCTCGACAAAGCGATCCTCGAGACCGTTGCGGCGCCGCTCGAACACATCCTGCGCAACGCGGTGGCCCATGGCGTCGAAGCGCCGGCCGATCGCATGGCCGCAGGCAAGGGCGAACAGGGCAAGGTCGCCGTCGAGATCATCCGCGATGGAGCGAATGTCATCTTCACCGTGGCCGACGATGGCGCTGGTATCGATGAGGACGCCGTGCGGCAGGCGGCGGTTCGCCTCGGATTCGCATCCGCACCCCAGGCCCAGGCCCTGAGCGGCCGGGCGCTTTTCGCATTCCTTTTCGAACCTGGATTCACAACAGCCGAAGCGGTCTCCGAAATCGCGGGGCGCGGCATCGGCCTCGATATCGTGGCAGCCGCCGTTGAATCACTCAAGGGCACGGCGGTCATCGACTCGGTTCCCGGCAAGGGAACCACGGTTACCCTGCGATTCCCCTTGTCGCAGGCAATCCTGCGTGTGCTGCTGGTGGAAGCGGGAGGCGAAACCTACGCGCTGCCTTTATCGAACGTGCTGCGCGCCGGCAAGTCGGTCATTCTGGGATCCAGCGACCGGTTGCGCCAGGTGGGTCTCGAAGAGGCGTTGCGCCTGCCGCCGTCCGCGGATCTTTCCGGCAAGCGTCGAGCGAACCGTCCCGCTGTGGTCCTTGACTGCGGAGCCGAACAGATCGTGCTGCTCGTGTCGCGTATTCTCGACATTCGCGAAGTTCTCGTGCGGCCTCCGAAGGGCGTGATCAAGAAGGCAACCGCAGTCGCGGGAACCGCCACGCTCGCAGACGGTAGAGTCATGCTCGTGCTCCAACCGGCTCGGCTCGCGCGGCCCGTCCGCGGAGAAGGAGTTGTCGCCCACGCCAGTCCGGCAGCGAAACCGACCGCCCTGGAGATCCTGATCATCGACGATTCGGTCAGCGTTCGCCGTGTCCTGACGAAGACGCTGCGAGAGCAGGGGTGGAACGTCACCGCCGCCAAAGACGGACTCGAAGCGCTCGAAATCCTCAACACCATGCACAGGGCTCCGGACGCCATTCTGGTCGACATCGAAATGCCGCGCATGGACGGCTACGATTTCATGGTCGCCCTGCGTTCGGAGGCCCGGTTCGTCGATCTGCCGGCCATCATGCTGACGTCGCGCGGCGGCGAGAAGCATCGCCGCAAAGCCGCCGATGTCGGCGTAACGGACTTCATCATCAAGCCGTACGAAGAAGAGGAATTGATTGGCGCGATCCGTTGTCATGTGGCCGCATCGCGCCAGGCATAGGACTTAGTCTTCGCTCGAGAAGATCCCGCCCAGGGCGCCGAGCGGGCTGCGCTCGTCTCCGCCCGACCTGGGTCCGGCGGGTGCGATTTCACGACGCAATTTCGCCAGCGTCATGCTCTGCACGATGACCTTGCCGGGACCCGTCAGAGTCGCAAGGAAAAGTCCTTCGCCGCCGAAGATCGCGGTCTTGATGCCGCCTACGAACTGGATGTCGTACTGCACGGATTCATCGAACGCCACGATGCAGCCGGTATCGACCTGCAGCATTTCGCCGGGGCGCAAATCGAAGTGGACGAAATCGCCGCCCGCGTGAATGAACGCCGTTCCCGGCCCCGTCAGCTTTTCGAGGATGAAGCCTTCACCGCCGAAGAAGCCTGCTCCGAGCTTCTTGGTGAACGCGATGTTCAACTGCACCGAAGTCTGGGCAAAGATGAAGCTGTCCCGCTGCACCAGCACGCTCTGGCCCGCCGCCAGTTCGAACGCCTGGATCCTGCCGGGGTACGATCCCGCAAAGCCGATTTCGGAATCGCTCGACGCGCGGAAATACGTCAGGAACAGCGACTCGCCCATCACCGTCCGCTTCAACGCGCCCCAGATCTTCTCGCCGATCGAGGTCCCGCTCATGCGTGTTTCCCACTGCACGGCCGGATACTTGTACAGCATCTTGCCGGCTTCGGCGTAGACTTCCTGACCTGCCTTGAGATAGACACGCGCGACTTGCAGGTTGTCGCCCTGGATCTCGTATCGCAGGGGCGAAGACGCAGAATACATGGGCGGCGGAGCCGGCGGGACCGCGCCGCCTCCGATCGAATTCCCGCAATTCGGACAAAACCGGCTGCCGTCAGCCAGGCCGTTTCCACACTTCGTGCAGTAGATCATGCGATTACCAGTTTAGAATGAGGGCAGATGCCCGTTCGTCAAATGCAGTTACGGATTGTCGCGCTGATTTGTTCCCTTGCCATGGTGGCTCCCGCCAAAGAGCCCGCCACGCGAGACTGGTGCGGAGGCGCGACCGCAAGCTGGGACGCAGGCCGGCGTCATCGTGAAATCCAGACGATGATGCAACGCTTCGCCGCGACAGGCTCGGTGCTTTCGCTCGCCCCGAGTCCGGATGCAGTAGGAACCGACGTGGGCAATATCGCGGTCATCGACGACAGCGACGGCGTTCGCATCCGGCGCAATCCCTTCAACCTGCAATTGAAGCGGCTGACCTTCGCGCGCAGCGCCGGAAAGGCCAGCTACAAACTCGAAACTTCCAATGTCGATTTCGACGCAGCTGCAGCCTCGGCGTCCACGCGGCTTGAGGGCCTGGACGACGACGACACGCGCGAGGTCCCGCTGCCGTTCGATTTCCCGTTTTTCGGCGGCGTCTACAAGAGCGTATTCGTCAACTCCGACGGCAATGTGAGTTTCGGCCAGAGTGACGGATCCTCGTCGGACCGGACCCTTAGCCGCATGACGGCAGGTCCACCCCGCATCGCGGCGCTATACGCGGATCTGAATCCCGCCGCCGGTCTGAGCGGCGGCGTGCGCATCCTCTCCGATGAGCGCAGGATGCTGATCAGTTGGGTCAATGTGCCGTTCTGGGCGACGCCCCGCTATCAGAACTTCCAGATCGCCCTCTATCCGACGGGAAACATCGAAGTGACGTACGGCGACACCAATGTCGTCAGCGATGACGCGGTCGTCGGCATCAGCCCGGGGAACCTCGAAGGCAGCGTCCGCCTGATTCCGCTCGTCAACGGCAGCGACGGCGAAGAGTTCCCGGCCACCGTCGCCGAGATCTTCGCCGGGCGCGAAACCTATGACGTGACCCGTGCGATCCAACGGTTTTACGCAACCCACGACGACGCCTATACCAACATCTTCGTCTTCAACACCCTGCAGCTTCCCTCGGGGCTTTGTTCGTCGGCGAGCGCCATCGCCTGCACCGATGTCGTCCGCAACCGCGTCGAAGGCATCGGAAAACAGATCGCCGACGACGGCGCCTACTACGGTTCGCCAAAGCGCCTGGAAGCCGTCATCGACATGGGAGGCGTCGACGGCTACTCCTCGGATCCCTACCAGACCGATTCACGACGCCTTGGCGCGGGCGATACGGGACTCACCATCTTTACCCACGAAGCCACTCATCGATATCTGGTCTGGTTCTCGCAGGACGACACCAGCGTCTCTCGCCTGCTGCCCGGAGGCGCCGACGCGCACTGGAGTTTCAACTTCAATTCCGAAGGCTCCATGGTCGAGGGCAATCGATTGCAGGACAACGGTTCGGATGCGAACCCGCGATTCCTGTCTGCCGGGGCCGCCGAACAGATCCCGCCCGTTGATCAGTATTTCTTCGGCTGGCGCGCACCTCAGGACGTGCCCCCGACCTTTGCCGTGTCCCGGTCCACGGTCAGCGACTTCCTGCAGCCGAGGATCGGTGCGCGCTTCAACGGCCAGCGCCGCGACGTCACGATCCAGGAACTCATTGACGCCGCCCGCGCACCCCGCTATCCGGACCACGTGCTCGCTCCACGCAAGTACCGTTGGGCCATCCTGCTCATCACCCGGGAAGGCGCGCCCGCACCCACGGCCGCCATCGAGAAACTCGAGCGCTACCGGCAGGAACTGCCGGCGTTCTGGTCCAAAATCTCGGGCGGGCTTTCGGAACTCGACACCGAACAGAAGAAGTCACTCGACATCTCCATCGCGCCGTTCGCCGAGTTCTATTCCGATTCGACCGTTGGCGGGGAAGTCCGCCTGCGCAATGCGGCGGCGAGCGACCTGCGGGTTTCGATCACGGCCAGCAGTCCGGACGCCGAACTGGACATCCCGGCTGAGGTCACGATTCCCGCAGGCTCTGTGAGCGTCGCGTTCCAGCTGAAAACCAAAGGGCCGGGACGCCATATCCTGACGTTCCGGCCCTCGGACAATCAATACGAAACCGTCGAGGTTCGCCTGCGGACGATCTCCGCCCCGGCTACTTCACAAACACCGTAACATTGACCCCGGCCGGGAATCCGTCACGGCTCAACAGATCGCGCCATTCGATACCGACCGGATTCGGCAGGTTGACCGCCGCATTGGCGGGCACCACGACATCCAGCCGGAAGGTCCCGACCAGGCCGGGGGCGAGCCCGAAGTACTTGATGTCGGAAGCCGCCAGCACTCGCCCGTTGAACACCACCGTCGGGCGCCCGTCGGCCGCAACTTCGCCATCGGGAGCCTGGCCGTCCGGAGGCAGGTTCGGGATCTTGCCGATGCCGGTGCCGAACAACTTCACCACCGAACCGCGGGTCGCCCCGTTGCCGGCGTTGTTGTCCGAACCGTCCTGATTCTGCGCCACGACCTGCCCAAAGCCCTGATCGTTGACCGAGAAGAATCCAGGCGAAGCCACTTCAGTCGGAACCGTAATGGCGCCGAGGATCTGGCCGCTTTCCTTGCGCCGCACGATGATTTCCACCTGCTTGGGCGCATCGAAATTGGTCGGGATCTGCAACTGGATCTTCTCGAAAGAAACCGACTTCAGAGGCGCCGGCGTATCGTCCACCGTGACCTCGATATCGCCCAGTTCCGTCGGCCAGGATTTGTCCGGCGCCGCGCCGCTCACGTCACCGAACGTACCTGCGAACCGCGTGATTTTTGCCACCATGCCGGGCGCGATCAGGCGCCGGTTCTGATTCGCGGCGTTCTGAATATCGAGCCGTGGGAAGAACAGCGCGACACGGTGGATGCCTTCCACCACGATCGGGTTGTCCTGCGGATCGAGCGCAAGCGAGAAGGGAGCAAACGAAGGCAGGACGTCTCCCTGCGGCTGCGGATCCGTACTGAAGACCAGCGCGGTGTATTCGTCAAAACGAACCACTTGATTCTGGCTTGGGAACGCCACCCAGATGTTGCCGGTTTCGCGGCTCACGGCCACAGCCGTCGGCGCGGAAGTCGTCGGGAGAAGGTAGGAAGCCTGGGCTCCGGAACCGTTCAGGCCCACCAGCGCGCGGATGAAGATCCGGTTGTTGCCGTTGTCGGCGATATAGAGTCGGTCACTCGAGTCCACTGCGATAAAGCGAGGGCTGTTCAGCCGGTCCGAATCGTTGCCCGCCGCACTGAGAGTGAAGTCGCGCTGGCCGATCACCAGCGAAGCAGCCTGGCCGTCAGTGAAATCGCCGCCGTCCGGTTTGCGGAACTGCAGCACACGATTGTGCGCCGCGTCGGAAATCAACACATTGCCGGCCACCATGAACGCGATGCCGATCGGAGCCGACATGGTGCGGGAAGTCGCTTCGCGCTGCGGACGGGCAAAACAATTGGCCTGTCCCAGGCAAAGGTTCGCGCGCTGGTCATTCAACACCGGCTGTTCGAAAGGCTTCGGGAAGCGCATCACACGGCCATTGCCGGTATCCGCCACCCACAGGTTGCCGTCCGCATCCACTGCCAGTCCACCCGGCGCGTTGAAGCCGCGCTCCAGAACGCGGTTCGGATCTCCCGTGCCGTAGTTGGCGGAATTGCGGAAGAAATCCGGCTGCCCGATAACGAGATCCGGCACATTCCCACTGCGGATATTACGCGCGTCACGATAGCCGAGAACGCGATTGTTGGCCGAATCCGAAACATAAAGCCGCGGCGGATTGGAGTTGTAATCGACCGCCACATTCGAGGCAACGGTGAAATTGAACCCGCTCGCCTTGGTAATGTTCGGACCGCGATACTGGAAATCCAACTGGCCCAGCAGACGATCCGCCGACGACGGAGAATTCTGCTGGAGGCCGAGAACCCGGTTGTTGTTGGAGTCAGCGACCCAGATGTAGCCGCCGGCCGTCGCAGCCGCTATCGGCAGGAAAAATCCATCGGCGCGAGCTTCCCGGAACACGTCCCGATTGGGTTCATTCTCCGTGAAGTCCGGCTGGCCGATCACCCCGATCGCCTCAGGCGAATAGACGGGCGCGGCTTCGTCGGGCCAGCTATCCGGATTCCCATAACGCAAAATCCGGTTGTTGCCGGTGTCAACGACATAAACATCGGCGCCGATCGAAAAAACGCCTTCCGGCGTACCACCCGGGCCTCCCAGCCGGCGAGCGCTTAGCCCCGGGTCATTGGACGTCCCGAGCACGCGCGATGCGGACATTCCATTGCGGAACGGCGGAACCCATACGGTCACTCGCTGCCGCTGATCGCAGACGAACAACCGTCCCTGTGCGTCGAACCCAAGCCCGCTCGGCTGCACGAGCACGCCCTTGCTCAACTGCGCGTTGGTGGTGCCCGGCGGGTCGACCACGGTGGCCTTGCTGAAATCCTGCTGTCCCAGCACCAGATCGGCCTTGGGCAACACAGCATTGGATGACAACTGAGCCGCGGGGAACCGCAACACACGGTTGTTGCCCGGGTCCGACACCCAGAGATTCCCGCTGGCGTCAAAGGCCAGCCCGACACGGAGAGGCGATCCGGGATTCAACGACAGAGCGTCCGCGTCAGGACCTCCGCCCTGGTTCGCCTGACGGCCAGTCGAGACGGACCGCTGTCCGATGACGAGATCGGCTTGCAGCACTTCCGAGGTTTGATCGAAGGGGCGCGGGTATCGAACAATGCGGTTGTTGCCGGAATCGGCGACATACAGATTTCCGGACCGGTCCACCGCAAGGCCGGTCGGAGCCGTAAAGCCGCCGGCGATCCGCAACTCCGGAGTCTGGGACTCGGGCCCCTGACTCAAGGTCGTAATAAAATCGCGCTGCCCGATCACCAGATCCGCCATGGCGCCTTTGGCCGCACCGGCGGGATTGCGCCATGCCAGGACGCGATTGTTCCCGGTGTCGGCAACGTACAAAATCGGTGGATTCGAAGAAGTGTCGGCGGCAATCCCCTGCGGCAGGAAAAGCTCCCGTCCCTCGAGATAGTTCGGGCTGAACGACGTCACCGGCGTTTGCCGGGCTTGCCCCACAGTTCGGGTTGGCAGAGTGTTGTACGGATTCCGCGTCTGGCCAAGCAGGAGCGCGACAGAAGCCAAGGCTCCCAGAAACATTCTAATTTTCACGGATTGATCCCTCGGACGACGCGCGCGGGATGCGTCTAATAGAGAAAGTAGCATATCGAGTCACAAAGTCTAATCAGCGCCCCAGACCAGGAAACCGATGCCGGCGCTGGCGATCGCAGCAGCCAGGAATCCCCAGGCATGCAGGAGGTTTCCCTCAATGAGCGCGCCTGCCAGCGCGGGTCCTACGATCTGCGAGATCGAGGTAATGGACTGCGTGAGTCCGATCACCGTGCCCTGCTCCTGGGGCGAGGCTCGCTTGCTCAGCCCTGAAGAAATGATCGGCCGCAGCACGCCGCTGCCGGCCAGGACGGTGGTGGACAGCGCGAGCATTCCGATCGAGCCGCTCAGCGACAGAATGATCATACCCAGCGCCTGCGTGAGGAACCCGAAAAACAGCATGCCTCGCTCGGGGAACCGTTTGACGAAGCGCCCCATGCCGCCCTGGATGAAGATCCCCAGGACGCCCGCGTAGGTCAGGACATAGCCTACTTCCCTCGTGCCGAACGGTTTGCCGTCCCATTCGAACCGGCGCTGGGCAAACAGCCCGAAGCCACCGCTGAACAACGAGAAGGAAAGCGCGAACGAGAAGAACTGCCAGAACAACGGCGCAAGCTTCGGACGCCGCAGGTACTCGAGATAGCCGCCCCAGTCGAACACCGACAACTTCCGCGGGCTCGATTCGGGAACCGGGACATCCTCGTCGTCCGGTTCCGGTTTCGGCGGCTTCGAAGGCAACAACACCAGCGTCGCGATAATGCTCGTGAACGACAGGCCCGCGGCAGTGAACACGGCGGCATGTTCGCCGAAATGCTGGGCGATCAACCCGGTCGACGCGGGTCCAATAAGAAATCCGATCCCGAAAGCGATGCCGATCACCGCAAACGATTTGGTTCGCTGCGACGGTTTCGTGACATCGGAAATGTACGCCTGCGCGACCGTCAGGTTGCCGGCCGTGATGCCGTCAATGATGCGGCTCGCAAACGCCATCCAGAGGTTGTGCGCGAAGCCCAGCAACAGGAACCCGATGAATGTGCCAAGCTGGCTGACCAGCAGCACGGGTTTGCGTCCGAAACGGTCCGACAGGTTGCCCAACGGAGGTCCCGCCAGCAATTGAAACAGTGCGTAAACCGAGATGAGCAGACCCACGTCGAACGGCGTCGCGCCGAGGTGCTGCGCGTAAAACGGCAGCAGGGGCATCATCATGGTGAGCCCCAGCACGTCGACCAGCACGATCAGGAAGATGGGAAGAAGCGGAGAGCGAGCCAACTTCCATGTTAGCGGAGCAGGTCGCCCCGCCTCAGCCTGAGTTGCTGGAATTCCTGCGCGCTGATCACGTAATACCAGTCTGCGAAGCGGCTGGCGAGATCCTTCGCCTGACGTTCCCCGAGCGCCGCATCCCCGCCATATTTAGCGGCGCGCTTCTCATCAAACACCGCCGTCGGGAAGAGATACCGGTTGCCGCTTGGCTTCGTTTCGCCGGGCGTCGACACCACTTCGCCGAACCGCAGCGTCAACACGAGTCCGTTGGCCGTCTCGATGTTCATCTCGCCTTCGTTCGCCAGCAGGCGTCCGTTGGGTGAAATGAAGAATCCCTTCTGGCGCAGCGATAACGCGATCTCGAGCGACATCCGCAACTGCCCGCTGCGCAGGTCCTGCGCGAGTTGCGGAGGCTTCGGCTTCACGTCCACAATCTTAAGGTTCGCGAGCGTGGACGCCATTGCGTTGACCGCAGCAACATTGAACTTCTCGAGTCCCTGGATCTTCCACTGATCGTTGTCGCGGGTGAGAGGAATCACTTCCTGATTGGTCAGCGCCCCCATGCTCTCGTCGATCGAATAGTTGTTGATCAACACGCGGCGAATCTGCGCCAGCGGGATGCTCGCGATCCCCGCATTGACCCAGTCCTGGAATCTCGCCGATGGATCCGCGTCCGTCTTCACCGCATACACGCGCTTCTGCCCCGGCACGCGGACATACCGGTATCCGGCCTTGCCCTCGACGGGCTTGCCGAAGATGAAATCCGCGAGCACCTCTTTGCGCGCGTCGCGCAGGGTGACCCGCTTGCCGCGGCCCGTGAGCCCGGCGGTCTTCTGGTCGGTCGGATCGACTACGCCAAACTTCGCGTGATCCTGCACCGAATCCGAACGCACCGAGTCTTTTTTAAGATCGATGAGAGCGGCCGCGGTCTTCACCAGGCGATCGCCGGCATCCACGGGATAATTGCTGTGCGTCGGCAAAACCCAGCGTCCCTTTTGCGAATCCACCTGGAAGGGTCGCGCCGTCGCCGTCGCGTCGTCGTAATCGACCACCTCGATGGTCTTCACCGCCTGCGCGTCGCGGAAGTTCGGATAGAACACCTCGCCTTCATCGCTGAGAATCTTCGGCGTAACGGCCTCGGGTTCCACCACCGCAGCCGTGATGGCGAGTCCGGCGGCGACGGCCACGAAAGCCAGAGTTCTCAGAGTCTCCGTCATTGCGCGGCCTCCTCGTTGTTCACAAGACGGTCCACAGGGATGCCCGTCCGTTCGCGCCGGATCCGCCTCACTGACATCACCAGGAACAGCACGAGCGCGGGCACGGGCG
>CAZVKC010000045.1:10684-48300 GCA_964627455.1 uncultured Solibacteraceae bacterium | reverse complement strand
CGCCGGATCCGCCTCACTGACATCACCAGGAACAGCACGAGCGCGGGCACGGGCGGCAGCGCCACGGCCAGGACTTTGATCGTGTTCTGGATCCCGCGGATCGCCGAATCCATATCGGCGCGCGCCGCTTCGATCTGCCGTTGCTTCTCGTCCTCGATCGTCGTACGGGCAACCTGCAGCCGCCGGTTCTCCACGGCCTGCAGGTTCGAGATCATGATCTGCTTGGCCTGTTCATCGAGATCGTCGCGTGCTTCCACTTCACGCACCGAACGATTGAGCCGGTCCTGCGCTTCTTTGAGGCGGAGTTCCGCCTGCGCCTCCGCCTGCTGCGTGTCTTTTAACCGCTGCGCTTCGAACTTGCTCGTCTGTTGCTCGACCTTTTCGAGCGTGCGATGCCGCGGGCGGCGTTTGCGCAACTCGATGAACGACGAATCGCCAGCCAGTTGGTCCACGGCGTTCAAGGTGAACGTCACGTTGTCGAAGTTCAGATTCTCGACGCCACGGCGGCGAAGTTCAAAGAACTGTTCGCCCATGATGTCGGAATCCGCGACGACGATCGCATTGACCTTGCCGGTCGCCCGCGCCGCCAGGATTCGACGGGCGCCATCGGGTTTGTGCGGCAGATCGGGATTCATCGCCATGCCGCCGAACATGGTCCGCTGCACCAGATCCTCGTATCGCACTGCGCCGGACTCGTTGGTCGTTTCGATCAACGGCGTGACCTGATTCCGGGCATCCGCCCGAACCGTAAGAACGCCCGGATACACCAGCACGACCTCCTGCAAGCCCGACGTCACCGCCTCTTTCGGGTTGAAACTCTTCGGACCAGCGAAAACAAATTCCTTCGGTAATGTTTTGAGCTGCGGATGCGGATTGTACGAATCCCAGGCCACTCGATTCGGCTGCCAGTTTAAGCCGATGGTCTGCAGCAGGGGCTGCAGGTTTGCCGTGGGCGTCAATTCCGGATTGAATCCCGGCAGCGGATCCAACAACAGCAGAACGTTCCGGCCGCTCTTCACGTACTCATGCAAGCGGTCCACCTGCGGCTGTTGTAGCGACGACGGCAGCGCAACCAGCAATGCGTCGAGGTCCGCGGGATAGTCCGCATCCGGCGACACCTGCTGCACTTCGTACTGCTTCTTGAGGTCGGTGATGATGGACCAGTCCTGCGACTGCTGGCGGCTTTGGAAATCGAATCCGCCGAACAGCTTCGCCGGCGTGGTGAGGATCCCGACCTTGCGCCGCTTGGCGCGCGACACCACGCGGATTGAGCGCATGATTTCGTACTCGGGCGGCAGGCCCCGATCGAAGACCGGGATGACGAATTCCTCGGATCCACAGGAAAACGCGATCCCCAGGAAAATCTCGTTGATGGTCTGCGCGCCTTCTTCGGTCACCGGAACGCGGAAGGGGCGGATGTTGAAACGGTCCTGCGCTTCGCGCGCCTGCGGCGAGTATTTCAGGGTTTCGACGATGCGGGTCACCACAGCGCCGTTCGGGGCCGCCGCGCCGATCTCCCGCAATACGCCGGACAGATTGTTGCGCGCATCGACGTAGCTCTTCGGCACTTCGGGACTGAGGTACGCGGTAATAAACACCGGGTTCCGCGGATCCAACCCGCGAAGCAGCGCCAGGGTTTCCGGCGCGAGCGAATGAATCTTCTCGGATGTCGCGTCGATCCGCATCCGCGACCGCCCGGTCAACGTCGTCACCGCGCCGAGAATCGCCAGCAGGGCGATCACGCGGATCGCGTAGTGGACCCGGTACGCCGGAGCATTCTTCCCAGTAGGCCAGCGACGCCGTCCCAGCAGCACGATGTTCGCGTACAGCGCCACACCGGCCAGCACCACGAAATACAGCACGGCGTTCGGCGTGATCACGCCGCGTGCGAGATCGCGAAACTGCTCGGCGACGCTCATTCGCTCGGCGATCCGCTGCAAGCCGCCGCTGGTGATCGCGCCCGCGCTGTCGAGGAATACGAGCACACCGCAAAAGACGCCGCCGAGCAGGAAGGCGACCGTCAGGTTATCGGTCAACAGCGACGCCGTCATCGCCACGGCCAGCAGCGCGGATCCCATCAGCCAGTAGCCGATGTACGTCGTAATCATCAGCCCCGGATCGGGGTTCCCCAACCATGCCAACACCACGACATGACTCAGCGAAAACAGCAGCGCCACGGTGTAGATGCCGACGGCAGCCAGGTACTTGCCGATCACGATCTGCCAGTCTTCCGCAGGCAGCGTGAGCAACAGATCTTCCGTACCCTGCTTCTTTTCTTCCGCCCACAGCGTCATCGAAATCGCAGGGACGAAGAATACCAGCAGGTACGGGAAGAAGCGGTTCAACTGGTCGAGGTTCGCGAGATTGGTCGCGAAGAACTTTTCCTGCCAGAAGGCCGCCATCGCACTCAGGAATACAAACAGCGAGAGGAACACATACCCGGTCGGCGTCGAAAAATAGCCGACGATCTCGCGTTTCACGATCGCCTGGATCAGTTTCATGCGGCCGCGTCCTCCGCTTTCGCCGCCGCGCTCGTCATTGCGCGGAACGCTTCATCCAGGCTCGCGTGATCACCCTTCATTTCCGCGGGCGTACCGTCGAAAATCACCCGGCCCTGATTGATGAAGATCACTCGATCCGCCATCGCATCGACTTCCTGCAGGATATGCGTCGAGAGCAACACGGTCTTGTTCCGGCCCAACTCGCGAATCATCCCGCGGACCTCGTGAATCTGGTTCGGATCGAGTCCCGTCGTCGGCTCGTCGAGGATCAGCACGTCGGGTTCGTGCAGCAGGGCCTGCGCCATCCCGACCCGCTGCCGAAAGCCTTTCGACAACTTGCGGACCGGCTTCTCGATCACGGACGTCAGGTGGCAGCGAGCCACGACGGCGTCGATGCGTTCCTGCAACCGCGCGCCCGTCAATCCTCGCGCCGAGCCGAAGAACTCGAGGAGTCCGAGCGGCGTCATGTCAGGATACAAAGGTCCGTTCTCGGGCAGATAGCCAAGCCGCGACATCGCGGCAATTCGTTCCCCGCGGATGTCGAAACCGGCGACGCGCGCTACGCCCGAATCGGCGGACAGGAGTCCCGTGAGGACCTTCATCGTGGTCGACTTCCCTGCCCCGTTGGGACCGAGAAACGCCGCGACCTGCCCCTGCGGAACCGTGAACGACACGTCCCGGATGGCTGCGAAATTACCGTAAAACTTATTGAGGCGATTCGCCTCGATCATGGGTTGCTGCGACGAGGAATCCATGGTCGATGACATTTTTCAATTTAACCGCAAATCCGCCGTTTCGCACGAGGCCGGTGAAATCCCGCCGGAATCTACAAGGCGCGGACGGCCCGGCGCACCTGCCGCGCAAGGGCCGGATAGTCGTCGCCTTCGAGTCGCAGCGGCTTGCCGAACCGCACCGAGACCCGCCCGCGTTTTGCCACCTTCCATGTCTTATGCAGGACCTTGTCGAGCCCTTCGAGGCGAACCGGCACGACGGGCACACCGAGCCGCGACGCCATCATGCCCACGCCGGGAAAGAACGGCCGGATCTCCCCGGCGTCCGAGCGCTCGCCTTCCGGAAAGATCAGGATGCACCACCCGTCGCTCACCAGTCTCCCCGCGTGTCGCAGGGCTTCCATCGCGCCGGCTTCCTTCTGCGGCAGCGGAAACATGTGGAAGAACAAGGACGCGAGAAAGTAGCTGAGCGTGCTGCTGAAGCGGGCGCCGAAGCCAAACTGTTCCGGATGGAAGTGCGCCGCGAAGAACTCCCTGGACGCCGCAATCGCAACGCGTTTCCGCCAGCGAAACGGCAGCGCCGACAGGATCGCGGGCGAATCCATGTGGCTCTGGTGATTCGCCGCAAAGATCACCGGCGGCTGCAAAGCCTCCAGGTTTTCTGCGCCTCGCACATCCAGACGCGCAAACACTCGCGCCAGCGGCAGGATCCACGTAGGCAGGCTGGTATCGCGTATGAGCCGCGCCACAAAACTGCGGGGCCACTCGGGGATTTCCTCGCGCACGGCCGCAGCGGCCGCCACCGGGGCACGTTCGAGATCCGCGACGGTCTGCGCCTCTCGAAAGCTCGCTTCGCTGACGCCCATTCGAACCATGAGATCGACACGATCCAGCGACGATAACGCCAGATCATCGATGCGCGTGTCCGGTTGCACCGCTTGCCCGGCTGCGTACTCGCCGAGCAAATCGGCGAGGGGATGCTCCGCGCGCGCCACAAGCGCCGTGCCGCCCGACCGTACCCAATCCGCGACTACGTGCCTTTTCAGCTTGCCCGTGCCTTCGGCATGCGGCAGTTCGTCACCAGGCCAGAGGCTGACCCGGCGGATGTACTGGTGCTCTTCGAGTTGACGATTCGCCTGCCGCACCACCTCCGCGGCGTCCACACCGGGATCCGCCACCAACACCGCGTGAACCTCATCCGGCCCCACCACTGCAGCATCCCGCACGCCGGGAACCGTCTTCAGAACATCCTCGATATCCTCGGGAAACACATTCATTCCGGCCCCCGTGACGATGACGTCCTTCTTGCGCCCGCGAATCAGCAACCGCCCTTCCGCATCCATCTCGCCGATGTCCCCGGTATGCAGCCAGCCGTCGTCCGTGGCCTGCGTTTCCAACCCCAGGTAACCCGAACTCACGTTGTCGCCGCGAACCAGCACTTCACCATCCGGCGCGAGTTGCACCTGCACGCCGCCTATCGGCCTCCCAACGGTTCCACGGCCGATGTGGAAGGGATGATTCAACGTCACGATCGGCGCCGTCTCGGTGAGGCCATAACCCTGAATCACGACGAATCCGAGCCGGCTCCAAAAGCTCTCGATCTCCTCGGGCAGCGGGGCCGCGCCGACGACGAACGCCCAGAACTTCCAGCCGAACAGCCGGTGGATCCGCCGGTAACGCCACCAGCGCTGCGGCCAGCGTCCCGCATCGGCCGGTTCCACAGCTTCGGGAAACTGCCTCTCGACGTACGTTTTGAGGATGTCGAGCATGCGTGGCACGGCTACGATCACCGACACACGTTCCGCCCGCACGCGGCTGGCGATCTCCGCCGGATCCTGGCTTTCGAGAAACATCGTGACGCCCGGCAGCATTGGCGGAATGAACATCGACATCGCCTGTCCGAACATGTGGCTCAGCGGCAGCAGGTTCAGGAACCGAAGCGGATAGAACGGCGTCCCCCAGCGGCGGTACTTCAGGATTTCCCGCTCCACCGGTTGCAGGTTCGCGAGAATGTTGCGGTGCGTGAGCAGCACGCCCTTGGGATCGCCGGTGGTCCCGGAAGTGAAGATGATCTCCGCGAGGTCGGCGCCGGCGACGTCGGCCGAATGCCACGTGCCGGCCGTCGCTCCCCAATCGACCGTTTCCGCGAGCCGCCACGGGTGCAGGTCCGTATCCTCGCGATAGGGCCAAACGACGCGGTCCCCGATGAGGACGACTTTCGCGTGGACCTGCGCCTGAATCCTCTCCACCAGAGCAAAAGACGCACGATAATCGACTGGCGTCACCACCGCGCCAAGCTGCATCGCAGCCCAAAACGCTGCCACCCACTCGGCGCTGTTCTCGCTCCACAGCAGGACCTTGTCGCCCTTGCGGACTCCAGCCGCAGCCATCCGCTTCGCCAATGCAGCAGCCGCGACGCCGGTATCGCGATACGTGTAGCGCCGGATGCGCAGCCCGTCATCCGAAATCAGAAAGGGATCCGGCAATCCGCGAAAGCTGTTCCACAAGTCGAGCAGCGTCTCCCGTCTGTCCATTTGCCGGATCCCCGAGTCAAACCTGCAATCCGATCACCACAGCGCGAGCCGTGGCGCCCGGAGTGCAACAAGCGCAGGCATGAGGACGAAAAGCCGGTTCGCGCTGCTCGCGGCCGGATGCATCCTCTTCGCCTATGTGCTGTCGCGCGTGAACCCGGCTGAGGTCGGCAGCCTGCTTCTGCGCATCCGCTGGGGTTTTCTGTGGATCACGCTGCTCTATCTCGCACACCAGACCGTGCGAACGCTGGCGCTCTCAAAATGTATCGTAGTCACGCAACCCACGGCGTCCTGGAAGGAACTGCTGCAGATCCGGTTGGCGGGCGAATCCGTGCAGATTCTCACGTTCACAGGGCCATTTCTCTCAGAGCCCGCAAAGGCGTTGCTGCTCCGTCGGCAGGGGATCCCCGCCAAACCCGCCTACGCCGGCGCAATCGCGGAGTTCCTGCTTTACACGCTGACCTCGGCCGCGCTCACGATCGCAGGAGTCCTCGTCTGGATGCGGGAGTTCGAACTGCACGGTGGACCAGCGGTGGTCGCGAGGGTGCTGCTCTACGGCGCCGCGGCCTTTCTCAGCGCCGCGCTCGTGGCCATCGTCTGCCGCATCTACCTGATCGGCTGGCTCATGCGCGCCATCTCCCGGATCCCCATTGCAGGACTGCGGTTCGACCCGCGCGACGTGCGCGAGACCGAGGACCTCCTGCTGCTCGTCCTGCGCGACCGGCCTGGCGCACTGATCCAGATTGTGGCGCTCGAACTCTTCGCCCAGTTCCTGCTGATGGTGGAGGTCTTCGTGCTGCTCGACGCCGCCGGGGAGGCGTTCCGTCCCGTACAGCCCTTCCTCATCGAAGCCGTTACCAAGATGACCGGTGCAGTGTTCTTCTTCGTGCCCTCGCAGGTTGGCGCATCGGAGGGCGTCTACTCGCTCGTCTTCCAGCAAGCCGGACTCACGGCCGCAGCAGGCTTCGCACTGGCGTTCGTCCGTCGCCTACGCAGTTTGCTGACAGCCGCCGCGGGACTCGCGTGGAACCCGCTCTGGAGCGCAAAATGACCCTGTTACCTCTCTTGCTGTTTCTGTCGGCAGATCCATGGACACTCATCGACCTGAAGCAATTTCTCGCTGTCGACGGTCAGGGCCTGACAAACAAGGATTGGAGAACCGTGGACCAGGGAGTCGTCGCAGCGAAGATCCTGCCGCCTTCGAATCCGCGGGAGGTCGTGGTGCTCGGCGCGATCTGGGTCCGGCGGGGAACCGCGGCCTGCTTCGTACAGCAACTCGAAGACATCGAGCATTTCAAAACCGGCCCGCTCGTACAAAAGATCCACAAGATCAGCGAACCGCCGACATCCGCGGACTTTCAAACGCTGCAGCTAACGCCCGACGAGATCGAATCGCTCGAAGCGTGCCGTCCGGGAAAGTGCCGCATCAAACTGCCGGCAAGCGCGATCGGCGTGACACGCACTGAGCAGGACTTCCGGGCGTGGCTGTTCGACTACCTGCAAACCTACCGGAAACTCGGGAATCCGGCACTGGTCCAATATGACAGCGCTCCCGTCATCGCCCGGCTATCGGTCGACCTCGGCCAGATCCTCGATGCCAAGCCCCGCCTCCGGGACCTTTCGGCGGTTGCGTACGATCATCTGTCCCAATATCCGCGAAAGCCTCCCGTTGCTCCGATCCTGCGGGAATTTCTATACTGGTCCACCGAGAACTTCGGCCTCAAACCGGTCACCAGCCTCACCCACGTTCACATCTTCCAGCGCCCAGGCGCCGCAATCGCAGCGTCGAAACAGATCTACGCCAACCACTACATGGACGCGTCTCTCGGCCTGAGTTTCGCAGTCGATGCCCCGCACGAAGGCATGTACCTGGTCTACCTCAACCGCACCCGGATCGACCTGCTGCAGGGCTGGCTCGGCGGCATCCGTAAAGTCTTCCTCCGCCGGAAGTTACTCAACGGCTTTCGCGACAATCTGCGCGCCGTATCCGTACGCCTCGACACGACATGCCAATGATAGACTTTTCGTAGGTCTATATGAGAGTCTTCCGATATTTGTTATTCTCGCTACTCGTGTCTCTGTCCGTATGGGCCCAGGGTCGTGCAACGATCTCGGGCGAAGTACAGGACTCCTCCGGCTCCGTGATTCCCGGAGCGAAAGTCATCGTAACTGCTCCCCTGTTTGGCATTACCCGTGAAGCCATTACCAACGAAGCAGGCTTCTTTACGACGCCCGGCCTGGTTGCCGGCGAGTATGAGGTCCGCATCGAAGCCAATGGTTTCAAGAAACTCGTGCGATCCAATATCCGCCTCGAAACCGACGCCGTTCTTGCGCTAAAGTTCAGTCTCGAAGTCGGACAACTCACCGAAAAGGTCGACGTGACCAGCGAAGCGCCGGCGGTGGAAACCGCGAACGGTGAAATCACCCGCACCATCTCGCAGAAACAACTGCAGGATTTCGCGCTCCCCGGACGCAATCCGTTTTACATGCTCGGCATCATGCCCGGCGTGGTCTCCCGCTACGGCAACTTCATGACGGACTTCCGCGGCGGCAGTTACTCCATGGGCGGCCTGCAGATCAACGGCCAGCGCAAGGACATGAACTTCATCGCGGTCGACGGCGTCAACAACGGCCGCACGCGCGACGGCGTGCAGCAGAACAACATCATGGGCGTGGACTTCGTCGAAGAAGTGCAGGTCTCCTCGACTCGTTACGCACCCGAATACGGCAGGTCCACCGGCGCGCAGATCAACTTCACCACGCGCCGCGGCGGTCAGGACTTCCACTTCTCTGCCTACGAGTTCTACTTCTCCGAAGCCTTCGCCGCACAGCAGTACATCGTCGGTGGACGCCCGCGCA
This sequence comes from uncultured Solibacteraceae bacterium, assembly GCA_964627455.1. Lineage (GTDB taxonomy): Bacteria > Acidobacteriota > Terriglobia > Bryobacterales > Bryobacteraceae > F-183. Next base: position 39,678 of record CAZVKC010000045.1, on the reverse strand, counting down.
TCCGCTATCACAATTACGGGTTCACCCTCGGCGGACCCATCTATATCCCCGGCAAGTGGAATACGCAGAAGAACAAGCTCTTCTTCTTTGTCGGACTCGAAGAGCGCACCAACTCGGGCTTCAATCAGAAGCTCTCGGTAATCCCGACGGTGGCCGAACGCAATGGCGATTTCAGCGCCAGCGCGATCAAGCCCGTGGATCCCGACACCAAGCTGCCCTTCGCCGGCAACCTGATTCCGGTCTCCCGCATCAGCACCTTCGGCAAAGCGCTGCAGAAGGTCTATCCGGATCCGAACTACACCGGCCCCGGCGGCAACTATTACGCAAGCAACAGCCAGCCGACCAATAGCGCGGACATCATCTATCGCGTCGACTACAACCTCCGCAAAGACTGGCTGCTGACTTTCCGCGCGTTGCCCGGCACGCAGGACTTCACGTCCTACTTCGATAACACCGGCAACAACCTGAAACTCTTCCAGGCCTTCCGTGACCGCAAGGGCAACAACTACGTCACCACGTTGAACACGCCGTTCAACCCGACGACCCTCAACGAGTTCAGCGTCGGTTACTCGGATTATCGCGAGGACTTCCGCCTGCTCGGCGACGGCATGCGCCGCCAGACCTACGGCTTCACGTTCCCCGAAGTCTATGCCGGCAATCGCAACGACCGTATCCCCAACGTCAGCATTACGGGACTCACCGGCATCAGCGGCTCCGGACAGCCCAGCTACGCCCGCACGCCCACCTTCATCATCCGCGAGAACTTCAGCAAGCTCTTCGGATCCCACTCGTTCAAAGCGGGCATGTACTGGGAAAACCTCAACATGAACGAGTTGAACCAGGCCAACGACAACGGCTCGTTCTCGTTCGGCAGTTCGGCGACCAATCCGCGCAACGCCATCAACCCGTTTGCCAACGCCCTGCTCGGCAACTTCGACGCCTATAGCGAAAGCTCGTCGCCGGTGCAGACCGTGTACAAGTCGTTCGTGCGTGAATTCTACGCGCAGGACGCTTGGCGCGTGAACCGCCGGCTCTCGATCGAGTACGGCATGCGCTGGTCCTTCATCGCTCCGTGGGGCGCGCAGTTGAACAACGTGGTCGCCTTCATGCAGCCTTACTGGGATCGCTCGAAGGCGCCGCAGGTTGCCGTCAACGGTTCGATCGTCCCCGGCACCGGCGATATCTACAACGGCCTCGTTCTGCCCGGTTCCGGCTGGCCCGACGCAGCCAAGGGCCGCGTCGACCAGGTCAATGATCCGGCCGTCACGGCGCTGTTCCGCGGCGTGCCCGACAAGTTCAACCCGCTGCGCAAGACCAACTTCCAGCCCCGCATCAGCCTGGCTTGGGACGTCTTCGGGAACGGCAAACTCGCGGTTCGCACCGGCTTCGGAGCCTTCAACGGCGTCACCGGCATCGCGTACTCCGGTTGGTACCTCGGCGCTCGTCCGCCGTTCACGCAGAACTCGACGATCACGAACGGTTTTGCCGACAACCCGGCTAGCGGCATCCCGAACACCACCCGCTTCCCGATCGACGCCGGCGCTCTTCCGGTGGACTACAAGACCCCGGTCGTCTACAACTACAGCTTCGGCATCCAGACCGTGCTGCCCTACAAGACCCAGTTGGACGTGAGCTACGTCGGCAACGGCGGACGCCACCTGTCGTTCTCGCGTCCGCTGAACTTCCTGACGCCGGAACAGCAGGCGGCGAACCAGGGCGTGGACCAGCGCCAGTTCCTGCCGTATCGCGGCCTCGGCAGCCTCAACCTCGTGGAACCGTCCGCGACCTCCAGCTACAACTCGCTGCAGGTGGCGGCGCGCCGCCGTACGGGCGCGTTGACGTACAGCGTTTCGTACACGCTCGGCAAGATCGTCGGGTACGGCAATGAAGGCGTCGCGGGCGGCATCCAGGATCCGCTCAACGTTCGCGCCGAACGCTCGGAACTCGAAGAGAGCCGCCGGCACTACGCCGTCGTCATGCACACCTATGAACTGCCCTGGTTCAAGAAGCAGCAGGGCCTGTTCGGCCGCGTGCTCGGCGGCTGGTCGTTCACCGGCGTGTGGACGCTCAACACGGGACGCCTCTACGGACCGAGCCTGACGGGTGTCGCCCGCCAGGTCGCCAATCGTCCGGATGTGGTCGGCGAATGGTACATCGAACCCGACAAGCGTTCCATCTTCCAGTACTTCAACACGGCGGCGTTCGCCCGCCCGAAGGATTGGACCTATGGCAATTCCGGCAAGTGGGTGGTCCGCGGACCCGGCTCGATCGACCTCAGCGCCTTCGCTCTCAAGAACATTCGCATTCTCGAGAAGCTGACGGCGCAGTTGCGCATCGAGTCGTTCAACGTCGCCAACCACATGAACCTGCAGGACATCAACACCCAGCTCGGCAATCGCGCCTTCGGCCAGATTTCCGGCGTGGGTTCGCCGCGGTACTTCCAGTCCGGCATCAAGTTGATGTGGTAATCAAGCTCTAGCCCAATCCCAAAGCCGCCGGCTCCCACACAGGGTCCGGCGGCTTTTTCCATATTAGGGACACTCCGGAATGTCCCAACCATTACCCCTTCTGCACCGCAGGAAATCCCGGTGGAGCCCCCCACACTTGCGACTGAGAATCTGGGTTCTTGAAGCGCACTTATCTTGTATATGTCTCGACGAGCACGCATCAAATGGCCCGGCTGTCCATTTCATCTCACACAGCGAGGAAACAACGGCCACCATGTCTTCGAACACAGCGGCGACTATGAAACCTACCTTCGGATCCTCCGCTACGCAATTCACCGAGCCCATGTGCGTATCCTGTCCTACGCGTTGATGAAGAATCACGTACACATCATTGGGATTCCGGAATACGGCAATTCTCTCCCGCAACTCTTCCGGATCCTCAGTGGAACCTACGCCCAGTATTGGAATACGCGTAAGGGTATGTCGGGACGAGTTTGGCAAAGTCGCTACTACTCGGCGCCAATGTCGCCAACTCACCTCCACTACGCCATACGGTATGTCGAAATGAACCCGGTGCGCGCCGGCATCACAGCAAATCCGGGATCCTTCCCGTGGAGTAGTGCTCCAGCACACTACTCAGGGCAGGATCCCGACGAAATCCTCGACATGGAATACCTGGCCAACCGCGGCGGACCGGCAGCGTGGATCCGCATGATCGAAATGCCAAACCCCGGGGAACGCGAAATCAACAACTTCCTGCGAGCCTGCACCTATGGCGAGCGTCCATTCGGCGACGAAGACTTCCTCAAAGCCGCCGAGCAGCAGATCGGACTCAAGTTCCTTCGCTGGCCTTTCGTACAATCGCTCGCCTCTGATGAAGTTGCGTTTCGCCTCGAACACCTGCCCGACTGATCCCACCCCGGGAGGAGGGGACATTCCGGAGTGTCCCTTCCATTACCCCTTCTGCTCCACGGCCAATTCCGGGGCTTTACCCGCAAAGGGGTCGGAGTTCCGCACCCGCACACCGCGCCTCCCATAATCGATAATTCGCAGATCCATGAACCCATCGTGGACCCTTTTTGCGCATGTCTGTTTGGAGCATAGTTGTCTTCGATCGGCCTGAAACAAGGAGCAGAGAGTGGCGGACATCACCCGCAGAAAGAACAAGGAAGTCTTTACCCGGCCCACGACGGTGAACCACACCTTCGTCCTGACGCCATTTCACGGCTACGTTCTCGAGGTCGAGGACATCCGCTTCCACCACGACTCCGCCGTATTCCTACCCGACCATGGCGATGCGCCCGACGCCAACCGCGTCACCGGACTCTCCATCCTCGCAGCCGCCTACGACCACGCGAAAAAGAACCCGCAACGGCAGTTGCTGGACGCCGGCCACACCGACACCACCGGAGCCGACGCCTACAACATCGACCTCTCCATCCAGCGCGCCGACAACGTCAAACATGCGTTGATGGGCAACCGCGATCCCTGGGTGTCCGGCTGCAAGGCGAAGCACAAGACCGAAGACTACCAGCAGATCCTCAAATGGGCCGCCTGGACCTACAGTTGGGATTGCGACCCCGGCCCCATCGATAACGTCCACGGGTCAAAAACCTCCGCCGGCGTGAAAAGCTTCCAGAAGAACTACAACGTGAAGTTCGGCCAGTCCATCGCCGAAGATGGAGTGGTCGGAACCCAAACATGGGGCGCGTTCTTCGACTGCTACGAGGACTCGCTCCGGAACCTCATGCGCGTCGACGACGCCGGCCTCGCCGAAGCCCGCGGCCGCATCAGGTTCATGTCCCCGGACCGCGTCGGGTGCGGCGAGAACTTCCCCATCGAAGCCTCACGAACCAACAACTACAGCAGCGCGATCAACCGCCGCGTCGAGTTGATCTTCTTCGATCCCGACCAGATTCCGAAGATGGACTGCCACCCCGGCGGATCCGCCTGCAATGCAATTCTGTGCGAAGTGTACAACCCCAAGATGTACAAATACACGCACATCACGCCCTTGCCGATCCCGCCGCGCGATCCGGTTTACGACCTCACCAACGTGAAGTCGCCGGACCACATCGCGCCGGACAAGGAGAAGATCAAGATCGAGTACGACATCGTGAATCCGGACGACGCCATCACGTCCGCGAAACTCGAGATCATCCGCAAGAAGGACAGCAAGGTTCTCAAGACGTTTACCCTCACCAAAGATCAATACAAAGAGGGCCACCACGCGGAATTCGAGTGGGACGGCGCCATCGACGCGAACCCGGACTTCCCCGACAGCTTCGTCACCATCGAGCATTCGGACTACACGGCAAAAGTCACCATCTCGGGTCCCAAGGGCGATAAGAGCGGAACCACCGACATCAAGGTCGAACTCAAGGATTTCAAGGTCGAACTTGCGCCCAAAGCGACACTGAAAGAGGACAAGGACAAGAAGGTCTACGACCAAGTCGGAACCATTCCCGCGGGTTCGCTCGTCAAACTCAAGCTCGAAAGCGATATCTTCACCGTCGCTGGCGCAACGGACGAGATGACCACTCAGGCAGCCTACACCGAGTATCAGACACTCTGGAGCGGCGGCCCCCGCATTCCTTTCTACGCGACTGCCACAGTCATCGACTCAAAAGGAAACGGCGTGGTCTGCGGAAAGGCGATGGGCAAGGCGAAGGTGCTGTGGGACTTCACCGATCCCAAGCAGTCGCTCGACACGTACCTCGCTACCGCGCTCGCGCCGCCGCCGAACACGAATCAATCCGGCGGCGCCAAGCCGTTCATCGACAAGGCTCTGAACTACGACAAGGCCGCCACCAGGCCGAAGGATGGCGACAATTGCCACATCGACCGCGGAGGAAAGCGCGGATCCTCGTCCGGCCCGCCGATCTTTCACGGCTCCGACGGGGGCGCCGTCAATTTCCCGTTCACGGTCAATAAAGGATCCACGCGCTTCTGGGGCTGCTTCTCAGATTTTGTGAAATCCGGCGCCGATGAAGGGCGCGCAGGCGCAATCTTCCGTCCCGCCCGCATGGCCGGCGACAACTACTCCGTCACCGCGTACCTGGACATCCCCTTCGCTCTCGACAAAGCCGACGAGAAACCAACAGGCGCCCTGCGCGAGGTGAAAGTCGGGGATTTCGAAATCTGGCGGCTCATCCACCTGGTCAAGCATTACAAGAAGGGCACGCAGACCACCGGCACGATGCCGACCTTCGCCGAGTATTACCTGGACGCCTTCATCGAGGTGAAGGACGACCGCGGCGCAGTGGTCGACATGACCCAAGCCACCTACGACACGGATTTTCCCACGGCCTTCGCCGCCGCTGGAGGCAACGCGCTCGTTCGCCAGTATGGTCTCGCGTCCGGCAGCCAGTGGGACGCGCCAGTTCCTGCAACGCCGGCGCCCGCGCGCACTCCGACCAACTGGATCGCGACTTTTCTGCCCTACAATCAATTCACGGCCGCCGTAGCGGCGGGCGAAGGCATCAGCAGCGCCAGTCGGCTGACCCGGCGGCTGAACCGCAATAGTTGCGGCTCAGCGGCTGACTACGCGGATCAGGTACAGGGTCTCTGTATCGCCATCGCCGAAAATCTGATTCGCCCGAAGTCCACCTCGAACGGCATCACGGTGATGCAATTCAACGCGACCAGCAATCTCGAAGGCCAGTCGTCGTTCCCTCTCAATGGACTCGCCGTGAGCCAGACCTCTGCAGCCAACCGCTCGCGGGCAGGGTTCCTGCTTTGCCAGACCAACGCCCAGGCCGCGCAGACGCCCGCCCACGAGATCGGACACCTGATGTTCCTGCCGCACTCTCCGCGGCTGAAGGCGGCTGACGGGTCCCTCATCAATAGCGGAGGCGGAATCACGCCCGACTTCCACGATGACGCGAACCGCAATTGCCTCATGTCCTACGCACGGCCCCGCCCGGGCTTCTGCGGACTCTGCCTGCTGCGGCTCCGCGGATGGAAGGGAGACGAATTTGACCGCAACGGACCGAAGACGACCAAATGACGGACCTCGGATTGGCATCCTCGCGGCGGCGTGCGTACTCCTCGCGGCCTCGCCGTCGGCCTGCCAGCAGCAACGGGTATCAGTGGACAACAGCACGACGAAAGGAAAGAAGATGGCAGTAACTTATGAAGCCGCGTTCCCCCAGGCAGTGTGGCTGGCGGGAGAGGGCATCGTCGTGGACCTCCGCCTGGAGAACGCCGGTCCCGCGCCGTTTGAAACACAGGATCCCAACGAGCGCACCAGCACCCAGCCTGCCTTCGAAATCACGGGACCGAAGAATCAGAAGATCGAGTTCCGTCCCAACAGCAAAGCCGCCCGCATCGATCAGGGCGCGGCGCCAAAAACATTCCGTATCGAGCCCGGCGGTCGCTGGGAGACACGCCTGTCCCTGTCCCGTTTCGCAACGCTCGAGATCCCTGGCAAATACACCTTGCGCACTTGGATCGAGCAGCCCGCAGGAGTGAGAATCGAGGCCAAGCCCGTGGAGTTTCAAATCACCGCTCCGGAAAGCATCGACATCGCTGCCAACGTCAGCCTTGGACCTGGAAGCACCGTGCTCGTCCAGGCCGTTGAGTTGATGGAAGGCGGCGCCGTTTCCACTGCGAATCTCACTGAACGCGATCCGCGCAACGCCGAGTTATTGCCGCTGAAACGCGATCAGATCGGATCCGCAGGCCCCGACGCAACCCGCATTCTGGGCGTGTATGCCAACCACTCGGCGGGCTTGGCGGAAATCCAATGGATCGCCGCGGAATCAAAGAAGCGCCTGCTCATCAGCCACGATGCGACAGACCAGCGCAAGGCGGTCTTCGATCGCGCGGAACTCACCCGCATCCTGCCGCTCGTCTCGTCGAAGGACGCTCTGCACGCCGCCGCGATTCGCGGTCAGGAACTCGTGGTGACCAGTATCGCGGGAACGGAAAACAAAGGCGTGCTGCCCAGTCCCGTCTCGGCCATCCAGAAACTCGACCGGATCCCGGAAGCTTCGGCCATGACGATCTCACCCCATGATGTCTCGCCTGCGAGACTCTTCATCGCGCTGGCGTGGGACACCCAGGACGCCACGCGCCTGTCGCTGCTCACAGTGGACTGCCAGTCGCACCGCGTCGTTTCGCGGCTCGATCACACCGTGCCGGGCGTTCGTCCGCTGGGAGCCGCCGCGGCAGCAGCCTGGAGCCTTGCCGGCGATCTGTCGGTCTCCCTCCTGGTCCGCAACGCCGCGAAGGCGAGCGAAATCCGGTTGCTGGAAATCCACACCAAGCCCGGCCTGCAAACACACACCGCGCCGGTCATGAGTGATCCGATGATCTTGCGCTCCCCCTTGCGGGACGCACAAATCGCTTACTTCGAATCCATGCTCGGAAACATGAGCCGCATCGCGTTGATCCGCAGTTCCGATAGCGAGATGTGGGTCGTGCCGCAAAACGGCGCGCCACGGCAGCCGGCGACTCCCGTCAACTCCTATGGTCCGGTCGCGCTTCTCCCCGGAAAAACGTACTGGTATGCAGTCTGGGCCGACCGTCGCGGCCTCGAATCGGGGCCACTGTAACGGTCAGGCGCTTTTGCGCTTGCGCGGATTGAGGTGGATGTTCGGGAACTGGATGGTGCAATCGCCCGGAGGCAGAATCGGCGGGATGTAAACTTCACCGTTCGCATCGAGCTTGCCCGTGCGCTTGGAACCCGCGCTGTCCACCAGGATGTAATCCTCGTTGGCGCACGGTTCGCCGTCCTCGTCGATGAGCTTCGCGCGGAACCACGTCTTCTCGGGCTTCGGATCCTCTGGCGGCGGACCGCTCGATTTCGAGACTTCAGGCTGCGCCTTCGTGGATTTCTGTGGTTTCGTCTGGCTCCCGCTACCTTGCGTTCCGGTCGATGCTTCGCCCCCGCGCTGGAACGCGACGAGTTCGCCGCGGCGCAGAGCGTCGTTGATCCGGTTTGCGACCAGGTCCTGGATCACCTTTTTGCCGAGGTCCGCGCCCATCGGGAGCATCCCGCCAAGAGCGCGAAACATGTCGAGCGCCTCGCGCCGGCTCATCGGATCCAGGGCGAATCCTTCCAGGCGAGCGCCGGCAACAGGCCTAACGCCCTCCGGCACATCCGCCGGTTTGGCGTACTCGCGAAACCCGATTTTCCAGATTCTCGGCAAGAAGTCTCCCTAAAGACCCATGCGCAAAAAGGGCCTCGAACGGTTCATCCCAGCCATTGGGAAAACCACCGGAACGCCGTATCCAGCGCCTCCGGGTTCACTTTGTGCCCGGTATTCGGCTCGATCAGCACGCGATACCGGTCGCTCGCTGCCGCGTCGCGGTAAGCGCCTTCCGCGGCGTCGAGGCACTCGCGCAAACCCGGCATGGGCGTGCGCGCGTCCGAATCTCCATTGATCACCAGTAGCGGCCGCGGCGCAATCAGGGGTAGCATCTGCGGACCATCGAACTCCCCGTACGCGCCGGGCGCCACGCGATCGTAGAACCGCTTGAGAAAAGCGCCATCCGGCCGGCCCACGCCTGCATCGCGCGCAGCCGCATCCACGGCGGACTGAAAGGTTCCCACGCGCGACTGCCACGCATTGTTCTCGAGCGCCCAGCGAAAACTCTGGACGCCGATACACGGCACGGCGGCGCGAATGCGCGGATCCGCCGCGGCAGCCAGGTACAACTCCATGCCGCCTTTCGAAAATCCGATCATCCCGATGCGTCCGGCGTCGACGTCCGGCTGTTCCGATAGCCAGTCCACCAGCCGCATCAAATCCCAGACGGTGTCGTACAGGAACGGATGCTCGCCGGATCCGCGATAAGCGCGCAGAATCGCATCGACGTACTCGCTCGAACCCTTGCCGGCGCGAGTCCGCGCGCCGTGATAACGCCCGTCGATCGCGACGGCCAGGAAGCCGAGTCCGGCCAGACGCTCCAACAGCGGCAGTTCGTCTTCCTTCTTTCCTCCGGTACCGTGCAGCGCCACGACGACGGGCAACTTCATCCCGGCAATGGCAGTCCGCGGCGGCCTGATGAGGATCCCCGGGACGCGCTGCGACCGCTCCGAGGCGAACGAAAAATGAACAGGTTCATCTTTCACCCCAGGCGAGATCGTCGCGTCCAGCGGAACTCGCGGGCGATCGATCAAACGCAGAAACGCAGCCCTGCGATCCACACCGGCAGCTTCTGCAGCAACAGCGGCTCCGGCCGTGCACAGGAAGGATCGTCGTGTCATGACAGCCCGGCAGGATCGCGGCGTCGTCACCCGGCGGAACCGGTGCGATGCGCCACCGAAATCGCGTGCTTGATGCGGTTCCAATCAAGATCACCGGCCACCGTGCAATCGGCCCCCAGCATGAACTGCCCGGGCGCGGATTTCACCACTCGCTTGATCTCCGCTTCCACCTGCTGCGGCGTACCTTTCGCCAGAACACCGTGCCGGTCCATGCCGCCCATATACGGCCGCCCGAAGAACTTCGCAATCTCCGCCGGCGCGATCTCCTTGCCGCCGTTCAACCGCGTATTGCAGTTCACCACCTGCCCCGGATAGTCGCGCACCGCATCGTAGCTCTTGTACGGCGCGACGTAATCGCACACGTGCAGGATGTTGAACGGGCACGCCTTCGCAATCTCTTTCATCGAAACGAGATCATACGGCTTCACGTACTTCGCGAACAACTGCGGATTCGTGAAGTCCCGCACTTCGGATCCCTGCGTCGACATGTAGAAGCCATCGACGCCCTCTTTGATGCACGCGCGCACGAACAGCATCTGGCTCTCGGTGAGGATCTCCATGCCGCGCTTCACCGCATCCGGATTCTCTTCGAGATGATCGCGCAACACCTGCGAAGTCGCGCAATGCCCGGCGCACATGAACGGCGAATAGAGCGTCATCAGGATGAGCGCGTCTTTCTTCGCCGACTTCACCACGTCGCGCACGGTCTGCAGCGGGGACTCGTAAAAATCGAGCTTTCGCAGCGCCAGCTTCGACCAGTCCGCCGGCTTCTTCAGGAACTCCTGCCGGTCATACGTCTGCTCGAACTGGATCTTTACGAAGTCCATGTCCGTCGCCCGGAAGTACTCGATATGCCGTTTTGCCGCAGCAGACCCGTCCTTGTACTCCTTGCCGAAGTGCAGGAAGAACGCCGCCGGCGTGTAATGCGGATCCGTCTTGCCGGCCAGCCACTGCAGCATCCGTTCGCGCTTGTTCACCGGCGCGGCGGCCGCGGCGGAAGACGGCAGCGCGAGAGCGGCGCCCGCGGCGCCTACCGAGGTCAGGAATGTGCGTCTGTTCATTACAGCTAGCATACGCCTTCGTCGCTCCAAAATCCCGCCTGCACGGTATTTCGTCGAGAACCGCACACCAGGAAATCGCACGCTCAAGAAAACTCAAGATCACTTTCGTAAAGAAGCCTTTACAACCTCAACCTTTCAGTGTTTTCCGGAGTTTCTTCTTTCATGTTGAGGTTTGTCCGCGTCCAGGGGATCCGTGCGGCCGCATGGCTCGTTGTCGCATCGGTTGCTGCCCTGACCAACGCTTTCGCACAGGAATCCGCTATTGTTTCAGGCCGTACCTTAGACCCCACCGGAGCCGCCGTCGCAGGCGCTGCTGTCCGCATCGCCCAACCCGAGCGAAACATCATTCGGGAGACACAAAGCGACGAGCAGGGCTTCTACATCTTCGAGTCGCTGATCCCCGGTGAATACACACTCGACGCCAGCGCCAAGGGCATGGCGCCAGTCCAGATCAAACGCGTCGTCGTGCGCTCCCGCGACCGCCAGGAACTCAAGATCACATTTGCGCTCGCCGCAACGCAAACGTCCGTCACCGTCGAAGGCCAGACCGAAGGAATCTCCGGTGACGCATCCGCAGGCGCCGTCCTCGAGCAGGACTTCCTCAGGCACCTCCCGCTGAACGGCCGCCGTATCGACAATCTCCTGCAGATGACGCCCGGCGTATCCAGCAACGGCAACGCGATCAACGTCAATGGACTTCGCAGCAACACCAATTACTACATGCTCGATGGCGTCAGCCTCGCCGGAACAGGCGCAGGCATCGGAGGACCCGGAGGCGGAGGCGGTGGCGGCCGTGGTTTCGGAGGCGGCGGTGAAGGCGGCGGACCCGGCGGTGGCGGCCTCGGACTCAACCCGGCCGGCTCAGATGTGATCTCGCTCGACTCCCTCCAGGAAGTCCGCATCCAGACCTCTGCCTTCGCGCCGGAATTCGGACGGACGCCGGGCGCGCAGATTTCCCTCAACTCCCGGGGAGGATCCAATGAAATCCACGGATCCGCGTACGAGTACTTCCGCAACCACCATCTCAACGCCAACGACTGGTTCGCGAATCAGAATGGCTACGCTCGCGGGCGCATGCTGCAGAACCAGTACGGCGGCACGGTCGGCGGCCCCATCCTGCACAACCGCACGTACTTCTTCGCATCCTTTGAACACCTGCAACTGCGCGCTCCATCGACTCTCATTGCCTATGTCCCCGACATCCAGGCCCGCAACGGCGCGGCGTCGCGCCTGCGTCCCTTCCTCCGCGCGTTTCCCATTCCCAATGGACCCAAACTGGCAGGGGGCGCAGCGCAATTCTCTTCGGTCGTCACCAATCCGCAGGATCGCGATTCGGCGGCTCTCCGCATCGACCACACCATCAATTCGAAGAATGCGTTCTTCGCACGCTACAACTTCTCACCCGTCGATAGCCAGATCCGCGGCAATGGTTTCTCGTCACCAAACGTCCTGACGCATGTCGAGACGAAGGCGCACACCGGCACGGCAGGCCTCACCACACAGGTCAACCCGTACTCGACCAACGACCTTCGCTTCAACTACTCGGCAACGAAATCGGCCTCGCAAAGCACCATGGACGCCTTCGGGGGAGCCATACCTCTCACCGATGACCTGATCTTCCCGAACGGCGTCACCAGCGCGACCGGCGAATTCAGCCTCTCCGTTCTCGGACTTTCCGGTTACTCCTACGGCGGACGCCAGCGCAGCGAACAGCACCAGTACAACATCGTCGACAACCTCACGATGAACGCCAGCAACCATCAGTACAAGATGGGCTTCGACTTCCGCCGCATCGACATTACCAACTACCAGAAGGCGTATGGATTGAGCAGCACCTTCAACGGCCTTTCCGGCGCCGCCGATTCCCTGCTCTCGCAAAAATCTACGGTTTCCACCGTCACCTCGAACGTCCCCGCCGTCTACCCGCGCTTCACCAACTTCTCCTACTATCTGCAGGACACCTGGCGCGTCGATGCCGAAACGACGCTCACCTTCGGCTTCCGCTGGGATGTCAATCCCGCGCCCGGCGTCAGCCAGGGTCAACGCCCGTTCGCTCTCTCCGTTGAGGATTCAAACCGCGTCACCACCACCAACCCGCTCTACGACACGCGCTGGTTCAACTTCGCGCCGCGCTTCGGTCTGTCGAAAATCATCAACACCACGCCTGGCCGTGAACTCGTGCTGCGCGGCGGCATCGGCCTCTTCAACGATCTCGGCTACGGCACGGTCATGACAGCCTTCAGCGGCGTCCCGTACACCAACTCGCGCACACTCACACTCGGGGACTTCCCGCTGTTGACCTCCGACAAAACCGCGCCCGTGCTGCCTGCCACGAAACCGTACAACCGCATCGGAGCCGCCGAACGAAGCCTGCAATCGCCGCGCGTCCTGCAGTGGAACGTCAGCCTCGAAAAATCCATCGGCACAGGACAACTGTTGAGCGTCGGCTACGCCGGCACACGCGGAACCCGCCTCATGCGCACTGAACAGCGCACCTCGTTCTCGGATGATTTCGACTTCCTCACCATCGCCACCAACGGCGCGGACTCCGACTATCACGCACTGCAGGTGCAATACCGCCGCCGCTTCTCGCGCAACTTCCAGGCGCAGGTGGCCTACACGTGGTCGCACGCCATCGACACCGCATCGAACGACGCCGGCTTCAACTCGGGATTCGCCACCATTTTCACCAGCGAGCGCGGCAGTTCGGATTACGACATTCGCCACAACCTCAATGTTTCCGGCTCTTACCTGATGCCTTCCACCAAAACCATGCACTGGCTGATCGGCAACTGGTACACCGACTTCCTTTACGCCGCCCGCACGGGAACGCCCTTCGACATCACCGGCGTCAGTTCGCAGACGAGCAATCAATCAAGTTCCACCACGCCGCAGCGCCGCGGACTCTTCGCGCAAGTTCGCCCGGACTACAACGGCCTGCCCGTCTGGATTCCGGATCCCACAGCGCCCGGCGGCGTTCGCCTCAATCGCGACGCATTTACCGCGCCCACCGGTTTCGGACAGGGATCGCTCGGACGCAACTCCATCGGAGGTTTCGGACTCTCGCAACTGGACCTGACGGTCCGCCGCCAGATTCCGATAACCGAACGCTTCAAGCTGCACCTCTCGTTGCAAGGCTTCAACATCTTCAATACCCCGAGCTTTGCGAACCCGCAGCGCAATGAAGGAGCCAGCCTCGCCAGTTCGAACTTCGGCGTCTCGACGCGCAGCCGCGCAACGGGCTTCGGCGGCGGCGGACTCGGATCCGTCTACCAGACCGGCGGACCGCGTTCCATGCAAATCGCCCTGCGCTTGCAGTTCTGATCTTTCGAGGACCCATGTTGAGACTCCGTACCTTTGCACTCTTATTCCTGCCGCTGCTCGCCGCCGCGCAGACGCAAGACACAACATCCGGGAGCGCCATGCCCTGGATCACTCTCGGCGGAACCATCGGATTCCACGGCTTCAATTTCATGGAATCCAAAACCTCCACCAACACGCTGTCCGACACGGCTTCGTTCAAGTCGCAGAACGAAAATCTCGGCAACCGCTTCGCGCTCGGAGCGGAGGCGCACTTCCAGTTCCTGCGCCGCTGGGGAGCCGCCACCGGCTTTCAGTTCCGCACCGCCGACTTCCGCCTCACCAACACCACCACGGTCAACAGCAAAGACGCCATAGTGAAGGAACGCACGCGCTTCCAGGCGTGGGAAGCGCCTCTGCTCGTTCGCCGTTTCAACAAGCCGCACGATGAGACCGGCTGGCGCTGGTTCTACCAGGCAGGACCTTCGCTGCGCCGCATCACGAACGTCCGTTCCGAACGGCAGACCACCGCCACCGACGGCAAAGTCACCTGTTGCGATGAAACGCCGGCCGCAACCAAAAACACGACCGCGCTCGGCTTCACTGCGGGCGCAGGACTCACATCACGCGACCAGTTCGGAGTTCGCGTAACGCCCGAACTTCGCTACACCCGTTGGATGCAGCGCAGCTTCGACCACACTGCCGCGCGCTCGTCCGTCAACCAGATCGAAGTCGTATTGGGGTTTTACTTCCGATGATCACGAAAAATCCAGTCATTTCCGCCGGCGGCGTCACGCTCCACCTGCGCAGCCGCCGCGCGATGATCAACGGCCAGACCACCCGGCTGACCAGTCACGAATTTCTGATTCTCGAAATGTTCGTCCGCCACAGCGGCGAACTCATCACGCGTGAGCAACTCCTGCGCAACGCCTCGCAGGTGCGAAGCGAACGCGCACTCGAGGTCCATATCAGCCGCCTTCGCAAGAAATTGGCCCTCGGGCCTGACCGCATCCGCGCGGTCCGCGGCGTCGGGTATGTCTTCTGCGATGAAGACACAGGCGACGCGCCCCCGGCGCCTGCGCCGGCCTACCTTGCGCAGCCCGCGCAACCGGAACTCTGATCCAAGGGACATCATGCGAAAGAACAGCCTCTACCTTTGGATCGCCGGCGCTGCGGCCCTTGCGGCGCTGCAGGCGCAACCGGCAGCCGTCGCCCGTTATCAGATCCGCACCCTCATCGGCCAAAGCCAGCGTGGCGATGGCGGACTTCCGACGGCGGCGATCCTCGATACGCCGCAGGGACTCGCCGAAGACGGCGACGGGAACATCTACATCGCCGAATCGGGAGCCGGACGCATTCGCCGCATCCGCGCCGCGGATGGCATGATCGAACTCTTTGCCGGCGCGGGACCTTCGTCCGACAGCGCTCCCGGCCTTTCCGCCGCACAAACCAACATCGGCACGCCGACGCTGCTTCTCACCAGCCGCGATGGGACCGGCCTTCTCTACGCAGACAGCGCCAACTGCCGTATCCGCCGCATCGCCTTTGACGGCTCGGCCATTACCGATGTCGCAGGCAGCGGCCGTTGTGCCGGTTCCGGCGGCGGCAGACCATCATCCGGACGGGACCGGTTGGCCCTCGACACCGACCTTGGCGTCGTGGGCGGCATGACCTACGACCTCGATGGCCGCCTGCTCTTCACCGAAACCAACGCACATCTCGTTCGCCGGCTCGACACCGACGGCTACATACGCACGATCGCGGGGACTGGCGCCGCGGGATCCACAGGCGATGGCGCCGAGGCCACTTCCGCCGCTTTGAACTATCCCCGCGGCATCGCGGTCGACGGCGCCGGAGCCATCTACATCGGCGACGGCTACAACTGCAAAGTCCGGCGCATCACCACCGACGGCAACATCGAAACCGCCTTCGGAGCCGCCACCTGCGCCGCGTCCACCGCGACCTTCGTCGGCGGACCTCGCTCTGCACTCGACCGCATCGGATCCCTCGCCTACGATCCGGCCTCCAATTACATGTACATCAGCCTGCCCAGAGCCTCGCGCGTTCTGCGCTTTGATTTTGCTGCCAATCGCATGAGTCCGTATCTGGGCAACGGCCGCGTTGGCGTCAACGACACCGAGATCCCACTGGCCTTGAACCTGAACGAACCCGCTGAACTGCTGGTGCAGAAGGACGGCTCGCTCCTCGCCTCCGCCGATGATTCCTTCCGCGTTTATCGCGTCAAGGACGGCAAAGTATCGGCCGCCGCCGGATCCTGGCCGCAAGCCGCGCAGTACCCTTCTGCGGATCAGGTCGGCCTCGTCCGTCCCCAGGGACTGCTGCTCACGCAGGGATCCGTCGTCGCAGTGGACGCAGGAGCCGGCCGCATCGTCAGCTACGCGAAGGACACGGCCGCCGTGCAGCCGATCGCAGGACTCGCCTTCCCTTCCGGCTATGAACGCGGTCTCACCGGCCCCGCACTGGAAGCGACACTTCTCTCGCCGGACCGTGTGATCCCCGGCCCTGACGGGGACCTCTACTTCTCCGAAGCAACCCGCATCCGCGCGATCTCCGCGCAGGACGGCACGGTGCGCACGATCCTCGACAGCCTCGACAAACCCGTGGGACTCGCCTTCGACTTGCAGGGCCGACTCTGGTACGCCGAATCCAACCAGCACCGCATCATGCGTCTCGACGCCGGCAGCAAGATTCCGGTGCAAGTCGCGGGCAGCACAACCGGCGCTTCCGGATTCTCGGGAGACGGCGCGGCCGCAACCAGCGCCCTCTTGAATTCGCCCGGAGACATCGTCTTCGACCCCGGCGGGAACCTGCTGATCGCCGACCGCGGCAACAACCGGATCCGCAGGATCTCGCCCGACGGCGTGATCCGCACCATCGCCGGTTCCGGCCTGACGTTCATCTACGCCGACATGACGTGCAGCAACGCCCTCGATGCGGGTTTCGGACCCATCGATGGACTCGCCGTCGACGCTGCCGGGCGCATCTATGTCTCCGAACGCCTGCGCATCGACGTCATCAATTCGGATGGGAAGGTCCAGGTCCTGACCGGCTTCCTCGCGGAAGACGACAATGGCGCCCGCACCTATATCGACGGCCCGCTCGGAGGCTCGAACTCCATCGCCGTGGATCCGGACGGCCGCCTCTACATTTCGCTCCGCGACGAAGGCCGTGTTGTGGTCGCAACGCCGCTCTCGCTCGTGCCCCCACCGCCGCCGGCTGAAAGTGACGGTTCGAACGACTCTCACGGCCGGTAGATTCTCATCAATCCGGACGCTGCTGGTATTCCGGAGGAACATCATCCTCCGGAACCTCAACCGGCTGTAGCTCGCTGATCTGGTCCGGCTCTTCCGCGCCTTCGATACCGGCGACGACTTCAGCCTCGAACGCCTGCCCTTCTTCCAGTAACTCGACTACGCTTTCGTTGGTGGCTTCCGCAACATTCGACAAGCCCTGCGTGTCTCCGGATTGCCCTGCCGAACCCGGCCCCAGATCCTTCTCGGGGACCACGCTGATGCCGTATTCCGCAAGTCCACGTGTTCTTGGGTTCTTCATGCTTTGAAGCGTTGCACGCCGGTTGCCACAAACGCCGGAAGTGACACGCGAACAGGTTGGCCGGCCGGATCCGGAACCGTAGCCGGAGGGCGCCGTGTTCTCGTCGGGGATCTCGACGCACCGTACACTGGCTCCTCTTGTATACAGCTTCAATTCGAGTTCCAAACTCTGAAATCGCAGAACCGGCAACGTGAGCGTCCCGCCCGCGACGGCGTCAAAACCCGCTGAAACGGACCCATACGACCGCAGCCCCGGCCGGCTGATCGCGTTCGCCGGCCCGGCCTTTGCGGCGACTGTCGGATCAGGTCGATCGCGGCCCCCGCGCTAAACCTGGAGACAGCTCTTGATCCAACCGAGCCTCAACGAACCGGACATCTGGAGTAGGGCGTCTCTCAAACGACCGACTGCTCGCGGCGTCAAAATTACCGCACACCGCCACACCAATCAGTGGCCAGTGAGACGATCGTGAAACGCAGAGGATCCTGTCGCAGAATCGCGACTTCGATCACCCAGCAAATCACAACTGCGGCCACATGCTCGAGGACGCTACGCACGGCGAAGCACCACAGGCCAAATCCACGCGTCACACGGAGGGCCAGCCATCGAGTCGCGGCGGACACTCCCAACACGATCCACACAGTCCCGGCAGCAAAATCGGCGCGACAGGCAAAAGCCGCCCGGGCTGCAATCTGATCCGCTTCCTTCAAGCCGACCATGGCGGAATAGCTGAATCCCTGTTCTATCCAAAACGGAGCCGCCGACAGCGCGAGGAACGATGCCCCTGCGGCAAGCATGAGAAAAGGAAGATCACTCCATCGAAACCCTGTCAATTCGCTTCTCGGCATTCCATTCTCACCCAGAGAGATCACCGCGTCATAAGACGTGGACCCATCGTCAGCCACCGTTACCTCCGTGGACCACGGTAATACGCCGTCTCCTTGCGCCGCAGGTCCTCGAGCCCGATCACTTCGTTGAACTCGTCGAACTCCATCGCATCCCCCAATCCGGCCAGGGACTCGTGATCCCGCAAGTGCGCCAGCGACCTTTCCGCCGCACCCGCCGTCACATAGGCCAGCATCGTCGGATACGCCGCAATCGGGAACCCCAGGTCCTGCAATTCCCGCGCCGTCAAAATGGGAGTCCGCCCACCCGACAACATTTTCGCCATGTTCGGCGCCGCGGTATCTCGCGTGATCCGCTGCATCTGCTCCACCGACACCGGGGATTCCACAAACGACAGGTCCGCGCCTGCCTTCAGATACCGGTGCATTCGCTCGATCGCGTCGTCGATCCCGTGGCCCCCCAACGCATCGGTGCGCGCCATGTCGCATGGGCGCAAGCTGGGGGATCCATTGACTGTCGACATCATCCCAGGAAACAGCTGTACGGCCAGCGAGCCCAGGACTCCTTTGGGTTGTAGCATTCGTCAAATATACCTTTGGTTAAGGCCGCACTCCAGTCGTCGTCGCGGCATTGGTCCGGGCCAGCAATGTTTTCTCGTTCGGTAAACGGCGAGGGCCGTGGCACGGCTACGGCTTGGCGTCGAGAAAGTCGTTCACCATTGGGACGATGATGGCCGCGCGCTGCATCAGTGTCACGTGGGTCGTGTCGGGCAGGATGGCCAATCGCGAAGCGGAGCGCGGCTTCATGTCGCCGTGGATCTCCCCACCCTTCAGGCGAAACATCTCCGCGATGTGCGCGAGCCGCACGCCGTCAGCGTCGCCGTGGATGAAGAACATCGGAGCCTTGGTGGCTTTGAGCTTGTCGGCTCCAAAGTCGTACGCTTTCGAGGCCGTGGCGCCGATTCGCTGGACGAACTTCGGAAAGTCGGCCGGCGTTGGACTCAGCTTCTTGTACTCAACCTCAATGGTCGAGCCTTTGAAATCGTCCGCCGTGAGTTTCGGAATGGATTCGACAGCCTCCGCGATCGCGCCATCACTGCGAAACGTGGACGAAATGATGACGGCCTTCCGCACTTTGTCCGGATGGCGGATCGCGGCCTGCAGCGCCACCGATCCGCCCATGCTGTAGCCGAGAAGGTCGGCTCGCGGGATCTTGAGATAGCCGAGCAAGGCGGCCACGTCGTCGGCCAGGTTCTCGGAGTTGATATCGCGTGGGCCGTCCACCGTGCGCCCGTGGCCTTGCATTTCAACGGCAATGACTTTCCGTGTTTTGGAAAGCTCGCTGATCCAACCGTCCGCCCAGTTGTTGGTGATGGTCATGAACGCGCCGTGGAGCAACACCAGCGGCTCACCGCCGCGGCCGCCAACATCGTGGACTTCGTAGTACATCCTGATTCCATTGACGGGCGCGTAACCCGTCGTTGCCTTTTGCTGCGCCCGCACATCAAGGGTGGCCAGCGCCATGAAAAGCAAGGCGGTCTTCCGCACTGCGGAACGCCGCCCGTTCTGTCGCCGGCCGGGAGCGTTGACTGGATCGATTGGCGGCGTCATCAGGCCTCCGTGCTGGATCCAAGGCTAGCAGGAAGCTCGTCCGGTTGGTCGAGCGCCTCGGGCATCGCGCCCGCCGATCCGGATTCCATCGCCTCCAGGACGGTTCCCGCAGATGACCCCGTTCACCGCTCATCAGAATATTTTTAGTCGCTACAGCTCAAAGGACTTAGCCCCTCCGCCCTCCATCTCGGATTTGGTGAGCGGCGGGGGCGTCCGATATCCTGGGGTCGAGAGTAGGTCTTGCGCTCTCGACAACAAAAGCCCGGCGCTGCCCGGGCTTTTCGCTTTTTAGGAGGCCACATCAATGTCAACCACCAGCGACCGCCGCACCGCGGCCAACCGTGCCAACGCCGCTCTCTCCACCGGACCCCGCACCGAACAAGGCAAGTCCGTCTCCTCCCGCAACGCCGCCACCCATGGACTCACCTCCGAAACCCTCGTCATCTTCCACTGGGAATCCCAGGACGCCTTCAACGCCCTCCAGCAGGCCTTCCACGCCCGCTTCCGCCCCCTCGACGCCGTCGAAGCCCTCCTCGTCGACCGCATGGTGGACACCACCTGGCGCCGCAACCGCGCCATTGCCATGGAAACCACCCTCCTCGACCTCGACATCGCCGTCAATGAAGACGAACTCCTCGAAATGGTCTCCAGCGAGACCGCCACCGGACTCCTCCGCATGTCCCTCGCCTTCCGTAACCGCCACGGCGAAAACACATGCATCGCCATCCAGCGGCTCCTCAACGGCATCGAACACTCCTACTCCCGCGCCCGCCACGAGCTCCAACTCCTGCAGAAGGACCGTTTCAACAACATCACCGTCGACGAACTCCTCGCCCTCACGAACGAGACAGCACCCGGCGATCCGCCGGTGGCAGCAGCAGAAGAAGAGGAGGAACAGCAGCAGGAAGCCGGACCAACATCCAATTCCTACAACGAGATGCGCGAAAACGAAAAATCGAACCCAATGCCGCGGCCCCTCACCCCCAAAGATGCCGGACCCACACCCGGCCGCGGCTGCTGACACCGTCCGCCGCGCTACCCCAGGCCAAGAGTCCCAGCGTCAAGGTGCAAACAGCACAGCAAGAGGCCAGCCCAATCACTTGGGCCGGCGCTGGGTTGACAACTGAATATCTTTTCCTGGGGCGGAGTGGGAGCAGTCCGTAATGAAGTCTCACGCCGGACGGTAAAACTCCGCCTCCTTGCGCCGCAACTCCTCGAGCCCGATCACCCGGTTGAACTCGTCGAACTCCATCGCATCCGTAAGCCCCGCCAGCGATTCGTGGTCCCGCAAATGCGCCAGCGCCCGCTCCGCCGCACGCGCCATCACGTATGTCAGCATCGTCGGATACGCCGCAATTGCGAACCCGAGATCCTGCAGTTCCCGCGCCGTGAGGATCGGAGTCCGCCCCCCTGACAACATGTTCGCCATGTTCGGCGCGGCGATCTCGCGCGTGATCCGCTGCATCTGTTCCACCGAAGCCGGGGACTCGACAAACGCCAGGTCCGCGCCGGCTTCCAGATACCGGTGCATCCGCTCGATCGCATCGTCGATCCCGTGGACCCCCAGCGCATCCGTCCGCGCCATGATCATCAGGTCACGGTCCACGCGCGCGTCCACCGCCGCCCGGATCTTCGCCACCATCTCCTCTGCCGGAATCACCTGTTTGCCCGACATGTGCCCGCAGCGCTTCGGCGAAACCTGATCTTCGAAGAAGATCGCCGCCACGCCCGCGCGTTCAAACTGCCGCATCGTGCGCATGACGTTGGTTGCATTCCCGTGGCCGTTGTCCCCATCGGCAAACACGGGGATCCCCACCGCATCCACGACGCGGCGTGCGAACTCGGCCATCTCCGTCATCGTCAACAACCCGACGTCGGGAGCCCCCAGCAACGACGCGCTCGCCGCGTACCCGCTCAGGAAAACCGCCCGGAACCCGGCCTTCTCCGCCAGCCTCGCCCCCAACGCATCCGGCACGCCCGGGATCATGAGGATCTCCGGAGCCTCGATATACGATCGCAACAATGTCGTCGGCTTCATGATGTAAGCCCACGATAACAGGGCCCGCGCTCACTGCACGAGCACAGTCACCTGAACTTGCGATGTCTGAAACTGGGGGCTTCCCGGATAACGGATCGTGATCGTGTGTTGCCCGAGCGGCAGAATGACATTAGAGATCGAGCCGTTCACCAGAAGGGTGGAAGGCAGAATCGTATTGGAACTCCCGTCCGTAATCGTTCCGCTGACTCCCGTCGGAATCGCCGGAGGCGGCAGGGTCTGAATCAGCGTCCCGTTATCCCGAAACTCGACGCCCGCTCCCAGCGAGGTTCCGCCAGGTATCGTGACGCCCTGGTTGTTGATCGAAAGCGTGTAGCCGATCGAGAACGGACTGGTCACTGTGCCGGCCACTCGAGCACTCATCGATGTGACCACCGGACTCATCGTCACCGGGAACGACGTCTGCGACGCGAGCAGGTCCCCGCTTTGATCGTAGGTGAGCGCCACGTTCCGCGCGTTGAACGGCAGCAGGATGTTCGCACCGCCTTGTGCGAGCCCCAGCCCCGTCGGATCCGGCGTCAACGTCAGGCTGCCCGCGGACTTCCCATCCGCCAGCACGCTGACGTTCCGATTGACAATACCGACGGAATTCGGCCAAGTCAACCTCGCCGTCAATGCGCTGGGTGTACCCAGAACATAAGTCAACGGCGGAGTAATCGACTGCAACACCGTCGGAGCGCCCGTCACCGGGGCACAAGGCAGCGTGGTCCCCAGGCCCGCGACTCCCGCATACCGTGCATCGCCGGAATACGCAGCGTCGAAACAGACTGAGCCCGCGCGCCGGTCGGCGATCGTCGGCGTGTAGTTGAACCCGGCTTGCGACGACGGATACGCCGGCACGACCGAAAAGACATTCGACGTGGCCGCCTGCAAAGTCGCTGACGATCCCCCGCCGCCCGCCGGCTTCAGCGTGCCGCTGCCCGAGGGCCGCAACGCTGAATCGATGCTGATGCTCGTACCCGACAAATCCGGACCGAGAGGAGCGACATTCAGCGTGACTGGTGAAGGCGTCGCAAGCCGCATCGTTCCGATCGTAAGAAACATCCCGGGGACCCTGCCCACCACAATCTGCGTTCCCGACGCGGAAGACGGCTCCAGAAAGACATTGCCTCCGTAGGTGGCGTTCAACGACAGGATTCCCGAAGCCGACGCGTTCGTGCCCGGCGTGGGGCAACACAGCGTGTTCTCGGTGGCAAACGAAGCCGCCGTGGCGGAGAAGTTCTTGGTCAACGTCGTGAGTCCAGCTCCAATATTGATCACGCCCGTGAGGTTGACGTTGGCGCCGTCTGCAGTCAAGGTCGTCCGAGTGCCAACCGGCTGACCTGCGACAATCGCTCCCGTGGTTCCGGTGATCAGCAGAGTGCTGCGCAGCTTCACATTGAAACGGACCTGCACGCTCACCGATTGCGTCGATGAGATGACAGCCTTCAATGTCAGAACAAAGACGCTCCCTATGTCGTCACGCGCAAGGGTCACAACCGGTGTGCTTGGCAGATTGCCGTTCACCAGCGTCCCGGAAGTCGCGATCAGCCGGGAATTGGCGCTCGTCGATTTT
The DNA here is from genome assembly GCA_964627455.1 of uncultured Solibacteraceae bacterium. GTDB lineage: Bacteria > Acidobacteriota > Terriglobia > Bryobacterales > Bryobacteraceae > F-183. The sequence goes on along the minus strand of CAZVKC010000045.1, from coordinate 16,017 downwards.
CCCGTCGAATCGACCCGTACCAGATCGAAGCTGATCGAGCCGTTCAACGACGAAACACCCGTAGTCCCGCTCACTACGGCCCGCTCCAACGGATGATAGACGCTCTGCGAAAACCGAAAGGACGGGCTGGGCAGCAAGCCGCACGCGTTGCTGGCGCCAGTCACGCTGCGCCCACCGGTTGCAAGGATCGTGCCGTCTGCGAGAACGATGCCTGCGAGGTCACTACGGGCCGCCGTCAGCGATCCCGCATCCTGCACAGAATCCGTCGATGGATCGAACAGTTCCGAGGTCGCGAGCGGTTGCGATGCGGCAAGTCCGCCGGCAAGCAGCACGACCCCATTAGTCTCCGACAACAACGCCACGTGATTCTGCCGCGGACCTTTCAGGCTCGCTCCAAGCGTCTGGAACCGCCGCGCCTCCGGGATCCACACTTCGAGGGAACTCAGTTCCGCCGATCCGTCTGTGCCGCCTGCCAGCAGGACGCGCCCGTCGAGCAGCGCAGTCGCTGTATGCCCGGCACGAGCCGTCGCCAGGCCCTCAACAGGACTCACTTCGCCAGTGTCCGGATCCAGGGTCTCCGCGGTGTTCAAAACAGTCTGATCGGCGCCGGCGCCCCCTGCGAACAGCAGCTTGCCATCGCGCAGAACTGTGACGGAATGGCGATCCCGCTGCGTCAGCATGCCGCCTCCGGCCAGCAGACCGATCGTGGAAGTATCCGCGTCGAAGACTTCGATCTCTGTTGCTTTGCCGCCGGTGATGAGTGCACGTCCATCGGGCAACGCCGTCACGGTCGTGCCTTTGGCCCGGAGAATCGGCGACTCGATGGAGGTCCAGGTATCGAGCGATGGCTCGTACACTTCGACGTTCGCGGCGCCTCCGCCAGCCACCAGGACACGGCCATCTTTGAGGACCGCGCATCCATGTCCGGATCGCGCGGCGTTCATCGACCCCGCGTCCACGAACTTCTCTTCCGGCGTGCTTTGGTAAATCTCGACGGACGCCAGCAGGTCGTCGGCAGTACCGCCGCTAAACAGTATGCGATCATCCGCCAGCCGGACAGCGCAAGCTCCTGACCGAGCCTGCTTCAGCGGCGCAGTGCCCCGCCATGTCCAGTTTTGTGCCTGTATCGAACCCTGTGAGAGAAACAGAAGGACGCCGGCACTAGCCAACAGCATCCTCGATTGTGAAGCAGAGCAGAACAGCATAGAGAAAGCATAGCCCCGGAACGGCCGGGTGATGAAAAGAATTTGTGAATGTTTTGTATGGTCCCGCCGATCCCGGGGTTCAATCCGGGTAATAGCGGGACATGGTGACGCCGGACGGCCTCGGATACACGGGATCCGAACTGTACACGCGGCGGAACCGTTCGCCTGGTTTCGGATCCCAGTTGCGCCACGAGTTGGGATCGGTGTCCGCGGCGCGCGAGCGCGAGCCCTCACCATTCCCGTTCGACGCCGTCACGACGTACTCGACAATATCTGACGAGCGCCTGCCCACGTACCGGCGCTCGAGTCCACGGTACAGGAGTTGGAACTCGCCGCCATTGTTGCTCTTCGGACGCCCATACAGCCGGTACTCGCGAACCCCGAGCACCTCGCCCCAGGTCACGGCCCCATCCGCGAGATCCACACGCAAGCCATCCGGAGGCTCCGGCGCCTGATCCGTAACATACAGCGGATACTCGTGGCCGGGCGCGCTCTCGTGCTCGCTGTTCACCGCGACGCCGCGCACGTGGACCTTGCGTCCGTTCGCCAGGCCGCTGACATCAAGCACCGGCCCATCCGACGCAGGACCGGCCGTCCACGAAGCGCCCGCATCGGTACTCAACTCCACCCGATATCGCGTCGCCGAAGCCACCGGCGTCAGGAACACGCGCGCACCGCCTGCTACGTTTTCCGTGCGCAACACACGAGGCGCGATCGGAGCCGGCAGTTTGTCCGTCAGTTCCCACTCGTGCCGGCCGGCGTCGAGGTCCACCACGAACGCGCCGCCGGATCCGCGCCGTTCACCGTCGACATAGAACGTCTGAGGCGCACCGGACAACGTGATTCGCAGCGAAGTGCGTTGCGGGGCCGTGAAAACGCCGCGAATCGAAGAGGAGGCCGCTGTGGTCGCGCCTCCAATTCCCAGGTCCCCGGTGGTTTCGAACAGCAACCCTGGAACCGCGATGCGAGTTCCCTGGAACAACGCGAACCCAATCCCCTTGCCTGCTCCAAACTTGCGGATCAGCCCTGCCGTACCTTCAAACGCGAACCCGCCCTCGGCATACGTCACGGGCGATGGGCTCCGGAACACCAGGTCCTCGCCACCCGCAAAATGGACCCGCGCGCCAAACGCCGCAGCCTCGGCCTTCACATCCTTGCGATGGCTGACGATCGCCATCGAATCGCCCGAGCCATCCAGCCAGACACCATGGGTCAGGTCATTCTGCAGGACTGTACGTGCCGCGCCTCCGCCCCCGCCGCGCACGCGCTGGATCGACGGCAGTTCCTCACCGCGCCGCACGTACCAAGACAGCCGCGTACGCACCGTGGAATCGAGCACAGCGTCGTACAACACGAAGTACTCGTGCCCCGCCAGCATCACGCTGCGGCTCACATACTCTGGCGCCGCGTACGCATTCTCCGTTCGCGGCACGATCTCCGCGAACTGCCCCGCCGAACCCAGATCGCGTAGCGGCCGCGACAGGACATTCATCCCGATGCCGCGGAACCTGCCGTCTTTCAACACACCGAAATTCGTGCAGAAATCAGTATCCTGACTGACCCGGTCGCCCGTATCCTCAGGACCGTTGTGACTGTACGCCTTGCCGGCGGCAAAGAAGTACAGTACGCCACAACCGCCCTCGCCCGTGCGTCCCCACCGGTAGTTCGGACCCTCATCAATCTGCTGCAGATGCACCGACACTTCGTCCGGCGTATCCACGGCGGCGCGCAACACCACGCCATAACCTGTGAACTTCGAACTGCGCAGGTGCGGATTCGTGCCTGTATTATCGGCCGCAACATCGTACATCGTCGCCCAGGTCTTCGGCGCATTCAACGCCGTCTCGGTCTCCTGATTCGAAGGACGCGAGGCCCACATCGCATACTCGGCCGCCAGCGGAGCATACCGCCGCAATCCATGCCCCAGATGCCATAGCGACGCCGGAGGCATCCGCCGTTCCGCATGCGCGCCCTGCGGTGGATACACGCGCCGTGGACCCTGCCCCTGCGCAACCACGCACCATTCGCGTCCACCGTCGAATTGCTTCAGCGCACGATACCCCTCCGCGGTCTCGCCCTCGAACGGCGCCGACAACGCGTTCACCAGCCAGCCTGCGAGTTCCGCAATCTGCGGCGACACGAACCGCTCCACGCCGTCGTACTGCCGCAGCAGGAAGGCGCAACGCAAGGCCGGCCGCAGGAACGCCCACACATACGTGCCGAGGTTCTCGGTCCAGCGTCCACCATGCGCATCCCACGACCGCACCGCAGGCCGCGTGTTGAAGCGGGCGTTGAGTTCCATGCACTTTTCCCAGTGATCCGCCCATACCGCCGCCATCGGATGCTCAGGAAACAGAAACGGCATCACCGCCAGCGCGGACTTCACGTCCGCGAGAAAATTCGGATGCCCGCCCAGCATCGGCCGCACCGGCATGTAGTCGTCGCCCATGTGCACATACGCGAGAAACAGCAGCATCGCATTGATGCGCACACGCTGGCGATCGTTCATTGCCGCGCGGCTCGAGTTGTAGCCGCCGACCCAAGCAGCCAGCAACTGCCGGCTTGGCACCGGACTGAAGTTCACGATATTGCGACCAGGCACGGGTCCGCTGCCGCCGTTTTCACGCGGGCCAAAAATCGGCAGCGTGTTCGCGTATCCGGACGCGAGGATGCGCCGTTCGAGTTCCGCGGGATCCTTCACCATGCCCGCTGTCAGCATCGGCGCAGGCTGCCGGCCGTCCTTCGGATACTCGAGCACCCAGGCCTTGACCTCGTTGAGATCGATCGTGCCGTAGCGGTTCTGCAGGAATCGAGTATGCGAGGTGAACGCGCGCCCGACTTGATACGAGAACCCTTTGTGAAGCACTCCCGCATCCGCACGCTCGAACTCGCGCATCGCGGCCTTGTCCTTCTCGTGATCGTAGAACGCAATGCACGTCGATCTCCGCGCTCCCGCGAGCAACGGCCAGCGCCAGCGAAGCAACCGGTCTTCGGCGCTGTAATGAAACCGCACCTGCAGCGCAGCCGACTCGACCTCATACGCGTACTCGTTGTCCTGCCACTCCGCGGCTTTGTCAATGAATACGCCCAGCGCGTCGCCCGTCGGTTGCGCCCGGAAGTTCGCGTTCGTCCCAACATGATAGGCCGGCCACGATTGAAAGATGCCGAGGCAAAACGGCAACTCTCCCGCGGGCGGCGATTCGAAGTAGACCGGCTTGCTGGATCCCAGCGTGATGTCGCGGCCGCGCCACGGATCGTCAATGCGCTCCCACGGATACTCGTCGTAATTGCCGATCTTCGGAACCAGGGGCACGGGATGATTCGGAGCTTGACGATGGGTCACCTCGAGCCCGGACCACGTGGAAGTAAACGTCCCGCGCACGCCCGGCTTCAACCCGCGCATATCCTCCTGCAACCGCACGAAGTCGAACCCCGCATTGCACTGTACACGCGCCACATACCGCGACCCGCCTTCGCTCTCGTACGTGTTCTCGTAAGCAACGAACAGCGGTCCGTTCGCAACGCGCTTCGCCTCGAGCCGCACGATTTTTCCATCGCTCAGCGTCAACGTCGAGTGACCGGCCCAGCGCGCGCCATCTCGCGAAGTCTGCATCACCGGACCCGGCGCATCGCCGCCGCCGCGCACGCGCTGGCTCGCAGGGATCCGAACACGCATCGCGCCTGAATCGAGAACGATCGCGTTCCCCTCGCGGACCTCCTTCACAAGCGGCGCGACGACGCCCGCCGCATCCCCCTGCGACAACACGAACTCGCGCCGTCCGCCGCTGGGCAAATCCGAAAAGAAGTGCAGCGTCGCGCGTTCCTGCGTGACGCCGGAGAATTGAGTCGGAAGCCGCTCGCCTGTCGTCTGATTCGTCAGCACCAGCCGATCGAGCGCGACGGCGCCGGCTGGCCCAAACTCAATCGGGTAGGACAGCAGCGTTCGAGGCCACCAATAGAATGGATGATCCAGCAGATCCTGGATCACGAACCGGAGCGGCCTGCCATCCCAGCGCAAGGGTCCCGCTGCAGCAACCGTGGCGGCCCCCATCAACTGCAAACAGAATTCTCGTCGAAGCAACGATCGATTCTATCGCGTGCAAGGTCCAACGCCGCGGCAGCTTTTGA
>CAZVKC010000045.1:0-10584 GCA_964627455.1 uncultured Solibacteraceae bacterium | reverse complement strand
CGAAGCAACGATCGATTCTATCGCGTGCAAGGTCCAACGCCGCGGCAGCTTTTGACGTCGAACGTCTGGATTCCGGCGACTACCGCCTTCGCCGGCGAACGCCCCCTCCGAATGCAGGTGCGATCGATTGGCTTCTCGCCTGTCCGCAAAAGGGCTACTTTACGCCGGTCGAATCGGAGTCAACCGATACGTTGTGACGTACCTCGTGGATGCGAATGTCCTGAGCGAAGCGACGAAGCCGTCGCCGGATCCTGGTGTCGTGGAATGGCTTCGTACGCACGAACCTGAAATCGCCGTCGACCCGGTCATCCTCGGCGAACTGCGATTTGGGATCCTGCTGCTTCCCAAAGGGAAGAAGCGAACGGCGCTCGAACATTGGTTCGACTCTGGCGCCCGGCGCCTTCACTGCCTCCCCTGGGACCTCGAAACAGGCCAGAAATGGGCAGAACTCCTGGCAAGGCTCCGCCGCACCGGCAAGGCGATGCCGATCAAAGACAGTTTCATCGCAGCAACGGCGCTCCAGCACGGCCTGACGGTCGTCACGAGGAACCGCGCGGATTTCGAGAAGGCTGGCGTGCCGGTCTGCGATCCGTTCGCGCGTCTGTCCTAGCGCCGGGCCTTCTCAGCCTTGTTGCGAATCGAATACAGTTGCTTGTCTGTCCGCAGGATCAGACGGTCGCCCACAAATGCGGGAGTCGCCAGCGCCATCTCGCCGAGGTCGTTCGTATCCACGATCTCGAACTTGTCGCCCGCGCGGATCACGAACGTCTTCCCTTCTTCGCTCAGGCAGAAGATCTTGCCGTTGTAGGCCCACGGCGACGACGTGAAACTCCCGCCTTCGCCGATTCGCGATTTGTATGTTTGCTGGCCCGTCCGAAGATCCAGACGCGTGAGAATCCCGTTGTGCGTCAGGATGTACAGCCCGCCCTCATACGCGAGTTCGGTCGGTAGATACGTCCCCGCGCGAGGCTGCTGCCACACCACGAACTCATTCGGCTTCGCGCCATCCGCAACCGTCAGATCGCCCGTCGCGCCGGGCTTGATCGCCAGCACCGGCTTGTTGGTTCCGCCGTTGATGTACAGCAACCCGTCATGCGCGAACGGACTCGGAATCGACATCGGACCCATGCCGCCGATCCGCCACAGTTCCTTGCCTTCGAGGTCATAGCTGATCGTCATTCCCGGACCAATCGTCACGATCTCCGTCCGCTCCGCGTTCTTCCACACATACGGCGTCGCCCAACCGGTTTGCCGGTCCGCGCCCTTGACATGAATCGCGCGATCCGTGCGCCACGCCTGCTTGCCGGTCTTCTTGTCGAACGCCGCGATGAACTGCTGCTTCTCGTTATCGTTGACGACCACAACCAGGTTATTCGCCAGCACCGGCGAGGATCCCGTGCCGAAATCCATGATGGTGGGAAAGTTCTCGGTCGCCGCGTGCCATAGCTGTTTACCCTTGAAGTCGAACGCCCACAATCCGAGGTTCGTAATCGATACATACACCCGCTCACCGTCGGTCACAGGCGTTTCGGAGCAGAAACTGTTCTTGCGATGCCGGCCTCCCGGCGGGCGGCCCGAATGGAACTCGCGTTTCCAGTTCACCTTGCCGGATTCGAGATCAATCGAATACAGCCAGTAGTGGACCGTCACTTCGCCCGGCAGTTCGAAGTCGCGCGCATTCACCTTATCGAGCAGTTCTTTGCCCTTGAGCCCCTGCTTCATCAGTTCCGCAACGTATTCGTTGGAATAGTCCGTGCCAATCTGCGGCTTCTTCGCTTCGCCGTCCGTCGTGACGGTGGTGATCAAAATGGACTTGCCCGAGACGATCGGCGAGGACCAGCCAAGGCCAGGAATCGGCGAGGCCCATTCCACGTTCGATGTCTTCGACCATTTCTCGGGCAACTTCGAAGGACCCGTCACAAAGGGATTCGAATTGGGACCGCGGAAACCCGGCCACACGGGTTCTCCGGCGAACACGTTGGCGCTGATCCACAAGGATGCGCTGGCGAGAAACAACAACCTGCTCATCGCTCCATTGCACCACGAACCTGCTCCCGTCGTTATCTATTCGGATAATCACATAGCCCGATCCGGTCACCAGACCAGGCAGAAAGCCTCAAAACAAACGTCCCTGCACATGGCGCCTCACATGCATGAACGCTGAGGTTCTGTAATCGCGGGATGAAATGCGAGACACTATGGCAATGTCTTCGGCCACCGAAGGAGAGTATCAGACGAATAACAACCACCTCCCGTGCTCCGCGAGGTGGCCAGGATGAGGCTATTGGCCTGCTGGCGCCGCAAATGAACTCCGCGCATTCGATTCAGCGGTCGCCACTGCTTGCGCAAACGCGGATCAAACCCGGCGGGTTTGGGGAGAACAAGATCGTGAATCCACGCTCGCGCGGCGAGATGGTGGACATGCCTGCCGGCGTCCAAAACCGCGATAGGCTCGGGAGGACAGGATGAAATTGCTCATCCTCCTGCTCACCGCCATCGGCCTGGCAGCGCCTGCGCAAACCATCCGTTACCAGCATGGCGACGATCCACGATGGTCGGATCCGAAGTTCGACGATTCCTCCTGGCCGCAGGCATCGCCGGGCAAGTTTCCACTCCCGTCCACAGAGGGCAGCCATGGCATGGTCTGGCTGCGATTCCGCGTTGCCGTACCGCCGGACCAAAGCCCGCTCGCCATCCGGTTGGCGCGGGAGAACGGGACCTGTACGCCCGGCGAACTCCGGGTGAACGGCTTCCTCGTGGGAACTCAGGGCCACTTCCCTCCCCAACCACAAACACAGAAAGTCTGCGAAACCAACGTATTCGACCTGCCGAAGCCGGCGGCGCCGCCGGGCGAAACGGTGGTGGTTGCCTGGCGGGGATGGGTGGCGCCCATCTTCACCTCAGAAATCGACTACTCGCCGCCTGCGTTGTTCGACCTCGAAATCGGGCCTCGGGCTCTCGTGCGCTCGCGCGAAAGCGAAGTCCGCGCACGGCTGCGGCTGGCGGTCCTGCCGGACCTGATCCTGCATCTTCTCGAGTTTCTGGTCGCGACGGGGGTGCTGGCGATCTGGTGGCGCACCCGAACCCGGACCCTATTCTGGTTCGCGGCCTTCGTGCTTGCCTGGAGCGTGATGGGCCTGCTCGTGCTGTGGGTGTCCAACGCGCCGGGAGCGCCGCACCTGATGTACTGGTCGATCACCTGGGCGGGTTGGCTGACTTTCGACCTGGCGTTGATTCAATTCATGAAGTGCGCCGCGGACCCTCCACGCTGGACGATTCCATCTCTCCGGGTCATCTGCATAGCCTGGGTCGTGATGGCCTTTTCGCCCGTGTTGTTGGTGACGGAGTGGCCGGCAGCCACGCTGGCAACGGTATTGAAGGGATCCCTGACCCTCGGGGTGACCCTCTTCCTGGGACAGATGGCGCTGGCGGTGTGGTTCCTGTTGCGGGGCAGGCCGGATACGCGCGGACTCGCGCTGACGCTTTTCCTTGCGGGACTCGCGTACCTGCTGGTCGACAACCTGGGCGTCTTCACAACAATCCGTGCCGGGGATTTTCAGGTCTCGCCGGATAATCTGTCGACGGCGCTGGTGGTCGTCGCGATGGGTTACCAGTTGCTAAGCCGTCTGTGGCTCGATTGGCGCAAGAAAGAAGACCTGGACGCCGAGTTCGAGGCCGCGCGCGAGATGCAGGAGTCCCTCGTGCAGCGCCTGCCGGAAACGCCGGGCTTCGTTGTCGAGGCAGCGTATCGCCCGGCCAGCCAGGTTGGCGGCGATTTCTATCGCATCTTCACCGCGGAGACTGGCGCGATTTTCGTTGTTGCCGGCGACGTTTCCGGTAAGGGCCTGAAAGCGGCAATGACGGTCTCCGTGCTGGTCGGGGCGATGGAATCGATCGAGACGCGCGAACCTGGACTTTTCCTCGCCAAGCTGAATCGCGCCGCCGGAGCGCATCTACAATCCGGGTTTGTCACCTGCTGCGCGGCGCTCATTCGTCCGAACGGCGAAGCAGTCATCGCCAACGCGGGACACCTGCCTCCCTACCTCGATGGCCGCGAGGCTGCGGTCGAGTGCGGATTGCCGTTAGGGGTAGTCGACGGCGTGGTTTATGAAGAGTCTGTCGTGCAGGGCGAACAATTCACGTTCGTGTCCGACGGCGTGGTGGAAGCTGCTCAACCGGACGGCGGACTCTTCGGCTTCGAGCGCACGCGGACGATATCGATGCAGCCCGCGAGGGAGATCGCGGAAGCGGCGCGGGCGTGGGGGCAGAACGACGACATCACGGTGGTGACGGTTGTGCGGAGGTCCAACGGATGAAGCCTCTGGCCTTCGGACTCAGCATGCTGTTCTGCGCCGCGGCGTTCGGTGAGCCGCCTCGATTCCGCATGGGCGACGATCCGGCGTGGGCCTCGCGTGACTTCGACGACTCCCGTTGGGATCCGCTGCCCGCCCGCGAAAGCATCCGCTTCGCCGACCTCAAAGACAACGTCGCGTGGACCCGCTGGCGAGTCACCGTCCCCGTGGATCCGCCGATGATGTTCCGCGCCACCTGTTCCATGGATTGCCGCGCCTGGATCGACGGGCAACCCGTTGACCAGCGGCCCGCTTCCGAACGAACCACGCAACTCGTCTGGCCCGCACCTCCGGGAAAGAGCGTCACCATCGCCATCCGTAGCTGGCTCCCTCCCGGCGCCGCGGTCTACAACCGGAACTCCGCGCTTATCGAACTCGTCCCCTCGACCAGCATCGCTGCCAACCCCGGCGGACTCGTCATCTCCGACGACCTGCTGCCTCAAAAAGTAACGGCCCTCATCCAGGCGGCAATCCTCGTCTACCTGTTGCTGCAGGCATTCACCGCGGGATCCTCGCGACAAGTCCGGATCCGCGCCGCGCTGATGGCGGCGTTCCTCCTCTGCGCCGTGATCTCCTTCGCCACGCGCAACCCCAGGGTCCAGTGGACCTCATCGATGGGCACGATCCCCACCATCCTCGCGATCCTCGCGCTTGCCGGCGGCGGACTGCCCCGCTCCTGGATCTACGGCTTCGTCCCGTGCTTCCTCGCCATCCGGCTGCCGTATCTCATCGGGATGTTCGCCGACCAGGCGCCATCCTGGGCTGGACTTGCCGCACAACTCCACGCGGCGTCGCTGCCGCTGGGCATGGTCCTGGCCCTCTGGCTCAGTTGGAGAGCGGGCCGCCAGGGCGCAACGGGTTGGGTGCTGGCCGGAAGCTGGGTCGCCATCCTCGCGTTCTTCCTCAACGCGACCCGTCCCGCCGGGTTTCCGGAAGGCGTCCCCTTCGGCGACCTCCTGTTCCGCTGGAACAACTTCGGCTCCGTCGCCTTCGGACTCGCCATCGCCGTCGATGTGGTCCGGCAGAACCGCAGCGAGCAATCCGCCGCCGTGCGCCTGCGCAGCGAAATGGATTCCGGACGCCAGGCGCAACTCGACCTCGTCTCATCCGCCGCGCAGGACACGCCGGGTTACCGCATCGAGGTCGAATACCAACCGGCCGCGGAGGTCGGCGGCGACTTTTATCTCGTCCTGCCGAGGCGCGACGGCAGCACGCTCGTCGTGGTCGGCGACGTGAGCGGCAAGGGTTTGAAAGCCGCGATGCTCACCAGCTTCGTCATCGGCGTGATCCGCGCCCGCCGCGATCTTTCGCCCGGAGAGATCCTGTCAGCCGTGAACGACGCGCTGGATGAAGGCGCGAAGGGATTCATCACCGCCTGCGCAGCCCGGCTCGGCGAAGACGGAACCATTACATATGCCAACGCCGGCCATCTGCCGCCCTGGCTGGATGCACAGGAATTGGAGGCGCCCGCCGCCCTCCCGCTCGGGCTCGCGAAAGGGGTCGAGTATCCCGAGGTCCTGTGGACCCTGGCGCCCGGCATGCAGTTGACGCTCATGACCGACGGCGTCGTCGAAGCTGCGCAACCGGGCGGCGACCTCTTCGGCTTTGAGCGTACGCGCCGCGTCAGCCGGCAGAGTCCGAAGGAGATCGCCGACGCCGCCCGCGAGTGGGGTCAGAACGACGACATCACCGTGGTTACGGTTCGACGGTCGCCCGATGCCTGAGTCCCGCTGCGTATGCCGTCAAATCGCGACTTCTGCCACACTTGAAAGATACGCCTTTCTTAAGAAGTCTATGAGAAGTCTTCCCATTACCATCGGCTCGATCTTGCTGCTGGCGTCCACCACTGCTACCGTGTCCATCGCTCAGGACGGGCCAGAGACAGTTTTGCCTGGAACCAAGCAGTTTCAAAAGAAGGTGCTGGCCACCGGATTGGCGGCGCCTTGGGAACTGACATGGGGTCCGGACAACATGCTGTGGGTGACCGAGCGTACAGGCAGGCGGATCACGCGCGTCGATCCCAAATCCGGCGCGAAGACTGTTGCCGTGATGATCGACGAAGCTTCGGCGCCCGGTGGGCAGGACGGCGTCATGGGCATGGCGCTGCATCCGGAACTGCTGAAAGGGACCGGCAACGATTTCGTCTATGTGGTCTACACGTACCAGGACAAGACCCGGCCGGCGGATCCGACCGTTCCCGATCCCAAGAGTCCCTATCGATATCTGTACGGCAAGGTCGTGCGCTATCGCTATGACGCGAAGTCGCAGAAGCTGGTGGATCCATCGGTCGTCATCGCGGGCTTGCCGGAAGGCGACGACCACACCGGCGGACGCATAAAGTTCGGACCCGACAAGAAGCTATACCTCACGCTCGGCGATCAGGGTCACAATCAGTTCGGCAACTTCTGTTATGCGATCGAATCGCAGCGCCTGCCCACGCAGAAAGAGGTCAGCGAGAAGAACTACGAGGCCTATGTCGGCAAGACGCTGCGGCTGAATCTCGACGGCTCGATTCCCGCGGATAATCCGAAGCTGAATGGCGTGGTGAGCCACGTGTACACGCACGGACACCGCAATCCGCAAGGCCTCGACTTCGCGCCGGACGGCACGCTCTATTCGGCCGAGCATGGTCCCAAGACCGACGACGAGATCAACGTGCTGACCAGCGGATCCAACTATGGATGGCCGCACGTGGCCGGCTTCAAGGACGACAAGGCGTACGTATACGCGCGCTGGGCGGACGCGAAGAATCCGCCGTGTTCCAAGTTGAAGTACGACGACATCAACCTGCCCGCCGCGGTGCCGCAGGATCGCGAATCGTCTTATAAGGGATCCTTCGTGAATCCGCTGGCGACGATGTTCACGGTGCCGACGGGTTACAACTTCCAGGACAAGGCCTGCAAAGGCGTGGACTTCATCTGCTGGCCCACGGTCGGCATTTCGGATGTCGAGTATTACGAATCGAAAGGCGCCGGGATCCCCGGCTGGGACAAGGTCCTGCTCGTCACCACGCTCAAGCGCGGTTCGCTCTATGTGCTTCCGCTCAGCGCAGACGGCAAGCGCGCGGCAGGCCGGTTCTCGCGCTACTTCCAATCCGAGAACCGTTATCGCGACTCCGCCGTGAGCCCCGACCGCAAGACCATTTACATCGCGACGGATCCTGGCGGACTCACGGGCGCAGCCGATGCCAGCACGACAGCGAAGATGGAGAATCCCGGCGCGATTCTGGCCTTCACCTATACGGGCGAAGGCAGCGGGGCGCCGGCGGTCACGTCGTCGGCCAAGCCGCAGACCCGCGGCGAAGAGATGAAACCCGCCACGCCGATCGTTGGGGCAATCGCGCCGCAATATACCGCCGCGCAAGCCGCGCGCGGCCGCAAAGAATACGACTCGAAGTGCTCGGTCTGCCACGGCACGACCATGACCAACGGCGCTTACGGAACTCCGCTCGCCGGCCAGTATTTCAAGACACGCTGGACCCACCGCAGCGTCCGCGCGCTCTACGACAAGTCGCAGAAGACGATGCCGCCGGGGTCGCCCGCATCGCTATCCGCCGATACCTACGCGGACATCGTCGCGTACATCCTCGAGGTCAACGGTGTCGCGGCCGGCAACATCGCGCTCCGTCCCGGCGACGCGAAACTCGACAAGATGGAACTGAAGTAAGAGCCTTCGATTTGGATCTGTCCGGTGAAACCTTAGGCTGTAGCACAGCGTTGCTACAATACGGTTTCTACAAATCTGGCCCCCGTCGGTCGCTTGTCCGAACCATGCGCACTTTATGTGCGATTCTCGTGCCGCCAACCCGGCACTGGAGGCAGAAAGATCCACCAAATGACAGATACCCCGCGAAAGCTCATCACCACCGGCTTGCTGTGGACCCTTGCGGTTGCGAACACGGCGTCGGCGCAGTCCGGCAATGCTGACGCCGCGCTCATCGCCAAGGCCAAAGGCATCCACGACCGCGTCCTCAAACTCGACACGCACAACGACATCGACCCGGCTTACTTCACGCCCGAGTGCAACTACACCAAGCGTCTGACCACGCAGGTCAACCTGCCGAAGATGGTCGAAGGCGACATGGACGTCGCGTTCTTCATCGTGTACGTCGGCCAGAGCCTGCCGACCGAAGAGAACTACGCGGCCGCCTACAAGCAGGCGCTCGAGAAGTTCGACGCCATCCACCGCTTCACCGAGAAGATCGCGCCCGACGTCATGGGACTCGCCCTCACACCCGAAGACGTCCGCCGCCTGCATCGCCAGGGCAAGCGCATCGCCGTGATCGGCGTCGAAAACGCCTTCCCCATCGGCACGGACATCAAGCGCGTCAAGGAATTCTACGATCGCGGCGGCCGCTACATGTCGCTCGCGCACAACGGCAACAGCCAGTTGGCGGACTCGAACACCGGCGAAGCGTCCGGCTACATGCACAACAACGGACTCTCGCCGCTCGGCCGCGAAGTCATCGCCGAGATGAACCGGCTGGGCATGATGATCGACCTGTCGCATCCCTCGAAGGGCGCGAACCTCGAAGCCATCCGGTTGTCGAAGGCGCCGGTCATCGCGTCGCACTCGAGTGTCCGCGCGCTGGCCGATCACAGCCGCAACATGGACGACGAACAGTTGCTCGCATTGAAGAAGAACGGCGGCGTGATCCAGATCGTCGGCTTCGCGTCGTATCTCAAGGTCGACTCCAAGGAACGCGCGGCTGCTCTCACCAAACTGCGTGAAGACTTCGGATTCGGAGGTGGCGGCGGGGCCGGCGCCCGAGGACCCGGCGGTCCAACCTTCCGGCGTCCATCCACTGGCTGTCCCATCGAAGATCCCACCAAGACCGCAACCGCTGCTGCTGGTCCCGGCGGCGGCGGCCAGCGTCGTGGATTCCTCAACATGCTTCCGCCTGAGCGCCGCGAAGAATTCCAGAAGCGCATGGCAGAGATCGACGCGAAGTTCCCGCCGCCCGCCCGCGCCACTGTGAAGGACATGGTGGACCATATCGACTACGCCGTGAAACTCATCGGTATCGACCACGTCGGCATCTCGTCGGATTTCGATGGCGGCGGCGGCATCACTGGCTGGGATAGCGCGGCCGAGGCTTTCAACGTCACGTTGGAACTGGTCCGCCGCGGCTATACCGAAGAGCAGATCGGCAAGCTCTGGAGCGGCAACCTCCTGCGCGTCTGGGGCGAAGTCGATAAGGTCGCTAAGAACCTGCAGAAGAAATAGCTCACTGCCCCAACAACGACAGAGGCCATCCCCAACGGATGGCCTTTTTTATTTGTTGGGACACGGACAACCATGGGAACATTAGGCGAATATGTTAATCTAGCTTAAGCTGGAAGGAGAGCGGATACTTGGAAATCGGCGCCTTTGAGGCAAAGAACAAACTTGGAATGCTCTTGAGCCGTGTCGAGAACGGAGAAGAGTTCGTCATTACTCGTCACGGCAAACCTATTGCGCGATTGGTTCCCAACACCCCGCGAATCGACAAATCCCATGCGCTTGCCGCCTTGGAACGAATTCGATCACGATCCAAGGGGCTTAAGGAAT
The DNA here is from genome assembly GCA_964627455.1 of uncultured Solibacteraceae bacterium. Taxonomy (GTDB): domain Bacteria; phylum Acidobacteriota; class Terriglobia; order Bryobacterales; family Bryobacteraceae; genus F-183. The sequence goes on along the minus strand of CAZVKC010000045.1, from coordinate 682 downwards.
CGTTTGATTGGGCGGCTGTGAAAGCTGACCGGGATAACGGTCGACCGTGAGTCTGGTTCTCGACAGTTCCGCCACCCTTGCTTGGGTCTATGAAGACGAGATCACTGAAGCGATTCGAGAGGTGTTCAACCGCGTCATCGGGACCGGAGCGTGGGTGCCGGGTCTTTGGAAATTAGAAGTCGCGAACATCCTTGAGATGGGCGTCCGCCGAGGCCGCCATGATGCTGCGTTCCGGGATTCGACGATCGCCGATCTCGCGTTGTTGCCGATCAATGTCGATACGGAGACGGATAGCCAAAGTTGGGGAACCACTCTCCGTCTGGCGGAACGCCACCGTTTGACATTGTATGATGCGGCATATCTCGAACTGTCGTTGCGACGTGGGTTGCCGATAGCTACACTCGACAAAGATCTTCGTGCCGCAGCCCAAGCAAACAAGCTGTTTGTCTTGGGAATCTGATCCAGACAGTCGTCTTTGGGTGAGACGTATTCTTCGAACCAGACTTCGGATAGGCTGGTAGTCACGGTTCGGCTTGCGAACCCACCGAACTCTATCCAAATGAGAACTCGATCGTTGGCACCCCGCCTGTTTTTGTTCATCATCCTTTTCGGCGCAGCCTCCGTGCGGGCACAGCAACCGTACCTGCACACGCCCTCGCCCAACGCCTACGCCAAGCACGAT
>CAZVKC010000044.1:0-65010 GCA_964627455.1 uncultured Solibacteraceae bacterium | reverse complement strand
CCTTCATCAAGATACTCCCCCAAAACTGTCCAACTCTCACCCGGAGCGCAATACTCCAAGTCTCGCCCTCCGGTACGCTGAGCCCCGCATGAACAACCGCCTCGCGTAGCTCTTTCGGCTTCAGCGTCTCCAGTTGGTGCTCTTCAATGAACCTGAGAATACTGACCCGCTCAATGTCTGTCCTGCCTTTGGGCGGCCGCCATCGTCCCCGGAAAAGATTCGACGCGAATTCAAGTCCCATGGCAATAAGGGAAACCATCTTGTCGGCGTCCATCGGTGCGGCACCAAACTGCTCGGCCCGAAAGCGCATCGCAAGAGGCCTTACAGCTCTCCAGAAGAAGCCTATCGCGAGATAAGTCTGAGCTCGACGTGTCGGATCCTCCAGCGCGGTCGAGACGAGTTGAGCAACCCTCAGAATCTCAGCCAACCCAGCTGGTACTTGATTGTCACCTGGCGCAAGGCCGTCAAGATACGGCCATTCCGCTCGTTTTAAGACCTCAGCGAACGCAGGTTGGATCTCCACATTTGCAGAGTGCAGGTCTGGTCCTTGAGTTGGGAACTGACTCTGCGCGGCGACGTATTGGCTCAACCAACTTTGCAGATCGCCATCTTGAGTACCAATACCCTTGGCGGTCTCGGAGGCATGACGGTACGCATCCAGGTATTGGAGACACTCGTCGCTTAATTTCTTCCGCCACCCCGGTGCCGCAGGCGTTACATTTCGTGTCCTGCGAGATGTAGCTGACTCCGACTTTGGCATCTGTCAATTTGAAGGCGGAACCTTACCTCAAAGGGAACATAAGGAGAAGGTTATGCCTAAGCACAAGCTTACAACGGAAGAACTCTTGAAAGGGGCGGAGAACGCTCTGCGAATCGAAGTGAACTCCGCGCCAATTGCGCCCGGGAATTCGGCGCTGGCGAGACCGCCTGTTCGCTGTGTTGGCTACCGAGGCGGCGACATCGAGCCCGAGCTTGAAGCGGCCCAGCCTGTGGCGAGGGGATAGGTCGTTCGATATGCCCAGTCGAATACTGCGCGAAGGAATCCTTTCCTCTGATCGAGTCGATCAATTGAATGCCGAGGAGGAAGTCTTTTATCGACGACTCATGTCTGTCGTTGACGATTATGGACGAACCGAAGCGGACGCTCGATTGTTGCGGGCGAGATGCTTTCCCCTCCGGGTGGATAGCGTCACCGTTGATCAGATCGAGATGTGGCTTGCCGCCACTGTCGGGCGGGGATTGACCACAGTTTACCTAGTCGGTGGTCGGCGGTATTTAGAGTATCTGCGCTTGGGGAAGCCTCGCGCGGAGAAGAGTCGGTACCCCGGGCCGCATGATGCGCAGGTGCATACCGAAGTATCAGGCGCTACCGACGTACCGTGTTCGGGTTCGGGTTCGAGTCCGCTTACGAAGTCGGATGCGGTTGCGGAAGCAATGAGCAGCAGCGGCACAGCGAATGAATCAACAGCCAGGGACGATGCAAATGCGCTTGCGGTTGTGACGGCACTCGCAAGTTCCCTTGCAGACGAACTTGCTGCGAGTCATGCGATCTTCCGTGCTGGACCTTTGGTAAAGGCCCAGCAAGAGATCCAAAAGGTGCTCTTGAAAGCAGCAGATCCGCATTTGTCCGCTGAAAACATGCGCCGATCCCACGCAATCTTTCGCCGAGAGTGGACTGCCCGACTCCGACGAGATCCGCGATGTTTTATTCCTAACCTTGCGAAGTGGGTGGGCGATGGCGACTACCTAAACCCGCCTGGCAATCCTCAGCAATCGGACCAAGCCGTGTCCGCAGCGTTCAGTTGCCTTGAGTGCTCGGATACGGGGCAGATCGTGAAAGGTGACACGGGCGCGAACATGACCATCGAGACGTGCCCGAAATGCGGCATGTGCGAGGAGGTCTCACGTGTCTAGCCGTAGCGCATCCATGTCGCGTCACTACTCAACGCCGCCGAGTATACCCATGGCCGACTCCCTTTCAACGGACGAACTGCAAACGTTGGCCGATTTTTTTTCGCTCCTCGACGAATGGGACCGAAAAGCAAGAGGCGTCCGATGAAGGATGCCTCCAACGTTAACGTTACGTTGGCGAAGGAGCAGTTCGAGGGCAAGCCGTTTCCTTGTTCGGTGTGCGGCCAAAGCCTACTGATGCGCGTTGCGCATACGGGTAAGCCTTACTGTCACTGCGACGAATGCGGGATTCAGATGTTCTTTCGAGGAGCGGCGGGCATTCGCCGGTTGCGGCGCTTGTTGGACGATGGCAGTTTGACATCCGGCGCTTCCCGCGCAACGCTGTTTTACAATCGTCTACAGCAGCTCAAGGAACAAAAGCAAAAGCTCGAAGAAAAGCAGGGATTCGTTTTTGCAGATCCGGATCTTGAGCGTGCCATCGAAAAACTTGAAATCGAAATCGCGATTGTGCGGAAGGAGTTCGGCGAACAATGAAGGCGTCCGCAAAATACGAAGAGTCCCATGAAGCGGTGATCTACGCTCGCGTTTCATCCAAGGAGCAAGAGCGCGAGGGGTTCTCGATCCCTGCTCAATTGAAATTTTTGCGTGCGTACGCAGCTTCAAACGGTCTTGCGGTTTTGAAGGAGTTCACGGACGTAGAAACCGCGAAAGCAACCGGACGCAAAGAGTTCGGGACGATGGTGAATTTTATCAAGCGGAATCCCGGATGCAAGATCATCGTTGAGAAGACAGATCGCCTCTACCGGAATTTTCGAGACCGGATCACGCTCGAAGATCTCGGCGTTGAGATTCACTTCGCCAAAGAAAACGAAGTTCTGAACAAGGACAGTAAGTCGCAAACGAAGTTCATGCAGAACATTCGCCTGTCCGTTGCCACGCAGTTCATCGACAATCTTCGCGAAGAAGTACAGAAGGGAATGCGCGAGAAGGCAGAACAGGGTATTTTTCCTAGCCGTCCGCCGCTCGGCTACCGGAACGATCGGCTGAATCGCACCATCGAACTTGATCCGGACGCGATGCCACGCGCGAAGCGAATGTTTGAGCTTTACGCGAGCGGCATTTCTCTCTCCGCCGTCCGGACCCAGATGATGACTGAATTCGGCGTGCGGATGGGTAAGAGCCACATTGAGAAGCTACTGAAGAATCCGTTTTACGTCGGCACCTTCATCTGGCAGGGAGTTCGCTACAAAGGGACGCACGAACTCTTCATCGACTGCGCTCTCTTCGATCAGGCGCAAGCGGCGTTTGCCCGTCACAACAAACCCAAGTACCGCAAACATGATTTTGCGTATGCGGGGCTGCTGACCTGCGGATACGATCAATGCACCGTGACGGCTGAGATCAAGAAGGGCAAGTATATCTACTATCGCTGCACGGGTCATCGCGGGAAATGTGAGCTGCCATATTTCCGACAGGAGGAGATTGGTAGACGTCTCGCTCCGATCCTCGAAAACATACACATCCCGGATGATGTCATGCCGGAACTCCTCGAATACTTGCGTACCAGGCATTCGACGGCCAAACAAAAGATTGAAGAGCAGCGGCAGCGGCTCGACATCCGGCGCAAAGATCTTCATAAGAAATTGGAGCAGATGTATGTGGACAAGCTCGATGGGAAGATCCCTGAAGAACTTTGGATGCGCCTGCAACCCAAGTGGCAACAAGAGCTACGCGACGTAGACAACGCGGTCGAGGGCCTTTCGGCGAACTCGAACCGCGAGTTCGTTCCCACAGCCTCCAGGATTTTGGAACTCGCGAATAAGGCTTGTTTTCTATATCTTACGCAGCCTGATGAGGAAAGGGCGAAGCTGCTCAAGATGGTGGTTTCGAACTGCTCGATAGACGCTGTAAGTGTAAGACCTACTTACAGAAAACCGTTTGCGATGATAGCGGAAAGGGCGAAAACGAAGGAATGGTACGCCCGAGAGGATTCGAACCTCTGACCTTTTGCTCCGGAGGCAAACGCTCTATCCGGGCTGAGCTACGGGCGCACGTGATACCAGTATAGCGCGGGGGCTCCGGCTTGGCTATGGATTTCAGTGCGTGGGAATCGCGGGGAGTCCGAATTGCTGTTCCCTGACCGCAAAATCCGCACGCGACTTGTAGACGACAGCGTGCAGGCCAACCGCCTGGGCAGCGTGTACATTGACCGGTTTGTCGTCCAGGAAGATCGCGTCTCCTGCCCGGATCCCGAGTTGGGCCAGGCAACTGCGATAGATCTTCGATTCCGGCTTCGCCGAACGGACTTCGTACGAAAGGGTGACGGCGTCGAATTGCGAATAGAGATCCGAGTGCCGGCGGAGGTGTTCGCCGAGCACATCCGGCATATTCGACAGGATCGCGGTGCGGATTCCCGCCTCGCGGAGCATGCGGTTCCATTCAAGGATCGGCTGGTCGATTTCGAGCCAGAGCCGGACGTCCATCTCGACGAACGTCTGGATCTGCTCATCGGTGTACTGCACGCCCGCGGACTTGGCGATACTCTTCCAGAACAGGGCCCCGTCCAGGTCTCCCCGGTCGTAGGCCAGACGGTAGTGCCAGAAGTGCTTCAGGAAATCGGCCTGCGAGAGTCCACAAGCGGCGGCGAACTGCTGGATCTGCTCCTGGCCCGGCAGCTTGCAGATGACGCCGCCGTAGTCAAAAATGACGCACTTGACCTGGGGCATTACTGCGTCTGCTTGCCGTCCGGGAGGGCTGACGATTCGCGCCTGGTTCGGATCTCACGGACCGCGTAGATTCGGCGGCCCTGACTTTCGAAGTAGGTTCGCATGAGCATCTCACCGAGCAGGCCGGAGGTAAACATCATGAGTCCGGTCACGAGCAGGATGCCGCCAGCGAACATCAGCGGGCCGTGTTCCTGGATGATGTCCATGCCGAGGACTTTCTGCACGAGCAGGTAGAAGAGGATCAGCGAGCCGAGGGTGACGCCGCCGAGGCCCAGGGCGCCGAAGAAGTGCATCGGCCGGGTCATGTACTTCAGCAGGAACCGGATGGTGAGAATGTCGAACAGGACCCGGAAGGTCCGGCTGAGGCCGTAGTGCGATCCACCGGCGATGCGCGGCGTATTGCGAATCGGCACTTCGGCGACACGGGCTCCGTACATGCTGGCAAGGGCTGGGATGAAGCGGTGCAGTTCGCCGTAGAGGTTGACGTCTTTGAGAACTTCCGCACGATAGGCTTTGAAAGTTGTACCGAAGTCGCGGAGATCGACGCCGGATACTTTGGCCATCAGCCAGTTGGCGATGCGCGATGGAATCTTGCGGGTGACCGCATTGTCGAGACGGTTCTTGCGCCAGCCGCTGGCGATGTCGTAACCCTCGTTGATCTTGGCGAGGAGGGCTGGGATATCCTCGGGGTCATGCTGCAAGTCGCCGTCGAGGGAAACGATCACCTTCCCTTGCGCTTCGTCAAAGCCGGCCGACAGAGCGGCGGTTTGTCCGAAGTTCCGGCGGAGGCGAATGATTTTGAGGCGAGTGTCGGTCTCACACAGATTCGCCAGGAGGTCGAAACTGCGATCGGTGGACGCGTCATCCACAAAGATAATTTCGTATGGTTTCCGAAGCTTTTCGAGGACTTCGGTCAGTTTGTCGTAGAGCGGCAGGATGGCCGGCTCTTCGTTGTGGATGGGAATTACCACCGAGAGCATATTGCGTATTTCTTATAGTTTAGCAGGGGCGGCCCAGGCAGGCGTCAGCTCGCGGCGGCCTCGAGGCTCTTCAGCTTCGCGTTGAGCGTCGTGCGCTTCAGGCGAAGGATGTCGGCGGCGGCCTTTTTGTTCCCGTTGGTGCGCTGCAAAGCCTGGCGAAGGATCTGCCGCTCGAAGTCTCCGACCACGCGCTCATAGTCGAAGCCGCCATCGGGCAGGACCGCCGAAGGAGTGTCGGCCCCGGATGCAGGCAGCGTCGCAGTCGAGGAGGGCATGGGAGTGACGTTACGGAAATGCGCAGGCGATGCGAGCTTGAAATCGTGGACTTGCAGTGTTTCGCGTTCGCCGCTGAGGGCAACGGCCATCTCGACGGAGTTTTCGAGTTGGCGAACGTTACCGGGCCAGTTTTGGACCATGAGGCGATCGATGGCCTCATCGCTGACGCGCTTGACCGGGAGATTCTCCTGCGAACAGATTTTCGCAAGGAAGTGTTGGACGAGGAGCGGGATGTCTTCGCGGCGGTCGCGCAGGGCGGGCATCTGGAGAGGCACGGTGTTGAGGCGGTAATACAGGTCCTCGCGGAATTCGCCGTCGCGAGTGCGCTCTTCGAGGTCGATGTTGCAGGCGGCTATCAACCGGAAATCAACTTTGATGCTTTCGGAGGATCCCAGTCTCTGGATTTCACGCTCCTGCAGGACACGCAGGAGTTTCGTCTGGACGCCGAGGGGCAGGTCCGCGATTTCGTCGAGGAAGAGGGTGGATTTGCCGGCTTCCTCGAACCGGCCGATACGCAGCGCCTGTGCGCCGGTGAATGCGCCTTTCGTGTGGCCGAACAATTCGGCTTCCAGCAGGTTCTCGGGTAATGCGCTGCAGTTGACGGCGATCAGACGTTGGGAGGCGCGTGCGGATGCGGCGTGGATGGCGCGAGCCGCCATTTCCTTGCCGGTTCCGGTTTCGCCGGTGATCAGCACGTTGCAGCGGCGGCTGGCGACCAGCCGGATCACCTGTTCGACATTGCGCATTGCCAGGCTTCGTCCGACCAGGAGCTTCATCCATGGCTCCTCGTTCTGCAGATGCGCCCGCCTGCGCCAGATGTCCTCGATCAGGGCGGCGAGTTGGATCTTCTCCTCCGGCGTACCGCTGGTGTCGGGTCCAAAATAGTGGGCCGCGCCCATCTTCATGCAATGCAGGGCTTCCGAGACGGAGCCTTTCGGATTGCGCACGATCACGGGCGCGTCCGGGGCCAGGCGGAGGCTTTCGCCGAGCATAGCCTCACAAGAGCAGTCCTCGAGAGGTCCCGAAATCAGGACGGCGTCGAAAAGGTGGGAAGCCAGGAAGTCGCTGGCGGCGGCGCCCGAGGAAGCGAGGCGGAGGGTGCAGTTCGGATTCAGGAGCAGGTCGCGGTCCTGGTGGGCGTTTTGGGGGGTGGTGACGAGGAGGAGATTCATATCGACTGGAACTTGCCTTAGGTGACGTTTTTTGGTCACTAGCGACGATCTAGCCATCTATCGGTCGCCTGTTCGCACGCAATAGGGATAATTTTGGGCTATTCCTTGATTTATTAATCACTTACAACTCATCAGCCTATAGGACTACAGTATCCGCTTAGCCAAATTCCGGAGGGTTGGGTTAAAGAAACTCCGGGGGCTCCGATAAGACCAATGGGAGCGGGGCTTCGAGTCCCGCTTCAGAATATGCGGCCTGTCGTGACAGGGCACGGCCGGATTTGAGAGAGCAAGGAGGCTTTCCATGGATATTCTCGGAATCCAGGCAGTGGAAAGAACCAGTGCAGAGACGGGAGCGGCCGCCTCCACGCTTCGCCTGACGACGGAACAGAAGGCGGAGCAGCAGGAGCTGGTTCGGGCGGTGCGGGCGGTAAACGCAAGCGGACTGATGGGTGCGGATCAGGAACTGACGTTCTCGATGGACCGTGAGGCGCGGAAGATGGTGGTGCGGGTGATTGACCGGAAGACGCACGAGGTCCTTCTGCAGATTCCCGACGAACAGGTGCTGCGAATGGCCGAAAGATTGCCGAAGAGTTGATTGTCGCCAGTCACACGAACGGCGCAACTTTGTTTGGAGGAAAGAGCCAGTCGAAATGTACCAGGATGCATACCTCGAAACCGAAGTGCTCTCGGCGAGTCCCGTGCAACTCGTCAGTATGTTGTATCGCGCGGCGTTGCAGTCCTTGCGGGACGCCTTGCTCGCGCTCGAGCGCGGCGATATTGCCGAACGGTCCCGCAGGCTGAGCCATGCGGAAGCAATACTCGGGGAACTGACGGTTTCGCTTGATCGAGCCGAGGGCGGAAAGCTCAGCCAGGATCTCTCCGAGTTGTACGACTATATGCAGAGGAGGATCGCGCAGGCGAATTTCGAACAGAAAGCTGCGCCGATCGAGGAGGTGTGCGGGCTTTTATCGACGCTGCTCGAAGCCTGGACGGAAATCGCCGGAACGCCTTCAGACGCCGCCGTCCCCGGAGGCGGAATCACTGCCGCCGCCGGACGGAGAGCCTACGGCGCTGGCGGCACGGGTCTTGTTAACGGTAATGTCGCCGGCCGGGTGCTGCCGTCCAGTGGAGCCGTCTGGGCGAGCGACGAGGCTGCTTTGGACCAGAATCCCAGCCAGTTCTCCGGCGTCGACTTCGAAGGTTCCCGCCTCAATAGCCTCGGTTAACTCCCGGATGCGGCGGGCTCTTGCTTCAGGCTGTTCTGCATCGTCCTGGCGAGCCCGAGCCCCCCGCTCGACGCCATCATCCGAGCCATCTGGCCTTCCGCCATCTCGAGTGCGATCGCGCCGGATTGATCTTCTGTCTCCTGCCATCCGCTGAGCGCCGATTCCCTGATGGATTGTAACATTTGGCCAATCAACAGGGCTTCGAAATCCTCGCTCGCCTGACGTAGCTTTTGGCCGCTGGCGTCTCCAGCCCCGCCGGGCATCGGAAAACTACCGGCTATGGTTGAGAGTTCCGGCATCAGATGACCTCGATTTCCGCATTCAGCGCTCCGACCGACCTCAGGCCTTCGAGGATCGCGATCACATCGCGCGGCGTTGCTCCGATCGCCTGCAGCCCACGCACGAGTTCTTCCACGGTAGCGCCCTGATTTAATGTGACGTTTCGTGCTCGCTCCTCACTCGCCTTGACCTTCACCTCGGGGGTAACGGCCGTTTGTCCGGCGGACAAGGGGGCAGGTTGGCTTACGTCGTAACGGGTCCGGATCTCAACCGTCAAAGCGCCGTGGAGGATCGAAACGGGCGCAATCGGCAGGCTCTTGCCCATGACAATCGTGCCCGTGCGCTCATTGATCACGATACGCGCCTGCGTATCGGACTCGACGGACAGGTCCTGCAGAATGCCCAGGAACTCGACGCTTCGTTCCTGAAACGGCGCCGGGACCGAGACCGAAATGAGCCCTGGATGTACAGGCTTTGCGACCGGTTGCGAGAAGCGTTGATTGATCACGGCGGCGACTCTGGCCGCAACACCGGAATCGGCACGGCGCAACTGCAGGCGGATCGACAGCTGATCGAGCAACGGCGTCGGCGCGGCGCGTTCCACCAGGGCGCCAGCGGCAATCCGCCCGACCGTTGGATGGTTGACGGCTTGGGAGTTTCCGCCCCGTCCGGCGGAAAATCCACCGGTGACCACTGCGCCCTGTGCAACGGCATAGGTCACGCCGTCGGCCCCTTTCAACGCAGTCTGCACGAGGATGCCGCCCTGCAGATTGCTTGCATCGCCGATCGCGCCCACTGTAGCGTCGATCTTCCCGCCGTTCTGGGCATATGCGGGAAGCGTCGCAGTGACGAAAACGGCCGCCGTATTCCGGACCTGGAACGCGGCGGGCGAAACCGCGATTCCCATGCGCGCCAGCAGGTTCGCGAGGCTCTGGGCAGAGAAGACCGTTTGACGTTTGTCGCCGGTGCCGTTCAGCCCGACGACCAGCCCATAGCCCATCAACTGGTTGTCGCGGACTCCTTCGACAGTGCTGACATCGCGGATCCGCACTTCGGCGGCGAGCGCGGCCCCGCCAGGGGCCAGGAGTTCAAGTAAGAAAAGGCCGCCGAAGAGCGCGTAATGATTGAAGTGGAACATCAGAATGGAAGCAAACCCGTCAGAATCCGGTAGAGAATGTTGGGCCGCCGGATCGCATCGCCGACTACGCCCTTGCCGTTGACGCGCACCTCGAGATTGGCGAGCCGGTCACTCTGCACTGTGTTGGCCGTCGAAACGTCAAAGGGCCGAATCACGCCGCGGATATGCACCTGCTGCCGCTCGGAATTCACTGTGACTTCCTTGTCGGCTTCGATAACGAGAGAACCGTTTGGGAGCATATGCGTCACTCTTGCCGTCAGAGTCGTCGTCAGAGTGCTCTCACGTCCGGTTGATCCCTGTGCGTCGAGCTTCTGATCGCCCGCCATACTGGCCAGTTCTGACAGCGGCGTGATCGACCGGCCGAACACCGAGGAAAGGCCTCCGGAAGCCGAGGCTTTTCTCTGGGAGGCGGTTGTCCCCTTGGAAATCGCGGACGCACGATCCGATACGATCACGGTGACGATGTCGTCCAGCCGCGCGGCGCGAAGATCCCGAAAGCCCTCCGCAAAGAGCGCTCCAGGCGAGTAGATGGAACCCGGCGGAACCTGCCCGGCGCCCGTCGAGGTGCGGCCGCCCATCTCTGCGACCATCCGGTCGATTGCAGAAGGGGGAGCGGGCTTTCTCGTCTTGCGAGCGGCGCCCGCCAGGCAGCATCCGGCCAGCAAAACGCAAGCGCAGCTGTGGCGAATCCTCGAACTACTGCGGTATGGCAACAACATGACCTTTTCCCTTCACGATGCCTAGAATCGGCCGCTTCGAAAATGGTGACGACACGAGGACACTCTGCCCCGGTTGACCGGAGGTGCGAGCGCTTGCCCGGAAGCGCAAGGCCACCGGACCTTCCGCAAGTTCCAGGTCCACTTCGTCACCACCGTGGACCAATGGCGTGAACTGCAGATCCGAGGCCCGGACGGCCTCCCCCTGTTTCAGTGAGCGGCGCCAGGTCGAGTCCGGCAGCATCTCGCGCGGAAGCTGCGATGCTGCTCCTGGAATGCGCCAAACCGGCCGCCACTCGATGTCTTCTTCGCGTTGCCGTTCGCCCCGGCGAAGATCTCGAGCGGCAAAAGGTTCGATCCCGCGTTCGCGAATCCGTACCCGGGCCCAGATGTGCTGCGGGCGGGCCGTGACGCCACCGGAGGCGCCCTTCCAGACGACGAATGCCGAGGGATCCGCGGCTCGCGGCAATCGCGAGGGGTCGAAATCGAGATCGCCCGGGGTAACGGCAACACTCGAAAAAGAAGCCACTTGGATATCGAGAGCACCGGCTTTCGATCCAAAGGCTCGCCGGACGGCGCGTTCGACGTCTTCGCGCTCCAGGCGCCGGGTCCGGCTTACGACACATGGAATGGCCGACACGTCCACGCCGGGCGCAGCCGGGAGAAACCGGCGCAACCAGGCATTGAGTTCACGAGGCGCGAGGCTCCGCCGGATCCCGGCCTGAGGAGCAAAACCCAGGACCGTCCCGGCCGGTATTGCGCCAAACACCGGAACGGCGGAAGCAACGGTTCCCGCGGTGATGACCGAACCATCCACCACGATGCAGGCCGGGCCATTTGCGTCAGCAGCCAGGGCAAGGATCCAGATGACGATTCCCATGGGCGTCTCTTATCGGGTCACGTTGTTGACCTGCTGATACATCTCGTCGGCCGCGCGCACGACCTTGGAGTTGGCTTCGTAGGCGCGCTGGCTGACGATCATGTTGATGAACTCTTCCACGATGCTCACGTTCGATTGCTCCAGGTATCCCTGCATGAGAGTCCCGACGCCTTCCTGCCCGCCGGGAATCGAGACCGTCGGCTCGCCACTCGCGTCGGTGGGCTGGAACAGGCTGTTTCCGAGGCTGTTCATGCCGGCCGGGTTAACGAAGTTGGCGATCTGAATCTGCCCGGCGACCTGTGCTGCGTTCTGGCCGGGCAGGGTGAAACTGACGGTGCCGTCCTGTGCGATCGAGATCGACTGAGCCTGGGGTGGAAGTGTGATTTGCGGCTCGATCGGGTTACCCTCTCCGGTGACGATATTGCCGTCCCGGTCGAGATGGAAGTTGCCCGATCGCGTGTAGGCGATTTCCCCGGTGGGCCGGCGGACCTGGAAGAATCCGCGCCCCTCGATGACGAGATCGAGGGGGTTGTTCGTCAACTGAAAACTCCCTTGCGAGAAAATGATCTCGTTGGATGCCGGCCGCGCGCCCAACCCGAGTTGCAACCCGGTAGGAACCACGGTTTGCGATCCTGCGGCGGCGCCAGGCTGGACCATACTCTGATACAGCAGGTCCTGGAACTGGGTGCGCCGCATCTTGAAGCCCGAGGTGTTCGCGTTAGCGAGATTGTGCGCAATGTTGTCGATGTTGATCTGTTGCGCGTTCATGCCGCTGCCGGCGCTGTACAAGGCTCGAATCATCTGTTGCAGTCTCCTCTTTGCTGTTCCCTGGAGCTACCCGTTGATCCGGGCAACCTCCTCAACCGATCGCTTGTTCATCTCAGCGCCGATCGTCATCGCCTTCTGCAGAGCTTCGAATTGGCGCATCACACTCACGAGCCGGACTGCCGATTCCGCCGCTCCGCCGTTTGCCCCCTCGAGATACCCCTGCTTGATCGCAAATCCATTCGCCAGCCTGGGCGTCCAGCGACTGGCGTCGATGCGAAAATAGCTGGATCCTTCTTTTACCGGAGCGTCGGGCGACTCGAAGTCGACGATTTCAATCGTTCCGGCAACCGTTCCCTGCTGCCGGATAACCCCATCGCCGCCGACTTCGACGGGCAAAGCCGGGTTCAGCCGGTAATCGTTGCCGGAGGCCGGCCGAACACGCAATGGATATCCTTCTTTGCTCTGGAGCTTGCCTTCCCGATTGATGAGGAAGCCGCCGTTGCGTGTAAATCGCGGACCATCGCCGGCGCGAACCTCAAAAAAGCCACGGCCGTCAATCGCGAAATCCAATTGATTATTGGTTGCGCTCAGCGTTCCCTGCGAAAAATCAGTGTAATGGCGGACCAGATTGGGGGACTCGGTCGGCATCAGATCACCCTGTGCCGCATCGCCACTCAACCAGGGAAGGAAGGCGTCCCGATCGGCTTTGAAACCGGCAGTAGCCGAGTTGGCAATGTTGTTTGCGAGCAGATCAAGCGATTCCAGCCGGGCGCGTAACCCCGACGCAGCCGATATGGTGAGCGGATCCATCGCTGGCGATCTTGCAGGTTTGAGGCCAATGCATTTGCCGTCGAAAAATCGCCGTTTTCGGGGCTTTGCAGCGACAATTCTTCGTCACGCACAGCTGACGTGACAGATTCTTGCCGCATTCGCTTCACTAAATATGTGTTTTTGAGGCGACTGCGACTGGTACGCAGCGTGCACTGGGTCGAGGCGTGATTGCATTCCTCAACTCCGCCGGCCCGGCTGTCGCGGCGACCTCGTCGCCGGTTCCGGGGCCGGAGGCCGGAACCGCGATGGGTGCAAACTTTTCATTCGCACTGCTGCTCGATGCGTTCGCGTCACAAGATCCGGAGCCACTGGCGCCGGTCAGTGCCGGGGAACCAGGCACTGGCGTGGAACCAGCCGCCAATACTCCCGCAGTGTTGGCCTCGATAGAGGGCGAAGGAAGAGCCGCCACGTGGCACATTCGGCCGGATCTCCCGGGAGTGGCCCGCCAGGACGACTCACCAGAGGAAGCAGCCGCCGAGTCTGCGCCTGACCCGGAGTTCCAGGCAGAAGTCATTCTTCCGCTGGTCCTGCCGGTCATCACGATTTCAGCCGGGGACACGGTCCCGGAGGCTCCCTCGCCGGACGGAACGGAGTCAGCGGCCGGGCAGCTTCCCGCCAAGAGTCTGACGCAGGCAAAAGAGCTGCCGGCAGTGTTGCCCTCAATCCAGATTGTGCCGCTGGAGAGATCCGTCCCACAAACCAAATCATCCAGGGCGCCGGATTCGGAAGCCTCGACCGTCGGTCCGCCGCAGAATCCGTCCCAGGATCTTTCCATCGAGGCCTTCGCTGTCGAACTGGTGAGCCCGGCCCCGAACGAGGGCCAGGAAGTCGAGTCCACCCGGCCCCGGACAGGGAACCGGGCAGGATCCGCCACCGCAAATGCCCGGAATGCGAGCCCAGTTTCCACCGACACAGACAGCCTCGCACGCGCTGCTACCCCGCCGCCGCTACTCTCCGCGGAGCGGCCCGCCGAGGGCCATGACGACGGCGAGCCGAACAATCACCGCCGGGAGGGCTCGGCCGTCAAGCCGGACCGCGAGATTCACCTTGCGCAGGAGCAACGCGCCACCGCGCATTCGGGCGAACACGCCAATATCCCGGCCGCCGCGGAGCAACGATCCGAGCAACATCCGGCAGGTGCGCCCAAGCCCGCCAAACACGAAAGCGAGCCCGGGCCGGCGCAACCGGCGTTAGAGAGTGTCCGACAGATCGAGGCCCTGCGATTCGGGGGCGTCAACCTGGGACGAAGCGCCGCCGTGCATGATGTCGAGATCCGAATCCCGATGGCTGAGACACCTGTCGACGTAAAGCTGACGAGCCGGGGGGGAAGCGTAGATGTCTCCGTACGCGTGGCGGACCCACAACTGGCACAGGATCTTCGGGCGCACCTGCCCCGCCTGATCGAAGCGCTCGAGACCCGCGGGTACGAAAGCAGTTCGATCGAACGGCGAAGCGAAGCGGTAGAACCACAACAGGCGCAGCCAGCCCGAATGGCTTACAACGTCGACAGCGAGCAACAGCAGCGCCGCCGCGACCAGCAGCCGTCCCGATCAAAGTCCGGGACGAAACGGCTCCCGGCTGACGAGGTGGAAGAGTTCCGCATCGAGCAGGAAACCAGGATTTTCCGATGAACACTTTAGACGCAATTCGCACACAATCGGCGCCGCGTTCGGATTCGAGCGGGACGGCGGCATCCAAGGACTCGCTAGCCACCAAGGACACGTTCCTGCAACTCCTCGTCGCCCAGATGAGAAACCAGGATCCGCTCCAACCGACCGACGGCGTCCAGTTCCTGACGCAACTGGCCCAGTTCAGCAGCCTCGAGAAATCGATCGAACTCAAGGATGAGGTCGTCAACGTCCGCAAAGCAATCGAAGAGCTAACTGCCCTCGTCAAGCAGCAATCGACTTCATCAACAGGAGATAAGACCGCGTGATCACTTCATTTTCGACAGCGCTTTCGGCGCTGAGCGCACACTCGACGGCCATAGACGTCGTGGGGAACAATCTCGCTAATCTGAATACGCCCGGATTTAAAACGAGCGTGGTTTCGTTCCACGACCTCGTCACGCAAAGCCTGGGGGCGGGATTGGGCGAGACGCAAGTCGGCTTCGGCGTCGGCCGTCCGGTCACGCTGCGGCAGTTCTCACAGGGCGCAATCCAAACGACCGCCGGGCCGATGGATGCCGCCATTCAGGGCGACGGATTCTTCGTCGTCAAAATGGCCGGCGGAGGACAAGCCTACACCCGCGGCGGCAATCTGCAAATCGACCTCTCCGGCGTTCTGACCACGTCCACCGGCCAGAAACTGCAGGGGTGGTCCACCATTGGAGCGAACGGCGCGGTCGACACCAATACGCCCATCGGGGATATTGTCGTTCCCGTGGGATCGTTGAAGGCTCCGACGCCGACCTCGAAGATTTCGCTCGACCTCAACCTCAACGCCGCCGGGACGGCCGGGCCGCCGCCGGATGTGTTCTCGACCTCGGTTGAAGTCGTCGATTCCCTCGGGAAGTCGCACAATGTGACGTTCACTTTCACCAAGAGCGCCACCGTCAATCAATGGACCTACTCGATCGCCGTTCCGGATGCGGACCTGACCAGCCCGTTTACTCCGGTGACAGGCAATCTCACCTTCGATTCGAACGGCAAACTGGCGGCTCCGCTGCCGACAGACGCGGCTCCTCAGATCCCCATCACAGGCCTCGCCGACGGGGCTTCCGACATGACGATCACCTGGAGCCTGTATGACGCGCTCCGGCCCCGGCTGACTCAGTTCACGCAGCCCTCTGCGGTGTCGGCGCTCACCCAGGACGGATCGCCCACGGCAAACCTCATCCGGGTTGGACTGGCCGACGGCGGGCGTGTTCTGGCGCAGTACTCAAATGGACAGCAAGTCGTCGTGGGCCAACTGGCCATGGCGATGGTCCGGAACCCCGAGTCCATGATCGCGGCCGGCGACAATAATTTCCAGCTCAGTGCGCGCAGCGCGCTGCCGGCGATCGGACTCCCCGGCACGGGCGGCCGCGGCACGGTTCTCGGCGGGGCAGTCGAGTCATCGACGGTCGATATCGCGCGTGAGTTCACAAACCTGATCGTGCTGCAGCGGGGCTACCAGGCCAACAGCCGCGTGGTGACGACAGCCGACGAACTCAGCCAGGAAACGATCAATCTCAAGCGCTAGGCGCCGGAGGTCTTCACTGCCAAATCCCGGGTTCGGAAACCGGAGAAACGGCGTTTTGGAAGTCCGGGAAATTTTTGGGAGTTCTGGAAAATGAGCCCGCTCGAACAGATCGGAAGCCTGCATGACGTGTATATGGACGTCGAGGTCGAACTCGACCGGAAGACGGTCACAATCAAGGACCTGCTCGATCTCGAAGCAGGCAGCATCCTCAAAATGACCCGGTCAGCGGGAGAGAACATCGACATCCTGGTCGGGGGCAGCCTGGTCGCTTTTGGCGAGATCGTGCTGGTGGAGGATCTCGTGGCAGTTCGCATTACGGATTTCAATATCGAGGAATGATGGAACTCCTCTCAACAATTCTCACGTGGGGGTTGGGCGCTGCCGGCGTCACATTCTACATGGCCGCAAGGAAGCGGCGGGGCGCAGCGGGATGGTTTCCTGGCCGGGCGGCAAAGCAAATCGAGGTCGTCGACCGGATCACGCTTACGCACCAGCATTCTATACATCTCGTGGAATTCAAGGGCCGCTGGATGGCGATCGCGGTCACGCCCCAGGGCTGTCAGATGCTCGACTCCGGCGCAACCGGCGAGCCGGTCTCGGCGCGCGCGGCAGGAGGCGGAGCATGACACATCGGATTCTAATCTTTGGACTTGCGGCTACGGGCGCCTGGGCGAAGCCTCTCATCGAGATCAGTCCCGGAAGGACGGGCGAAACGGTCAGCATCCCGATGCAGATCGTCGTCCTGTTGACCGTACTGACCGTGTTGCCCGCCGTACTCGTTTCGCTGACGCCGTTTCTCCGCATCGTGATCGTGTTGCATTTTCTGCGGCAGGCCATCGGAACTCAATCCACGCCGTCGAACCAAGTCCTGACGGGGCTTGCGCTGTTTCTTTCGCTGCTCCTGGTGCAACCGGTCGCAAGCGAGGTCTACCAAAACGCATGGACGCCTCTCGAGAAAGGCGAAATCACGGGATCCGAAGCATGGCAGCGAAGTCAGCCGCCCATTCGCAAGTTCCTGCTGCGCTATGCCAGGGAGAAAGATCTGAAGCTCTTTGTGGAAGTCACGAAGGCGCCTCCGCCGAGAAACGCTGAAGAAATCGACCTCACGGTGCTTGCGCCTGCCTACATCCTCTCGGAACTGAAAACCGGATTCCAGATCGGGGCTGTTCTTTTCCTGCCGTTCCTCATCGTCGACCTGGTCATAGCCTCCGTTACGCTGGCTGTCGGCATGGTGCAACTGCCGCCGGCGCTGATTTCGGCCCCGTTCAAAATCATGCTGTTCGTCCTGATGGACGGATGGAACCTGCTCGTGGGGTCGCTCGTGAAGAGCTTTTGAGGATCGCACACCATGACACCGGCATCCGCTACCGATCTTGTTCGCGAGGCTCTGTACACGACCTTGTGGCTTTGTCTGCCGCTACTGCT
The DNA here is from genome assembly GCA_964627455.1 of uncultured Solibacteraceae bacterium. Lineage (GTDB taxonomy): Bacteria > Acidobacteriota > Terriglobia > Bryobacterales > Bryobacteraceae > F-183. Next base: position 47,499 of record CAZVKC010000044.1, on the reverse strand, counting down.
CACAGGTTTCATCGCGAGTATCGTCATCAGCCTGGTGCAGACGCTCACAGCGATTCAGGACAGCGCATTCTCAACAGTCCCAAGACTCGCCGTGTTCCTGGCGGCATTCGTCCTGGCGATGCCCTGGATGCTTTCCAAGTGGATGGGCTATGCAACAGCGCTGTTGGGAGACCTGGCGCGCTATGCACGTTGAACTCTCAACTTCACTGGTCTGGTCGTTTCTGGCGGTTCTGGCGCGAGTCGGAAGCCTATTCACCTTCCTTCCGCTGCCCGGGTTGAAGTCGCCCTTCGATCCTCCCCGAATCCTGTTGAGCGTGCTGCTGACGCTTTGCCTCGAACCAAGGTGGCCAGTGATCGCCCCGTCCTCCAATCCGATTTCCTCCCTGGTCCTTCTGCTCATTCGCGAGGCGGCTCTGGGACTCGGCGCGGGACTGATCCTTCACTTCCTGTTTGAAGCCTTCCAATTCGGCGCACAAGCGCTTTCGCAACTGGCGGGATTCTCTTACGCGTCGACAATCGACCCGACGAATGACACGGACTCAGGCATCCTGCTGATCCTCTGCCAGTTATTCTGCGGCTGGCTGTCTATTGCGTTCGGGCTCGACCGCCAGCTGATTCTCCTGCTCGCAGGGAGCCTCGAGACGGCCCCTCCCGGCCAAGTGCTGCTTTCACCGGAGGGCGCGGAACGGATCCTGCGAATGGGGACCTTGATCTTCGAGACCGGCCTGCGCCTGGCCCTGCCGGCGATCGGGATATTCCTGGTATTCGATGTCCTGCTGGGCGTACTCAGCCGACTGGAGCAGCAACTGCAACTGACCACGGTGCTGTTTCCGGCCAAGACGGCCGGGGCCATTCTCGTGACCGCCTCATTGGTCGCAGTTTTTCCGCAAACTTTTTACGATCTGTCGCAAATCTGTCTCGGAGCCGTCCGGGCGCTGTTGAGGACCTGAATGGCTGGAGAGAGGACAGAGAAGCCCACACAGCGAAGGTTGGAGAAAGCCCGCCAGGAAGGGCGATTCCCCGTCAGCCGCGAGGCGGTAGCCGGTGTCCAGATGGTCACCTTTGCCTTCCTCGCGGCGAGCTATGGCCAGAGCGCCATGGAGCGGTTCGTATCGCTGTCACGGGGGTTGGTCGAGGCCGGGTTTCGCGGTGAATGGGCGCCGCGTCACCTGGTCGCGTTACTGCAGAACATCCTGCTGCCCGACTGGGCGGCCTTTCTGGCGTTCGGGGGCGCACTCACTCTTTCCGCACTTGCAGTCCAGTTTCTGACGACCGGATTCGGTCTTGCGCCGGCCCGGCTTGCGCCAGACGTGAACCGGCTGAATCCGGGACCACGGCTACAACAATTCCCCGGCGAGCGGATGCAACAGTTCGGGAGGTCGCTGTTTCTCCTGCCCATCATCACCTGGGCGGTCTGGCGGGTTTCGAGCGGACAGACCGCAGACCTCTTCGCGTTGGACCGCGGGACGAGCGTCCGCAGCGGGATCGCAAGAACCGCTTCGGCAGTTGAGTCAGCCGTTTGGTTTGCTGCGATGCTCCTGTTGCTCGCGGCTGCGATCGACTACCTCTGGCAGCGGCACAAACATCAGCAGAGCTTGCGCATGAGCAAGCAGGAGATCCGGGACGAACACAAGGAATCGGAAGGGAATCCTGAGATCAAAGGCCGGATCCGGCGCCTGCAGCGCGATCTGGCCCGCCGGACCATGATGCAGGAAGTCCCGAAAGCCACCGCCGTGATCGTCAACCCGACGCATTTCTCGGTGGCAATCCGGTATGACATGGACTCCCCCGGCGCACCGAAGGTCGTGGCGAAAGGCAAGAACTATCTGGCGCTGCGCATCCGCCAGCGCGCCGTGGAACACGGCGTTCCAATCGTTGAAAACCGTCCGCTCGCCCAAGCTTTGTACAAATCGGCTGACGTGGGCCAGGAGATCCCGCCACATTTGTATCGGGCTGTTGCTGAAGTGCTGGCCTACATCTTCAAACTCATGAACCTGAGAGCGCAACGTTAACACCATGACTGCACAACCGGCTCTGAACCCTCGCACCGCAGCCCCGCATGGCGGAGCCCCGGCCCCAACCGCCACCGCCCATACACTCGGACTGGAAGCGCTCGGAGAACTCGGGGTTCCGGTTGCAGTGCTGGCGATCGTCCTCGCGATGATCGTTCCACTGCCGCCGATCCTGATGGACCTGCTGATCAGCGGCAACGTCGCGATCGCCGTGGTCGTTCTGATGGTGTCCATGTACATCCAGAGGCCCAGCGAATTCAGCGTCTTCCCCACAGCGCTTCTGCTACTCACGCTGTTTCGCCTCGCATTGAACATTTCGTCTTCGCGTCTGATTCTTCTGAACGGCAACGGCGGGACCACCGCAGCGGGCGAGATCATCGAAGCCTTCGGCAATTTCGTGGTGGGCGGCAACTACGTCATCGGCGTCGTCATCTTTCTGGTGCTGATTGCTATTCAATACGTCGTGATCAATCACGGCGCGGTGCGCATCTCCGAAGTCTCAGCGCGATTCACGCTCGATGCGCTGCCAGGCAAACAGATGTCGATCGATTCGGACCTCAACGCGGGCCTGATTGACGAAGCGGAAGCACGGTCCCGCCGCAAGGCGCTGGCTGCGGAAGCGGAGTTTTATGGAGCGATGGATGGCGCATCCCGATTCACGCAGCGGGACGCCGTGGCGAGCATTCTCATCACCGCAATCAACATCCTGGCCGGCTTTCTCATCGGCGTGATCCAACACGGCATGGATCTGCGCCGCGCCATTGAGACCTACACGGTCTTGACCATCGGCGATGGGCTGGTCACCGTGATTCCGGCTCTCATGATCTCGGTATCGGGAGGCCTGATCGTGACCAGAGCGGGCTCGGACGCCCGTCTGTCGACGGATGTGAGCGGCCAGATCTTCTCGAACCCACAGCCGCTGTTTCTGGCTTCCGGCGTTCTGGGTGTGGTGGCTATTCTGCCCGGAATGCCCAAGATCCCGTTTGTTGCCGTGGCGGGTTTGCTGGGTTACGCCGGCTGGCGCTTGCGACAGATTCCTGCCGCTGACAAAAAAGTGCCGCCATCGACAGGAGCACCGGCAAAAGATGGGCTCGACCATCTATTGAAGGTCGATCCCATCGCCGTCGAAGTCGGGCTCGGTCTGGTGAAATATGTCGAGGGGGGCGCCAATTCTCCGCTTCTGCGCAGAATTTCAGCGATTCGCCGGCAATTGGCGTCAGATTTAGGCTTCCTTCTCCCTCCGGTGCGGGTAACGGATAACCTCTCTTTGCGGGTGCAGGAGTACGTGATTCACCTGAAAGGCGTCGAGATTGCCCGCTTCGAGATGCAACAGAACTGTGATCTCGCGATCCACCCGGGCAAGCCCGCAGCGCCCATCGACGGAGCTCCGGCGAAAGAACCGGCGTTTGGACTGCCGGCGATCTGGGTACCGGCTGCGAGAACCGAAGCAGCCCGCGCAGCAGGCTACACAGTGGTCGACGCCATCAGCGTCATCGGGACTCATCTCGTTGAAACGATTCGGCGAAATGCGCATGAATTATTTTCCAGGCAGGACGCCAAAAAGCTGCTCGACCGGGTGGCGGAAGAAAATCCGAAGGTGGTGGAAGATCTGGTCCCGAAATTGCTTTCCATGGCGGTAGTGCAGAAGGTGCTTCAAAATTTGTTGCGAGAGCGGGTTTCGATCCGGGACGGAGTCAGTATCCTCGAAGCCTTGGGAGAAGCCGCTGCGATCACCAGGAATCCGGTGCTGTTGACGGAATTCGTTCGCCAGTCCATTCGCCGGACGGTGGCGCAGCCCTACCTCACCGAGAATGGAGAACTCCCGGCTTTCCTTCTCGATCCAACGCTCGAGCAGGCGATCGAAGGCGCGACTGAGCACGGCGAGTTGACGAGCCATTTGAATCTGCCTCCGGCGCGCATCCGCGAGATCATCGACCGGATCACGCGCAAGGTGAATTCGAACGACAGCAACACGGTGCTGTTGACGAGTTCGGGTGCACGGCATTTCCTGCGGCAGATGATCGAAGGTTCATTGCCGAACGCGTGCGTACTCGGCCATAACGAGATCGCGCCGGGCCTTCGGGTAATTTCACTGGGGGTCATCGAGTGACTGCCGGCTTCTGCACTGGACTCCCCGTAACGAAAGGATTTCGACGAATCGCATGCGCCTGAAGACCTACTTTGCATCCGGTGTGGACGCCGCCATCCAACTTGCCAGAACGGAACTGGGTGACGACGCGCTTCTGGTGCATTCCAAGAAGACATCGGGCGAGGCCGCGGAGGCCGGGGCCTATGAGGTTGTGTTCGCCATGCCGGATCCTGGGCCTGCCGCCGAAGGAGCGGCAACCGGCGGGATCGCGGAGGCCCGCACAGGCGAGTCGCACGCAGCTCCGGCACAGAGAGAGCGGAACGAAGACCTGGCAGGGCTTCGCGAAGCCGTCGAGATGACATTACGACTGGCGCGGCGGTCAGAGGCCCTGCTGACAGCGCAGTATCGCGGCGTGGCGGAACTGGCTGATCTGGCAAGTGTCCTCGAAGAGGCGGGATTCTCGGGATCCTTTCGCATCCGATGCCTGGAGCACCTGCAGAATTCGGCGAGTCCGGCCTCGCCGGTTCGAGGACGGGCCGGGCAATGGCTGCAGCGCCAGATGCGGATGCAGCACACGCTTGGCACACCGGGTTCCGGCAGGAAGTGCGTGGCCTTGCTGGGGCCCGCCGGGGCAGGCAAGACGCTCAGTCTCGTGAAGATGGCCGCGCGGTTCGGCGTCACGGGAAGACGCCCGGCGCATATCCTCTCCCTCGACACGGAGCGCATCGCCGGAATCGAAGTGGCGCGCGCCTATGCCGGAATCCTGGGAATCGGATTCCAGGCGCTGGATTCCACGCATGCGTTGTCTCAGGCGCTGGCCGAGCATGCGAACAAAGATCTGGTTTTGATCGATACGCCCGGCATGTCAGCCTCCGCCGCGGATGCGGAGCGTGAAATGGCATCCTTCTTCGCCGCAAGAAAGGACATCGACAAACACCTGGTGTTGCCGGCTACGGCCAGTTCCGGGACGCTTCTGCGCTACGTGAAGGGATTCAATGGCTTTGCGCCGGACAAACTCCTATTCACCCGCCTCGATGAGGTGGACTGCGGGTTCGGCCCTCTGATCGAGACCGCGATCGAGTCGGGACTCCCGCTCTCGTTCTGCGGCACAGGGCCGTCGGCGCCGGACGACTTCGAGGAGGCCCATCCGGCTTTGTACTGCGAGCGGATGCTCCCGCTTTGGCTGAATGCGCCGGTTCCGGCTCAGAGTAAACAGGCAGCTGCGTAGGGCAGGCTCAAGGAAGGCGGAGTTGCACAGGTAGGAGATGGGGAAAGATGGGATTACAGACGTACCAAGTTAGGGAATCTGCGGCGGAAGAGCGGGAACGGCTCATATTGGAGCACTTGCCGCAAGTTCGCCTGATCGCGAGACGCATCCATGAACGGCTGCCGGACTGCGTCAGCCTCGAGGACCTCGTGTCGACAGGAATTGTGGGTTTGATCTCGGCGATCGACCGGTTTGACCCCGCGCATAATGTGAAGCTCAAGACGTATGCCGAATACAAGATCCGGGGCGCTATCCTGGATAGCTTGCGCGGGCTCGACTGGGCTCCGCGACAACAGAGAAAGCGGACCAAACAAATCGAACAGGCGATCGCGGCGCTGGAACAGAGGCATAAGCGGGCGCCGTCGGAAGAAGAGATCGCCAGTGAACTCGAACTGTCGATGGAAGAGTACCGGGAATGGCTGGTGGATATTCGAGGCGTCAATCTGGGCAGGCTCGAGGCGGCAGGATCGGACGACGATAGCCGCGATTTACTGAAGTACATATCGGACAACGAAGAATTGTGGCCATCGCGCATCGTCGAGAAGTCGGAGCTGGAATCGCTCCTCGAGGAAGCCATCAACCGGATGCCGCAGGTGGAGAAGACAGTCCTCAGCCTTTATTATCAGGAGGAGCTGACTCTGCGGGAGATTTCAGGGATCCTGCACCTGCACGAGTCTCGGATCTCACAACTCAAGAGCCAGGCGATCCTGCGCTTGCGTTCCTATATCGAGAAACGGTGGCCCATCGTCCGGGGCGCCGATCCGAGGGGCGGACGGACGCCCATCGGACAGGCTCGTCCAGCGGCACAGGCAAAGTCTGCAGCAGGGAAAGGAATCTAAGCTCGCGCGAGTTGCGTCATGAAGGAAGCTGCCGAAATCCGGGTCTGGCTCATCCGTTGCGTCGCCGAACAACTCAGCCAGGTTCTCGAAACGATGGCCGGAGAAACTCCGCTCATCGAGTCGTCACCAAAGGTCGAGTTGCCCGATGCGGAGGAGTTGAAGTTCTGGGAGATCGGATTATCGGTTGCCCCAGGCGCAAAGCTCACGCTTGCGAGCACCGTCGCGTCCTCGCGAACTCTCGGCGGCCGCATCCTTACCGCAGCCGGCCTGGAGTTGGACGACGAGGAGACGATTCGCAGCACATTCCAGGAGACAGTCGATCAGGCGCTGTCGGGCGTGGCGCAAAACGCCACCAGCCAGCTGAGCCGCGAAGTGACGGCCACTCCGTCGAAAGCAGTCGACTGCAAAGTATCGCCGGACGACGACTGGGCGTCTCTCGAACTGGCGTTCGAAAGCGGCGATTCCGTGCAATTGTATCTGCTCTGGAACGCCAAGTTACTCGATGGGTTCCGCGAAGAGCCTGTCCCTCCGCCCAAAGCGGCGGCGCCGCCGCCAACGCCACAAGCGTTTCCGGCTGCGGCATCCATTCCAGACCGCAAGAACGCGGACCTGCTATACGACGTCGAACTGCCCGTATGCGTCTCCTTCGGAAGGGCGCACCTTCAACTGCGGGACGTCATGAAGCTAACCACAGGTTCGATCGTCGAGTTGAACCGCACCGTCTCGGAGCCCGTTGAAATCATTGTGAACAACTGCGTCATCGCCCGCGGCGAAGTTGTGGTGGTGGAAGGCAACTTCGGCGTCCGGATCAATGAAGTCATCAGCCGCCAGGAACGATTGCGCACACTCCACTGAGGACCTATCTCAATGCTCATTCTGATTCTGTTTCAATCTGCCGTACTTGCCTGCCTGATCGCCGCGGTGATCGTGTGGAGAATTCAGTTCTCCGCGCGCCTTCGCGAGATTCAGACGTGCGCCGCCTGGAGTCTCGGCAGCGAACAGCGCCTCCAATCGGCGATTCTGCGACTCCAGTTGGAATTAGATGAGTGGAAAGAAAAAGAAAAGGATACGCCGCAACGAGCGGACCCTCAACCGCTTCTGCCCACACCGGGCTCTGCGCCAGCCGGCGCTCCCCCCGTGTTGACCGTCGCGAAACGTAGCCAAGCCCTCCGGATGATTCGACTGGGCGAAAAGCCGGAATCCGTTTCGGCGAAACTTGGCATCCCGGACAGCCACATCCGGCTCCTGATCAAAGTGCAACAACTGATTCAACCACCCAGCGCGACTTCCTGAGGCCCCGGCAGCAGAATGGTGGTGAATTGCACTCCGATGGCCCAGCCTGCCCGCACAAAGAAAAAAGAACCGGGATCCTCGCCCGGTTCTTCTATTGCCCCTACCCGACAAGGCCGCTACAGCTTGATCACCCGGCCCGGAAGCGCTGCGGGCGGGGCCAGCGCCGGAAAACTTTCCTGCTGAAACATCCGCCACGGAACCTCGGAACGATCATCGTCTTCCACCTGGACATTGACCGTGATCTCCTTCTTGTCCCGGACCACAGCCAGGGGGAAGCTCTTCCGGGCGTTCACGCCGGTTCGCAGCGATCGAACCGCGCGAGTCAACTCCGACGGGGTCGAAACCCGGGTGTCATCGACTTTCGTAATCACGTCGCCGGCTCGCAGACCAGCCTTCTCCGCAGCCGACGCCTTCATCACCCGGCGCACCAACACGCCTTCCTTCACGCCGAAGAACTCTGCCAGTTGACCCTCGAGGCCTTCCGCCTCGACGCCCAGCGCAGCGCTCGACCAGAACACCATGCCGCCGCGCGGCATCCGGATCTCCGGGACCTCGATTCGAGGAGCCACCATGCTCACCATCGGCTCCATCGAACCCATCTTCCTCGATCCGACGCGAACCATCACATTCTGCGCCTTCCCTTCCCGCATGAGGCCGACCTTCACTTCCCGCCCGGCCGGGGTTTCGCGCACGAAGCGCCGGAACTGCTCGATGCCCTCAACCCGCTGCCCGTTGTAGTCGAGAATCACATCGCCAACCTTCAATCCCGCCTTGGCCGCCGGGCTGTCTTCTTCCACCTTGGTGACTTCGACGCCACGCTCTTCGCGCAACTTCAACGCCTTGGCCCGGTCCCCGTCGATCTCGGCCAGGTACACGCCCACGTAGGTCGAGGGACCTGCCGCGGTTGCGGTGAACACGTTGCTGACTGCCCTCGCTCGCGGAGCCGCTGGTGGCGCGGGCGCCGGAGGAGCCGCCGGCTGCGCCATCACGCCAGGCATCACAGCCAACAGCCCTGCCGCCGTCAACACGCCCCAGAATACTTTGCTCTGAAACCTCATATGATATTTCCTTCAAATGGATGCGCGGCCCGCGTATCGTGGCCGCCGCCAGATTTCCCACCGGATTCGCTTGTTACCGGCTTCTGATGCGTTGGACGCGACAGTTTCGCGAACGTCTCAACGACAGCCGCTTACTTCTGGCGGCGCAAAAAAATGTTCCCGGAACCCGTGCTGACGCGCAATACCGGACCACCGCCATTGATATCGCCCGAGGCGCGCACGGGCGCGGCAACCCGGCTCTCCATAACCCGAATCTCAGAAAAGTCTGAAATGATGCGGCCCCGCATGCCCGGCGTCTCGTTCGTCGCCCAGATCGACACGGCGAGATCGGAGGGAATCAGAATGGTCACGTCCCCGGCATCCGAACTGACAAAGGAACTCTCCAGCGCACGCTTCCCGGCGGAAACCATTTGCGCGTACACGTTTCCACCAACCGCATTCAAACTGAGGGGACCGTCAACCGTGCGAACCTTGATCGCGCCGCCGCTGGCCTCGCAACGCGCGCCGCGCGCCGACCCGATCTGAATCGAGCCGCCCCGTGCGATCGCGGTGACGAGTCCGCCGGCTTCGTGAATTTCGATCAACCCGGACAACGATCGCGCCGACACCGCACCCGCCGCCCTCTGTACCTCGATGTTTCCGCCCGCCGTCGTCAAATGCGCTGAACCGTTGACATGCCCGACACTGATGTCGCCTCCGGCTGTATCGCACCAGGTCTCGCCGCCGGCGAACTCCACGCGGATAAATCCGCCGCCGGAATAACAGTGCAGCGTGCCGCCAACCTGCCCGACCTTCACTTGTCCGCCCGTGGTGCGGATCACAGCGTTGCGGCCGATGCGGTCAGCCTGCACCGGTCCACCGCCACTTTCCAGCGAAACGGCACCCTCGAGATCATAAGCCTGCAGTTCGCCGAACCGTGTCGACACGCTTGCCGATCCGATCGTGCGGGGCGCCTGGACCTCCATTTCGAGAATGGAAAGCGAGTCTTCCGCAGGATTCAGGGTGAGGATAGCCGTTTCAACGACCGAGCGCGTTCGGATCGAGAATCCACGCAAGCGGTTGCGTGCATCCGCCTCAGAAGCCGCGCGGGTCTTCTGTTTGATCCGGAAGCTGCAATCGTCTCGCGAGGCGCCGCGCAACACCACCGCCCCGGTGGCGGCAATCTTCAACTGACCACGAATCGCGCACGGGAACACGCCAGTTGTCGTCTGCGACCAGTAATCACCTTCGCGAACCAGGGGAGCGGATTGGGGAACCTGTCCTGAGCACACGACAAGCGTAGCCAGGACGCCAGCCAGTATTCTCATGCCAGTCAAAACGAGGCGATGGCGACCGCCAAATGTACTTATCAATATACTTCTTCAGACGCTTTCAGTTCGCGCAGCTTGCGCTGGCACTGCATGCGGATGTAGTCATTGCTTTCCTTCCGCATCAGTTCCTGAAACACGCTGACGATGTGGATCTCGGTGTTGATATCCGCACGGCTCTGCGTCAACACATCGATGGTTTGCGTGCGGACTCCCGAATTCGAGTCCCGCAGCAGGACCTGCGCGAGCGCCCGCCGCACGTCCGGCTGAGTTGCGTAAGGTTTCAACCCTTCGAGAGCGCGCAGCCGCACGCCGTCGTTCGCATCGTGCAGCACCGTGTGGATGAGCGCTTCACGCGTTTCATCGCAAGGGGCCGCAGAACGCAGGATCTCCACCGATTCGCCGCGCAATCCGGCGTCGGCGGGGTCCGAAGCCGCAGCCAGCAGCAGATGCCTGATGCGATCCTCTTCCGCACGGCCCGTAATCACGCGCTGGCGCGTCTCATCGACCACCAACTGCAGCATTCCCGAACCGTCCGCTTCCACCTGGCGCACACGCGCCGAAACCGGCTGCCCGTCGATCATCAGGCCGGACGGCGTGCTGCCTCGCTCGGCATACAACTGCCCGCCGACAAATCCGATCACCAGCAAAGCGAGCGCCGCAGCGGGGCGCCAGATCTGCGCGGGCGTAATTTCAGAAACCAGGCGCCGCGCACGAACCCACCACGATTCGGCGACGAGCGGTTCCCGCGCCACCTGCTCGAGCAGACGCTTGCGATTGGCCAGCAGGAGGTCCGCGGCAGGTTCTTCGGCCGCGGCGTGCGCTTGCAGAGCCTCGTGCATGGACTGCTCGGCGACCAGCGCCTCGCGGCAGGCTTCGCAGGCGTCCAAATGGGTGTGTACAGCTTCTTCTTCGTCAAACGAGAGTTCGCCGAACAGGAGCAGGCTCAACTGCTGGCGTACCTCGTCACAATTCAAATGAGCGCCGCCGTTGGATCCGTTGCTGCTCATATGAAGTCTCCCAGCGCCGAGCGCATCTTCTGCGTCGCGCGGAACAGGCAGTTCTTGGCGGCTTCCTCGGTGGTGCCAAGCGCCTCACCGATGGCGCGCAGCCGCATGCCCTGGAAGTGGCGCATCTCGAACACCATGCGCTCGCGGGGCGTCAGCTCTTCCATCATCGACTGGATGCGATTGCGCAACTGGTCGCTCATCACGCGGCGCTGCGGATTGCCGTCGGCGCGCTCTTCGGCCACCGAATCCAGACGGTCCAAGGTCCCGTCGGCGGTCGCCACGACAGAGGCTTCCTCGCGGCGGACCTTGCGCTTGCGCAGGTGATCCAAACAAAGATTGGTGACAATTCGATACAGCCAGGTGTGGAAACTGCAATCAAACCGGAACGAATGCAGGTTCCGGTAGACACGCAAGAATGCTTCCTGGTACACATCGCTCGCGTCTTCGGGCGAGCGGAGAAGGTTAAGGGCCAACCGCAAAACATTCTGGTCGTAGGTACGCACGAGTTGCTCGAACGCGGACTGATCCCCGTTCTGCGCCGCGCGGATCAGCGCGAATTCGTCCATTCGTGCACTCGACAGGCTGGTTGCGGTTCCCGACAGAATTTGAGTAGCTCCCGCCATTTGTGACTGCAATTCTCCTGCTAATGGACGAATCACCACAAAAAAGGTAACGCCCTGCCGGGGAAGATCCCGCAGGCAGGGCGTTAAACAACTGATCTGTCTGGACTTATTTACACCAGCTCGAGATCGATCCGCTTGTTCACGGTGTCGATCGAGGTGATGCGGAACTTGCGAACCTGTCCCGGTTTTGGGACGTCGGCGGCCGGACCCGTCCCAGCTCCGGTCTTCCACTTCGCGGCCAACAGTGCGGTAGCCGACGCAACGTCCGCTTTCGGGCTATTGCCCGCGGCGGCCGAGGCGTTCTGAGCGGGAGACTTGAACCGGCACATGCCCGTGACGCGATCACCCAGTTCGACCTTAGCGGCCGAAGCGTGGACTTCCACCAGACGTCCGCTCACTTCGTCGCCCACCTTGTGTTCCGCGATGAAGTGATCGGCCGGGGTCGGCTCCAACTGCTTCATGCCGAGGCGGAGGCGGCGGCGGTCGCGGTCGATCTCGAGGACCTGCGCTTTCACCACCTGGCCCGACTTCAGCAATTCGTTCGGATGCTCGAGGCGCTTCTCGCTGGTGATGTCGCCGATGTGGATCATGCCCTCGATGCCGTCGCCCAAATCGACGAACGCGCCGAACTTGGCGAGATTGGTGATCGGAGCTTCCACGACAGCGCCGCGGGGATACTTCTTCTCGACTTCATCCCACGGATCGCCGAGCGCCTGCTTGAGTCCGAGGCCGATGCGGTGATCGGCTGCGTTAACCTGCAACACCACGGCTTCCACCGCTTCGCCCTTCTTCAGGACGTCGCTGGGCTTGCGAACCTTCTTCGACCACGACATTTCGGTCAGGTGAATCAGGCCGTCGATGCCTGGCTCGAGTTCGACGAAGGCGCCGAAGTCGGTGAGGCGCGCGACCGTACCCTTGACGCGGCTGCCCACGGCGTACTTCTGCGCCGCCAGCGACCACGGATCCGGAATGAGCTGCTTCATTCCGAGAGAAATCTTCTTGGTCTGCGGGTTGATCTTGAGGATCTGCACTTGCACGGCGTCGCCGACGCTGACCACATCGCCGGGCTTCGCAGAGCGGTCCCAGCTCATGTCGCTGACGTGCACCAGGCCATCGAATCCGCCGATGTCGACGAACGCGCCGAACTCGGTGAGGGAGCGAACCGTGCCCTGGCGGACGTCGCCTTCCTTGATCTGGCTGAACGCTTCCGCGCGAGCCACCGCGGCGGCCTCTTCGAGCACCACGCGGCGGTCGACCACCACATCTTCCTTCTCGATGTCGAGCTTGGTGATGCGGCACTGGATCTCCTGGCCGATCAGCTTTTCCATCTCCGGCACGTCTTTTGCGCCCGAACGGGAAGCCGGCATGAAGGCGCGCACGCCGATGTCGACGCGCAAGCCGCCCTTCACGGACTCGACCACTCGTCCGGCGACCGCACGTTTTTCGGAGAAGGCGGCCTGGATACCAGTCCAGTCCTTCGGCCGTTCGACGCGCAGCACCGACAGATCGTAGTAGCCGTCGGAGGTCATGCCCTTCACCACGACGGTGATGGAATCACCGATCTTGATGGCGGGATCACCACCGTTGGCTCGATACTGATCCATCGAGAGGATGCCTTCGGACTTGCGTCCGATATCGACGACGATGTTTTCGGGCGTGAGGGAGACGACGGCGCCTTGAACCGTTTCGGTTCCGGAAGTTGTTTCGGCTCGGTGCTCCTGCTCGAACTGCGAGAGAATATCGCCGAACGAGGTTTCATTCTGCGAGTTCGCAGCTTGCTCCTCTGCAGGAGACACGGGATTGTTCAGATCGCTCATGGAGAATACTAGAAGAGGTGTCTTTTTATTGTGTCACAACAGGCGGCGGTAGATGAAACTGCGGACTCACGACATCGGCTGGATCCTCTTTTACGCCGCAATCGGCTGGTTCGGCCCGGTACACACGGTACCGGAAGCGACCATGCTCACACTCATGGCGGTGTTTCAGTTGCTCGAGCCGCGCATCGCTGCGTTCTCGAGACCCCGTGGCGCCGCCGTCTCTATAGTAATCAAATTCGTCCTCTGTTATCTTCTGATCGGCTACACAGAGGGCATCCGCAGCAGTTACTATTTCATGCTGCTGGTTCCGATCATCGCGGCGGCGACCACGCAGGAAGCGCTGCCGGCTGCGCTGATCACGCTCGTTTCGAGCTTGTCGTATCTCTCGTTCGTGCTCTTTCTCGGAGACGATGAGTACATCCCGGAAGACCAGCTCCGAGAACTGATGCTGCGCATCTCCACGCTCGGCATCGTCGGATTTCTCACCTATCAACTCGCGGCGCAGAACCGCATCCGTGCGCGTGACGCGCAGGCGTCGGCCGAACAACTCGCGGTCGCCAACAAGAATCTGCAGGCGGCCGAAGACGCCATACGCCGCGCGGACCGCCTCGCCGCGCTCGGACAACTCACCGCAGGACTGGCGCATGAACTGCGCAATCCGCTCAGCACGATCAAGAGTTCCGCGGAATTGCTGCAAAAGAACCTGCCGGCGGAGAACGAGGTCGCCTGTGAAGTCGCGGGATTCATTTCCACGGAAGTGGACCGCACCAATTCGCTCATCACACGATTCCTGGACTTCGCGAAGCCTCTCAAATTGAAGCTGGAGCCAGTCGATGTCAGCACCGTGATCGATCGCGCGGTGCGGGATCTCGAGCGGCACACGAAGACCACGGTTCACCGCAACTACTCGCCCGATGTCCGTCCGGTCTCGATCGACAGCGAACTGCTGGAACGCGTCTTTTACAACCTGTTGCTGAACGCCTCGCAGGCCTCGCCGCCGGATGCGACCATCACCGTGCGAACACGAATGCTGAATGACAACAAGCAGGTGGAAGTCGCGGTGATCGACCGTGGATCCGGCATCCCGCCCGGCAATCTCGAAAACATTTTCAACCCGTTCTTCACCACCAAGCCCGAAGGCATCGGACTGGGTTTGGCGATCGTTTCGAAGATCGTCGGCGAGCACAAAGGCAGGATCCTCGTCGAGAGCGATCAGAACACCGGCACCATTTTCCGGGTGCTGCTGCCGGCGTGATAGACTGCGCGGATGCATCGCTCGTATCGACGAGAGTTCCTGCGGTTTCTTGCGGGCAGTCCGCTGCTGGCGGCCGCGGCGCAACAACCGGAGAAGTTCGAACCTGCAGGCCCCGCCGACATCCTCAGCGTGATGGATCTCGAACCTCTGGCGAAGCGGGCGCTGCCTCCGGCCCAGTGGGGATACCTGTCCACGGGCGTCAACGACGATCTCACCATTCAGGCCAATCGCGAGGCGATGTCGCACTTTCAACTGCGCGCCCGCGTGTTGACAGGCGCGAAGTCCGCGGACCTTTCCACTGAGGTGCTCGGAACGAAGTGGGACATGCCGATTTTCCTTTCGCCCCTCGCCGCGCATCGTGCATTCCATGCAGACGCGGAACCAGCTACGGCGCGCGCGGCGAAAGCGCAGAAGGCCACGATGGCGCTGTCGACGATGACGTCCACCGCGGTGGAAGAGGTCGCGAAGAACCTGGGCACGGCGCCCTGGTATCAGCTCTACATGCCGAAACTCTGGAGCGACACGGAGAAGGTGATTGCGCGAGTGGAAGCCGCCGGATGCCCGGTGTTGATCTGGACCATCGACACCATGCACGGACGCAACGCCGAAACCGGCACACGTTTCGCGCGAGTCGACGCACGTGAGTGCATGCGCTGTCATGTCTCGCATCCCATCACCGGTGACGGCGTCAAACGCAATCGCAACAAAGCGATGTTCACGGGTTTGACCGGCGAGATGAATCCGGCCGAAGCCGACTGGTCTTATGTCGGACGCTTGAAGAAGCTGACTCGCATGAAGATCGTGTTGAAGGGAATCGATACAGCCGAAGACGCGAAGCTTGCCGTCGAAAACGGCGCCGACGGCATCGTGGTGTCGAACCACGGCGGGCGCGCGACAGAAACAGGGCGCGGCACGTTGGACATCCTGCCGGAGGTCGTCGATGCCGTGGGCGGAAAGATCCCGGTGCTCATCGACGGTGGATTCCGCCGCGGCACGGACGTCCTCAAAGCGCTGGCGCTCGGCGCGCGCGGCGTAGGCATCGGCCGACCCTACATCTGGGGACTCGCAACGTACGGCCAAGCCGGCGTGGAGCGCGTCCTCGCGATCCTGCGCGCGGAACTCGCACTGAACATGCGCCAGTGCGGGTTCCCGAACATCGCCTCAATCAACCGCTCTGCGGTCTTGAAGAAAGCGTAAGCCCTACTTCGGCAGCCTGCGCTTGCGGATCTCGTCGAGCGTCACGGCGACGATGATCGCAGCGCCGATGAGAGTTTGCTGCAGGTACGGATTGATGCCGAGCAAGTCGCTGCCGTTCGATAGAAGTCCCATGATGAAGGCGCCGATGAGGGTTCCCACCACCGTGCCTTCCCCGCCCCGCAGGCTACCTCCGCCGATCACGACAGCAGCGATGGCCTGCAATTCGTAACCATTGCCCGCTGTCGGCTGGCCGGTCATGAGGCGCGAGGTTTCGATCATGGACGCGATACCGGTCAGCAAGCCCGCAATGCCGTAGACACAAGTCAGATGGAACGACACCGGAATGCCCGCGTAATAGGCAGCGTCCGGGTTCGAGCCGATGGCGAACGCATAACGACCCAGGCGCGTGTACTCGAGCACGAAGTGCATCGCGACGGCGCAAACAACGAGAAGCCAGAGCACGACAGGCGCACCGAGGATCGTGCCCGTGCCGAGGTATTTGAACGCATCCGGCACACCCGACGCAGGGAGGCCATTCGAGATCGTGAGCGTCGTGCCGCGCAGCACGCCGAGCATGCCGAGCGTCACGATGAACGGGTTGATCTTGAGGTTGGTGATGAGGAGTCCGTTGATGAGGCCGCAGGTCAGGCCCGTGCCGATGCCGATCAACATGGCGACTGGAATGGGATGACCGGCTTCCATTGCCTTGGCGCCCAGGAAGCCCGACAACGCGAGAATCGCTCCCACGGAAAGATCAATGCCGGACGTAATGATGATGAGCGTCATGCCCAGCGCAATAATGTTGATCACCGCGGTCTGGCGCACGACCGTCGACAAATTGCGTTCGGTCAGAAACGCCGGCGTCGCAACCGCCAGAATCACGAACAACAGGATCAACGTAATAAACGGCAGCAAACGCTGGATCATTCTGCATTCCCCTCGGCTTCCAGAACACCGGACTCGGTCTCAAACACAGCCAGACGCATGATCTGTTCCTGCGACGCGCCCTTGGGCAATTCGCCGCTGATGCGCCCCTGACGCATCACCACGATCCGGTCGGCGACCTGCACGATCTCCGGCAGTTCCGAACTCACCATCAATATCGCGGCGCCGTTGCGCGCCAGTTCATCCATCACTTCGAACACTTCCACCTTCGCGCCGACGTCGATGCCGCGCGTCGGCTCGTCGAACAGGAACACCTTGGCGCCGGTTGCGAGCCACTTCGAAATCACGACCTTTTGTTGATTGCCGCCGCTGAGGCGTCCCGCGGGCTGCGAGGGCGCGTTCATCTTGATGCGCAGTTTCGACTGATAGCCTTCTGTCGCGGACTTCTCGCGTTTGAGGTCGAGCACGCCGGCGGAACTGAAAGACGCCAGGCTTGCCATCGTTACGTTCGAGGCGATCGGCAGCGTGGTGGCGAGACCGGTGCGCTGGCGATCTTCCGTAATAAACGCGATGCCCGCGGCGACAGCATCCCGCGGATTCGAGATCTTTCGCGCCTGGCCCGCCACTTCGATCGTGCCGCTGTCGATGGCGTCGATACCGAAGATCGCACGGCAGAGTTCCGTTCGGCCCGCCCCGATCAATCCCGCCATGCCGACGATCTCGCCCGCACGCAACGTCAGGTTGATGTCGTGCAGCAGAGGCTTGCGCGATACGCCTTTCACCTGCAGCATCACGCCGCCGGGAGCAGCAGGCTGGCGCTGATACAACGAACTGACTTCGCGCCCCACCATGTGCCGGATCAACCCATCGGTGGTGAGGTCCTTCATCGGACTCGTGTGCACCGTCTGGCCGTCGCGAAGCACAGTCACGTGATCGCCAACGGTGCGCAGTTCCTCGAGGCGGTGGGTGATGTAGATCACGCCCATGCCGCGGTCGCGCAGGTTCTTCACGATGCGAAACACTTCGCGGGTTTCGGATTCCGACAGCGACGACGTTGGCTCATCGAAGATCAACAGACTGGAACCATGCGAGAGCGCGCGGCAGATTTCCACCATTTGTTTGCCGGCAGGCGACAAACGGCTTACGGTCCAATCGGCCTGCAAAGGAAAGTGCTGTTCTTCGATCAGGCGGCGGGCCTTATCCATCATGCTCCGGCGGTTGACCCAGCCAACCGGAGAACGTTCCTCGCGGCCCAGGAAGATGTTTTCGGCAACTGTCAGGTGCGGAAACAACAGCGATTCCTGGTGGACCATCGCGATGCCGTTGCGAGCCGCCTCGGCAGGATTCGCGAAGCGAACAGGCGTGCCGTTCCAGAGGATCTCACCCGCGTCCGGCTGGTACATTCCGGCCACGATCTTCATGAGTGTGGACTTGCCTGCGCCGTTTTCTCCCATCAGCAGGTGAACTTCACCCGCCTGAACTTTCAGGCTGCCTTTGCGGAGCGCATGCACCCCGCCAAAGCTCTTACGAATGTCATTCAATTCGAGCAACACGGCGAATGTTTTAGAATACAACAGGAATCGATGATCGTCTCCGGCGCCATCCTCGTTCTGCATTTCTGCGCGCAAGCGATCGACCCGCTGGCCGCATCCGCGCAGCGCAAGATCGACGAGATCAGAAACGACAAGGCCAAGTCCGGGTCCGTTTACATTTTTACACCGGCTGAAATAAACGCGTGGGCACGCAAGGAACTACCCAGTCAGATTCCGCAGGGGATGCGGGATCCGGCGGTTCAGTTGGGGCTCAACCAGGCGACCGGATTCGCGTATGTCGATTTCCTCAAGATGCAACACGCCAAGGGCGCCAGGATGAACTGGCTCATCGAGAAGTTGATCGAAGGCGAACGCCCGATGCGGGTCAGTGTCGAGATGAAGACCGCCAACGGCGTCGCGACGGTCTACCTGCGGCGGGTCGAGATCTCGGGTGTTTCAGCGGGCGGCACGGTGCTCGACTTTCTGATCCGAACCTTCTTTCGCCCGCTGTATCCAGATGCGCACATCGACGAACCGTTCGAGATGAGCCATTCAGTAGAAAGAATCGAAGTGCGGCCCGACGGTGCGCGAGTCTACATCCAGCGCAAGACCGCAAGCGCTGCCCGATTGCAAAATTGAGTAAATCTTCCGGGTTTTCCTTTACACTGAACTCGTAATGTGCCCATACTTAAGGCACTGGCGCTCACTGTCGTAACGGTTTGGACTCGAGTCCACTCAAACTAAGAGCACACTTCTCTCACAGAAGAATCCGAATCAACAACCAGGTCACAAGGCACTGGACACCACTGGTCACAACTCCTGTGATCATGGCGGGGCCACCGGTGCGCAGCAAATGCCGGAGGTTGACCTCCAATCCCATCGCAGCCATAGATAGTGTCAACAGCAGGTTGCCAAGCGTCGCCAGCGCCGGAGCCACGGCAAGCCGCGAAGGTTGGGAGGCGCCGAGCGGTTGAAAGACGAGTTCCGGCCACAATGCGAGGGTTCGGATGACGGCGAACGCAGCGAATCCCCAAAGGAATGGCGGGATCAGCGACGCATACCGCACTTTGCCCGAGCCCTGTTCTGTACGGCGAATCCACAACGCGAGAAACAGCACGTACGGCGCAAGTAGCGACACGCGAACCAACTTGACGAGAGCCGCCAGGGCTCCGGCTTCCGGTCCGAATGCGAAGCCTGTCGTGACGGCTTGCGGGACCGCATGAACGGTGGCGCCGGCCCAGACGCCAAAGGATTCCGGGACCATCGACAAACCGCTTCCGGCCAGCGGCAGCAACAGCATGATGGCGAGTCCCAGCACGTTGATCGTGCCGACAGAGAGAAGCAGGTCATCATCGGCCGCATGCAGCACCGGCGCCACCGCGACAATCGCGGAATTCCCGCAGATCGAGGTCCCGGCGCCGATCAGCATCGAGGTCTTTTGTGAGGCTCCCAGCATTCTGCCCGCAATGATCGCGGCGAGCGTTCCCACGACAACGGCAGCAATCACGACGGCAAGATACGGCACTCCCTTTGCGAGGTCCGCGAGATTGAGGGTCGCGCCGGTCAGCACGATCGTCGCTGGAATCGTGCGCTTCACCAGGTTCTTGCAACCTTCCAGGATCTGCGGCGGGACCAGCGACAGATTGCGGATCACCGCGCCCAAAAGAATCGCCACGATAGCCGCTGACAATGGGGCATAGTAGGTGTGCGCCAGGTACGCAATCGCAGCGACCGCCGCCGAAGCCGCATATCCGTACCACTGGGGCGAAGCCTTGGCAGGCGGACGGGTGACGAAGACAGCCGCACCGGGAGCCGGCGCGTCCAGCCCCTCCATCGACGCCAGTGATGCGAGAGCCTCTGCGTTCAACGACTGGAAGTAACGCTCAGACAATGAGGCTTATGATAGCGGTTCCGGCGGAAGAATTCACCACGGCCCAAATCAATTTCGCCACCAGCCTACCGTTTCCTCACGGGAAACCGTCTAATCTGGAATCATACCCCGCATGTTGAAATCACTTTGGCTTTTCCTGGCGGCTACCGCTGCCCTCCTGGCCGACGGACGTACCCTGTTCCGTTCTCCAACAGTTAGCAAGACCCACATCGTTTTCGTATACGCCGATGATCTCTGGATCGCGCCGCGCACAGGCGGCGAAGCTTCGCGCCTGACCGCCGGAGCGGGTATCGAAACGAATCCGATTTTTTCTCCCGACGGATCGATGATCGCCTTCACGGCGGAATACGACGGCAACATTGACGTGTACGTCGTGCCCGCTGCCGGCGGCGTCCCGAAGCGTTTGACGTTTCACCCCGCCGCCGATCTGGCGCATGCGTGGACTCCGGATGGATCCCGCATTTTGTTTGAAAACAACGGATCGTGGGTCGACAACAAACCGCGGCTGTTCACGGTGGATTTGAAGGGCGGTTTCCCTGTCGAGGTCCCGCTGCCGATCGCGACCATGGGCAGCTATTCGCCCGATGGCAAGCAACTCGCGTACATGCCGTACGAGCGCGCCGACGAAGCCTGGAAGCGTTATCGCGGCGGACGCGCGACGACGATCTGGATCGCAAACCTCGCTGATTCCAGCATCGTGAAGATCCCACGCACCGATTCGAACGACCATACGCCCATGTGGGTCGGCAACCAGATCTATTTCCTGTCCGATCGCACCGCCGGCAAGTACACTCTGTTCGCATACGACATCTCGAGCCGGAAAGTGTCACAACTGATCGACAACAAGGGACTCGACATCAAGAGCGCGCGTGCTGGAGATGGCGCGATTGCGTATGAGCAGTTCGGTGAGATCCACTTGTACGACTTGAAGGCGAAGAAGGAACAGAAGGTCGACATCAAGCTAAATGCGGACCTGCTGGCCGTGCGCCCGAGGCTCGAGAAAACGGGCACGCGAATCTCGAACGGATCCATTTCGCCCACCGGCGTTCGGGCTGTCGTCGAAGCTCGCGGTGATATCTACACGCTGCCCGCCGAAAAGGGTGATGTTCGCAATCTGACGAATACGTCTGGCACGGCAGAGCGCTCGCCCGCGTGGTCGCCCGACGGCAAGTGGATTGCGTACTTCTCGGACGAAAGCGGCGAGTATCAACTGCACATCCGCGAGCAATCCGGCCGCGGCGACGTGAAGAAGATCAAACTGGAGGACAAGCCGTCCTTCTATTACGACATCAACTGGTCGCCCGATTCGAAGAAGATCGCCTATGTCGACAAGAAGAACGCCTTCTGGTTCGTCGATATCGACAAGGGCACGGCGCCCGTGCGCGTCGATGCCGGCGCTTACGACGGCTCGCGCAATTCGATTCGCCCGCGCTGGTCGCCCGATAGCAACTGGATCGTGTACAACAAGCAGTTGCGGACGCACCTGAGCGCGGTTTGCGTGTATTCGCTGGCGGAAGCCAAGTCCACGCAGATCACCGACGGCATGACCGATGCGGGCAGCGCGGTGTTCGACAAGAACGGCAAGTATATCTACTTCCTGTCGTCGATGGACGCCGGTCCGACGCTGACCGGACTCGACATGACCAGCACCAACCGCCCGGTGTCGAGCAACATTTACGTGGCGGTGTTGCAGAAGTCCGAACCCTCGCCCCTTGCGCCGGAGAGCGACGAAGAGAAGGTTGCCGACGACAAGAAGGATGAGAAGAAAGACGAGAAGAAGCCGGATCCGAAGAAGGTCGAGGTAAAGATCGACTTCGACGGTATCAGCCAGCGGTTACTGCCGCTGCCGGTTCCTGCCCGCAATTATGAAGACCTGAGCGTCGGCAAAACCGGCATCCTCTTCTACATCGAGCGCCCCGTGATTCAGGCGGCCTTCAATGGTCCGCAGAGCATTACGCTGCACAAGTTCGACTTGAGCAAGCGCAAGTCGGAAGTCTTCTGGCCGGGCGCTGCCGGTTACGAAGTGTCGTTCAACGGCGAGAAGATGCTGCTGGGCACAGGGCAGAACCGCTGGTCGATCGTATCCACCGCCGCCGCGCCGAAGCCCGGCGACGGCGCGTTGAAGACGGACCAGATGGAAGCAATGATCGACCCCAAGGCCGAATGGCAGCAGATGTTCAAGGAAGTGTGGCGGATCGAGCGGGACTTCTTCTACGATCCGAAGTTCCACGGCCTCGACCTGCAGGCGGCGGCAGAAAAGTATGGCCTGTACCTGTCGAGCGTCGCCAGCCGGCGTGACTTGAACTATCTCTTCCGCGAGATGCTCGGCGAACTTTCGGTCGGCCACCTCTTCGTCTTCGGCGGCGACAATGCGAACGAACCCAAGCGCGTTCGCGGCGGTCTGCTGGGCGCGGATTACAAACTCGAAAACGGCCGCTACCGGTTTGCTCGCGTATACGAAGGTGACAACTGGAGCGCGTCGACGCGCGCCCCGTTAACGCAGCCAGGCGTCAGCGTTCGCAACGGCGAATACCTGCTGAAGATCAACGGCGTCGACATCCGGGACACGGATAACGTCTATGCGCGACTGGAGGGCACGGCCGGTAAGTCCGTGCAGTTGACGGTGGGTCCGAACGCCGATGGATCCGGATCCCGTGACGTGACGGTTGTGCCAACGGATAACGAGGTTCCGCTGCGGCAAATGGCGTGGGTGGAGGACAACCGCAAGCGCGTGTCCGAAGCAAGCGGCGGCAAACTCGCGTACATGCATCTGCCCGACACCGCGGGCGGCGGCTATCGCAACTTCAACCGTTACTACTTCTCGCAAACCGATCGCCAGGGCGCTGTGATCGACGAACGGTTTAACCACGGCGGGCAAGCCGCGGACTACATCATCGACCACCTGCGCCGCCCGGTGTGGAGCTATTGGACCTCGCGTGAAGGCGAGATCTATACGACGCCCGGCATGCTGATTCAGGGTCCCAAGGTGATGGTCGCGAATGAGTACTCGGGGTCCGGCGGCGACCTGTTGCCGTGGTTGTTCAAGCGCGCCAAACTGGGTCCGGTGATCGGC
Organism: uncultured Solibacteraceae bacterium; assembly: GCA_964627455.1. Classification (GTDB taxonomy): domain Bacteria; phylum Acidobacteriota; class Terriglobia; order Bryobacterales; family Bryobacteraceae; genus F-183. Next base: position 24,351 of record CAZVKC010000044.1, on the reverse strand, counting down.
AAGCGGACCTGGGGCGGACTCGTCGGCATCGGCGGATATCCGTCGCTCATTGACGGTGGCTCGGTGACGGCGCCGCACTTCGCGTTCTTCACGCCGGAAGGCAAGTGGGAGGTTGAGAACCACGGCACGGATGTCGATGTGGACGTGGACCTCGATCCCAAAGCCTGGCGCGAGGGTCGTGACACGCAACTCGAGAAGGCAATCGATCTCGCGATGACGGAGCTGAAGAAGAATCCGATTCCGTCGCCGAAGAAGCCCGAGTATCCGAACTATCAGCAGAAGCCGGTTACCGCCACGGGAGGCGGCCACTGATTCGTTCCCTACTGCCCGCTGCATTCGTGCTCGGCGCCGCTCTGGCGCCGGGCGCGTTCGCGGACTTGATTCGACAGGCAAGTCTGGGTGTGACGTTTTCCTCTGAGAACGGCAAGGTCGTGCTGCGGCAGGTTGCGGCGGATGGCAACGCGGCACGCGCGGGACTGCAGAATGGCGACGTCGTGGTGGCGGCGGATCAGAAGAATGCCGAGCCAACACCCGCCTTCGTGCGGCCTCTTCTTCGGCGTGCGGCTGGTTCGAAGGTCGCGTTCACGCTCCTGCGGGCCGGTGAACAGAAGACAGTAACGGTCGCGTACGACGCGCGTCCTATGGAGAAGGCGGAAGACATTGAGATCGTGTACGGATCGATCCCAGTGGATGGTTATGAGCGTCGAACGCTCCTGACACTGCCTCGCGACAGAAAGAAGCATCCCGCGATCCTGTTCCTCGCCGGGAGCGGTTGCGCGTCGCAGGAATCCCCGGACGGCAGCGACGCGGTCGCGCAGATTCTGTACGCACTGACGCGGCGTGGCTACGTCACCATGCGAGTCGAGAAGACCGGCGTTGGCGATTCCACCGGTCCAGCGTGCTATTCCGAGCAAGGAAATCTCGATCAGGAGGTCGCGGGGTATCGCGCGGGATTCCAGGCGCTCGCTGCGCATGCATCCGTGAATCCCCGGAAGGTTTTCGTGTTCGGACATTCTGCTGGAAGCACGCTGGCGCCGCTGGTATCCAAAGGCTTGCCCGTTGCGGGAGTCATCGTCGCAGGCGCGATGGGCACTAACTTCCTCGAATACATCCTCGCGATGCGCGAACGCGAACGCCATCTCGAAGGGCTGCCGGATGAAGACGTCGCCAAGGCGATGGAAATCACGCGCGGATGCCTGACCAGACTGCTCGTCGAAGGGCAGCCTGCGGACCGGATCGAGAGAGAGAATCCGGCATGTAAGAAGCAGGTGCGATTCGATTCCCCGCCCTCGTACATCGCCCAGTGGATGAAACTCGACCTGTCCGCCGCGTGGGAACCCGTGACAGCGCCCGTGCTGGTGCTTTTCGGCAGCGGCGACTTCGTCACCAGTGAAGAGGAAAGCCAGGCGCTGGTCACCCGCATCAATGCGGCGTCCGGCAGGCAGCAGGCGCGATTGGCGACTCTGCCCATGGATCATGGGTTTCTCGCGCACCCGACTCCGGATCGCGCATGGAAAGCCGAACAGGGTGTGGTGCCTCCTGCCGGACTTCTGTCCCGGGTTGTGGATTCGATCGAGTCGTTCCTGATTGAAGTTCAGAGCCGGTAGAAGCGCGCCGCGGTTTCGCCAAGGATCTTCAAGCGCGGCTCTTCGCCCTTGGCGCCCAGAGCCTGCGTGAACGCCGCCAGCGCCTCTTTCCACGATCCGGCCGCAAGCAAACAGACAGGCCAGTCGCTACCGAACATCAGGCGGTCCGGACCAAACAGGCTGTACACGTGCTGTACATACGGGCGCAGATCATCGGAGGTCCAGGAATCGTGTTTCGCTTCGGTGATCATACCGGATAGCTTTACGTGGACATGCGGGATTGCGGCGATGCGCTCCATCTGCTGTGCCCAACCGTCGAAGATTCGATCGGCGATGTAGGGCTTCGCAATGTGATCGATCACGACTGGGAGGTTCGGAACCTTTTCGCAGAGCGGTTCGACCACATGCAATTGCGGCGGCTTCACCAGTATGTCGTAGGGGATCGAACGGCGTTCGAGTTCCTTCAACCCGGCGATCACGTCGTCACGCAGGATCCAGTTGACGTCGGGTTCGTCCTGCACCAGATGGCGAATGCCTTTGAACTTGGGATGCGGCTGCAAGCGGTCGAGCACGTGCGGGAGATCCGGACTGGTGAGGTCCGCCCAGGCGACGACGCCGAGAATCGAATCGTGGCGCGATGCGAGATCGAGCAGCCAGGCGGCCTCGCGAGGATCGTGCGCGGCCTGCACGACAACGCTGCCGTTGAAGTTGTTGCGCTCGAGAATCGGTTCGAGATCCTCAGGTCCATAGGCGCGGGAAAGCACAGGATGATCCGGCGGCATCCAGAAGTAATCGACCTTCGCGGGATCCCAGTAATGCTGATGAGCGTCAATGCGCATGAGCCGAGTTTCTCATACCTTCGGGACGTTCTATGCCCGGAAGAAGGCCTCAAGTTCCGCGGTCACCTCTTTCGGTGACAGGTCAGGCAGATTGTGACCTCCCGGCAGTTGTTTGCCGCGTACGTCAACGGCCCGTTCTTTCCATGTCGCCAGGACATCGAAGAGAGATCCCATTGCGCCTTGCTCCGCCCACAGCACCAGCATGGGACACGCGACCTTTTTTCCATGATCCTCGCGATCGTGCTGCAGGTCGATGGTGGCGCCGGCGCGGTAATCCTCGCACATGCCGTGGATGGCTTCCGGCGTCATCACCCGCCGGTACTCGCGCTCGACCGCCTTGTTGGGGGAGTTGGGCGCCATCAGTTCCGGATTGTTCTCCAGCGCTTTCTCGGGCATCGGCGCGGGTTGGATCAGGAAGAACCAGTGCCAGTAAGCTGTCGCCGACGCCTGCGTCACAGCGCCATAAAACTTTGAGGTGGGGACGATGTCCAGTACGACAACCTTGCGCACCTTTTCGGCGTGATCCAGCGCCATGCGGTGCGCCACCCTGCCGCCCCGATCGTGACCGGCAACGTAGAACTTGTCGTATCCAAAGTGCTTCATGACGTCCACGTTGTCTTGCGCCATGGTTCGCTTGGAATACGCAGCGTGGTTGCCGCCGCCGGCAGGCTTGCTACTGTCCCCGTAGCCACGCAGATCCGTCGCAATGACGGTGAAGTTCCGCGCCAGCGCCGGCGCGACGTCCGACCACGACGCATGTGTCAGCGGCGCGCCATGCAGCAGCAGCAACGGAGGTCCGGCGCCGCCAATGACGCCCGCAATCGTCGCGCCAGCGGATGTGTTCACGCGAAAACGCTTGAAGTTCGATGGATAGATCGACGCTGCCTCTGGTGTTTGCGCCTGCGCCAGGCTCGTCGTCGCCGCAGCAACCTGCAGCAATTCGCGTCTGTTCGGGCGCACGCCGCCTGCGAGCGAATGCGGAAGGACGGGACGTTTCATGTGCGATCAGCCGATCTTGTACTTCTGGATGTGGCTCAACGCGACTTCGGTGCTCATGCCCGGAGCCTCCGGCGCAGGGACCTCGCCATTCACCATGCGCGGTTGCTCGCCGCCTGTCTCCATGTAAATCGCATTAGGGATCGCGCACAGCATGTTCATGTTCGCGGATCCGCCGCCGTGGCTCGCAAGCTCCAGCCCGAAGCCATCGGCGATCGCCGCGATCTCCATCCATTCCGTGACGCCGCCCGCGCGCCGGTTGTCGGGCTGGACCACATCCGCACCTTTACGCTTGGCGAGGTCCGCAAATTGATGGCGCGTGTAGAGGTTCTCGCCCGTCGCGATGCGGACATCAAGCGCCTGCGCGAGTTCGGTGTAGCCTTCCATATCGTGCGGCTGCATCGGCTCTTCGTACCAGAAGATGCCGAGTTCCTGATACGCGCGGCCGCGCCGCAGCGCTTCGTTGCGGTTGAACACCTGGTTCGCGTCGACCATCACGCGCCGGTCTTTGCCTGCGAGATCCTTCGCCATGCGAATCCGCCGCAGGTCATCGTCGAGATCATAACGGCCGGTCTTGATTTTGATGGCCCGGTACCCCTGCGACAGCGCCTTCTCGATCTCACGCTTGTACTTCGAAAGGTCGCTGTCGTTGTCGTAATACCAGCCGCACATGCTGTACACCGGCATGCGGTCGCGATACGCGCCAAGCATCTTGTACACCGGCATGCCCGCAGCTTTGCCCAGGATGTCCCAGATCGCGATGTCGGTCGCCGCCATGGCGAACTGCACGACTCCGGTGACGCCGTGATACTCGAGCGCCTTCCAGATCGCCTCGCGAATCTTCTTCGGATACGCGGGGTCCATGCCCACGATCACCGGCTTGATCTCATGCTCGAGAATCGCCTGAACCACGCGAGGTCCACCGGCGATCATCCCGAAGGTTGAACTCGCCCAACCGGTTACGCCGGCGTCAGTTTGGATGCGCAGCACCACGGAACCGGTATCGACACCGAGGCGATGGATCGCGTCGTAGTTGGGTTCTTTCGACGGAGGCGTCTTGAGCACGTCCGTTTCGATGCCGGTGATCTTCATCGCTTTCTGCATGGCGACGACAGTCGAGGGGATCACAAAACCGGCGGCGGCAGCAGCCTTCAAGAAGTCACGGCGATTGATCATAGGGCTTTCGCGATCTTATCAACTCCTGACAGGTTTCATGCCGGCTTTCCGCATGGAGCATGTGGAGGTCGATCACGTCCATGTCTTCCTTTATGCTGGCTCCTCCCAAACTCGTGAAACAGACGGGACTCACTTGCTGGGCGGCGTCGCTCGAATCCTGGCTGAGCATGAAAAACCAGAGTCCCGTGGCATGGCACACCGGGACCGAAACTGACATCGTCAAGGACATCAAAGAATGGAATGTCCTCTATCAGGGGATGGGCAAGGGCGTACTGATCGACAGCGCCGGAAGCCTCACCAAGGACGGGGCGATCTGGGTTCTTGAGAACGCCGGCATGGCAGGCAAAGGCTTCCCCAACCCCAAACTGCTTACCGGACAGTTCATCTACAACAAGCTAAAAGAAAAGGGCCACCTGTACGTGATCCGCACCTGGGTCGAGTGGTCCCACGCGGAAGTGATCTACGGCATTGAAGACTGGGAGAACCCGAAGAAGTGCCAGGTTGCCGTGATGGATCCGCGCCCGGTCCATGGCTATTACAAGTTCGATCTGGATAGCTTTCAGACGGATCGCAGCGTGTTGATCGCGTGGCTTGCGCCCTGATCGTTACGCCGCCGGAACCGGCAGCAGCGTGCCGCGTCCCAACAGCCACTTCGGATCCAACCGGCGCTTCACAGCAGCCATCGCCTCGATGTGCTCGGGCGCATACTGCAGTTTGAGGAAATGCGCTTTGCGTTTGCCCAAACCGTGCTCGGCCGACACCGTGCCGCCCATCGACACGGCCTTCGCTGCGAACTCCTGCATCAGTTCCTTACCGCGTTCGAACTGTTCCTTCGTCTTCGGCAGCAGATTGACGTGCACGTGCGCGTCGCCGATGTGGCCGTACACGACGTATTGTCCCGGCATCTCGCGATCGACCACTTCGCGATACCAGCGCAGCATTTCCTGGTTTCGATCGAGCGGCACCGCGCAATCCGAACCCAGTTTCATGAAGCCGTTGCGGATCACGGTTTCGTTGACCTTTTCCGGCAGCGAGTGACGGAACACACGGAAACGCTCGCGATCGGCAGCGCTTGCCGCTACCCACGAATCGTCGGCAAGCAAGCCCGGCCATTCCAGGCGCTCATCCCAGATGGCTTCGTCTTCAGGGGACTCGATTTCGGCCTCGATCATCAATGCCGCTTGCGCGCCGCCCGGTTGCGTCTGCAGCAACGCGAGCGAACCATGGTCGAGATACTCGAGCATCCGCAAGCCGCGCGTGGATCGCCATGCGTCGACGGCATCCCAGGCGGATTCCTCCGTCTTGAAGAACAGGACGCCGGTGAGCGTCTCGCCTTTCGGCGCCGGATGCAGTTTCACTTCGGCTTCTGTGACGATGCCGAGGATGCCTTCGGATCCGATGAAGAGGTCCACCCAGTCCATCCCCGGCCGCAACGGAAACGCAACCGAATGTTTGGTCGTGCGAGGCTGCGGGACTTCGGGAACTTCGAAATCAATCGGCTCGCCGCGTCGAAACACGCGCAGGGAACCGTCGGCCATCACCACACGCAAAGCCTGAATATGCGCGCGGGTGGCCTTCCAGTAAAAACATCGTGAACCCGACGCATTGGTCGCAATCATGCCGCCGAGCGAAGCGGTGTTCTCGGTGGGATCCGGCGCATACACCTGGCCTGCAGCCTTTGCCGCAGCCTGCAGATCGCGCAGGATCACGCCCGCGCCGACGTTCGCCTTGCCATCAAGAATCTCGAGTTTGCGAAAACGTTCGAGGCCGATCATCCAGCCTTCGTGGCCGATGGATCCGCCGGCAAGCCCGGTCCAGGATCCGCCAACCGTAATCGGCGTGCCGGACTCGAAAGCCTCACGAACGATCTTCTGCAGTTCCTCTTCCGTCTCGGGGCGAAAAGCCTTCTCTACCGTGCCGGCATAGCCGCCGGCGTCGCGAAACTCTTCCACCTAGACCTCCAGGATCACCGGCACGATCAGCGGGCGGCGCGAGGTCTGCTTGGTGAGGAACCGCTTGAGATCCACGCGGATCTTTTCCTGGATCACGCCCCAATCCGAGCGTTCCTCCGCGTTCGAATTCTCGAGCGTCTTCACCACGATCTGGCGCGCGCTTTCGAGCAGGTCGCCCTCGTCGAAGGAAACGAACCCGCGGCTGACGATTTCCGGCTGGCCTTCGATCACGCCGCTGTTCTTGTCGATCGCGACAATTGGCAGCACGAAACCGTCTTCGCTGAGATGGCGGCGATCGCGAATGATGATGTCCTCGACGACTTCGTCGACAGAGCCCGAATCGATGCAGACGCGGCCCACGCTGACCTTCTGGCCTTTGCGCGCACCGAACGAATCGATCTCGAGCGTGTCGCCGGTTTCGAGGATGATGCTGGTCTCGAAACGCTCGTGGCGCAGACTTTCGGCCATCGCCGCGTGCTTCTTCAACTGACGGTACTCGCCGTGGATCGGCACGAAGTACTTGGGCTTCACCAGGTTGATGATGAGTTTCAGTTCTTCGGCGCTCGCGTGGCCGGAAACGTGCACGGGCGGATTCATCGACCCGTAGATGACCTCCGCACCGCGACGCGCGATGTGGTTGATCATCCGGTAAATCGCCTTCTCATTGCCCGGAATGATGCGGGCGCTCAACACGACCGTGTCGCCGCTTTCGATCGAGAGATGCTTGTGATTGTCGACAGCGACGCGCGACATCGCGGACATCGGCTCGCCCTGCGTTCCGGACACCACCACGCAGACCTTCGACGAATTCGTCGACATGATGTCCTGGGGACGCAGCAGCAGCGAATCCGGGATCCGCAGGAAGCCGAGATCATGCGCGATCTCCGTCACGTCGTTCATGCTGCGGCCGAGGAACGCGACTTTGCGGCCATGCTCCCTCGCCAGATCCAGAATGGTCTGCATGCGGTGGATCGACGACGAGAAGCAACTGACCACCAGCCGCCGCTCGGTGCTCATAAAGATCTGCTCGAGCCGCGGACGCACGGCGCGTTCGCTTTCGGTGTAGCCGGGACGGTCGACGTTTGTCGAATCCGACATCAGCAGCAGGACGCCCTTCTTGCCGTACTCGGCGAACGAGTGGAGGTCGAACGGGATGTTGTCGGTCGGACTGCCATCCACCTTGAAATCGCCGGTGTGGATGATGACGCCCATCGGCGTGGTGATGGCCAGCGCCACGGCGCTCACGATCGAGTGCGTGACGTGGATGAAGTGAATCTGGAACGGCCCGATTTCGATGCGTCCGCCCGGCTGGACTTCGTTGAGCTTGTAATTCTTGAGCTTGCTGTGTTCGTCGAGACGGCGTTCGGCCAACGCCAGCGTGAAAGGCGTGCCGTAGACGGGAACATTGACGCGGCTCAACAGGAACGGAACTGCGCCAATGTGATCCTCGTGACCGTGGGTCAGGATGAGAGCCCGCACGTTCTCGCGGTTCTCTTCAAGGAAGCTAAAGTCTGGAGTGACGATGTCCACACCGAGCAACTCCGCTTCGGGGAACATCATGCCGGCATCAATTACGATGATGTCGTCGCCATAGCGGATCGCCATGGAGTTCATCCCGAAGTCGCCGAGTCCGCCGAGTGGGATGACCTGCAGTTTGGAGTCAGGCATCTAAACTTTCAGGGTATCAATTACAGACGGGTGTCAATTCCGTCCGCACATACCGGGCGTCTTGCACATACCGGCCGGGCATCCGCCGCCCATTTGGGGGGCGGGGGCCGCCGAGTTGGCATGCGCGGCAAAGGTCGAGTAGCGCATCTCGAGATGCGGTTCCTTCTTGTCGTCGCCACAGGACGGGCACGTCACCTGGTCATCGGCACGGCGGACGAGCTTCTCGAAGTCGTTTCCGCAGTCCTGGCAGTGGTATTCGAAGATCGGCATGGTGGTTTGTTACTCCCCTATCGCTACTGCAATTTTATCAATGATGGCGCGCGCTTCGGCGCCGCTGCCGTTGTAGTGATTGAACAGGATCGAGAAAGCGACGTCGCCACGCTTCGTCTGCAACGCATACCCGGACAGCGTCGCGACGTGCGACAGTGAGCCGGTCTTGGCACGGATCCGCGCTCCTGCTTCTTTGGCGTCCGCGAACCGGCGCCGCAGAGATCCATCGACGCCGCCAATGGGCATCAGGCCGATCCACGCATCGCGATGTTCGGATTGGTACATGTAAGCGAGGACTTTCGCCAAGGCTTCCGCAGTCACGAGCGTCTGACGCGACAATCCGGATCCATCCTGGAAATAGCAGCAGCCCGGGTCAACGCCGACATCCGTGAGGAACTGCGTCATCTCGCGGATCCCGGCCTGGCGCGAACCTTCGCCGGTACGCACGCGCGCCGCTTCCCGCAGCACCAGTTCGGCGAACAGATTGTGGCTGAACTTGTCGATCACCTTGAGGATCTCGACGAGCGGCGGCGATTTGCGGGTGAACAGGGTGACGGCAGGCGGATCCGGATTCGGATCGCCGCTGCGCCGGCTGCGCGCGACCGCCGATCCGTCCACGCGGATCCCGCGCGCCTCGAGCGCTTCTTTGAGCACTGCCGCGGCAAACAGTGCGGGCTCATCTACGGCAACGAGTTCTTCTGTGGTTCGGTCCGGGCGAAGCGTCCCCGAGAGAAATAATTGGCGCCCCTCACGATCGATCTGGATATCGGTCGGCTCACCCGCCTTCACCTGGTGCACGAGCGTGTAGTAATCGGCGCGGGGCCACACCGTCACGCCATCCGCGGCGATAGTCAGCGCCTGCGTGTTCTCGTGAAAGGTCAGCGCACTGACGGGAGCGCCGTAGTCCGCGATCGTGTCGTCGACCGTCCAGCCGATCGGATAGGGATCGCGGGGAAAGTGCGTGTCGTCCCCGACGATATCGCCGGTGATTTGGCGGATGCCGCGCTCGACCACGGCATTGACAAACGCATCCAAAGCTTCGGCGGGCTTGGGTCCGTTCTCCTGCAGCGCAGCGAACCTGCGGCTGGCGAGTGTCGGATCGCCGCCTCCGATCCAATACAGGTTCCCCCGCAGGACCCCGCTGGCATCCGGCGCGACATCCGACGCCAGTTTTGTTTCAAACGTATGCTGGGGACCCAGGCGGGCCAAGGCCAAAGCGGTCGACACGACCTTCGTATTCGAAGCCGGAGTCATCGCATGGCGCGCATTCTGATTGAGAATGACCTTTCCGGACTCGAGTTCGACGGCGTACAAACCGATCGATCCTCCGGCGTTCTCAGGTGACGCACAGGCCAGGGCGTCGAGCACCTTCCGGTCGAGCGGACTCGGTTGCGGCACGTATGGCTTGGCTGCCGGGACGCGAATCCGCCGCTTCGAACCCTTCCTGACCGCCGGAGGAGCCGCCACCAGCAGAGTCGCCGCAACACAAACCAAGGCAAGGACCATCGATCTCCATTCTCCCTGAAATCGGCCGCACGCGGTGTCATAATGAAGGCATTCCTACTGCAATTTCACAACTCCTTGACCGGGGCCGCCGTCGCATCCTCACTCATCTCGGGTGGGCGCATCTCACTACGGCTCTCGGCGTCGTGTTCGGCATGACGATTCTGCTGCTGTTGTTCGGCACGCAGATTCTCGATTGGTACTGGCTTCCCGCCGTGTTCCTGATCGGACTCGGCTATGGAGCCTGGAAGGTCTGGCAGGCCGCGCCATCGGTGTATCAGGTTGCGCAGCGCATCGACCACGCGCTGGCATTGCACGATACGCTCTCAACGGCGTTTCACTACGGGACCACGTCCGATCCGGCATCGGAAGGCGTGAAAGTCGCGCAGCGGCATTACGCAGAGGATGTGGCGCGTACGGTCGACCTCAAGACCGCGCTGCCGTTTCATCTCCCGAAAACCGCCTACATTTCCGGCGCGCTGGCGCTGGTCGCCCTCACGATGTTCGCGGTCCGCTATGGCGTGACCCGCAACCTCGACTTCAAACCGTCGCTGGTTGCGATGGCCTTCGACAACTTCTTCTCCGGCTCCGACGTCGTGGCGAAGAACGAGGCGAAGATGCCGAACCAGCAGAAGAATCTCAAGGACGAGTTCGAAAAACTGGGCGTGCAGGTGAATACTGCGGATCAGAAGATGTCCGATCTCGACCCCGGGCGCGAGAATGCGACGGACGTTGTCGATACGCCGGACGTGAACGCAGATCCCGGCGCCGACGCCAAGGCCCAGAGCAAACTGGATCCGCAGCAGGTGAAGGCCGAAGGCGAAGAAGGCGCGGATAAAGAAGGTTCGGACCAGGGCAAGGGCCAGCAACAGCAACCCGAAGCCGGCGACGGCAAGGACAGCCAGTCCAAGGATGCGCCTGACAAGCCGGGCGACCAGAAGGGCGAGAATTCGAGCCTGATGGACAAGCTCAAGGACGCCATGAACAACATGCTGAACAAAATGAAGATGCAGCAGCCTGGCAACAAGCAGCAGCAACAGCAGCAATCGGCGTCCAAGGAAGGCTCGCAGTCACAGCAGGGCCAGAAGGGCGACCAGCAGGGGCAGCAGAAAGATCAGCAGGGGCAGCAGTCCGCGGGCGACGCCAAGGATCAGAAGGCGGACGCGAAAGACGGCCAGCAGGGACAGAAGTCCGAGAACGCGCAAGGCAAGTCGTCCGATCAGAAGGGCCAGCAGCAATCCGCCGACAACAAGAGCGGCATGGGCAAGCAGGACGGGTCCAAGGATCTTCTCGATGCGAAGAATCAGCAGGCAATGGGCAAGATCTCCGAGATCTTCGGCAAGCGCCAGCAGAACCTCAGCGGCGAAATCATGATCGAGGTTTCCTCAGGCAAGCAGCAGTTGAAGACGGCTTATACCGGCAAGACTGCGAGCCACAAGGAATCCGGCGGCGAGATCAATCGCGACGAGGTTCCGCTGATTTATCAGCAGTACGTGGAAAAGTACTTCGACCAGATCCGCAAGGCGGACGCCGCCGCGGAGAAGGCGGGATCACCGGGCAGCGGGCAGCCCCAGCAGAAGGCTCCGGCAACTCCGCCTCCTGCGCCCGCAGCCACTGCGCGGCCCTCTACGGGCGCGGCTCAGTAGTTTTGGATGGTTCCGGCAAGCGGCCGGATAGATTCAACCAGGTCCACCAGATCGCGGTCGTGCTCGACAGAATTCCGGATATGGCGCCGACCAGACGGATGGTTTCGACCTTGCCGTCTGCGGTCGCAAGACCTGCAGCGCTCATCGAGAGCATCATCATGCCCCACGTCAGGGTTTCGAGCGTGGACATCACTCGACCACGATATTCGTTGGCCGTGTGCGTCATGACCTTGGTGGCGTTCATCACGGAACTCACCGCGACGGCGGCGCGCGACAACAGAATGAACACCAACGCCCCGGAATAGCTGGTCATCTGGCTGAATATGACGTACATCCCGCCATGCAGCAGATACGCGATTGCGATGGTGTGTTTGTATCCATTGAAGCCGATCCGCTTGCCCATGCGATGCGCGATCGCGCCGCCGATCACGAGGCCGACGCCGGCGCATCCCCAGATGTCGCCCGTGCCTGTCGGCCCCTTCAGGAAAACCTTTTCGCCAAACAGCGTAAAGAGTATCTGCGCCGCACCGCCGCCGCTCGCCCATCCGAGTGAGATGAGTCCGATCGCGAACAGCAATGGGATGGACTTCATGTATCGCAACCCGTCGAGATAGTCGCGAACCGGCGAGATTTGTTTACGCTCCTCGTGAGTTTGAACGACTCGAAACTCGCCACGCAGCATCCAGACGCAGAGGCCTGAGAACAGAAACGACGCCGCGTTGAGCAGGAACGCGAAGTCGAAGCCGAAGTGACCGACGCTGCGGCCCGCCATCCACGCGCCGACAGCGGTCGTGGTCCACATGGTCGTCTGCGTCAACGAAGTGGTCGTGTGCAGTTCCTCTTTGCTGGCGATCGTCGGGAGGATTGCGCCGCGGCCCGCGCTGAAGAACGGCGACGCAGCCATGAGGATCGCGCTCAGGATATACAGGCTCCAGTTATTGTGTCCCTGCGCCGCCAGCAGAAACAGCAGCGCCACGACGGCGCGCGCGAGATCGCTGGCGATCATGATCTTCCTCCGGTCGAACCGGTCGAGCAAAACCCCGGCCAGCGGACCCACGCCAATCGCAGGCAACGCGCGCGCGATCATGATGCCCGCCACCGCCATCCCCGCGCCTTCGTTGCGCAACGCGAGGCTCAGCACCGCGATGTTATTGAAGTGGTCGCCGATTTCCGAAACGATTTGCCCGAACCAGAGGAAGCGAACGTTGCGGTTCCGGCGCAGCAGTTCCAGGAACCCCATGATTACAGCCTCTCCGAAACGAGCACTCCTGCGAGGACAAGCGCGCCCCCGGCGTACAACTCCGGCGCAGGAGATTCATGCAGGAGCAGGATCCCGAGCACGGTGGCGATCACGGGCTGCGCGTACGAGAACATACTCACTCGGGACGCCGGCATCCAGTGCAGCGCCCAGTACAGGATCATGTATCCCATCACAGATGAGAACACCGCCATGTAACCGATGCTCAGCCAGGCTGCCCACGAGAACGATGTAATGTCCACGCCTTGCGACGCATAGTACGTCAGCGGCAGCAGTGCGACGCCGCTCCCTGCATATGCGAACGTGTTCATCGTGATGCCGCTATGCGCAGCGGTGAAGCGTTTGCCGAGTACGGTAAACAAGGCGTAGGCAATGCCGGAAACAAAGATCAGGAAATCGCCCAGAGCCGAGGCGCTGCGGCCTCCGGTCTCGGACAGATGCGTCAACTGCAGGACTCCCACGCCGCTGAGGGCCAGCGCCATCCCGACCAACCGCTTCGCGTTCACACGTTCCTGTCCGAAGAGGATTGCGACAACTGTCGTCGAAACCGGTGCGAGGCCGATCACGACCGCAGCATGCGCCACGGAGGTGCGCGCGATGCCCAGCACGAAGAACAACTGGTTCATCGCGATGCCGAGGAATCCCAACAGGAACAGGACCGGCGCCTGCCGCCACGTCCAGGTTGCGGGTCCCACCGTGCGCCGTTCCCAGAAATAGAACGGCAGCATGAAGGTTCCCGCCACGACGTTGCGGATACCCACGACGAACGGCGCGGGCATCTCGCGCAAGGCAATCTTCGAAATGACAAAGTTCAAGGCCCAGGCGAACACCATCAGCAGCAACAGGCTGACGAGTTTCGTGTCCGATGGGCGTTTCCTGCTACTGCCCAACTAGGTGAGAGTCTCCTCTCGCACGGTGACGCTCTTGAGGAAGTCCATGTCGATCTTGTAGCCGAAGCCCACGTCATCGCGGATCTCGATCGTGCCGCGCGAAGTCGTTTCCACCCACGGCTCGATGATGTCCTGCTTCCAGTACCGCCTGCTCGCCGACACGTCGCCGGGCAGTACGAAGTTCGGCAGAGTCGCCAGCGCGATATTGTGCGCGCGGCCGATGCCCGCTTCGAGCATGCCGCCGCACCACACCGGAACCTTGTGTTTCATCGCGACATCGTGCACAGCCTTCGCGCCTGCGAATCCACCCACGCGGCCCAGTTTGATGTTGATGATCTTTGCCGCGCCCATGCGGATCGCCTGCTCCGCCTGATGCGCGTCCCGGATGCACTCATCGAGACAGATCGGCGTCTGCAGCGCGTTCTGCAACTGCACGTGGTCGATGATCTCGTCGTGCGCCAGCGGCTGCTCGATCATCATCAGGTTGAACTCGTCGAGTTGCTTCAGCAGGTCGATGTCCTGCAGCGTGTAGGCCGAATTCGCATCGGCCATCAGCAGAATCGACGGGAAGCGCTGGCGGATCGCGCGAATCACTTCGACGTCCCAACCCGGCTTGATCTTCACTTTGATGCGCTGGTAGCCGTCGTTGAGTTCCTTCTCGATCTTGCCGAGCAACTGGTCGACCGAATCCTGGATGCCGATCGACACGCCGCAGGGGATCTCGCGGCGCGAACCGCCGCCGATCTGCTTCCACAGCGGCACGTTGTTGCGGCGGGCTTCGAGATCCCACACCGCGACTTCGAATCCGCCGCGGGCCATGTAGTGTCCGCGGATGTGCGCGGTGCGAGCGTACACGTCGGCCGCCGACGCGAACTCATGGTGCAGCACGCGAGGCGCAACGTAATCCTTGAGAATCAGCCACGCCGAATCATGCCACTCTTCGTTGTAAAAAGGATTCTCGCCCGCGGTGACTTCGCCCCAGCCGCTCACGCCGCCGCTGATCACTTCCACCAGCACGATGTCGCGCGCATAGGTGCGGCTGAAGCTCGTTTCGAAGAAATGCACGAGCGGCATCTTGATCTGCCGCAGAACGATCTTGTCTACTTGGATTCCCATTGGCCGAACAAATACGTGCCGTGCGTCTCCGAACGCTCGAAGCCAATCACGGCAAGTCCCTTTCCTGTGTATTCGACGAACTGTTCACTGACGCGCTTCTGGATCAACCGCGCCTGCACCGGGTCCGCGTGCCGCAGCGCGCCGATGTTCGACGGCACCGCCACACGAGCCTCGATCGGATTGCGCGGGAACTCTTCGCCCGCGACGATCGCGTTCGCACGCGGCGAGGCGACATGCCATTCCGCGATGCAGCGATCCGTGGGGAGGCTGCCGTGCAGGTGGCTGGTTGTGGGCCCGTAAAAATTCAAGGCGAAACGGCGGATCACCGCGCCGAGGCGCTCGATATTGAAGAAGGCGTTCTTGATCTCGAGCGGATCGAAGGTCCACTCGACCAGTTCGATCTTGCGTTCGAGGGCGTCGTCGCGCTGCGCGAGCTTCATCAACCGGCCGAGTCCTGCGTTGCGATACTCCGGCAGCACGCCGAGCATGTGCGAATGCAGGTACGCGGTATTGGAGGGCGAATGAATCCCGGGGATCCCGTACAGGAAGCCCACCATACGGCCTTCGTCGTACGCGCCGAACGAATGTCCGCCGATCTTTTGCGCGACCACGAACGATCGCACTGGAATGAGATCGCGCTCAGCGAATCCCCAGATCGTTTCCTGCAAAGCAACTGCGTCGCGGAACTCGTCCAGTTCCCTGAGACGCCGGATCTCGATCATAGTCCTGCCTTCTTGGCGCGTTGCCAGAACTCTTCCATCTCGTCGATGTTCGAGTCGCGCCAGTCTTTTCCGGCGTCACGCAACTGCGTTTCCACCGAACCGAATCGCCGCCGGAACTTCGCATTCGCCTTGCGCAGCGCCTGTTCCGGATCCACTTTCAAAAAACGCGCCAGGTTCACGACGACAAACAGCAGGTCGCCCAGTTCGTCTTCCCTCTCCGCAGGATTCGTCGTATTTTTCAGTTCGACGACTTCCTCTTCGAGCTTTTCGTAAACCTGTTCGATATTGGACCAGTCGAAGCCGACGCCCGCCGCCTTCGAGGCAACCTGGCTGGCTTCGGATAGCGCGGGCTGGCTGCGCGAAATGCCGTCCAGCAGCATTTTGCGTTCCTGCTTTTCCTGCGCCTTGATCTCGTCCCAGCGCTGTTTTACGTCGTCGGCGGTTTTCGCTTCGCCGTCGCCGAACACATGCGGATGCCGCCGAATCAGCTTCTCGTTGATCGACCGCAGTGAGGACTCCATGTCGAACAAGCCCTGTTCCGCCGCCATCTGCGCATAGAACACGGCCTGTAACGTGTAATCGCCGAGCTCCTCTTCGAGACCTTTCCAGTCGCGCTCGTCGATCGAATCGAGCACCTCATAGGTCTCTTCGAGCGTGTACTTTTTGATCGAATCGAAGTCCTGGTCGCGATCCCAGGGGCAGCCGTCCGGAGCCCGCAGCCTCGCCATGATCTCGACCAGCCGGGTAAACTCAGACCCGGCCCGTGTAGCGGCGGAAGCCGTTTCGGGACTCGCGGACTCACTCATGGTGTGGGGTAACTCTCAGCGTAGCACGCGAACCTTGGCGATTAACGCTAGCATAGATAGTTTGAGCGAACGCGAAGAAATCCAACAGTCCCTCGACCTGCAGCCCCTCGAAGACGCCGAAAACCCGGCCCCGGAAGAAGAACCGCAGGAAGAGGAGGAACAGGTTGATCACTGGCGCATCAACAACGCCCAGTGCATTCGCGGCTGCACGCTCCTGCGGCGTCCGTTCCGCGCATCCCAGGGTCAGCCGGTGGAACATTGCATCGCATGCTGGGCGAAGTTTTCCGAGACCCCGGGTTCCGACACGCTGGAAGAAGGGTACTCGACTTACACCGAATACGACTGGGTCTGCGGCAACTGTTACGAAGAACTTCGCCGCAAGATGCAGTGGAAGACGCCCCCCGCACGACTCGCCGAGTTGTTGACTACCGGCGGCGGACGCATTCATCATGCACACGCCGAAGAGTGGATCCCCGACGTGCGCGCGATGTTTCTCGAGTACGCGCGATCGCTCGGCATCGACCTCGGCTTTCAGGATTTCGATCGCGAACTCGCGGAACTCCCTGGCGAATACAACCGGATCCTCGGCAAAGGCTGCCTGCTGGTCGCGACGATCGACGAACGTCCGGCTGGAGTGGTCGCATGCCGCCCCTGGAAGCATCACATTGAAACCGGCATCTGCGAAATGAAACGATTGTATGTGCGCCCCGATTTTCGCGGAACCGGCCTGGGTGAGGCTCTTGCCCGGGCAGTCGTGGACGAGGCGCGCAGGCTGGGTTACGAGAAGATGCGGCTCGATTCGCTACCACAGATGGAAAAAGCAATTCGCCTCTACGAGTCGCTGGGCTTCCAACGGATCGCGCCTTATCGCCACAATCCAGTCGAAGACTCTGTTTTTCTGGAACTCTCGCTCTCACTCTAATGGATCAGGATCGACTCAAAACACTACTGGAAGAGGTGCGCTCCGGCGCGACCTCTATTGAAGCGGCAATCGACCGCATGCGCCATCTGCCATTCGAGGACCTCGGGTTCGCCAAGGTGGACCACCACCGTGCGATCCGGCACGGGATCCCCGAGGTGATCTTCGGCAAAAGTAAGACCGCCGAACAGATCATCGGCATCGGATCTGCCCTGCTGAGCCGCGCGCAGAACCTGCTCATCACGCGGGTCGCACGCGACCAGGTGGAAGCCATTCAGGCGGCCATCCCCGGCATCGAGTATTTCCCGGCATCCGGGGCCATGCGCGTCTGGCGCGACAAGACCGTTCATGGCAAGGGCAAGATGGCGGTTGTCTGCGCCGGCACCACGGATATCCCGGTGGCTGAAGAAGCGCAGATCACGGCGGAAGTCATGGGCAACGATGTGGACGTGATCCACGATATCGGCGTCGCAGGCATCCACCGGCTGATGAACAATCGCGAACGCCTGATGCAGGCGCGCGTCATCGTAGTTTGCGCGGGCATGGAAGGCGCCCTGCCCTCCGCGGTCGGAGGCCTGGTGTCGTGTCCCGTCATCGCCGTGCCCACCAGCATTGGTTATGGCGCGTCGTTCAACGGCCTGGCCGCGCTGCTCGGCATGCTCAATAGCTGCGCGTCGAACGTGACGGTGGTGAACATCGACAACGGTTTCGGCGGCGGCTACGTGGCAAGCCTGATCAACCGTCTGTGAGTCCTGGCGAATTAGAAGCGCGCAAGCCGGTCTGGCGAGCGTTTTCGGAACTCTTCCTGGACACCGATGTCCGCATGAGTTACGTCTACGCGGCCGGCCTGCTCGCGCGCTCGCCATATTCGTTCGAAGAGCTGAAGCGGATCCTCGACGAAGAGGTCGCGCCCGCTCTGGAATTCAATCTGCGCGATGTGGCCGGCGAGTGGGCCGGCTTCGACGACGACTGGCTGGTCGGGCACATCGAGCGCACACTCTCTTCCGAGCGCAAGTCATCGGTCAACCTCGACGGCGATTGGCGGATCCTCGAAGCGTTGGTCGCGATGATTCGGACCGATCCCGGCATTCTTCCGCTGTTGCGTTCGCTGTTACCGCTGTTCCTGTACAAACAGCCTTCGGTCACGCCTGTTCGTGACCGTCCGCGCGAGACCGTCGAGCGCGTCTTTCGCGAGGACCTCACGCCTCTTCTCCAGAAGGGTTGCATCGATCTGCACCGAGGCAGCCCGGATGTGTACCCGTCTCAGGCGGAGATCGAAAGCAACTGGCAAAGCTACTTAGCAGAAGTCTGAAACCCTACCAATCCAGGACCGTGCGCACATTCTTCGCGAGCCGCTTCGAGACCACGATTTCGAGGCCGTTCGACAACGTCACCAGCCAGCGCTGGCTCGTCAGGATCGCCATTTTCCGGATGTGGTTGAGGTTGACGATCGAATTGCGATGCACACGCTGGAACTGTTCCGGCGGCAGTTTTTCCTGGATGACACGCAGCGACTGCGTCGCATAGTATTTGTGCTTCGCGGTCAGGATCCAGACCACTTCGCCTTCGGCCTGAAACGCGAGGATGTCGTCGAGGTCCAGCAGAAAATACTCCTGCCCCAACCGTCCCACGACTTTGCGGCTCTTCACGCCAGTCGCCGGCGCCGCGGCGTTCATCACCTCCGCCACGGACTCTGCGATGCTCGCCGGACGACCCTTCAACTGCAATGCCCGTTCAATCGACTTGCGTAGCCGATCCTCTGCCACAGGCTTCAACAGGTAATCCACGGCGCCGGCGTCGAGAGCGGCAACGGCGTGCTGATCGTAGGCCGTGACGATCACAACCACCGGCAGCGGAACTCCGCTATTCTCGAGCCGCCGCAGGACCTCGAAACCGGTGAGCCCGGGCATCTGCAAGTCCAGAAAAACAAGGTCCGGCTGCAGCGTGCGAATCAGGTCCACGGCCTGCAAGCCGTTCTCGGCCTCGCCCACGATCTCGATCGCCGGATGGACCTCCAACTCTTCGCGCAACACCTTTCGCGCGACGGGTTCATCGTCGACGATCAGGGTCCGAAGCAGCGGGGCAGGCATCTCCACACGTGTAGCATAGTGAATCGGATATGATCGCATTCTGATGGCAAAACTGCGACCCATCACCAGAGAGCGTGCGAACGACGCGGTGCATTCCGCCTTGCGCCAGGCGATCCTCACCAGCGTCCTGCGTCCTGGCGAACGCCTCAACGTCCCGGAACTCGCCGATGAATTGAACGTGAGCCTGACGCCGGTCCGAAACGCGATTCAACTGCTGGCCGCCGAAGGACTCATCGAAGTCCGCCCTCGCAGCGGGACCTTCGTCGCGAGCGTCCGCGCTTCGGACGTTGTCGAAACTTTCCAGATCCGCCGCGCGCTCGAATGCCTCGCCGCGGAACTCGCCTGTGCTCAGATCACGACGCATGAACTCGATCACCTTCGCGATCTGCTGGGCGTGATGCGCAAGCCGATTCGCACGGAAGAAGACCGTGCCCAGCACGAGCGCGACAATGCGGTGTTCCATCTCACGATCCTGCGCGCGGCGCGAAACAGCCGCCTGATCGACGCTTATGACCGGCTCAACGCGCACATCCAGATCGCGCGGATCCACGCGTCGGACACCGACTGGAAATCGCGACTCAAGGACGAACGCCGCGAACACGAAGAGATCGTCGACGCCATCGCCGCACACGAAACGGAACGGGCCATACGTGCGGTCCGCGCACACCTCGACCGCGCCTGCTCCTCGCTCCTCGACGCCATCCGGTTGAAAGACGCCAAACCTGTTTCTGGAGTAGAGATCGCTGCGAATTGAACCGATACGCTCAGGCCCGCGGCTCTTCGCGGCGGATCGTTTCGGGACTCTCCGGCGTGCGTCCCTGGTCGCCGGTTTCTTCGATCCAGCGATCCAGCGCGCCTGATAATCGCCGCAAAATCGTGCGGTGTGCCGGATCCTCCGCCAGATTACGAACCTCATGCGGATCCGCCTTCAAGTCGTACAGCTCGAACTCCGGCTTGCGCGGCGCCATCCATTGCGATTGGGTCGCGTTCAGTTTCCCGGCCGCATGCAGTTCCTGGATGACCCGCAGCGTCGGATAGTTGTCGCGGATGTATTCGTTGAACTGCGCATACGGCCGATCCGGCATGAAGTTGTGGATCAGCTTGTATCGATGATCCCGAACCGCGCGAATGCGGTCGACCGTCATGTCGCAGCGATCCCTCGCCGTGAAGATATACTGCCTGGGCTTGGCGCCGCCGAACAGGCTCTGCCCATGCATGCCCCGTGGATGCGCGACTCCGGCGATATCGAGTGCAGTCGCCGTGATATCGAGTGCGTTCACCAGGTCGCGGCGCACAGTTCCTCGCGCGACACGCCCGGGCCAGCGGACCAGCAGCGGTACGTGCGTTCCCGGGTCGTATAACCATTGCTTGCCGCGCAGCAAACAGCGCCCGTTGTCACCGAAAACGAAGATCGCGGTATTGTCGAGTAAACCGTCCGCACGCAGCGCGTCGAGGATCACGCCAACCTGCGCATCCCAGCGCTGCACCGCATCGAGGTAATTCGCAACTTCATCGCGAACCACTGGATGATCCGGATAATACGGGGGCAGTTCCACCTTCGCCGGATCGATCAGCGACTTGTTCCCGCGTCGCGCGGCAGGCCATTCCGCGCCCTTGTGCGGAGCCGTGAGATTGACCTGCGCATAGAACGGCTGGCCCTTCGCACGCTGATTCCAGTGCGTCCCGTCGAACGCTTTGCCCTCCACCTGGAAATTGAAGTCCGTCTTGCCGGGGACCTTCAGTCCCGGAGCGACCTCCGTCACATTGGCCGTGAAATAACCGGCGTCGCGCAGGCGGTGTGACACCAGACGAACGCCTTCCGGCAGACGATAACCGTCCTTGCGGTGGCTTCGATGATTGTGCGCACCGAATGCCGTTTGATACACACCCGTGTTCCACCCGGACCGGCTTGGCGAACACACCGGCGCGGTCGTGAAGCAGTGCGTGAACCGCGCGCCTTCGCTCGCAATCCAATCCGCGTTCGGCGTCTTCACGAGTGGATCGCCGTAGCAGGAAAGCTGCGGCCCCAGGTCATCGCCGAGAATCCAGAGGATGTTCGGCCGGTCACTCGACTTCTGCGACCCCAGCAACTTCAGGAAAGGAGCCGCGGCCAGCGCGGAACGGCGAGTCATCGACATAGATTCCTCAACTCAGAAGGTGCTGTTCACGATCCGGTCTTCGCCGGCCTTCACATGCAGCATCAGATGCAGATTCCGCTGTGACGCGTCATAGAACCAGGTCCCGGGAACCAGTTCACCGCGCGACGACACCTCGCGATACGCCGCGTTGCTCTCACCTACGGTCTTCGGCTTGGTGTCCATATGATGCAGGATCCACTCGCAGGTTCGCTCGATCTTCGATTCCGACTCCACGCGCATGATGTCGCCCACAGGCGCCGCGTGGAACTGCGAATACTCGCCAACTTCAGGCTCGATCAAAAAAAACTCCGCGCCAATGTTCGGGTAATAATGCAGTTCGAGTCCGACATCCTTGCGCTGCGGGACCAGCGGTAGAATCGAACCCATCTTCGCGAACACCGGCATGCCCGGTGCCTCGTTCGCAGCCACCGTACGCCCCGGATACAACTTGTTCGTCCGCAAATCCGTCCATCGGCCACGAGGCAGTTCGACGGACTTCACGTCACATCCCGGAGCCACCAGCAATTCGTCGCCAACCATGAATACGTCCGAGCGCGTCTCCATGCCTTTGTCGCGCGCATACTGCATCACCAGCGGACGCAGGAACGGCAACCCGCGATCATAGGCCTCCCGAAGATACGTGCGCAAATAAGGGAGCCACGTTTTACGGCGCACCTCGATCTCAGATCCGCCTGTCGAAGGATCCGACCGGTAGAGGATCGGATACATGCGCAGTTCATCGAGATACTTGCCGAGTTTTGAAATATCGAGCGCCTGATACACCGTCCCCGACAGGCTCGACTGATTCACCAGCAGCGAAAGGTCGCAGTAGTTCGACTCCGCGACGGGGATCCGAACGACATCCGTCGGCAGGTCCCGCTCATTCATCAGGTCAAGCAAAGTGTCGGGATGATTCACCTGCGACTGCGTCGCAAGCGTGTGCTGTTCGAGGATCTCCTTGGGCGTCGGACCGTAGTAGAAATACTGTTCCGCTACTTTCAGTCCCGTCCCGGCGATCCGCACTCGCGCGGTCTCGGATGCGTCGACGTCGTATTGCCCGGTTCGCGCCAGAAATCGGCCATACCCACCGCTCGAAAAATACAACGGCCGCGACGCCGCGCGGAACTTCTGCCCGCGTTGATCCAGCGATCCCTTGCGAACAGGCGCGCCAAAACCGTACAGCTTTTCGTCAGCCGTAATGTTCGAATCGAAGATCAGCTGCGCGCCGTCCGTGGACTTGTACACACCGCGCCGTTCGGACCACAGCACACGCCCGCTCGGAAGCTTTACCGTGAGCCGGTAATCATCCTTGCCGGCCTCGACCTTCAGGAACTTCGTATCGATCGCGACAAGGCTGACTCGGTCGTCGTACTGAGTCCACAGGCGGTCTTTGTACACGGGATCGCCGAGCACGGGAGCCGCGGGTCCCCACCAGCGCACCAGACGAAACGACACCGCGCTCGTGAATTCGAGACACGCGCCGCCATCAATGCCCGTGAACAGAAACCGGTTGCCCTCGATCGAGGGATTCGCCGCCGAGCATGCGGCGACAGACAAGACCACAGAGAGAAGAAAACGCATTCCGGCTAGACGACTTCCAACAGTCTCTCCTGCATCTCACCGGTCACGCGAGCCTCATCTTCACCCACGAACATGTTGATCTCGGTTCGGATGCCGTAGCGTTCCATGTAGATGCCGGGTTCGATCGAGAAGCACGTCCAGGGGATCACGCGGCGCACATCGTGGGTTTCGAGATTGTCCATATTGGCGCCGGTCCCGTGGACCTCCACTCCAATCGAATGTCCCGTGCGGTGCACGAAGTAATCGCCGTAGCCCTGATGCTTCATGTAATTGCGGCACGCGTCGTCGACCTCGTATCCGCACAGCGGCTGCCGGGCTTCCGACGCAAACTTCACCACGGCGATCGCAGCGTCGCGCGCGCCCATGCCGGCGGCGAACATGTTCACCAATTCATCCGGCGGATTCGTGCCACAGTAGCCGGTCCAGGTGATGTCGTAATAGACGGCATCCGGTTTGTCGAGCTTCGCCCACATATCGATGAGGATCGCGTCGTTCTTGCGGATCTCGATATTCGTTTCCGCGCTCGGCCCGTAATGCGGATTCGACGCATTCGCGTTCACCGCCACGATCGGACCGTTGTCCGTCACCATGCCTTCTTCGGCAAAACGCCGCATGATGTACTGCTGGACGTCGAACTCGCCGATCCGCTCACCCACGCGCTGCTTCGCCGCGATCAATTCGAACGCCTCGCGACGCACGCCATCGACGCGCCGCCCGGCTTCGAGATGCATTTCCAACTGCGCCGCGGTCCAGCGGGCTTCGAACAACTGGATCAGGTTCGCGGAACTCACCACTTCGACGCCCAGGCCGCGCACCAGTTCGACGGTGCCCGCATCCACCAGCGACACATAAGGGATCGCGCAGTCCGGCGAATACTGCATCGCCACGCGCTTCGCCCCGCCCAGTAGCGCCTGCAACCCGCCGCGTTGTGTGTCCCAACTCGAATAGATCGTTTTCGAACCCGGCAGCGGATCCAGATGTCCCGGCTCGATGCGATGCGCCAGTTTCCGCGGCTCTCCGTCCGCGGGGATGAAGTAGTACCAGCGACGCGTCACATGCAGCGACTGCGACAAACCCAGCACGCGGTACGCCAGCGGATCCCGCACATGGTGGTCGAAAAACAACCAGCCGTCGAGTCCCTCTTCCCGCAATGCTTCCTGAATGGCGGTTACGTTCACCGCACACCTCCCATAAG
>CAZVKC010000043.1:57723-66051 GCA_964627455.1 uncultured Solibacteraceae bacterium | reverse complement strand
GTCCTGGGGTCAATTCGGATTTGCCAGAGGTTCGCGGTGTCGCCCAACCGCGATGCGAAGACGACATTCCCATCCGGCCTCCATGCGACGGGAGCCAACTGCAACTGCCAGATCGGAGGCCGGTGAAGAGCCGGGCGCAATTTGCTCAGTGCTGGAAGGACTCCGGTCGCCACGGGCTCGCGACCCGGTTCGAGCGGCAGGACCCACCAGTCTGGCGACGGTTCCCGCTTGGAATCCGGATCCTTGCGTCCAACCATCAGCAACTCGTCGCCGGCGGGAGACCATACCGGATACATGGCGGCGGACATCCCGCTGGAAACATGCCGCGGTTCGCCGCCGCCGATCGGAATAACGAATACGGACGCCGCGCCCGGAAGCAACGCCGCGTTCTCCCGGCCGGTCCAATAGGCGACGGATTGGCCGTCTGGTGAGAACTTCGGATTGCGGCCTCCCTGCGCAAGCAGCAGGGGCTCACCGCCGAGCACTGGCATTGTGTAGATGCCGCCGCCGTCCTTTTCGGAACGAAACACGATGCGAGTGGCGTCGTGCGCCACATCCGGAGTCGACTCGTCTTCGGGACCCGAGGTCAACCGCACCGGTGCGCCGCCGCCAATCTGCTGCATCCAGATGTCCAGGTTCCCGTCACCGCCGCGATCCGATGCGTAGAACAACAGCCGCCCGTCACTCGACAGAGCGGGCTGCGAGGACAGTCCCGAATCCGTGGTCAGCATCGTTGTGACGGGATAGGGCTTGGGCGCGGGCTTCATCCGCGAGTCCCAGTACCAATACGCGGCAGAGGTCAGCAGCGCTCCGGTTGCGAGTGCGCCAACCGCAACCTTCCATCGCGACTGCCCGTCCGCAACCGGGGCGGTCTCCTTTTGCTTGCCGAGATTCTGCCGCAAGTCCTCGAGCATCAGCTTGATATCCGCCGCGCTCTGCAACCGCATGGCCGGATCTTTGCGCATGCAGAGATGGATGATGCGCGCGAGATCCACCGGAATCTGCGTTGCCGTGGTCATGAGCGCTTCCGGCTCCGTGTGAATCGTTGCCGCGAGCAACTCGACCTGCGAGTTGCCCTGAAAAGCCCTGCGGCCGGAAAGCATTTCGTACAACACGCAGCCCAGTGAAAAGATGTCAGCACGAGCATCGACTTCCCTGCCCGCAGCCTGCTCAGGAGCCATGTAGCCCGCGGTGCCGACGGCGATGCCTGCTCCCGTCAGTGTGTCATCCGAGTGCTCAAAAGCCGGCTTAGCAAGACCAAAATCCACGATCTTCGGGGTCCCGCGGTCCGTGATCATGATGTTGCCGGGTTTCAAGTCCCGATGGATGAGCCCGGCGCGGTGGGCAGCGGCGAGCGCGTCGCAGATCTGGATCGACCAGTCGAAGAACTTCGGCAGCGCCATCCCGTTCTTCTTCGGAATGTACGATCGCAGCGTGCCGCCGGAAATGTACTCCATCGCGATGTAACTCGTGCCGGCTTCGCTGGCTGCCTCATACACGGTAACGATGTTGGGATGATTCAGTGCCGACGCCGTCTCCGCCTCGCGAGCAAAGCGGCGCGCGGTTCCGGTCGAATTGGCGCCGAGGGTCTTGATTGCCACCAGCCGCCGCAGGTTCGTGTCGGTCGCCAGGTACACGCGGCCGCCGCCGCCCGATCCCAATGTTTTTTGGATCTCGTAACGGCCGAAGCGCTGTCCGGCCCGCAAAGCCTCCACCGCCTCGCGTGACACGTCACGGGACGACGACGCCACCGGAGACTTATCCAGAAATGTCAGGGTTCCCGACTCTAACATCTGCAGAACGGCTTGGCGATCCTCGGGTGAGGCGGTGTTGAGCAGACGTTGACGATCCTCACCCTCGAGTTCGCTGGCCTCAATGAAGAGGTCTTTGATTCGCTGGTAACGCTCGCGGTCCATTGACTGGATCCGCTAAGTGTACACGAAACGCCGCTAACTCTTCGGGGGGTCGATCACAACGACCGAACTTCTCGGGAACGCGAACTTCTTGCCCACCTCGTCCACCAGCGTCAGCTGACAGGTGTACTGACCCGCGTGCAGCTTATCGAGCGGGACCTCGAATTGCACGGGATACACGCCCGGGCGCTTCGCCGCATTCTGACTGATGCGGACCGCGTTCGCCTCGAATGCCTTCGCGCGTCCTCGATAGAAGGCGAGCGACGCGAGCACGCTCGCACGCTGATCAGCCGGATCGACCGACGCGTCATAAACCTCGGCGTACACATACAGGCTCTGGTTCTTTCGGAAGACGCGCGTAATATTCGGGATGAGCTTCTGGCCGTTGTCCACGAGCGGATTCTGCGAAAGCAGCTTCTTGTCGTTGGATGCGGATCCGATGGCCGCCTTCAGGGCTTCACGCTGGCTCGACAGGACCACGCTGCTCACCTTCAGTTTCGGGGATTGGCCTTGCAGATCCGGCACCACGAACCTGCTTTCGAACGTCCCGATGCGGCCGTTCTGATTCTCCCGCGCGAGGAACTTCAGCTTGTATTCGCCCGGCGCCAGCGCGAATCCGGTGTCGTATTGCAGGTTGCGCTTCTCGAGTTGCGCTTTGTCCGCTTCGGTGAGTTTCAGGCGGATCCCGTCGCGAACCGTGCCTGCCAGCCGGCCTTTCGCGTCGCGGATCTGGCCGATGAAATCGAGTTCCGTGTCGCCTTTCTTCGCCAGCGTGACTTCGCTGCCAGGGATCTTCACGGCGACGGGTACGAAGAATCGATCACGCGACAAACGGAAATGGTTGATCTCGAGCGCGATCGGCAGATCGGTCAGGGGATCGCCCGACGCGAGCGCCTCTTCGAGTTGCTGCTCCTTGTCGCTCTCGTTGAACTTGGCGAATTCCTTGGACGCAAAGTATCCGTTGCGATAGTCGAGCTTCGCGGTGTTGTGCGGCGCCTGCAACTTCACCTGGATCCGCCGGAACTTGCCGTCATTCGCTTCGTTGGCCGAATAATAACCCACGATGTAGTAGCTGCGGATGTCGTTCTGCGCCTGCACGATGCCCATGCTGAGGTCGTTGTCGTCGAGGAATGCCTTGCCGCCGGTGCCATTGGCGAGCGACACGAGCGTTTCCTGCTGGTCCTGCCGCTGCGCCATCTGGCCTCGCTGCGTGGATCCGCTGAAAATACCGGATCCGCGCGAAGAGGCCTGCGACGCATCGCCGCCGGGAACGGACGCCTTCAAGCCCTGCGCGTCCACCGGATAAAACGACACATTCGCACGCACCGCCGCATTCATCGTCGACTGCAGCTGCGACTGGTTTTCCATGCCCGTCTTGCCGACGCCGCTCGAGAAATAGATGAGCGCCTTCTTCTCGGGCAGGTTCGCCAGCATCTTGGCCGCGGACTCGAGCGCGCCCAGTTTGCGATCGGTATTGAAGATGTTGAATTCGCTCTCGTCAGCCTGGAATGCCGACCCGTCATCGGCCTCGTCCTCGCTGCCCGTGCTGCCTGCGACCGCGAGGTCCGAACCCTCGCCGATGCGCAGGCCCTTGATCGCTTCCCGCAACGCGGCGCGATCATCGGTGAAGTCCTGTTTGACCTCGAGTTTGGTCGAAAAGGTCATCAGCGCGACCATGTCCGACGGCTTCATCTGTTTGTCGATGAAATCCAGCGCGGCTTTATTGGCGCGGATCTGATCCGCCGGGGGCATCGACGACAGATCGAAGAAGAACACCATCAGCCTGCGGTCCCGATATTGAATCTCACCGGGGGCCTTCGTCGTGATTTGTTGCGTCTTGGTCTCCCTGATCGCGGGCGCAGTTGGCGCCGCGGCAATCTGTTGTTGTGGTTCGCTGTCGAGACGCTGCAGTTCGAAGATTGCGATGTTCTGCGGCTTGCCGTCTTCGAACACCGTGAAATCCTCTTTGCGAAGATTTGTCAGATCCTTGCCGGATTTGTCCTTCGCAAAGACATTCAGCACCACGAGCCGGGCGCTGGCCTTGAACGTCGCCTGCTGGCCATAGCCCGCGGCGAGAATCGACAACAGGAAAAGAAGAATGTTCCGTCGCATGGCCATCACCTAAAACCGGAACCGCAGCGTACCCTGCATAGTGCGCATCTGCCCCGTGGACGTCGGCAGTCCGTAATTGATCGCGTTCACCACAGTGCCGAGATTCGTGTAGTTCACATGGTTGATGAAGTTGTTGCTCTCCATGCGGAACTCGAGACTCCTGCGTTCTTTCAGCCGGAACTGCCGGCCCAGCGAAAGATTCAGGTTCAACCGGTTCGGACCATCGATGATGTTGCGGCTCGAATTGCCGTACGTGCCAGCCAGCGGCACGCGAAACGCACCGGGATTGAAGAAGCCGGAACCCGCATCGATCGGCAGCCCTGTCGCATCCGCGCGGCCCGCGCCCGTCGCACCCGTACCCGCGGCGTCCGCCTGGTTGCCGAGTACGCGCGCCGTCAGCGGAGTTCCCGAAGACGCAGAGAGTCCGCCCATGAGATTCCAGTCCTTGAGAACCCGAATCATCGCCGGTGAACTCTTGAACAGCGACCCGGTCTCGCGCACGGGGGAAGAGATCAGGTAGTTCCAGCTCAGGACATGCCGCTGGTCGAAGCTCGACCTTCCGCGTTCTGCATGCAGATCTTTGTCATTCTGCGCGACGGTCGCGCCGCCCCCGCCAAGTGACGAGGCATTGTCCAGCGACTTCGCATACGTATAGGTGAGGTTGCTCGACATCCCGCGAGTAAACCGCCTTGTGAACCGGAGCTGTCCCGAATGATAGATCGAGTTCGCGTCCGAGGTGTCAAAGGTAAACCCGGTCGCGTTGCCGATCTGCCGGCGCTGTTCCGCGCTGAGTGGCGAGCCCGGAGCCGCGCGGTTCGGCAGGCGCTGCATATCGAGCCGCGTCCCCTTGGTCGCCAGGTACGATGCCTCGATCACGTAAGAACGCTTCAAGGAATGCTGGATCGAGAAGTTCCATGTCTGCGCATAGCCGACGCGATAGTAACGGTCCACGGCATAGGAGTTGGTGATGCTCTGCGAAGGCGCAGTCGCAAATCCGTCGCGGATGGTCAGAGTTCGAAACACGCTGGTGTTGATCGACGCCGTGCTTGCGAATGGAGGTTGCCCGGAGAGGCGCGATGGGAACTGATTATAGATGCTGCCGTTGTAAAAGATGCCGTATCCGGCGCGGATCTGCAGTTGCTTCTTCGGCAGCGGTTTCCACGCAATCGCCACGCGTGGCGAAATGTTGTTCGGATCCGCATCCACGAGGCCCTGGCTGAACTGCCCGGAATACGGGCCCGTCTGCCCCGGCAGCACCACAGCCACCGCATCGAACTTCGGCGAGATGTCGAGGTTCGCGATCTGTCCCCACTTCTCGCGATACGGCTGGAAGAATTCATACCGCACGCCGAGGTTGAACGTCAGATTGCTGCGGATCCGCCAGTCGTCCTGCACATACGCGTTCACCACCGACGAACGGAAGTACGTACTCGTGCCGCCGAACCGAATCGAACTCGATTGTGGCAGGCCCAGCAGATAGTCCGCGAAATCGAACCCCGTACCATTGACCGGCTGGCCGTTGGCGTCGAACGCCGACGTCGCCGTGCCACTGAAGTTGAAGCTGCCGCGCGCATTCTGATCCGTGCGATTGTTCAACTGCATCCGCCGGTACTCGCCGCCGAACGCCAGGTTATGGGTACCCTTCACGTACGTGACGCCCTGCGTGAATCCAATTGTCTGGTCGCGTCGCAGCAGCGGACTCGCGTCCGACAAGCCTCCGAAATTGGTGAACGAAAGATTGGGGGGGCCGAAATTAATGGGGTTGTTCGAAACACCGCGGATCCCCAACGATCGCGCTACATCCTCGCCGTAAGCGAAGAACGGAACCGTCTCGCTGCGGTTGCGGCTGAAGTTCAAACGCGAATTGGTGATCATCGTGCGGCTGAAGTTGTGCGTGAACCCGAGGCTGATGTTCATGCCCAGACCCACGGTGCTGTCGCGGAAGCCCCAGGGTTGCGCGCTGTTCGAATCCCGCCACTGAAAATTGCTGTTCACATCGACACGGTTCTTCGTGTTCAGGTTCCGGTTGACGCGCACGCCGAGTTGCTGCGAGTTGTTATTGATCGATGTGACGTACTGATAGTTCTGCACGAGTCCCGGCTGATTCGTCGCCGGGAAGAACTTCAACAATCCGGATGCTGCGGGGTCGATGCGCGACAAGGGGATCGCATTGTTGGGAAACGGCGAGCGCGACAGTGGATCGTAAATCGTCGTCGAGGGGCGTTGCGAAAAATCTCCGGCGCGTTCGAGCGCGGAAGGCAGCGTCTGGATCGCCTGGTACGGATTGCGCCCCAGGTTGCCGCTGAAGTTCACAAAGATGAAGGTGCGATCGCTGCGGATCCACTTGCCGATTCGCAGTGGACCTCCGACCGTGGCGCCGATCCGGTTCTGCGCGTACGAAGCTTTTTCAACCGTCTGCCCGGTCAACGAATACGGGCGCGCATCGAGAGCCGAGTTGCTGAAGGTGTAGGTCAGCGCGCCGCGCAAACCCTGCTGGCCGCGCCCCGCGCGATTGCCGAACACCGCCTCACGCCCCTGCGGACCTCCGCGCCCGCGTTCGCGAGGTCCACCGGGACCTCCACGTCCGCCACCGCCTCCGAAGCCGCCGCCACCGCCAGGAAAACGGCCACCGCCTCCGAAACCACCACCACCTCCGGGAAATCCGCCGCCGCCACCACCAGGACCGGGCCGGCCGCCTCCACCACCAAAACCAGGAGGCGCCGCGCCACCCTGTTGCTGCTGCATCCCACCACCGGGACCAAAACCGCCGCCCTCCGGCCCCCCGCCCGGGAAGCCGCCCATTCCAGGGGGACCTCCGCCAAACCCGCCGGGTCCACCGCCAGGACCGAAATCCTGCGCGCCGCGTGCGAGGCCGCTGTCGAGACCCGCGCTCAAGCTGCCGTTCAACAGAAAAGCTTCATTGGCGTTATCGGAAACCGGCGCGGACGGTGGAGGCGGGGCCGCCGATGCCGCATCGATTGCCGCGTCGACGTCCTGCCCCTGATTCACGGCCACGCGCTGGAACCCGCCGGGTCCGCCACCGCCAGGACCTCCGCCGGGCCGCCGCGCGAACTGCGCCGCAGGCCGCGGTTGCACGGTCAGGGTCCAGTCCTGCGGCTTGGCGTCCGCCGTGACCTCGACTTCGCGCGTCTGCGGCTGGAAGCCCGTCATCCGCACTTCGAACTTCCACTTTGCAGCCGCCAGTCCCGGGAACCGGTACACCCCGTTTTCATCTGTCACCGTCGAAACGCGCGCGCCATCAGCCGTTGCCGTCACGACCACGCCGGGAATCGGGATCCCGTTCGCCTTCACGGCGCCTGTGTGGGGTACCATCGCCTGTCCCCAGAGGGCTGCCGTGGCGACTATGCACAACAGAAGCTTTTGCACCATGAATCAGAACGCGGCCTGCTCAGTTCATGTTACGAATTTCGATCAAGGTTTACCTCCTCTTAACCACCCCTGATAAAATCACCAACGTGCACCGGACCGCTGCCCTGTTTCTCGCACTGCCCTTGTGTGCCCAACCACCTTCGGACCTGGAACATTTTGAACGCAATGTCCGGCCGGTTCTGGTCCGGGCGTGCCAGCCATGCCACGGTCCCGACCAGCAGTTCGGGAAGTTGCGCGTCGATTCCCGTGACGCTTTAGTGAAAGGCGGCGCGACAGGACCCGCAATTCTCCCCGGCAAGAGCGGCGAAAGCCTGCTCATAAAGGCGATCCGGCACCAGGGTGCGCTTCGCATGCCCCAGGGCGGACGCCTCAAAGATCCCGAGATTGACGCCATTGCCGCCTGGGTGGATCGTGGTGCGCCGTGGGGCGCGACGGCGCCGAAGGCCGCGTCCACCGAGGACCGGTACAGACAACTCGCGCGCACGCATTGGGCCTTTCAGCAGGTCCGTTCGGCGCCATCCGCGTCGATCGATGCGCTCCTCGAAGCCCGTCTCGCGAAAGACAAGCTGACCTACGCCCAACCTGCCGATCGCCGCACGTTGATCCGGCGCGTGACCTATGTACTCACCGGCCTGCCGCCCGCCCCGGCCGACGTGGACCGCTTCGTCCGCGATCCCTCGCCCCAAGCCTACGAAACGCTCGTCGACCGCCTGCTCGCCTCTCCACACTTCGGCGAACAGTGGGCGCGCCACTGGATGGACCTGGTCCGCTACGGCGAAACGCGCGGCTACGAGTGGAATTACGAAATCCTCGGCGCGTGGCGCTATCGCGATTACCTGATCCGCGCCTTCAACGCCGACGTGCCGTACGATCAACTGGTCCGCGAACACATCGCCGGGGACCTGCTGCCGTC
>CAZVKC010000043.1:20277-57623 GCA_964627455.1 uncultured Solibacteraceae bacterium | reverse complement strand
TCGCAACCGACGTCATCGATAACCAGATCGATACGTTAACCAAGACGTTTCAGGGGCTCACGGTCTCCTGCGCCCGTTGCCACAACCACAAGCTCGATCCGATCCCGACCGAAGACTACTACGCGTTGTACGGCGTCCTCAATTCCAGCCACCACGTCACCAGATCGCTCGATACGCCGGCTGCGAACGCCACGCCAATCGCCGCCATCCGGCGGCTGAAAGACGAGGTCCGCAAGGAACTCGCCGCGTTGTGGCGTAACGAATTGCCCGCCGCCATCGCGAAGGCGCTCGCGAAGCCGGAAACCAAACAACTCGAGGATCCCGCGGCGTTGTGGGCCGCCGCGTCGAAGGAACCCTGGGATGCGCTGCAGGCGCGTTATCGCAAAGAGGCCGCGGATCGCGACGCGTTCAACCGGGCGAACTTCACAGAACTCCCGCTGGAACAATGGCACGCATCCGGCAT
Source organism: uncultured Solibacteraceae bacterium (assembly GCA_964627455.1). Taxonomy (GTDB): domain Bacteria; phylum Acidobacteriota; class Terriglobia; order Bryobacterales; family Bryobacteraceae; genus F-183. Next base: position 57,160 of record CAZVKC010000043.1, on the reverse strand, counting down.
GGGCCTGCGCGATGGCGCGATCTCCGCAGCGGGATCCTTCGCCTTGGCCGCCGAGGGCGACAGGATCCTCACCGGCATCTACCCGCGCGGCGTCTACACGCACCTCGAGTCGAACCGCCTCAACGGCGCGATCCGCTACCCGCGCCTCCCCGCCGGCCGGAAGCGCATGAGCCTGCACATTGCGGGAGGACTGCTCAGTTCCTACCGCACCATCGTCGACAACTGCGCCATCGGCGAAGGCTACAAGTTGCTCGATTCCCCCGCGCTCGCCTGGCAGAAGTCCAACCTGCACGAAACGCAACTCGCGCTGTTCCCGGAAATCCTCACGCGCTTCGACAACCCGCGTATCCCCGACCGGCCGGGCATGATCAAGGACGAAAAGCTGCTGGCCATTCCGCGCTCCTGGTTCGGCGTGACTCGCGTGGTCGTGCATGATGTCGATGAATCTCCGCGTGCCCCGCTGACGCACCTGCTGCCCCTGCTTGAAGGTCCGCAATCGCAACTCGCGGCCCGCATCGAAGCTGCGGCGAAAAGCGCGCTGGACCGTTGGGCGAACGCTGCTGCCTCCGTCACCGATACGGACGTCTTCTGGTTGGACTGGCTTCTGCGCAACGGCGAACTCACCAACCGCCGCAACGCGAGCCCGCGTCTCGAACAGCTCATTGCGGAATATCGCGCCGCGGAATCCACCATCAGCGAACCCCGGGTTGTCGACGGACTCGCTGACATCGCCGAAGGACGCGACTTCCCGGTGTTGCGCGGCGGATCCCCGCTGAGTCCCGGGTCACCGGCCCCGCGCGCCTTCCTGCGATACCTCATCAGCGACCTCCCGCTCACCACGCACGGCAGCGGCCGCCGCGAACTCGCAGAGCGCATCGCCTCCCCATTGAATCCGCTGACTGCCCGCGTGATGGTGAATCGCCTCTGGCATCACGTCTTTGGACACGGCATCGTCGCAACTCCCGATAACTTCGGGATCCTCGGCGACAAGCCATCGCATCCGGAACTGCTCGACTCACTCGCCGCCCGTTTCGTTGCCGGGGGCTGGTCGATCAAGCGCACTCTCAAAGAGATGGTCCTGTCGCGCGCCTTCCGGCAGGCGAACGTTCCCGCGCAAGCTGCGCGCGCGGCGGAACTCGATCCGCAGAATCGCTTGTTGCACCACTATCCGGTTCGCCGGCTCACCGCTGAAGAGTTGCGCGATTCGATCCTCATGAGCAGCGGCGCCCTCGACGAGAAACTCTATGGACCCAGCATCGATCCCTATCGGGACAAGCCGCAGGATTACCGTCGCTTGTTCTCCGGTCCGCTCGATGGCGGTGGCCGCCGCAGCATTTATCTGAAGGTCACCCGCATGGAAGGCGCGAAGTTCCTCGAGACCTTTGATTATCCGAACCCCATGGCGACTGTCGGCGCGCGAGACGTCACCAACGTTCCCGCGCAGGCGCTCACGCTGTTGAATGATCCATTTGTGATCGCGCAATCCGCCAAGCTCTCTGAACGCGTGCTCGCAGCGAAAACGTGGGATGACCGGCTCGACACGCTGTTCCGCGATACGCTCGCGCGAAAGCCCGATGCCGCCGAACGCGAACGTTTTCGCGGACTCTCGCGCGAACTGTCGAGCCTTCTTGCAAAGCCCGCTGCAAGCAGCGAAGTCTGGTCGCAGCTTGCGCACGCCGCGCTGAACCTGAAAGAATTCCTGTACATCCAATGAGGCGTTCGAGGATGCAACAACACGAGAACTGCACGGGCTGTGCGGATCCGCGCCTGTCCCGTCGCGATGCGTTGCGGCTTGCCTCGAACGGTTTTGGATTCCTGTCGTTCTCGGCGATGAGTGCAATGGGCGCCAACCCCAAGCCGGGTCCGCACTTCACGCCCAAGGCCAAGAACATCATCTTTCTGTTCATGCCCGGCGGCGTGAGCCAGATGGAAAGCTTCGATCCCAAGCCGAAGCTTGCGGCGCTCGATGGGCAGCAGGCCAAGCTCGACAATTACGTCGCGGGTCCCAAGCGCAAGTTCCTGAAGCCGCTGTGGAGTTTCAAGGAATACGGTCAGTCCGGCATCCCGATCAGCGAACTCTTCCCGCACACCGCGAGGCATGCGGACCGCCTCACCGTGATCCGCTCGATGAAGTCGAGCTTCCCGCTGCACGCGCGCGGCAACATCTTCTTCCACACGGGGCGGAACATCGGAGGCTATCCGAGTCTCGGTTCCTGGATCACCTACGGACTCGGCAGTGAGAACAAGAACCTGCCCGGCTACGTCCTGCTGCGGGATGCGTATGTGCCGCCGGGCGGAATCGAAAACTTCTCCAACGGTTTTCTACCCGCCACGCATCAGGCGACCCACATTCGCGACGAGGGCGTTCCTGTCGCCAACATCGTGCCCGCGGATGCAGACGCGCGTGTGCAGCGCGCCAAACTCGACGCGCTACTCGCCCAGGACCGCAGCTATCTGCAGCTCACCAATCACGACGATTCCGTCGAAGCCGCCATCGCCAACTACGAGATGGCGTATCGCATGCAGTCGCTCGTTCCCGACGTTTTGAATCTCGATCGCGAATCGGAGGCGATCAAGAAACTCTACGGCCTCGATTCCGAGGACAAGCCGAAACGCCTGTATGGTATGCAGTGCCTGCGGGCGCGCAAGCTCATTGAATCCGGCGTACGCTTCGTCGAAGTCACGAGTCCCAACCTGGTCGGCATGAACGGCACCTGGGACCAGCACGATCACCTCAAGCGCGATCACGAGCGCAACGCATTCGTGACCGATCAGGCGGTCGCGGGCCTGCTCACCGACCTCGAATCGCGCGGATTACTCAAAGAAACACTTGTCATCTGGGCCGGCGAGTTCGGGCGTACGCCCGACACAGGCAATGGCGACGGCCGCGACCATCACCCATTCTGTTTCTCGATCTGGCTGGCCGGCGGCGGATCGAATGGCGGCACGATCTACGGTGAAACCGACGAGATCGGGGATCAAATCGTGCGCGACCCGGTGACGATTTACGATTTGCATGCCACCATCCTGCACTTGCTTGGCCTCGACCATGAACGCCTGACGTACCGGTTCGGAGGCCGCGAACAACGGCTTACCGACGTGCACGGCCAAGTCATCCGCAAGCTGATCGCCTAGCTCGGACCGGTACCGCTAAGCCCCGCACGAGGCCGTTTCGATCTCGATGAAGTTCAAACCCTCCTTCGTTGTGAAGGTCCGCTTCGGAGTCTTGCCGGAACAGGGGGGTAACGTGTAGTTGTATTGCACTTCGACGCTGAACGTTCTCCCCGCTGGAAGCACACATTCCCAAACGCCGTTTTTGGCGACGGAATCGCCGGCGTCCACCACCTTGCCATCGGCGTCATAAACCCAGATGCGGAAATTCTGTGACGCCTGCTTCTGCTTGCTCGACATGACGCGGTAGACGTAGAACGTCATTTCAGCCTTCTTGACCTCGATGTCGGGTGCGATCTGCATGGTCACCGTGTCTCGCAGCGTGGGAATGTCCGCACCACTCACGGTCAGGGAGACTTCGAAAGCCCCCGCCTTGGTGAACTGGTGTTTGACGGACCGCGTGCTGCTCGAAGCCGTCCCGTCCCCAAAGTTCCAGGAGTATGTCGCGTCGGCCGGAACGTTGACGTTTTTGGTGTTGAAGTCGTAAGTCCCGTTGACCACGCCCACAAAATCCTTGTACCGGGGAGCGATCGCCGCCTTGGGATCCGCGAGTTTGACGTTCAGCCGCAGCCCGGTCGTTCCTTCGTTCGGAGGCGAATTGCGGCTGTTCGCCGCCGCCAGCAAAAGGACATCGCGTTTCTGAATCAGGTCCTTCACGGGTACTTCGACAGGATCCCCGCCCCAACTCTCGCCCAGCACTTTCTTGTCGGCGTAGGAAGCAACCAATACACCGGCGTCTTTCGACGCGTAGCCGGGAGCAAAACCGAACGAAAGCACCACATCGTCGGTCAGGTCCGGGGGCTTGGCGGGGGTTGGGAATTTGATCTGATAGAACTCCGCGGACAGGTCGGGCGACGCCCACTCGGGAAACAGCTTGCTGGAATCCTGGGCCGAGTTGAACAGCACGGCGACGTTCGCCGAAGCAGTCGGCGTGAGCCGGTCCGGCGTGGGCAACGTTTGATTTGGATAGATGTTCCCTTCCAGATAATCCCGGATAAACGATCGCCACATGTCCGGTAAATTGGCGCCGCGCGAGGCCAGCGCCGCGGTGATCGCTTCGTTCGGAGTGGCGGTGTTCTCGCGCGCCCGGGCAATGTCTCCCATGATCTCCATGCCAGGCGAGTACCGGCGGCCCAGCCAAGTGAGGAACATCGAAGATCCATAGCCGTGGTGCGCCGGTGGATTCTCTCCCGTCCCCTTGGCGAACTGTGGCTGGAAGATCAGACCTTCGCGGATGAAGCTGACATAGGCGTCCGTATTGAGTTCGCCTTCGCCGCTTCCACCGAAGACGGTCGATGGGACGTGGCCCGGGTTTTCTGTTGCAAAGGCTTCGAACCAGGTGGCTGTCGCGTCGTCCATCCACAACCATTGCGCATCGCGGCCCGAACCTCCGTAGAAGTTCTGCGAAACGTGGAACAGCTCGTGCCCCGGCACGGTTCGAAACATCGCCCAGGGATCCCTGCCACCCAGTTTGTAGGCGTTGAATCGAATGCTCTCACCGTCTGAATCTCCGTAGCGCACCGTGTTCGCGCCACCGAACCAGCCGTTGCTGAGGTACAGAATGTCGACCGGGATCGTGTTGTTCGGTACCCCGTTGAAGGGCATGTTCAAGCCTTCGTTCGGCGTAAAGGCAAGTTTGTGCATGGCCTTCGTCAACAGATCCAGGATCGTTGCCGCCTGAGTCGCCAGCTCCTTGGGATATGTGATTTCAAAGGTGATTTCCGGCGCGGATCCTGCGGCCGCCGCTTGTTTGCTCGCGCTTGATGCGCGCAGTTGTTCGTATCCGGACACAAGCCAGAGGTTCACGTCACCCAGCGGAAGTTGAGACGGCGGCGCCGGGATCTCGGCGGTTCGCTGCGTCGTGGAACCGCTCGTCGGCAAGAGCCGCTGCATGGGAACCGCCGTCGCGGCGTTCTTGAGAAAGCGGTCGCGCTCCACGACGAGGAACACGCCATCCGCCGGCGCCGATAGGGGTAATGTCACCCGCAGCGGTTTCTCGATTCTGGCGGGCAAACCCTGGATCCGGATACCATCACTTGCCCGGTTCGGTGACGCGGCTCCGTTCGACTCGCCTGCGAGAATCTGCAGCGGCGTCTCGGCGGAGAGGGCGCCTGCGGGGGCTGTCAAAGAGACCCGCGATTCCCCGGCTGAGATCGACCCACCATTTGGACCGAGGAGCCCACTCGCCAACACCTTCCAGACATTGACGGAAACCGTTCTCGTTCGGACTTCGCTTCCGGATCTCGCTGTGATCTGAATCGCGGCGGTCCGCGCAGTGGCGTTCGAAGCCGCTGTAACAGTCAATGGAACCGTATCCCCGGCCCTCGCCGCCGCACTGCCCAGATTGGCCGTGACTCCTTGGATTCCGGCCGTATCCAACTTTGCTGAAAGCGCGATTTCGCCGGGGTCGGCCGCGCCGTTCACGGCTTTGATCCGGACCTCGAACCGGGCGCTTTCGCCTTGGCCGACATTCGATTCCTGCCGGTCGACCGACAGCTCGAAGGTCTGCGAGGACGGGGTAGCCGGGCTGGACCCGGGAAACGACGCCACGCCACGAATCAACAGGTTGATGTCGATGGTCTGGTTGGCGCTGTTGATGAGCGCCAGCGGTCCCCGGAACGTTTCGCCGGCGTCTTCGGAATAAAAAGCACGATACTGATGCGCGCTGTCGGTGTCGCCCGAGAAAACGACGCCTCCCGGATCCGCCGCGGTTTGGAACCCAACGTAGAAGTCTCCGGATTGGATCGTGGGGCCGTCGACCTGGATGTCGAGCCAGCGGTCGATTGCGGGGATGGTCTCATTGCGATCCACGTCCAACACGGGCTTTCCAGAAGGAGGTTTGCCTCCCCCACCCGGATCTGTGAAAACGATCACCCGAATGCTCTTTCCCACCGGGCTCGGCAAATTGTTGAACTGCTCAAAATACAACCGGACCGAAGTCAGCTTCGCTGGATAGTGAGGAGGCGTGAGACGGTTGACGGCCAGGAAGTTTCCCTTCAAAAGACCCGTTTCCGAAATGCCGTCGTCCGTGCGGAGTTCCAGATCCGCATCCGGATCCTGTACCAGCACAGTAGCCCGCATCAGAACGTTGGTTTTCGTGCCGTCCGACATCCGCAGTGGACCTCGAAACGACTCGCCGCTATCGAACGAATACCACGCGCGGTCCTGCTGCACACCGCTCGTATCGCAGGCGAACCCAATGCCGTCGTACGGATCCGGGCTCTCGTAACCGACATAGAGGTCCCCGGATTGAATCACCGGACCATCCAGCGGAAATTCCAGCCACTGGTTCTTGGCTGTAATCGTGATGTAGCGATCGATCCGCATCGGGGGCGCGGCGGGGGGCGTCCCCTTGCCCTCGGGATCGGTGAACACCACCAGGCGAACCTTCTTTCCCACGGCCGCGGGATCGCCGTCGAACTCGACGAAGTACAGACGCACGGAGCGCACGATCGCCGGATAGCGGGGCGGCGTCAGGCGGTTGACGATCAACAACCCGTCACCGACGATTCCGGTCCCGTCCGGGGAACCATCGTCTGACTTCAGTTCCACTGTTTCCGGCGTCGAGAGATTTGCGGCGCTCCGGCCGGGCTTCTGAACGGATTCGCGCACCCGGGCACTGGCGCCTTTCAGGGTGGCTTGCTGTATCCGCTTCTCTGATAGAGACTTCTGCGCACTTGCAGCCGCCGCAGGGATTCCGAACAGGACGCCGTTGACGAGCATGGCGCAAGCCACATAACTGGTCCGCTTCATGGTGAGTTGACTCCAGCCATGGGAATGCATTTCCACAGCCAGGACACCCTGCATCAAGCCAGTGAGTTAGGATGCACCAGAACAGGAATACTGTGGATTACCGCACTTCGTCTGCGGGAGTTAGCCCAACTCAACGCGAAAGACGTCCGCGATGCGATGCGCCCAATGGTGCACGAGGTTGGAATCCGCGCCTTCCACCATCACGCGAGCCAGCGGCTCGGTCCCCGAGAATCGCACCAGCACGCGCCCGGTCCCCTGGAAAGCAGACTCCGCCTTCTCGATCTCCGCGCTTACCGCAGGCAGTTCCGACAAAGGCTTCCTCTCGCGGATCCGCACGTTCACCAGCAACTGCGGATACACTTGCATGGCGGAAGCAAGACTCTCGAGGTCCTTGCCGCTCGACTGCACTTCTTCGAGGACGCGCAGCGCCGTCAGCATCCCGTCGCCCGTGGTCGCCCACTGCCTGAAAATGACATGCCCCGATTGTTCACCGCCCAAGGGCAGATCGCGCCGCACCATCTCTTCGAGCACGTACTTGTCGCCCACTGCCGTTCGAACCAACTCAATCCCGCGTTCGCGCAACGCGACTTCGAGACCCATGTTGGACATCACGGTCGCGACCACAGCCGGGACTCCCAATGAGGTTGCAGTAATCAACATCACCGCATCCCCATCGATCAGCTTGCCGGACTTCGCCACAAACAACGCGCGATCGGCGTCGCCGTCAAATGCGACTCCGACATCCGCGCCGGATTCGACCACCGCAGCCTGCAGAGCTTGCAGATGCGTCGATCCGCAATTGAGGTTGATGTTCCGCCCGTTGGGTTCCACGCCGATCTTCGCGACCACTTCCGCGCCGAGCCGCTCGAACAAATCCGGAGCCAGCGCCGATGCCGATCCGTTCGCGCAATCGAGAGCCAGCCGCAAGCCGCTGAGTGGAACAACACTGGTTGCCGCCAGATGATCGAGATACTCGCGGTCGAGACCTTCATCAACGTTCAACGAAAGCGGCTCAGGCTGTGCACCCGACTCCAGCCAGGCAAAGATGCCTTCTTCGAGTTTCAGCTCTTCTGCGTCGGGCATTTTGAATCCCGAGTGATCGATGACCTTGATGCCGTTGTCCTGGAACGGATTGTGCGAAGCGGAAATCATCACGCCTGCGGAGTAGTCCCCCACCTTCGCGAGGTAAGCAACGCCGGGCGTCGTCACGACCCCGGCGAAACGGGCAGAAACGCCTCGAGCCGCCAGCCCCCCCGCGACGTGCTCGGCAAGCCAAGTGCCGGACTCGCGCGTATCCATGCCGATCACAACGGCATGGTGCGTGTGCTCGCCGCCGATGACCCAGTCGCCCAGGGCGACACCGAGTGCAAACGCCGTCGCCCGGTCGAGGGGAGCTTCGCCGGCGATACCGCGAATTCCGTCGGTCCCGAATAGTTTTCTGCTCATGTTGATGTTCGTTACTCCGGAGCCCGTTCGACGAGCGCCTTCACTGTAACCATCGGCGAAGACTCGAACCGGACTTGAGGGTCTCCGGCAAAAACATGAACCCGAATAGTCTTTTCACCCGGCTGCCATGGGATATCTACCGGATCCGTCTCCGCGTATTCGATCTGATCCACGCGCGCGGCCGGTCCGATGATCCGCAGCGTCTCCGGCGTAACCGCCTCACGGTAAACCCGCCACCCTACGGGTGGATTCGACTGGTATTTGACTCGTACCGGAACCAGCTTGGTGAGCTGCTTGTCGAATCGCAGCCGCAATTGCGAAGGCACAGCGCGAACCAGTGTCACGCCGAACGGCAGAGTAATGTTCGAACGATCTATGGTGAACGTTTGCTCGCCCGCGCTTTTGACGCTCGAAAGATCCACCTGCACGGCGATATCTCCGAGCGAATCCGGGCCGAGCTTTCCAGCGGGACCCCGGACCTCCAGCACCAGGCGATCGGGGGTTTGTGTGGCGAACTCCAGGTCCCGAGGCAGGTTGCGGAAGAAGATCGAGACCGATGCGGACGTGACGACATCCGGTTCGAGAATCAGAGTGGCCCAAAGCGCGATGGCCACGGCCAGCGACGCCAGCTTCCACCAGATGTTTTCCAGCAGGATCTTCGTCACGTGCGCCCCTCGGTAACCGGCACTTTGCGTTCTACTTTGGAAGTCTCGTCACTGGACGAACCGAATTCCAACTCTTCTCGAATGCCTGCCGCATGGCGGTTGATGCGCTGCTCGACTCTTTCGAGCGTCACGCCGCGTTCGAGTTCGCCGAAAGCAGCGACGGAGATCTTGCCGGATTCCTCCGAAACCAGAATCGCCAGGCAGTCGGTCTCTTCGGTGACGCCGATTGCGGCGCGATGGCGCGTACCCAATTTGCCGACCGCGCCCGGATTTGTCGTCAACGGCAGAAAGCACGCCGAAGCTGCGATGCGTCCGCCCTGGATGATCGCTGCGCCATCATGCAGCGGTCCGCGATTTTCGAAGATGGTGATCAGCAGATCGCGGGAAACCAGCGAATCCATCGCCACGCCGCTTTCGATAAACGTCCGCAGCCCGGTATCGCGTTCGATCACGATCAGCGCGCCGGTCTTCTTTTGCGACAGATACTGCAAGGCCAGCAGGATTTCGTCGGTGACTTCGCGGCGCTCGAAGCTCGACTTGAATCCCAGCACACGGCTGCGTCCGATGCGCGCCAGCAGCCGGCGGATTTCCGACTGGAACATGACAATGATCGCGAGCGCGGTGTACGGCGCCAGCCGCAGCAGGATGGTCCGCAGCAATTCGAGGTGCAGCCAGACGGACACGAGGTACACGACCAGAAGCACCCAGATCCCATTCAGAACCTGCGCGGCGCGGCGGCCGCGAATGATCATGAAAAACTGGTAAACCAGAAACGCGACCACGAAAATGTCCAACGAGGTCTGCAGAAGCTCGTTGACAGGAGGGATGACAAATTCGCGGCCGAGAAGCTGGATCATACTTTCGTCTGTGTCGCTCCGGGGAAGGGGAACCGTGCATCCGCGATCGACACGCCGCGAACTTCAATGCGTTTCAAATCCGTCGTACCGACGCCATGCGCTTCGGCCAGCAGCAGCGAGTTGTCGCACTTGGCGAACGGCGCCACGCCGCGGGGAGCGCGGGGGTCGTAACCCATCACAGAGGTTGCGACGCTATCGGTAGTGACGGCGTTGAAGCCAGCGATCAAAACGCCGGGTTTGACATAACTCAACTGACCACCAACCCACGGACCCTCGCCGCCCGTCATCGTTTCGATGCCGTCGATAAAGGCGATGTCGATGGGCCGCGCCGCCGCGATGTCGGCCGTGATGCGCGGCATACGGTACTCGGCCGAACGGCTCGACGAAGGATCGTTCTCAGCGGGCGAACACTTCGAAGGCTGCCGCTTGCCGAAGTGGCAGACGTTGCCGCGGCCCTTGGTGGGACTTTCATTTGGCTCGTCGATCCCGGCGTCGTCTCCGTAAATCGACGCCGGCGTGTTGCCGAAGCAATTCTTCATCGCCAGCGTAACCCCGCACGTTGCGTGATTCTTCAACTTCGCCATGGATACAAACACATCGGTTTTCTCATAGGCTTCGTTGAGATCGAACGCGCTGAAGACGTGTCCCCCGCCATCGATTTTGAAGCGCGCGTACTTCTTGCCGGTTCCGCGCGCGTTGGTGTTCTCGAATTCGAGGTTCTTCGACAGGCTCTTCAACTGGCGGACATTCCAGCCGGAATCGAGCAGGTACTCTTCCATCGGACCGCCGGTTCCCCAGCAGCTTTCGACCAGGCGGATACGCCGCGCGCCGGCTTTGTCGAGCAGCGAAATCATCGCCATGATCGGCCGTTGATGCGTGTAGTGCGTGGCGCCGAGGGGCCGGCCCTGGAAGCGCAGCGAAGGCGCTCCGGTGAGGTTGATCTTGATCGTGACGGTCTTGTTGCTCACCAGTTTGCCGAGGCCGCCCAACTGATCGAACATCGTTCCCATCACGGAAACGAGGTCTTCCTGATACGAAGGGCATTTGGCGATCGAAACCGGCGCCGTGGGCGCCAGCTTTGCAGGCGCGGCAACAGCCGGCTTCCAGGTGGAAGGAACGGCCGCTGCCGTTCCGGCTAAGGCGAGCAACTCACGTCTAGTCATGACTTTAGTTTAGTGCAAGCGCCACCCGGTGGAGTCCTCGTTTTTATCCCGGGGGAGAAAAAATCAGTCGAGAATCTGCTGGTACAAAGCGGCGAGTAATTCGGCGCCGCGCTTCCAGCTCAGGCGCTCCTCGAAAAATCGGCGGCCGCCGGCGGCGAGACACGCCGCCAGTTGCGGATCCCGCACGATTTCCTTGACTGCCTCCGTGATCTCCATCGCGTGGAGATCGGGTACGACGAAGGCCTCCTCGCGATGCCGCATCTGCAAGCCGACATTCGAAGCCGGCAGTACGACCGGGCGGCCCGTGGCAAGAAATTCCGGCAATTTACTCGGAAACCGGTAGTCGTTGAACTCGCCGGGCCAGCCGGGTTGCACGAAAAGATCCGCCATCGCCAGGATACGAGGCATGTTTTTGTGCGGCACGAGCCCGAGTTCGATCACGTAAGGCTTCGCCCACTCGCCGCCGTGGTCGAGGAAATCCCAGAAATCACGGCCCGCGCGCACGAGCGTCGCCGGAACGCCCTCGCGATTCAGCAGCGCCACGGCCGTGTACAAACTGCGGACCTCGCCCGCGTTCGAGGCGTGCACATTACCCGGGTACACGATCACGGTATGATGCGGCGGAATCGCCATCCGGTTGCGAAGGTCGTGGTTGACGGGAGCCTGCCGGAACAATTCCTCATCGGCGGAACACCATACCTCGGAGACAGGTTTGCCATCGGGAACCAGTTCTCGCAACCGGTCCACAATGACCGTCGCGGCGTCTGCCTGCTCCATGAATTGGCGGTAGCGAACCGGATGAGACAGGTTCGACGGAATCCGGGTGTCGAGATCTGCCAGGGACATGCGTTGGAGCGACGGCCAGTCGAGTTCCAGCGATCGCGCGGTCAAGTGTTCTTCATTGTCTTCGAGATGGATGACGAGCCTGGCTGCAGGGGCCACGCGCGCCCGTACGGTTTCGACGAACCGGCGATTGACCTCGCGGGGCGTCCAGGCATGAATGATGTCGGGTCCCCGTCCATCGGCGAATCGCAGGCGGCCGGCGGCCACATCGTTGAACAGCAAAGGCTGATATCGTGGTGCGCCGCCGAGGAGTTCCACCGTTTGGAGCTGGTCCGGAACCGCCACGGCGCACTGTGCTGCCCCCGATTCGATCAACGCGTTGGCGAGGCTGTGTACATGGGCGGCGCTATTCGCCGTGAAGTCGTGATAGAGAACGAAGAGAACGTTCATCGTCGCCGCCGCCGCTGTCAGGCTTCAGGGTAACAACGCGACGCCGGGCGCCCGGAAAGTTGTACACTCGATCGGGAATGCCTCGCAAAATCACACGGAGAGCGGCTCTCGCCACGGCGGCGACGGCTGCCGCTGCGTCCGCCGCGCAACAGCAACAACAGCAGCAGGCGGAGGCCACGCCGAAGTATGAAAGCGCGCTGGACGGGTTCGAATCCAAGGTTGACCTCGCGGCTTTCGATCCCGTCGAGTGGACCCGCACGCGCTGGAAATCCGCGCCGCTGCGCATGACGTTTCCGGATGCTGCCACCAAGCGACAGACGCAGGACTGGCAGGCCAGGCTGAAGCCGAAGATCCAGGAACTGATCGGCGGGTTCCCGTCATCGAAAGTTCCGCTCGCGACGGTGCTGCTCGAGAAGCGCGAATTCAAAGGGTACACGCGCGAAAAGTTCGTCTTCACGTCGCAGCCCGGCGTACAGGTGCTGGCGTATCTGCTCACGCCCACCCCGGCGAAGGGTCCCGTACCCGTGGTGGTGTGCGTTCCCGGCCACGGCCGAGGCGTCGACGACATCGTGGGCATCGATTCGCAGGGGCGCGACCGTACGCGCAAAGACGGCTACCAGCACGACTTCGCGATTCAGGTGGTGGAACGCGGCGGCATGGCCGCCCTGGCGATCGAACCGATGGCGTTCGGATGCCGGCGGGATCCTGCAACGAAAAAGAAAGGCCTGGGAACCTCGGCCTGCCAGCCTGCTGCGGGGGCCGCATTGCTGTTCGGCGAAACCATGATCGCGTGGCGCGTTTGGGACGTCATGCGCGCGATCGACTGGATTGAGACGCGGCCGGCGCAACTCGATGCTTCGCGTGTCGGCTGCATGGGCATTTCCGGCGGAGGCACCTGTACCGTGTTCGCCGCGGCGCTCGAACCGCGGATCAAGGCCGCCATGGTGAGCGGCTACATGAACACGTTCCGCGACAGCATCCTCAGCATCGCGCATTGCATGGACAATTACGTGCCGGGAATTCTCAACTGGTGCGAGATGTACGATGTTGCGGGACTCATCGCTCCCCGGCCGCTATTCATCGAGTCCGGCGATCGTGACTCGATCTTTCCGATCGGCGCCAGCCGGGAAAGTTATGGCCGGGTTCGCCGAGTGTATGAGTCGCTCGGCGCGGTCGACGCCGTTGCACAGGAAGTCTTCGAGGGCGAACACAGCTTCCACGGCAAACAGGGGATCCCATTCCTCGAGCGCGCGTTAGGCGTCCAGGGTTAGCGGTCCCTGGGAACTAACGCGTGTACTTCTCGCGGACCACGAAGACGTACATGCCGATTCCGAGCAGAAGGAAGCCCCAGATCGCGTACATCGGGGCTTCGTATTTCCCGGTTGCCGTGATCAGCCAGCCAGTAAAGAGTGGGGCAGTCGCTCCGGCGAGATTCGATGCGGTGTTCTGTGCGCCGGAAATGGATCCGACTGCAGCCCCGGGCAGCAGTGTCTGGGTGAGCGCCCAGTAATTCGCCGTTGCAAGGCCGAGTCCGCTGAGTGAAACGATAGCCATGATCAATGCGAATTCGTTGGAATCGGACATGGCGCCAAAGATTTCTGATGACGCGACGGCGAAACCCGCGATGGTGAACCCACGCCGCACCTTGATCGGGTCCCAGCCCTTGGCAATGAGATGGTCCGCCGCCCAGCCGGCCAGAATCGCGACCGTAGCCATGCCGCCGAAGCTGAATCCCGTGTATGCGCCGGAGTCCTTCAGGGACAGATGACGGCGCTCGGCGAAGTACGCGGGGAGCCAGGTCATCGAGAAGAAGGTGAAGTAGTTGTAGCAGTAGGTCCCGATCAGGATGCCCCACACTGCGGGCTTCCGCATGACCTCACGAAACGGCATGCGCGAACCGCTGGGCTGCTGTGCGACGGAGGCCGCCTCGAGTTCACGGTCGTTGTTGCGGACCATCGTCTGCCACGGAACCAGCCACAAGAGTCCGCCAAGGCCGAGCGCCACGAACATCATGCGCCAGCCGAAGGAATCGATCAGCCCCGCAGCCAGCCAGGCGCCAACTGCAGGGCCGTATTTTGTGCCGGCCATGTAGATTCCGAACGCCAACCCCCTGGACTCATCCGGGACGTTATAACGGATCCACCGGAGACTGGCCGGTGTGACCAGTGCTTCGAAGATCCCGAGCAGCATTCGAATGCCCAGTAGCGCCATCACGCTCTGCACTCCACCTGTCAATGCCGAAACGCAACACCAGAGAATGAAACAGATCGTGTAGGGTTGCTTGACGCCGAAACGGTCTACCAGCATTCCCGCTGGAATCTGGAGCAGTGCATAAGACCAGAAGAAAGCCGCATTCAAGGCGCCGCGATCATCGTTCGTGAGGCGGAAGAAGGAAATGAAATCTTTGGATGCGAGGGCAACGGAGAGATTGGCCCGGTCCACGTACGCGATGACAACTCCCAGGCAGAGCAGCCAGACGGTGGCCCAGCGCTGCCAGTTTGGGATTGGAGGATACGGAGTCGAGTGAGGCATCGGCGGCGACAAGTAGTCCACGATATCATGGTGCGGGAAATCCCAGACGATTTCTCCAACAGCATTGTTTGGAGTTGTCGATAAGTGCTCTTGGGCGGCTTGGTTCCGCTGGTGGAAGTGTATGTCGGACGAAGTGCAGGTCTTAGATCGTGCCTTGGCGTTATCCAGGGTCGATGGAGATGAGGAGTTGCTTCGAGAGATCGCAGCCCTCTTCTTGGATGATTATCCAAATCTGGAAGCGAACATCAGGGAAGCGGTGATTTCGCGCGATGCCAAGGCATTGGAGCGTGCAAGCCACACCCTGAAGGGGTCAGTTGCCAACTTCGCGGCAGATGCGGTCTTTCGCGCGGCGCTGAACCTGGAAATGATTGGCCGGTCGCAGGACCTGTCGGGAGTCGAAGCCGCTTTTCAGCATTTGCTCGACAGCTATGAAGCCCTTCATCCCGAACTCGTAACCTTAGCCGATTCGAGGTGAACCGGCTAAGGAGCAAAGGCGATTCGTCAGCAGGACTTCGGGTCCCCCGTAACGAGTGCTTACTGAGCTGCCGGAACCTCGGCTGGAGCAACCGCCGCCAGATTCGCCAGGCTGTGTGAAAACGCCGCCATCACCTGGGCATCGAGATCTCGCTCGGAGTGAAATCCACCGTAAGTTTTGACATAGGTGAGATTGCTGTACAACGGATCTTTGTAATTGACGATCTGGCCGGACTCGAACGCGACTCGAAGTTCCCGAATCCCCTCTTCGAGAGTTCTCTGGCAAGTGAAACCGATTCGCTCCCGGATCTTCTCAAACGACACCCTGTAGTTTCGCCGGTCGTTATTCTCGATCTCCTCGACCTGAGTATTGGGAAACTCATGCCGGATCAGATCCGCGACTTGGCTCAGTGTATAGTTCAAACGGTCATCGCCGACGTTGAAGATCTGACCGCTTACCAGATCCACTGGGGCTTCGAGCGTCCTGCACACCGCCTCCGCGACATCTTCCACGTGGATGAACGGGCGCCACTGGTTTCCATTGAAGATTGTGATGATGCCCTCCTGATGGGCCTTCGCCGTGAGGAGGTTCACCACCAGATCAAAGCGGGGCCGGGGCGCCAGTCCGAAGACGGTCGAAAAACGCAGGACTACCGGGTGGAATGTCGATGACTTTGCATCGAGCAGAACCTTCTCAGAATTCAGCTTGGTCTCCGCGTAGAGCGAAATCGGAACCGTTGCCGACTGCTCGTCCATGATCAGGTCACTAGCTCCGTACACGCTGCAACTGGAGGCGAACAGGAACCGCTGCACGCCGTGGCCTTTTCCGATTTCGAGCATCATACGCGTGGCGGCATAGTTGATCTCCCGCGCATTCTTGTCGTCTGCAGCGCACGCCGGGTCGCCGACGATTGCCGCCAGGTGGATGACATCGCGGACACCAGCCATGGCGCGCACGACATCCTGGATGTTCCGGCAGTCCCCATGCAGGAACTCGAGACGCGGATGGTCGAGAACTCCCGCGATGGCCGAATCACCGTAGGTCAGCTTGTCCAGCAACCGCACTCGCAAACCGCGATCCAACAACTTTCGAACGACAATCGAGCCGATGTAGCCCGCCCCGCCGACGACCAGCACCGGCGCGGCGGCAGGCCGCGATCCGCCTGCGGAATCATGGAAAGGTCCCGGCTCGTCGCCGGTTGTTCCCAAAACGGCCGAATCCAACCTGCTCTTCACCCATCGAATCCCGATGACGCCTGTCGTCACGAGCAACGGCAGCGCCAGCAGCGAACTGCGGGGCAACAAGTCGTCACGCGTGATCAGGAGGCTGGCTGCAACGTACAAGAGCGACGCCAGCGCACAACCGCGAAACAGAGTCGGCCACTTATACCGTGTACTGTACCCGCGCGTCCGAGTGTACACGCCGCATGCCAGGAACACGATCGGAAAGACCGCAGCCAGCAGCGGAAACTGATTCAGGAACTTGCCTCTCAGGGTTTCGATGAAGAAGCTCCGGCTCAGAACCTCATCACCGTTGAAGAAAACGTAATAAACGAACGTCGATAACAGCGACAGCATCGCGGCCAGTTGAACAATGACCAGATCTGCCAGCATGCGGGGCAGCGCCTCTCGAGTCTTGAAATCGCGTAAATGAGCGACCATTGCTTCACTCCTCGACCCGCGCAGACTGTTTTGTGACAGCTATTTTGCGGGGATCAGCGGGTAGCCTTTCTGAGGGTGTCCCTCAGGATTTCTCCTGCGTACTCTATTGCCTCTGCGGATAGCGTCGGATGCACGAGTAGCATCACGGACGTCTCTCCCAGTTCGGCCGCCACGGGCAGGCGCTCCGTGACCTCCAAGCCGTGCCGGGCGAAGGCCTTCTCCCGGTACATCTCGCTGCAACTACCCGCAAGACAGGTCACGCCAGTCTCGCTGACTTCGGCCAGAATCCGGTCGCGGCTCCATCCGGTCCGGAGCGCCTCCGGCCGGACAAACGCGTAGTATTTGTAATACGAATGCTCGATGTGTTCCGGCGGAATCGTCAGCCGCAATGCAGGCAGACCCGTCAGGATCTCATTGAGCCTGGTGGCGTGGCGCCGTCTTACCGTGACCCAGGTATCGAGTTGCCGCAGGCAGCGCCTTCCGAGCGCCCCCTGGATCTCCAGCATCCGCCAGTTGGTCCCGAAATCCTCGTGCAGCCAGCGGAAACCAGGTGGATGGGAGCGGTTGTAGACGGCCTCGTAACTCTTGCCGTGATCTTTGAATGACCAGGCCCGGTTCCATAGGTCCGGATCGTTGGTCGTCACTAATCCCCCTTCGCCGCCAGTGGTCATGATCTTGTCCTGGCAGAAGGAAAAGCCATTGATTGTGCCCATACTCCCGGCCGGCCGGCCTTTGTAATACGAACCGTGCGCCTGGGCGCAGTCCTCCACCACCCACAAGCCGTGCGCCTTCGCCAAGTCCAGGATCGGGTCCATGTCACAAGGCCAACCGGCGAGGTGGACAGCCAGAATCGCGCGGGTCCGAGGCGTTATGCAAGGCGCGATGGTCTCTGCGGTGACGTTTTGGGAATTCCGGTCGATGTCGGCAAACACGGGCCTGGCGCCCCGCATCACGATGCAACTGACCGACGCGAGAAACGATCGGGGCGTGACAATGACCTCGTCCCCGGGACCAACGCCCAGTGCGTACAGCGCCAATTCGAGTGCGACCGTCCCATTGGCAAGCGCAATCGCATGCCGGACACCAAGCTTTTCGGCGTACTCCCTCTCAAACTCGCGACATTCGTTCCCGGTCCAGTAGTTCACCTTCCCGGACGCAAGGACCCGGCTGACGACGGCGATATCGTCTTCAGAGAAGAAAGGCCAGGGTCCAGCCGCCGCTGGTACTCGCGACCTCACCTGCGGAGCGGCGTCCGCGATCGTCGGCGCAAAGGTAGCCGTACTCATGGCCACCACCTCCTTTAACAGCCCGTGAAGCGGGGCATCGTGACCTCATCGGCGTGGTCCACTCCGGACCTGCGCACGACTGCGACCGCCAGCGTCCGCCACAGGATTCGCAGGTCCAGCAGTAGGCTCCAGTGGTCCACATACCACACGTCCATTTCGAATTTTTCCAGCCAGTTCAGAGAGTTACGGCCATTGACCTGAGCCCAGCCGGTGATCCCGGGACGCACTTCGTGTCTGCGCCTCTGGTGCAGGTCATAGAGCGGCAGATACTCTGCCAGCAAGGGACGCGGTCCCACAATGGACATGTCGCCCCGCAGGACATTCCACAATTGGGGCAACTCGTCGAGGCTCGTTTCCCGAAGCCACTTGCCCAGCGGAGTGAGCCGCACGTGGTCCGGAAGCAACTCTCCGGTCTTCGGATCCCGGTCGTCCGTCATGGTCCGGAGTTTATAGAAATGAAAAGGCTGGTTTCCCCGTCCCCCACGCTCCTGCCGGAACATCACAGGACTCCCCATGCGTACTCGGATCAGCAGCCACAACACGGCGAAGACCGGCGAGAACGCCATGAGCGCACCCCCCGCAATCGCGATATCGAGGCCCCGTTTAAGCCGCCGCATTTGCCAAAACCTTGCGTTCGAGGGGCTTGGCGGGCACACCGACGGCTGTCAACCCCCCCCCGACCGACTTGGTCACACACGCTCCCGCGCCGATCACGGCGTCGTCCCCGATGATCAGCGGTGCGTCGAGAGATCCGTTGATGATGACCGCGCCTGTACCCACATACACCCGCTTACCCAGGTGAACATTGCCCGAAACATGCGCGCCCGGAGCCAGCGTCACATAGTCCCCGAGGACCGCGTCGTGGCCGATGGTGCAGTCCAGGTTGACCTGTACTCCCACCCCCAACGTAATGTTTGTGGTCAGGGTATTGCCGGCACAGATCACCACTCCCGAACCGAGATCGACAAAGCGCGACATCTCGACTCGGGGATGGACGAGCGGGACGAGGCGCAGACCTGCCGCCAGCGCCTTCTCGGTCACGGCCTGCCGGGCCTTCGGATTGCCGATGGCCGCAGTGACAGCGGCTCCGGGAAACTGCCGGACGGCGGATTCCAATGAGAAAACCGGCAAGCCATTGACAATTCGGGGGCTTTCCGGATCAGCGTGATCGTCGATGAACGCGACGGGCTCCATTCCATTGCCGTGACGCTGGCAGGTCTCGGCAAGCCAGGCAACCTCGCGCGCGAATCCCCCCGCGCCGTAAATCAAGAGTGGTGTGTTCGCCATGACTCGGTCACTCCTTCCACTTCTGCTGCTGCTAAATCCATCAGAATCTTCAGATAACGCGCGGCCAGCTGTTCCCGTCCGGCGTTCGCGCGCACCCACCCCAGCCCGTTCAGCCCCAAGCGTTCCCGCTCGGCCGGCTGATCCACGAGTTCGATGATGTTCCGCGCGAGCGCCACCGGATCCTCCGGTTCCACGAACCGCCCTGCTGCGGCTTCGTCGCAAACCAGCGTCCGGGCCACGCCATCAATGGCCAGCAACACCGGTTTCGCACACGCCATGTAGTCGAAAACCTTGTTCGGATACACCGTCCGGAACGTCGGGTTGTTCTGCAACACCGCCATGCCGGCTGTGGCGGCATTCACGATCGCCGGCATCCGCCCCTTGGGTTGCGGACCATGGAACAGAATGTTGGTGAGTCCGCGAGCCTGGACTTCCGCTGTGAGCCGCGCTCGTTCCGGACCCTCGCCGACACAGGCGATCAGGATGTCCGCCCGGTTCCGAAGCAACTCGGCTGCGCCAATCAACTGGTCGAGCGCATTCGCCCGGCCGTGGGCGCCTGCATACAGCAGGACTTTCCGTTCCCCCCATCCGAACTCGCGCCGCAGCTCGCCATCCGCCGCCGCCGGACGGAAGGCGTCGAGGTCGGCGCCGTTGGGAACGAATACGATCTTGTCTTCGCTCGCCAGACCTCGCGCAACCAGATCCTCCCGAAACGCGGGAGTGAGCACATTGATGCAATCCGCTCTGGCTGCCGCAAAACTCTCCATTGCAAAGAGCAGCTTCGCGAGCAAAGAGTTCCGCCCGATGACCCCGGTCGTAATCGCGCTCTCTGGCCACAAATCGCGGATCTCGAATACCCACGGGCATCGCCTCCAACGCATCCGGGACGCCACCCACGCCGGCATCACGGCGACCAGCGGCGGAGATGTCGCAATCACCACATCCGGGCGCGGCAAAAACAGCGAAGCCCAGGCGGCCGAAAGCATGTAGCCCAGAAACGCGATCGCCCGCTGCAGATAACTTCCCGCGTACGTGTCCGGCACCCAGCACCGCCACACGCGTGCCCCGCCGTCGCCTGCTTCTTCGTGATACAGCTTCCAGGAACTGATGCGGCTGCCGGTGTTTCCGGAAAAGTTCACGCTGCCCGCGAGCACAATCACTTCGTGGCCGGCTTCGGACCAGAATCGCGACAACTCGTTGAATCGCGAGCCTCCGCCTTGGCCAGGCGCCAGATAATGCTGATGAAAAACGACAATTCTCATGACGACAGCACAGGCTCCTCTCGCTGGTGCGGCTCCAACTGGCTCGCGATTCTGTAAGTCACGCTCGGATCCCCGGCCGTAAACACGAGCGTGCTTCCGTCACCGAACACGACGCGCCACCGCTTCTCTTCGGCGTCGATGTGCAACTTGTGAGAAACTTCGCACGATCCGAGCACAGTCACGAACCGCGCCGGCAGTGGACCATCCGTCATCACTTCAAACGATGGCGCCGCGACTTTCACGCCGTAGTAGCGCGACAGCCATCCGCGCGGCTCCGGAAGAGCTTGCCCGCAAACCACATTGGAGGATGTCGCGGGCTGCCCTGCCCGTCCGTAGGTGGAGATATCGAAACCGCCCTGCGGAGTCCACAATCGCAGACGGTTCGGCGCTTCGGGCGACGGTCCTTCGAATGGATAGTCGCCGGCCTGCCAGTGGAGCCGCACCCGGTGCGCGCCATCGCCCGTGATGTCATCGACAACGATCCAGACGTCGAGGTCCGGTTCATGGATCACGGTCCGGCGATGGACGCAATGCCCGGCGTGCCGGGTGAACCCGTAGTGTTCCCCCTGCATGACACCGGGCTCTCCCGCGTCCCGGAATGCAAGTAACTTGGCTTCAGTGGGATACAGGCACTTGAACTTGCGGATGTGCAGCATCTGATCCTGGCCGTCGACCGTCACTGTGTTGTGGCTGGAGGTCCCGTAGAAGTACGCATGCCACTGGCTGGGACCGTTATAGAGGAAGGTTCCAGGATCCACGCAGACGTTCTCGCCCCGCCACCAGATGTCGGTGTGGAGCATGTCGATCTGCGAGAAACGATCCTTGAGGCTGCCACAGCGCAGCACGGCAAAACTCTCGCTGTGTCCTCTGTGGTTCCGAAGGATGTGATAGCCGGTCGAGGCAAACGAAACCGACGTCCGCTCCCGATCGGCCCGCATCGGAGATGCGAGCGCCCCGACACCCAGCAGCCACACGGCCATTTCGTCCCAGGGGCCGCGTGGATACGCTCGTTCTCCACGGCACGCAATCGACACCGCCTGCAGCGTCGGGCGGAAGTCCGAATAGTCGCAGGCGGACAGAATGAGCGGCATCGCGCCATCGTTGCCGCCGTAGTTCGGCAACCGTCCATCCGCCTGATTCTGCTGGGCATAAAGGAAGTCGAAGGCTCGCTCCATTGCAGCCAGCCACGACGTGGGAACCTCCATCCTCCGGGACTTCAGAAGGCTCACAGCCGCCAGGTACACATGCAGCACCGAGCGTTCGTAATTGTGGCTCTGGCTGATGTAGGCGCCATCGGGATAGATTTGCCGGTCGGCCTGCCGGTCGAGAATCTCGATGCCGGTCTGCACCCAGCGCTGGGAATTGGAGCACTCCGGCAGCAGACAACCACCCAAAAGCAGCCCAAATGCCTCAGAGATGAGATGGTTGTTGTAAACCGACCGTTGGGCGTACTCAATATGATCCTCGACGTACTGGGTCGAGGCGGCGATGTGGGCGGCGATCTGGTCCAGGCTTCCAGCAGAAAACCGCGGCAGGACATCCATTGCGAAGGTCCAGGCGAGAAGACGCAAGGCAACCTCCTGCCCGGAGGCCCACTGCACGCCGTGATTCACCGGGTTTGCCGCGATGAACTGCAGGATCTGGTCCTCGGCTGCACGTCCAAACTCTTCCGCTGCTTCCGGATACAAAGCTGCGGCGCGTCCGAGATGGAAACATTGCGGGAACCTTCCAGCTTCCCAGGCCAACTTGATGTCGCCAGTATAGGCTTGGTCGGCGTAGATGCGCGACCAGTGGGGCAAGCGGCGGAAGGCGCGCCCGTTGACAGGATTCAAATGCCATTTGAGAGGCTGACCATAATCGGCCCGCCACTTTCCGAATGCCTTGAGCCTGCCATGTGCCGCCTCCACAGCGTCGTCGAGCAACCGGGTTGCGTCCTCAGCAGCAAGCGAGCGCACGGCAACCGCCGCCTCGCCTGGGGGAGTGAAGAACCCTTCTGCAAGCCCCCCGCTTTCCGGTTGCGCACTTGCCGTGACGCTCAGCAGACCCGACCGGGTTTTGAACTCCCAACTGCTGCGCGCCACGGTTCCGACGAACCCTAATTCGCGAACTTCGCGAATCAGGTTGGTGGCTCCGGATCCCTGCGCGACATGCGCCGTCTCACCTTTGGCGACCGGGTTGTCGACTGCGGACAGCACATACGGCTTCTCATCAGGAGAATGAGCGTTGGTGGAGCCGCCGTCGAGAAATGTCCGAGCCCACACTTCAATACTGAGGACCTTCCAGATGCGGTCGAGCCAGAAGGCAGAGTCTGAGTGTTCGATCAAATTCTGCAGGCCTTTGGCGCACCAGAATCCGCGTCCGCGCGCTTGCCGGGACAGCAACGTATCTCGAACAAAAGCCGCGTGTTGCCCGCGCATCCAGGCCTCGACGGGAGTATCGAAACCAACTTTGACACGGTTCAGAACCATTTCCGGAACCACGTCCGCGATGGCCTCCCGCAGCACCCATTTGGTTGCCCCGCGGCGGAACTTGAGGTCATAGGGAATCCGAAACGCGTGCCGCACCAGCCGCGGATCCGCCAGAGGAACACGAGACTCCAGACCGACCGCCATACTCATCCGGTCGTCCTGCTGGAACAGGCCCGTCAGGTAGGTTCGGAGGTCCCACTCCATGATTTTGTCCGCCGGATCGGTCGCCGGCGACAGTCGGGTCTCTTCCTCGAACAGCCGCCGGCAGTGTTCGCGGTCGCAAAGTTCCGGGACCTCGAAGGTCTGGCGCCAGAGCTGGATTGGGACCTTCGCAAAGCTCTCGAAATAGCGGGTTTGCCAGTCGCGCAGGTTTCCGGCGTTGCGCAGCAAACGGCTCAAATTCTTCTTCTGGGCCAACTGCTTCGACAGATTTCCGCCGACCTGATTGACGTGCTGTCCGGTCGATTGCGCGAACCAGTTTCGGATCACGCTCATCGGCCGCGCGAGAGCGTAGCGGGCGTAGCCGCCGAAAACCTCGTCCGACGCCTGCCCACCGAGACACACCTTGAAGTCCCGCGCCGCCAGCTGGCTCACCGCATACATCGGCATCATCGCCGGACCGATGACCGGTTGGTCCTGAAAATACAATAACTTAGCGATGTCCGTGGGGAAGTCCCTGCCATCGAGTGTGGTGAGCTGAAGGTCGAGTCCGAGCGACTGGGCGGCGGCTTCCTGGTACGGCCGCTCGTCGATCACCCCCTGGTTCTGGAAATGGACTCCAAAACAGCGCGCGACCGTCCCGCGCCGCGAGGCAAATGCGGCAACTGCCGTCGAGTCAATCCCCCCGCTGAAGAACGTCGCGACGGGGACATCCGCCATCAGTTGATCCTGCACTACGCCGTCGATGCGAGCGGCGAGTTCCTCGACGTGCTGGGCCGCAGTCAGGTCCCCCTTGTCGAAGTTGTTGATTCGCCAATAGGTTCGCGCTTGCGAGCGATACCGGTTGAAGGTCAGGTACTCGCCTTGGCGCACCTGCCGGATCCCTGCGAAAAAGGTGCGCTCGAAGAGAGGGGTGTGGAAATGGAGGTACTCCGAAACGGCCAGCGGATCCGCCTCGCGCCGCACCGCCGGATCGACCAGTAACGCCTTGATTTCACTAGCGAAAATCAAGCGGCGGCCGTCGTCGTGAAAGTACACCTGTTTGACGCCGAGGGGATCACGCCCCAGCGTCAGTTGCTGCCGGTCGCCGTCCCAGAAGGCGAATCCGAAAATGCCAGCCGCGTTCTCGAGAGCATCCGGGCCCAGCTCGCGCAACAAATACAGCAGCGTTTCCGTATCGGAAGTCCCCCGGAAACGGATTCCCGTCCCCTGCAACTGCCGGCGGAAGTCGCGATGGTTGTAGAGTTCGCCGTTGTAGACAAGCCAGCATTTCCGGTCGGACGAAGGCATGGGTTGCGCACCGGTTTCGCTGAGGTCGACAATGGATAGCCTGCGGTGTCCAAGCCCGATCGGACCTTCGATGTGGATGCCCTCGGCATCCGGCCCGCGGTGGGCTATGCTGCGCGTCATCGCGACGAGCAGATTCCGGTCTACAGGCCGGTCTGGGTCAGCGTAGTTGTAAATTCCGGCAATGCCACACATAGTCGTGTTCGTCGATCAGAACTGGTAGTACAGAAAAACACTGGAGCCATCGTTCAGGAACAGATAGCAAAGGAACATCGCGAGTCCACACCCAAAGGCAAGGGTCCGGTTGACGGGCATCGGAAGATGCCAGGTTTCAGGAACGGTCGCAATCAGGACCAGACCGGCCGCCACCCAGGCGACCAGACCATCCGGAGCGGATAAACTCCCGGCGAATGTCGGTACAAACATCCGGTTCAGCCAGGCCGCCGCCATGGTGAAATCCCTGGAACGGAACGGAACCCAGCCAATGACAACAAGGAGATACGTCGCAAACTGCAGGGCACGTCGCGGGACGCGCGAAAGGGGATCCTGAAAGTATTTTTCGAGCGACAGCAGCGCGCCGTGGTAGGCGCCCCAGACGACGAAGGTCCAACTGGCGCCATGCCAGAGGCCTCCGAGCAGCATGGTGAGCATCAGGTTGCGGTAGGTTTTCCATTCGCCGCCGCGATTGCCGCCGAGCGAAATGTATAAATAGTCCCGTAGCCAACTGGAAAGGCTGATGTGCCAGCGCCGCCAGAAATCGCTGATGCCTGCGGCTCGATAGGGTGCGTCGAAGTTCTGCGGGATCCGTAGTCCGAAGAGATAGCCGAGGCCGACGGCCATATCGGAATAACCACTGAAATCGAAGTAGAGCTGCAGGCTGTAGCCGAACGCGGCGCACCAGGCGCCGGCGGTATCGAGCTGGCCGACATTCTGGAGCGCCGGGTTGAGGAACCGGGCGATCTGGTCGGCGATGACGACTTTCTTGATCATGCCCGCAGTGAAGAACGTCAGGCCGCGCATCAGCCAGTCGGGACGGAGCCGGCCATCAATGTTCTCGAGATCCTGCTCGATCTGCCGGAAACGCACGATCGGCCCCGCAACCAGTTGCGAAAACAGATTGACGTAGGTGAGGTATTCGAATGCGTTGTGCGCCGCGCGGACCCGTCCGGCCCAGACGTCGATTACGTACGAAATGGTGTGGAACGTATAGAAGCTGATCCCGATCGGCAGGATCACGTCGAGCGCCGGGAGCGGCGCGCCCGCCGCTCGCAAGGAGTCCGCGAAGAAGTTGTAATACTTGAAGATCCCGAGAATGGTGAGGTCCACGGTGACGGACGCGACCATGATGCGCCGTCCGTGCGTCTCGCGATGCCGTTCGATGAGGAGTCCCGCCGCAAAGCTGAAGAGTGCTGAAAAAAGCAGCAGCCAGCAGAAACGCCAGTCCCACCATCCGTAAAAAACGAACCCACTGAGGGCCAGCAGGGTGTACCGCTGGTTTTTGTCCTTCGCCGCCCAGAACAGGCCGAAGGTCACCGGCAGGAAAGCGAGCAGAAAGATGTTCGAGTTGAAGACCATCTATTCGGCTCCTGCTTTCATGAGAAGGTGCTCGACTCGAATCGCGGCCGAGTCGTCGAAGTGGTTGCAGTCGTACCAGCCCGCAGAGTCTCCGCCGTAGGATGACGGGTCGTGGAGGTCGACCGCGACGACATTCGGCCGCTGTAGGCTATTGAGCAACCGCCTCGTTTCCGCGACGAGTTGTGCGTAGGCAGTGCCTTCCGCCATGTGCGACGCCGTGCGTGGATGCGGCCCGGTCAGCCAGAGGGTCACGTGAGCGCCGGAATCCGTCAGTTCGCGGACCGTTTCGCAGAGATAGCGGACTTGGGTTGCCGACAGTTCGCGGGTCGATTCGATTTTGGTGCGGCAGTCCGCCATGCAGCCCGCCATGCCCGCTTCCAGTGAGAAGGTCCCTGCCCTTCGCTGGGCGTCACGTTGGGCATACTGCAGGGTTCCATCCATGGCGAACCGGACCGCAGCAGGTCTTGGCCGCATCGACAGATACACGGAGAACGCCGCATCCCGCGCATAGGACCAGGTGAAGATGCGGCCGGTCAGAGTTCGGGCGTACGACAGCGGCGGTTCGGGGCCGGTCGCGAGTTCTCGTAGGGGATGGAGGGAGTCTCCGTGCGCCTGTGCGTCGCGCAGGGATTCGACGTCGACGCCGAGGATGATTCGTTTCGGAGCGTGTCCCTGCCGGCGAGTGACCCAGCGGAGTGCGGCCAGAAAATCCTCGGCCTTGGCGGAGGCGAGTCCGAAGTTGAAGTAGGAGAGGCCGGTTTGCGCATGCAGGCGCTCGCCGTTGAGCAGCATGCTGCGGCTCGAGCCGAGAATGAGACCTTCCGCGGGTCCGCTGGCAGTGAGAAAACGGTCGAACAGGTCGATCTTTTCGGCCCGATAGTCGCTGCGAACCGCGGGAAAAGGACTGGCAGAAGCGAAATCCCGGACCGGATTGATGAGGCACACGGCGACGGCGTACAGCAGCGCGAACCCGAGGCATCCCCCAAGGTAGAGCGCGCCCAGGTTGGCGGTAGTTGTTGCTGTTCGGCTATCCAGCAGTGGGCGCGGGCGTTCCTCGAAGGAAGCCGGCGCGGACTCCGCCTGCGGGGACAAGCCGGTAACGACAGATTCGCCAGTTGCCAGTCGCATACTCCCGTTTCAAAACCTCCAACATTCCGATCAGAATTGAGAAGACGATATTGAAGTGCATCAGCCGGACCATGGCGAATCCCAGGCTGTCCATCGAAAGGGCCACGAGCGCCATGAACACCCCGATGGCATGATCACGGTGGGGTCCGGCGCGGACCTGTTTCAGCGACAAGACGGCGCAGAGTGGCGCGATGAAGTAGAGGAGCCCGAATACGCCAAAGTCCATCAGCAGGTACAGCAAGCTGTTATGCACGTATCCCACGCGAGTGGCCTGGTAGTAGAGGCCGGTGGTCGAGAAGCGGAACCCCAGGCCTTTGCCGATGATTGGCGAGCCCGTGATGAAATCCCACGCGACCCCGTTTTCCTGCATCCGCGTGTCGATGCTTCCCTCCTGCGTTCCGCCGATGCGCGCGCCGCGCAGAATTGGTTCTATTGGCACGAACAGAAACACGGTCGCAAGCAGCGTGAGCGCGACGCCGTAACGCAGCCACTTTTTCACGGATCCTGCCTGGGTAAAGGGCAGAATGATCAGCGGAAACAGCGTCGAAATGATCAGGCTTCTGGTGCCGGTGAGGAACGAAGAGAGCAACATGAGTCCTGCCAGCGCCAGTAGGGTCAGTTTGTACTTGAACTGGATTTGCCGGCTCATCGCGAGGGCCACGCAGAAGTGGAAGCCGACAACCGGCAGCGGAATGTTGTGATTGCTGTTCACATAGGTGCTGCGCCAGATTTCGCCGGAAAGGATTTTCGGCAGCAGGATGACGTTCTCGAGCGAATAGATCAGCGCGACGGCAATCAGTCCCAGATAGAGTGTGTGGAAATTCTGGAGCGACGTAAGCCGCGTCGTGACATAAAAGAAGCCGAGGAACAGAAACGGGATCAGGCCACGCACATACTCGTCGGTCGTAACCACTCCTGCAAACACGAAGGCCACGTGCGCTACGCACATCAGCAGAAAGCCGCCGATGAAAACAGCCGCCTTCGAGCGAACCTGCCGGATTTTCGATGACGCCGCAAATACGAGAGTGATCGCGGCGCAGACCAGAAACGGCGCACTTTCCAACTCGAGTTTCGTCTGCGGGAGGATCACGAGCGCAAACAGGGTCAGCACGAGGGCGAGCATCTTCCGCTACCACCTCCCCCGCAAGAGTTGGAGGCTATTGGCGGGTCCACCGAGGAGCATCCAGCAACCGGTGTAGAGCGCCATGGCAGCAAAGACCGCAGCCAAAGCACTGTCGGTCGCCACGAGAACGGCCAGTCCGCCGCCAACCGACGGAATCGTCGCCAGCAAGGCTTCCCGGCTGTGCCTCCAGTAGCGTGTGACCAGATCGGGACCCGAAGACAATTTGTGGGCGAGAGCGATGGATGCGAAAGCGAGCGCAACGCTGGTTGCGAGCGCCGCAGCCTTGATGCCGAGCGCCGGAGCCAGCAACCACTTCAGCAAGATGGCGACGAGGACGGCGAGGAGTCCGATCCGGAACGCCAGGCCCGCACGGCCGCGCGCCAAAGCCGCAGCAGTCAGCGCGTCTTTCGCTGCAAAGCATGCAATTGCAGGGCTATAGGCAACCAGAAGGTCCGCGATGGAGGCGACTTGGGCTTGGCTGAATCGGGCGGATCCGAGAATGATCGCGGTGATCGGAGCGGCGCCGAGCGCCATCGCGATCGTGATGGGAACCAGGGTGGCCGAGAGGACCGCCAGCGCTTTTGTAACGGCTTCTGCGAAAGCCGGAGAATCCTGTGATGCCGCCACCCAACCTGGCATCGAAACGCCAATGATCGTGTTGACGACGATTTGCGTGGGCATCGTGATCAACGAATAGACATAGCTGACGGCCGCCACCTGCCCGTCCCCGAAGCCGGCGGCGAAGGACCGGTCGGATACCAGCAACAGAGTCGAAATTGCGTTGCATCCCAGGGCCGGGAGGGCTTGACGCAGCAGCACCGCTGCCGACTTGCGGTCAAACTCCGGCCGGACGAGAGTCTTGCGCCGGGACAGAACCCCCAGACACACCGCCTGCAGCAACGCGCCAACCGTCAAACCGATGGCGAGCGCGGAGGGCGAACCGTCGCGGGTGAGAAACAATCCGGCGAGACCACCCCCGTAAAAGAGCGACATCGAAATCGCGGGTAATGCCACTCGGCCTTGCGAGAGCATGAAGCCGCTGAGGAATCCGCCAACTGCCTGAAACAAAAGGACCGGCAGGAGTAGATCCTGGATCCGCGAAGCTTGTTGGAGGAGCGCCCCTGAGGATCCGGGCGCCATCCAGTGCAAAACGAACCCACCGGTCGCGAGGACGCCCGCCCCCAGCAACACCGTGGACGCCAAGACCTGAAGCAGCAACCCCGTCACCAGGGCCGGCCGCTTCACATCGCGCAGCACGAACAACGTACTCGAGGACAAGGCGTTGTACAGCAATCCGGCGCCGAGTACCGGAAGCACTTGGGCGAGGAAGTATGCGTCGGCGGCCTGAGTGGCTCCGAGCACTCTCGCGATCAGCACCTGCTGCAACGCGGCAAGTAATTTGTAGAGCACAGTGGCCAGTCCCACGCCGGTCACTACGCGAAGAAGGGCGGGCATCTCAGCTCTTTTCAGGTTCCGGGGGCGCCATGTAGTAGTTCTTGTAATACCCGTAGTAGTAATAGTGGTCGCTCATGCCGGGCTTCACCTGATTGAGAACCACTCCGACGACATTGGCGCGCAGGCGCTTCAGGGTCGCGAGTACGCTGCGAACAGCCTTGCGAGACGTTTGACCAGCGCGCGTCACGACCAGAACGCCGTCGGACGCGGTCGCCATTTGCAGCGGCTCGGCAAATCCTAACAGCGGAGGAGCATCGACGATCACCAGGTCGTATTCCTTGCAGACCTCTTCGAGCAGGTCGACCATCCGCGGCCCGATCAGGTCGGACGCCTTCCGCGACGGGGGGCCAGCGGCGATTACGTCGAGGTCGGGATAATCGGGATCTTTGACGATGACGTCCTTCCATGTCACGTGCTCGGTCAGGTAATTCGACAACCCGATGCTCGATGGGATCTGCATCTTCTTGTGGACCGAGGGACGGCGCAGGTCTGCGTCGATCAGCAGGGTCTTCTTGTGCTGCTGGGAATGCGAGATCGCGAGATGCACAGCAGTCGTGGTCTTGCCCTCACCGGGTGACGCACTGGTCACCAACAGCGACCGCATCCGGCGATCGAAATCGCTGAGAAGGATGGAGTTCCGCAGCGTGCGGATGGCTTCCTCGTAGGTCGAGATCTTGTCGGGCGCGGAATCACCGAACTTCACTAGCGCTCCCGCCGGCGCTGCGATCTGCCCAGCCGTTCGAGCATCGCGAAGCTTGATCGCGGGGAGCCCACCTACGATGTCGGTATTCAGGACGCGGGCGGCCTGCTCCGGATCCATCACCGTGTCGTCGAGAACATCGGTCAGCAGCGCGCCGCCGATCCCCAGTAGAGCCGCCAGCAGAAACGCCAGCAACATGTTCAGACGGATATTCGGAAACACGGGGCGTGCGCCAGCACGTGCCGGATCCGCGATCCGGATGTTGTTGTTCTGGATGCCCGAATTGATCTCTGCTTCTTTGATCTTGCGTAGCAGTTCGTCGTAGATCCGCTTGTCATTTTCCGCTTCGCGCTTGGCCTGTTGATACTGGAACGACCGGCCGTTCAAACGGTCGAAATCGGCTTTCGTTGACGCCACGGCTTTGCGCAGCATGTCTTCGCGATTGACTGCGGTCTTGTACTCCACTTCGATCCGCCGTCCGATGTTCGAACGCGTCTCGTCGAACTGACGCTGCAATTCCGACACATCGCTTGACGCCTTACGGAACTCCGGACTGTTGGGTCCCCACGTCGCCCGCGTCAACGAGAGCTTCTGCTTGGCTTCGTTCAAACGGTCGTTGAGTTTCTGCAGCGCGTCGCCCTGGCTCGATACCTGAGCCGCTTCGAGTGAACCGTTCCGCAGCGACTGGAACGCCGCCTCTTTCTTGACCCGGTCGGCCTGCGCGTTCGTATACTCCGTATTCAACTGCAACAACCGCGACGTCAGGATGCTCGTCTTCTCTTCGGGGTTGATGACGTTAAGTTCCCGCTCGAAAGCCGCCAGACGTTGCCCGGACTGCTCCATCTTGGCCTTCAACTCGTCCAACTGTTGCGACATGAAGTTCGACAACGTTGAAGAGGAAGTCAGCCGAATGCGATAGGTGTGTTCCAGGTACGACTTGGCGATGGAATTCGCGACATTCGCCGCCAGGGTCGCGTCGGTCGAACGATAGGACACCTGGACCAGGTAGGTATTGGGCGGCCGGACAACCGACAGTTTCTTCAGTGTGACCGGTGCAGCCAGCAGCGCCCGCAGCTTGCCGTCGTTCAGATCTTTGGTCTGCTCTTCGTGTTCGAGCAGCCGGTATTTCTCGGCGATCGGGCG
This sequence comes from uncultured Solibacteraceae bacterium, assembly GCA_964627455.1. Classification (GTDB taxonomy): domain Bacteria; phylum Acidobacteriota; class Terriglobia; order Bryobacterales; family Bryobacteraceae; genus F-183. Next base: position 25,331 of record CAZVKC010000043.1, on the reverse strand, counting down.
CAGGACGGAATCCGATTGAATCAGTTTGATCTGCGTGGCCAGGAACTGGTCCGCATCATTGGGACTCATGGCTCGTGCGGCGTCCTGCCCGACGATCGCGCTCGGGGCCTGCCGGTCGATGTCGATGGTGACGGTCGATTCGTAGATTGGAGAAATCCGGGACGAAACCAGGAATGTGCCCAATAAACAAAGAAGGACCCAGGCCAGGATCTTCCACGCGTGACGCCGGATGATCCACATGTAGTGGCTGAGCGGTACCTTTTGCTCTTCCGACTCGTTCGGATCCATGGGGCCCGGACCACCGGGCATCGGCTGAATGTAAAACGAAGAAAGCGCGAACGGGTTGCCGTTTCCGGGCGAAGAGATCGGAATCAGGCTATTCGGTTCGGCATCGTGCAGTTGCTTTGGCATTTCTCTCCTCTCGCCAACCGCGTTAACGGGCCGTCACCCAAATGAGAGCGGAACTCACGGCGGCTCCAAGCGGCATCGCTTTATCGAGTGCTGTCATGACACTCTTGCGGCCTGTGCGATCCGGGATGTACAGCACGTCATTGGCGATGAGCGTCACGTCGGGAGCCTTTCGCTGGATGATCCGCTCGAGATCGATCGGGATCTCGTTCTTGCTGCCCGACGCCTCCTTGCGGTAGATGAAAGCCTGCTTGGCGGAGTAGGGCAGCAGGCCTTCCGATAGCGCCAGCAGCCGCATGATGCTGGTCTCCGCCGAGTCCTTGATGGGAAACGCGCCGGGCTTCTTCACGTTTCCAACGACATAAATCCGGCCAGCGTCGGGAACCCGGATCTCTTCGCCGCCCTCCAAGCGGAGGTTAGATTCCGCATCGGCTGCGTCGATCAGAGCTTTAACAGGAATTCGCTGGACAATCGAGGCGGGCTTGCCATCGACGCCCGGCTGGATCTTGCTCACCAGAATTTCAGGACCTGCATCGTCTGACAAACCTTCAGCGCGCGAGATCGCGTCCAAAAGCGTGACCTCGCCAGCCGCCTGGAAGGTCACCGGACGCTTGACGGCGCCCACGACCTTAATCGGCCGGCTGCGGTACTCCGCAACCGTGACGGTCACCACGGGATCCACCATCACCTGCTCGCTCTTGAGCGCGGCAGCAATCGCTTCCTCGACTTCGGCAGGCCAAAGTCCCGCAATGCGGATCCTTTGCTTGACCAGGGGAAGACGGACGGAGCCGTCCTGGGACACACGGACGTTGCGCGTCAACTCCGGAGAGTCGTAAACGGCGACGCCGATCAGGTCATCAGGTCCAATGCGCTGGACAGGGAGACTGGTGGGATCGGAAAGACCCGGCGCCGCGGCGCCTCCCGCTCGTTGCTGTGAACGGGCAACCGGGATGCAAAGTATGGAAAGTATGACAATCGTCGGCAGGACGCGAAACACGGTGGTTGACCCCCGGCAGTACTGCGTTTTTGGACAGACCTCCGGCTTTCACTATCCCTTCGGGGGATGCCTTCAGCGAGGAGGAATACCTGGCGCGAACGCGCCGGCGAGGCTGTCACCACATCCCCGCAGCGGATGTGGATGACTGAGCGTACCATCGGCCTGAAATACCGTCAATTGCCCCATATATTCCCGCTGGTATGATGTTTCAGGAAAAGTCTGATGTCCCCTAGCCGCAGAGATCTTCTGAAACTTCCCGCACTGCTGACGACACTTCCGGGGGTGCGTGGCGCAAACACCTTACCGAATGTCATCCTGATCTTCTGCGATGACCTTGGCTGGGGTGATCTAGGCTGTTACGGCAGCAAAATCCGCACGCCCAATCTCGATAAGCTCGCCGCCGAGGGTTTACGTTTTACAAACTTTTACAGCGCGAATCCCGTGTGTTCGCCCTCCCGCGCGGCCTTGCTGACGGGACGGTACCCCACGCGGGTCGGCGTACCCAAGGTCTTATTCCCGCAGGATAAGACCGGATTGAATCTCGACGAGCAGACGCTCGCGGACCTGCTGAAACAACGCCAATACAAGACGGCCTGCATCGGCAAGTGGCACATCGGCCGGCCCGACGAGTACCTTCCAACCAGGCGCGGGTTCGATAGCTACTTCGGGATCCCCTATAGCAATGACATGGTTCCGCGGGTGATGTTGCGCGATACGCAGGTCATTGAGCAGACCGCGGACCTTGCGACGCTGACGCCGCGGTACACCGAGGAAGCGGTAAAGTTCATCGACGGCGCCAAGGGATCTCCCTTCTTCCTGTATTTGCCCCACACCTATCCGCATATCCCGCTAGGGGCTTCGGCGAAGTTCAAGGGCAAGAGTCCCCTGGGGATTTACGGCGATGTGGTTGAGGAGATCGACTGGAGTGTCGGCGAAATCGTCGCGGCCGTGAAGCGCAATGGGATCGAGCGCAACACCCTCATCATCTTCAGCTCGGACAACGGGCCCTGGTTTCAGGGGAGTCCGGGACCGCACCGGGGACGCAAGGGTATGACCTGGGAGGGCGGCGTACGAGTTCCCTGCATCATGCGTATGCCCGGGCAGATTCCGGCGGGCAGAGTGACCTCCAGCATCGCGTCGACCCTCGACATCGTCCCGACGATCACCAAACTCGCGGGCGCGCCGCCGCCTAAGAAGCAGGTCGACGGCATTGACCTATGGCCACTGATCAGCGGTAAGGTGAAGTCCATCGACCGTCCTGAAGTACTACTCTATTTCGACGAACACTTCCTGCTCTGCGCCCGCTGGAAGCAATGGAAGCTCCACGTGGCGCGATTCAACCATGTGATGTATTCCCCGGCGCCGGCATCGGGACGTAAGGTATTGCCCCTGGTGAAGCCTGAACTCTACGACCTGTCCCAGGATTCCGACGAGAGCTACGATGTCGCGGAAGCGCATCAGGACGTGGTCAACGAGATGCTCGCCCGCATCGAACGCCTGATGCCAGGTTTCCCTCCGGACATCGTCCAAGCCTGGGTCGACCAGAAGGCACGGGCTGCCATTCAGGTCCCGGCGGGTTCACTGCCGCGCGCCCCGCAGTAGGCTCGCATGCGCCGCCGCTGGAGGCTGACGGTTTACGGGATCGTGCAAGGGGTTGGATTTCGCCCCTGGGTGCACAGCCTCGCCACCGGCTGCGGCTTGCGTGGGTTCGTTTCGAATTCCGGCACGGGTGTCACCATCGAGGTCGAGGGCGACGCCGGCGGATATGCGGAGTTCCGGCGGCTGTTTCGCACAAGCGTGCCGCCGCTCGCGGCCATCGATGAGGTTCGCGAAGTCGAAATCGAGCCGGCCGGCGATGGGACGTTCGAGATCCGCGACAGCGCCGCGGAGTCAGGTGGAGAGTTCGTGCTCGTGCCACCCGACATCGCAACGTGCGACGCGTGCCTGCGCGAACTGCAAGATCCCGCCGATCGACGGCATGCGTATCCTTTTATCAATTGCACGCATTGCGGTCCGCGGTACACGATCATCGAGAACGTGCCGTATGACCGGCCGTACACGACGATGTCGGAGTTCGCGATGTGCGACGCATGCGCAGCGGAATATCGCGACCCGGCGGACCGGCGGTTTCACGCGCAGCCGGTGGCATGCCCGCGTTGTGGTCCTTGGGTGGAGTTGTGGGATCGCGCGGGCAAACTGTGTGAACGTGCGGATGCATTGCACGAGACGAAGCGCCTGCTTGCGCATGGTCACGTGGTCGCAATCAAAGGACTCGGCGGCTTTCATCTCGCGTGCCTGGCTTCGAGCGCGGATGCGGTGCGGCGTTTGCGCGAGGGCAAGCGGAGGTCCGACAAGCCGTTCGCGGTGATGGTTCGCGATATCGCCGTTGCCGGCCGGCTCTCGGCAGAGTTGTCAGATGCAGACCGGCAGGCGCTCGCGTCGCCGCGGCGTCCGATTGTGTTGGTTCGTCGGGCAGCCGATGCGGCCGTGTGTGCGGACGTCGCGCCGGGACTCGACTGGCTCGGGCTAATGCTGCCGTATACGCCGCTGCATCATTTGCTGTTCGAAGGCTCGGCGTACGATGCGCTGGTCATGACCTCCGGCAACTTGTCCGAGGAGCCAATCGCATGCCGCAACGAAGAGGTCACGCCGCGGTTGCACGGACTCGCCGAGTACTTCCTCACGCACAACCGGCGCATCCACGTGCCAGCGGATGACTCGGTCGTGCGCACGTTCGAAGGCCGCGACCGCGTGATCCGGCGCTCTCGCGGATACGCGCCGCATCCGATCGATCTCGCCACGCCCGTCAAGCAAATCCTCGCGTGCGGCGGCGAATTGAAGAACACGTTCTGTCTCACGCGCGAGCATTACGCGATCCTCAGCCAGCATATCGGGGACCTCGAGAATCTCGAAACCATGCAGGTGTTCGAACGGACCATCGAGCACATGCGCCGTTTCTTCCGCATTGATCCCGAATGCATCGCGCACGACCTGCATCCGCAGTATCTGTCCACGCAGTATGCGGCGCGCACTCTCGATCTCCCGCAGATCGCGGTGCAACATCATCACGCGCACATCGCCGCGTGCATGGCTGAAAACAGGTTGCCGGCGAACGCCCGCGTCACAGGAGTCGCACTCGACGGCACGGGTTACGGCACGGACGGCCGCATCTGGGGCGGCGAATTCCTCGAATGCGGATACGCGGAGTTCGCGCGACGATTCCACTTCCGCTATGTGCCGCTGGCGGGAGGCGACGCGGCAGTGAAACAGACTTGGCGCGCCGGACTCGCCTATGCACGCGACGCGGGCATCGAAGCCGCCGCCATCGAGAAAAGCGTATCGCCGCAAGCACGTAAGATCGTCGAACAGATGATCGAAAAACGCGTCAACGCGATTGACACCTCATCCTGCGGACGCCTGTTCGACGCTGTGGCCGCGATCCTCGGCGTTCGCCTGGAAGCCAGCTACGAAGGGCAGGCTGCGATGGAACTCGAAGCGCTTGCTCTGAGGCATCCCTCGAGCGAGCCGTATCCTTTCCATATCGCAGACACCGGCGAGATCGACTTCCGCGACATGATTCGCGCGCTGGCGAACGAGGATCCCGCAACCGCCGCCGGACGCTTTCACGAAACACTCGCGCATGTGATCG
>CAZVKC010000043.1:5967-20177 GCA_964627455.1 uncultured Solibacteraceae bacterium | reverse complement strand
TGGATCCACGCACTCGTCCCGCCCAACGACGGTGGACTCTGCCTCGGCCAAGCCGCCGTTGCGAACGCCATCATGATGAACCGCTAACAAATACGGGGCAACTGCTCGCCGATCTGCATCGGGACCACGCGATTCGCGCCAATCGCCGTGCGCGCCACGAGCATGCCCGGCCGTTGATCAGTCAGCTTGCCGATGCGCGCGGCGCGCGAACCCAGCGGATGTCGGCGCATCGCGTCCAGCACTGCATCGGCGACCGAGGGATCGACGAACGCGATCATCTTACCTTCATTCGCGACGAACAGCGGATCCATGCCGAGCATCTCGCAGGCGGCTTGTACTTCCGGCCGCACGGGCAACGCGCGTTCCTCGATCATCGCCCCGGCGCCGGCCGCCAGCGCGATCTCCTGCACCGTTGCCGCAACGCCGCCACGTGTTGGATCCCGCATCGCGTGCACCCCCGCGCCACCTGCTTCAATGACCATCTGCACCATCTCATGCAACGCCGCGCAATCGCTCTCGATCGTGGATTCGAACTCGAGTCCCTCACGCACGCTCATGATCGCCATGCCGTGATCGCCAATGGATCCGCTGATGAGGATCGCATCGCCGGGACGCGCCGCCGCGGGACTCACATGCACACCATCCGCCACCACACCGACGCCGGACGTATTGATGTAGCAACCGTCGCCGTGGCCTTTCTCGACGACCTTCGTATCGCCCGTCACGATCTGCACACCCGCTGCACGCGCGGCCGCGCCCATCGCTTCAACGATTCGGGCTAACTCGCGAATTGCGAAACCTTCTTCGAGGATGAAGCCGGCCGTCAGATATAAAGGCCGCGCGCCGCTCATCGCCAGGTCGTTGACCGTGCCGTTCACCGCGAGTTCGCCGATTGACCCGCCGGGAAAGAACAACGGCCGCACCACGAACGAATCCGTGGACATTGCGATGCGCCCCGATCCGAGCGAGGGCAGCACGCTCGAATCGCCCATCACAGCAAGTGCGTCGTTGCGAAAGGCAGGCACGAACAGGTGCGTGATCAGTTCCTGCGAAAGCTTGCCGCCTCCGCCGTGACCCATCACGATTCCCGGATAGTCGCGCAACGGCAGCGGGCAGGACCAGTTCGAAAAATCAGGCATGCGCCAACTCATCCGCCGAGATGAAGCGGCCGTAGTTGTAGTAAGCCGCGCAGGCGCCTTCGCTCGAAACCATCGTCGCGCCGAGCGGATGCCGCGGCGTGCATTCCTTTCCAAAAGCCGGGCAGGCGGTCGGCTTGATCGCGCCGCGCAACACATCGCCGCTGTGGCACAACGGCGATTCCACCGAATGCACGTCCGTCACCGCGAATCTCTGCTCCGCGTCGAACTCGCGATACTCCTCGCTCAATCGCCAACCGCTCTTCGGAATCACGCCGATGCCGCGCCATGCCCGATCCGTCACTTCGAACACCTGCGACAACAGTTGCTGCGCTGCCACGTTGCCTTCGCGGGTCACCACTCGCTCGTATGCGTTCTCAACGCCAATCGCGCCGGACTCGAGCATCCGCACCATGCGGCGGATCCCCTCCAGCAGATCGAGCGGTTCAAAGCCCGTCACCACGATCGGCACGCGGTGCTTCTCGGCGACCGCCGGATACTGCCAGTAGCCCATCACGCTGCAGACGTGACCCGCCGCGAGAAAGCCTTGCACCTGATTCGACGGCGATTCGAGGATTGCCTCCATCGCCGGCGGGACCAGCACATGCGACACCAGCACCGAAAAATTGCGGATCCCCTGCAACTTCGCGGCATGCACCGCCATCGCATTCGCAGGCGCGGTGGTTTCAAAGCCGACGCCGAAGAACACCACTTGCCGGTCGGGATTGTTCTTTGCGAGCTTCAAAGCGTCGAGCGGTGAATAGACGATGCGCACGTCGCCGCCTTCGCTCTTGATGCGGAACAGATCCTTCTCCGTCCCGGGGACCCGCAACATGTCGCCGAATGAGCAAAAGATGACGCCGGGCTGCGCGGCAATCGCCAGCGCACGATCAATGGTTTCGAGCGGCGTCACGCACACCGGACATCCCGGACCATGCACCATCTCGATGCCTGGCGGCAGCAGTTGATCAATGCCGTTGCGGATGATGGAATGCGTCTGCCCGCCGCAAACTTCCATGATCTTCCAGGGGCGCGTCGTGATCTGATGGATCTCGCGAGCCAGCTTTTGCGCCAGCTCGCCATCACGGAACTCGGTGACGTACTTCATGACTCGTGCAGCTCCTCATCGAGCAATCCCATGTCACGAAACGTTTGCAGCGTCGCCTGGGCCGACGCCTCGTCCACCTTCGAGATCGCGAACCCCACGTGCACGATCGTGTAATCGCCAACCTGCAACTCCGGCAGGTACGCGAGGCAGACCTCCTTCACGATGCCGCTGAAGTTCACCTTGCCCATGCGAACAAGGCCGTCGTCGTGGATCTCTTCGACTCGTCCCGGAATGGCCAGGCACATGGCGGTCTTACCTCCTCAACGTCGTGATGCGCGACTCTCGCGAAGAAATTCGAGCCAGGAGTCGAATCCCGCGCCCGTCTTCGCGGATGTTTCAAAGATGCGGATCCCCGGCCGCACTTCGCGGATGTTCGCGTGCGCGGCCTCGCGATCAAACTCGCACGCCGCGGCGAGATCGATCTTGGTAATGATTGCGATGTCGGCGGAATTGAAAATAGTCGGATACTTCAGCGGCTTGTCTTCGCCTTCCGTCACCGATAGCAATGCGGCGCGAATGTTCTCGCCGAGGTCGTACGCGGACGGGCACACGAGGTTGCCGACGTTCTCTATAAACAGATAGCGGAAGTCCGTGAGGTTCCAGCCGTCGAGATGATTGCCGATCATCTCGGCTTCGAGATGGCAGCAGCCATGCGTGTTGATCTGTCGCACCGGCGCGCCGCTTTCCGCGAGCCTGCGCGCGTCGTTATCGGTTTCGAGATCGCCGACCAGTGCGGCCGGACTCTCACCTGCAGTCTGCAACTCACGCAGGGTCCGCTGCAGGAACGCGGTTTTGCCCGATCCGGGACTCGACACCAGATTCACCGCCAGCAATCCGGCGCCTGCGAATGTGGCCCGCAGATCCGCGGCAAGCAGGTCGTTCTTCTTCAGAACATTCCGCCGAAGCTCGACAATGCGTGTGGTCACGGCTCCTCGATCTCTAGCGATTCTATCGCCAACTCGCGTCCCTGTCGGATGTCGCCGGACAAGCCGCCGCAACTCGGGCAGCGAAAGCTTTGCACGCCCGGCAACTCGAAATCGGCATCGCACGCCGCGCAATGGATGACGACGGGCAACTGCATCACCACCAGCTTCGATCCTTCCAGAACGGTGTCCTTGCTTGCGAGTTCATAACAAAACTGGAGTGAGTCCTCGACCACGCCGCTCAACGCGCCGACGTGCATGCGCAGTTCGACCACGCGACGCACCGGTTGCCCGTTTAGCGCCTCTAACGCGGATGAAACCACGCTTTGCATGATCGAGAGTTCGTGCATGCCAACGCCAGTATATCGAGAGTTTCGGGCGCCACCTCTTTGTAGTGGGTTTGTGATCTTCGGGCGCTACACTAAAAAGATATGGCTTTAGCTGTAACTCGATCTTTGTTACTCACCGTCCTCGCTTCTCTCGCGGCTTGGGCACAATCCGACATCACAGGCGCAACCCTCAACGGAACGGTTCTGGACCCCAGTGGCTCCCCGATTCCCTCAGCGAAAGTCACCGTAACCAACACGGCAACCGGGGTCGTTCGTAACGCAACGACTACCGAAGCCGGGCTTTACGCAGTTCGTGTCCCGGCGGGCTCTTACGACATCGTAATCGAAGCGCAAGGCTTCAAGACCGCGAAAAAGCAGGGCGTTACGCTCAATATCGGCGCAGTTTCGACCTTCGACCTCAAAATGGAAATCGGCCAGACGCAGGAATCGGTGAGTGTCACCGACGAAATCCCGGTGGTTGAATCGACGCGCTCGCAAACGAGCACGGTCGTGGATTCGAAGGCCGTCGGTGAACTGCCAGTGAACGGCCGCAACTTTCTGGATTTTACGCTTCTGACTCCCGGCGTTTCGCGCGACCTCACCCGCACAGGCGACATTTCGTTCGGCGGGCAGCGCGGCACGGCGAACAGCCTGCTGGTCGACGGTTCGGATTCCAACAACGTCTTCTTTGGACAATCCACGGGCCGCGCGGGCACGGGCCGCAATCCATACACGTTCTCGCAGGATGCGGTCGCGGAGTTTCAGGTGAACACCAACGGCTATGCCGCGGAAATCGGTCGCGCGGGCGGCGGCGTGATCAATGTGATCACCAAGTCCGGCACCAATCAGTTGCACGGAACGCTCTTTGAGTTCTTCCGCAACGAAGTCCTCAACGCCAACACCTGGGCGAACAATCGCCGTGGCGCCGCGCGCCGCGTCTATCGATTCAATCAGTTCGGCGGCAACATCGGCGGACCGATCAAGAAAGACAAGCTGTTCTTCTTCTTCGATTACGACGGCCAGCGGAATACGCTGCCGAATCCGGTGTTTCTTGCGGTCCCCGCGCCTTCTGACGAACTTTCGCAGCAGGCGTTGCGCGAACTCACGCCGAAGCTGAATTCCTATTCGAACAAGCTCGACAACAACGTGTATCTCGGCAAGGTGGATTGGAACGCGTCGAACTCGCACCGCCTCAGCGTCCGTTACAACGCGAACCGTTTTGTCGGCAAGAACTTCGAAAACTCAGGCAGCGCCAGCGCGCAGGAACACACCGGCGACAGCTCGGTGACCACCGACAACATCGCGGGTACGCACACGTGGGTCGTCAATCAGGCCGCGGTGCTCGAATCGCGCTTCGTCTTCACGCGCGACAACCAGCCCGGCGCGGCGAATTCCGACCAGCCCGAAGCGCAGATCCGCCAGGCGGGCACGCTCGTCATGCAGATCGGCCGCAACAACTTCAGCCCGCGCTACACCAACGCCCGCACCATCCAGCTTGCACAGAATCTGTCGTATTTGCGCGGGACCCACACCTACAAGATGGGCTACGACATCATCACGCAGCGCATCGACAACTTCTTCCCCGGCAACTTCAGCGGCTCGTTCCAGTTCAACTCGTACGCCGACTTTGCTGCCCGCCGCGCCGCCAGCTTCACGCAAGGCTTCGCCGGCGCCAACACGAATGGCGCGCTGACGACTCCGAACTCGAACGAAATCGCGTTCTTCGCGCAGGATTCCTGGCGCGTGACCAACAAGCTCACGCTGAACTACGGTGTGCGTTATGACCTGTTCACACTCGAGAATCCGCCGGTGAAGAATCCGCTCATCGGCTTCGACAACACTGCGATCAACCGTGACACGAACAATCTTGCCGGCCGCTTCGGTTTCGCCTACAAGTTCAGCGAGAAGCTGGTGATCCGCGGCGGCGCGGGCATGTTCTATGGACGCACGCCGGCCATCCTGCTCGGCACGGCGCATTCGCAGAACGGCATCCAGGTGCAGACCTACACGCTCACGTCGAACATCCCGGTGTATCCGAACATCCTGTCGGCTCCGCCGGCTCTCGCGCGCACTCCGGATATCTATGTCTTCGATCCCAAGTACGTGCAGCCGCTCACGCACCAGTTCAATCTCAACGTCGAACGCCAGTTGGGCAAGGATTATTCGGTGACCCTCGGCTACCTCGGCGTTCGCGGCATCCACTTGTCTCGCACGCGCGACATCAATCTGTTCCCGGCGGTCGCCACGGCGGCGACGTTCTCGACCGGCGGCACGACGACGTTCCTGCGCTATCCGAGCGAACGTCCCAACCCGAACTTCCGCCGCATCTCGATGTTCGATTCCGGCGCGGATTCGATCTATCACGGCGGTTTCGTGCAGTTGAGCAAGCGGTTCGCCCGCAGCTTCCAGTTGCAGAGTTCGTACACCTTCTCGAAGGTTATTGACACCGTGCCGGACCAGACGTCGGTCGTGGTCGGCGGCGGCGACGATGCCAAGGTTCCCCAGTACACCACGGTTCCCGGCCTCGATCGCGGACTCGGCAATTCGGATGTCCGCCACCGCTTCGTCTTCTCGGGCGTGTGGGACATCAACTACTCGAAGAACATCTTCCTGCGCGGGTATCAGCTTTCGCTGATCAACAACGTACAGAGCGGCCGCTACTTCTCGTCGACGATCGGCGGCAATTCCGACGTCAACAACGATGGCAACACCCGCACGGACCGCGTGCCGTTCGAAGGACGCAACATCTATAAAGCCCCGAACTTCGCGACGGTCGATTTCCGCTTCACGCGCGACATCGACCTGATGAAGGATTCGAAGGCCCGGCTGCGGTTGATCTTCGAAGCGTTCAACCTCACCAATCGTGCGAACTTCACTTCGTTCCTGACCACGCCGTACAACTTCAACGCTGCGACGCGCGTGTTCACTCCGGTGACGACGTTCCGCCAGATGACGGATACGGCGGATCCCCGTATTATCCAGGTTGCCGCGAAGATCACCTTCTGATCTTCGCGGAATCGTAACAGGGGAGGGGCGCACTGCCATGCGCTTCCTCCCCTTTTTCATTTGGCGTTGTGAAAAAATGCCAACATGGCGCGTTGTTGTCTGGCATTCCTATTCGTGGCGTTGGGTTCCGCAATCGCTTCGGCGCAACAGTTGGAAAAAGACGCTTTGGACGCCCTGCGATCGTGTACCGTCTGTCACAACGGAGCGATGGCCCAGGGCAAATTGCGGCTCGATTCGGCGGAAGCCATCCTGAAAGGCGGGATGTCCGGTGCAGTGGTGCAGCCGGGCGACAGCGCCTCGAGCCTTATCGTCAAGCGCGCGGTGAGCACAGCGCCGGAAATGCGGATGCCACCGACAGGCGCCTTACTCGATGCTTCCAAAGTGGACGCCGTGAAGCGCTGGATCGACAGCCTGCCTCGCCAGAATGCGAAGAAGGCGCCGGACTTTGATACGCAAGTCGAGCCGATCCTCAAAGCGAACTGTACCGGCTGCCACAGCGGCGCCTCCGCCAAAGGGCAGCTTCGCTTGGATGCCGGCAGCCTCGCGGCGCGCGTGATCACTGCTGGGAATGCCGACGCGAGCCGCATCATCCATCGCATTGAAGGACGCGGCAACGAACGCCGCATGCCGCTTGGCGGCCAGCCATTGAAGCCCGCGGATGTTGCAGTTCTCAAAGACTGGATCAACTCGGGCGCATCGTGGCCTGCCGCGAAAATGCAGCCGACTGATGGAGGCAAGGCCAAGCACTGGGCGTACGTGAAGCCCGAAAAGTCGAAGCTCGCAGATTCGATCGACGGCTTCCTGCTGACCAAACTCAAGAACGGATTCTCGCCGGAGGCGTCGCGCGAGACTCTGATCCGCCGCGCCACACTGGACCTCACCGGACTACCGCCCACGCCCGCGGAAGTCGATGCCTTCGTCAACGACAAGGATCCCAAGGCATACGACAAACTCGTGGATCGCCTGCTCGCATCGCCCCACTACGGTGAGCGCTGGGCGCGCCCCTGGCTGGACCTCGCCCGTTACGCCGACACCAACGGCTTTGAAAAAGATCTGCGCCGCACGATGTGGAAGTTCCGCGACTGGGTGATCAACGCCTTCAATCGCGACATGGGCTTCGATCAGTTCACCATCGAGCAACTCGCCGGCGACATGCTGCCGAACGCCACCGACGACCAGAAGATCGCGACCGGTTTCCACCGCAACACGATGTACAACGAAGAGGGCGGCGTCGACAAAGAGGAAGCGCACTTCGAAGTGCTCGTCGATCGCGTGAACACCACCGGCACGGTCTGGCTGGGATCCACGTTCACCTGCACGCAATGCCACAACCACAAGTACGATCCCTTCACGCAGAAGGAGTACTACCAGTTGATGGCTTTCTTCAGCAACACGGCGAAAGACGTCAAAGAGTACGGCGACACTTCGGTGAAGTGGACGGAACCCAAGCTGGAACTTCCCACGCCGGAGCAGGCCGCCAAGCGGGCCGAGTTACAGAAGCGGCAGTCCGCGCTTGAAGAACAGTTGAAAACGTCAACGCCGGAAGTCCAGGCCGAGCAGCGCGAGTGGGAAACTGCGGTGCGCGCGAGCTACAAAGACTGGAAGACGCTCAACGCCAGCCGTCTCACGAGTGAAGGCGGATCCGACTTGAAGCAGGATCCCGCAACCGGACTCATTCTTGCTTCCGGCACGAACCCGATGCGCGAAACGTACGTGGTCGAAGCGAAGCCCGGCGCCGCAGTCGCGCAACTGACCGGCGTTCGGTTAGAGGTCGTGCCGTCGGCGACCCTGCCCCGCACTGGCCCCGGCCGCGACGCATACGGCAACTTCATCCTCACCACTGCTGAGGTCGAAGTGAACGGCAAACCCGTCGAGATCAGCCGCTTCATTTCGGACGACGGCCGCGCGAGTCCCGGCCGCGTGCTGTGGAGCATCGACGCGACCAAAGAAGATACGCGGATGCCCCGGCAGATGGTGATGGTGCTCAAAGCGCCTGTTGCTCTCACCGCCGCATCGACCGTGCGCGTGAAATTGACTTCGAACTCTGATCTCGTCGGACAGTCGATCGGACACTTCCGCTTGTCGGCGACCTCCGCCGCGGATCCCTCGTGGACCGTACGCGTCCGCCATCATTTGCGCGAAGCGCTCGACACCGGCAAGGATCCGGAACAAAAGCTCGCCGCATACTTCCGCACCGTGTCCACCAAACTCGCGCCGGCGCGCGACGAATTGCGCGAGGTTCGCAATCAGCTCGACAAACTCGATATCCCGTCGGCGTTGATCATGGCCGAGGGTCCCGACACCCCGTCGGACTTTGTTCGCATTCGCGGTGGTTTTTCAGCCAAGGCGGACAAGGTGTACGCCGACGTCCCCGCCTCACTCGGTGGACTCCCGCCCAGTCTGCCCCGCAACCGTCTGGGGCTCGCAAAATGGCTCGTTTCCCGCGACAATCCGCTCACTGCGCGCGTGATGGTGAACCGCATCTGGGAACAATACTTCGGCCGCGGCATTGTCGAAACTTCGGAAGATTTCGGATCACAAGGCGAGAGACCCACGCATCCGGAACTCCTCGACTGGCTCGCCGTCGAGTTCATGGATCACGGCTGGTCAATGAAGCACATCCATCGCCTGATCGTGACTTCGCAAGCGTACAAGCAGACTTCGCGTGTCACGCCGGAGCTGCTGCAGTTCGACCCCTACAACAAGCTGATCTCCCGCGGACCCCGCTTCCGCATGGAAGCCGAAATGATCCGCGACACGTCGCTTGCGGCGAGCGGTTTGCTGAGTGCGAAAGTCGGTGGACCCAGCGTCTTCCCGTATCAACCCGCCGGCATCTGGGACGTTCCCTACAGCAGCGACCAATGGATCGAGAGCAAGGGCGAAGATCGCTATCGCCGCGGTTTGTACACCTTCGTGCGCCGCTCTGCGATGTACCCGTCGATGTTGAACTTCGACGCCACCAGCCGTGAGGTCTGCACCGTACGCCGCGTCCGCACCAACACGCCGCTACAGGCGCTCACGACTCTCAACGATCCGGCGTTCTTCGAAACCGCGCAAGCCTTGGCGCGGCGCCTCGAGACCGAAGCGAAGACGGATGCGGATCGCGTGAGACTCGGTCTCCGCCTGGTCACCGCGCGCGCGGCCAAGCCTGCGGAAATCGACCGGCTGCTCAGCTGGCGCCAGGGCGAAGTGGCGTACTTCAAGTCCCACGCCGACGAAGCCAAGAAACTCGGCGGAGATCCCGATAAGGCCTCGTGGACCATGCTCGCCAACGTACTGTTGAACCTCGACGAAGCGCTCACCAAGGAGTAACGACGAACATGGAACTCAAGGACATTACCCGCCGCCACTTCTTCGGCAGTTTCGGACTCGGCGCTCTCGGACTCGCCTCCGTGAGTTCGCAGCAGAATCTCTTCGGAGGCCTGCATCACGCGGCCAAGGCCAAGCACGTCATCTTTCTATTCATGGCAGGCGCGCCTTCTCAGCTCGACATGTTCGACCACAAGCCGAAGCTGAATCAGTACGACGGGCAGCCGTGCCCGGAGGAACTGATCAAGGGCGAACGCTTTGCCTTCATCAAGGGAGTTCCCAAGCTGCTGGGCACGCCGCATCAGTTCGCGCGTTACGGCCAGGCTGGCGCCGAAGTGTCGAACCTGCTGCCGCACTTCGCGAAGATCGTCGACAAGGTGACGATCGTGAAGTCGATGCACACGACGCAGTTCAATCACGCGCCGGCGCAGATCTTCATGAACACCGGCCACCAGATTCCGGGACGCCCGTCGATGGGCGCATGGCTGTCCTATGGCATCGGCACCGAGAACAAGGACCTGCCGGGATTCGTCGTGCTGCTTTCCGGCCGCAACGCGCCCGATGGCGGCAAATCCTGCTGGGGACCCGGCTGGCTGCCCTCCGCGCATCAGGGCGTCGAGTTCCGCCGGCAGGGCGACCCGGTGCTGTTCCTGTCGAACCCCGATGGAATGTCGCGCGAAACGCGCCGCCGCTCGCTCGATGTTTTGAAGGACCTCAACACGCAGCATCAGGTCGATACCGGAGATCCCGAAGTCGCGTCGCGCATCGCAGCCTACGAACTCGCGTACAAGATGCAGTCGAGCGTGCCGGAACTCGCGGACATCGCCTCGGAACCACGCAGCGTCATCGACGCGTACGGCGCCGAGCCCGGTAAGAACTCATTTGCGAACAACTGCCTGATGGCGCGGCGTCTCGTCGAACGCGGCGTCCGTATGATTCAGCTCTACCATCGCGGTTGGGACACGCACGGCGCGTCGAACGATGAGGACATCGTGAACCGCCTCACCGGCCTCTGCCGTGAGACCGATCGCGCGTCGGCCGCACTCGTCAACGACCTCGAACAGCGCGGTCTCTTGAAGGACACCATCGTCGTTTGGGGCGGCGAGTTCGGACGCACGCCGATGAACGAAGCCCGCGCGGGATCGAAGTTCCTGGGCCGCGACCACCACGCGCGCGCCTTCACGATGTGGCTTGCCGGAGGTGGTTTCAAACCCGGCGTGACGATCGGCAAGACCGATGAAGTGGGCTACAACATCATCGAGGATCCGGTCTCGGTGCACGACCTGCACGCCACGATGCTGCATCAGTTGGGAATTGATCACACCAGGCTGACGTTCCGCTTCCAGGGCCGCGATTTCCGGCTCACGGACGTTCACGGCGAGGTCGTACAAAAGCTGCTTGCCTGATATCCTGTGGCCATGTTTCGCGATGTCCTGCTGTTCCTGGCCCTGGCCGTGTTTGCGTCTGCCCAGTCCACACGCGAGTTGAACGACATGAATTGGATGGAGTTCCGCGAGGTTGTGCCATCCAAAGTCGACACGGTCCTGCTGCCGCTGGGCACTATGGAAGCACACGGTGTCGCCAACAACGGCGCCGACAATACTGCGCCGCTCGCGCTTTCCCGCACGATCGCGCCGGGTCTGAACGCAATGGTCGCGCCGGTGCTGCCGTACGGCATCACGGGACGCCTCGACGGTTTCGCCGGCGGATTCACGATCTCCGATGCGGCGTATCGCCCGTTCGTCACGGAAGTCCTTCGCGGACTCGCGCGTAACGGGTTCAAGAACATCATTCTCATCAACGGCCATGGCGGCAACACCGACGCGCTGAACGCAATCGCCGAGCAGGTCGGCCGTGAGATGCGGGTCCGGACCCTCGTCGTCAATTGGTGGGCGTATTGTTCCGACGTCACGCTGAAGGTTTTCGGCGAAGACGGCGGCCATGCCGGCCTCAACGAGAACGCTTTCATCCAGGCGATTGATCCCAAGCTGATCCAGAAGGACCGCTACAAGGATTCACTCGCCACGCCGCGCCCGCCGGCCGGAACCTGGTCGGCGTATCCCTTCCCGTCGTCGATCATTCTGTATCAACCGGGACAGGGCTATGTGACGTTTGACCAGGCGAAGGCGGATCAATACTACAAGGCTGTCGCGGAGAAGGTCGCGGCGCTGGTTCGCGACACGATCCGCAAGTGGGACGAGGCCCACATCTTCAAGCCCTAGTCTTCTTTCCTGGATGTCCC
This sequence comes from uncultured Solibacteraceae bacterium, assembly GCA_964627455.1. Lineage (GTDB taxonomy): Bacteria > Acidobacteriota > Terriglobia > Bryobacterales > Bryobacteraceae > F-183. The sequence continues at coordinate 8,124 of CAZVKC010000043.1, read as the reverse complement.
GCTGATCTGCACGAGTTCGGGTTTTGGCTGCTGCTTGCTCGGCGGAGTCAGCAACCGCCGAACGAAACCGCCCTTCGACAGGTTTACGAACCGTTCCACCACCGGCAGCAGCTTGCGGACCCACTTGCCGTGGAACAGCAGACTTCCGGTCACCAGCAGTGGATGCGGGATCGTGGTGAAGCACTTCGCGCAGATGTCGATCTCGCCCGCGCGTCCGCTGGCGTGCAGTTGCCGCATGCGGCGCATTTCGGGCGAATCGTAGATCTCGTTGAGCGGCTTCTCGCCGATTCGCCCGATGGGCGCGCCATCCAGCATGTAGCTCTGGCAGCAGGGATAGACGTCGCCGTTGTGCTTGATGTACACGGGTCCGCGCCAGAGGTAGTGGCACGGGTACTTCCAGTCTTCCGGCGCATGCCCGCCCTCAGGCTGCAGGACATTGGTCTCGTCGTTTTTGACGCGGACCTGGTCGACGCCCGGCACTGCGCTCCAGAAGCGGATGAACTCGTCGACCTCATCCCAGTTCTTTTCGAGCCGGATCATCTGCACGACAATCTGAATCTTCGCGCCCGTCTCGTGCTTGCGCCTGGCGAACCGGACGAAGTTATCGCGCACGCGGTCGAACTTCGCGCCTTTGCGATAGTATTCGAACGATTCCGGCGTCGAGCCGTCGAAGCTGAACGTCACGTGTTCGAGTTTCGACCGCAGCAGTTTTTCAGCATTCTCGCCTTCAAGCAGCACGCCGTTGGTGGACAGCAGCGTCGCGACCCCATGCTGGTCGCAGTACTCGATGCGGTCGAAGATTTTGGGATCGAGGAGTGGCTCGCCGAGACCAATCAGCATCATGTGCTCGCCGGTGGATCCGGATTCCTGCACCAGACGCTGGAAGATTTCGTCTTCCATGTCCTCTTTGGGCTGCTTATGCGTCTCTCGCGGACACATCGGGCAGTAGAGATTGCACTTCGCCGTCGTCTCTACGATGTACTCCACCGGGAGTCCGCGAGTCACGTCCTTCCTGGTGAGGTATGCCCAGAGCAGCTTGGCGCGATTGAGAGCGCGCATGAACTTTCATTGTAGCGGGCAGGCGCTGCAGCAACCCCGGCAGCGCGACCATCGCGACAGCCGGCAGGTACAGGGTCGCGAGCAGGAAGTTCTGCCAGCCCATCGGGACGTCGCCCCAACCGTTGCCCTGGAAGAAGATCGCGCAGTTCACCCACGACATCGCAATGAGGATCCACAACTGCCACCGCCTGGCGGGGACCAGCATGATGGCAAGCTGGTCGTACACCATGCGCTGCGGCATCAGTGCGAGGGTGACCAGCAGCCACGCGCGACGGTCGCGCCAGCCACCGGTTCCGGCGAAAGCGAGCAACACCAGCGGACCCAGCGGCATCGAAAACAGCGGCGGCGAGGTCCCCTGGTAGGTTCCCAGTTGCCGCAGCCAGACCAGCGGCCACGTCGGATACAACGCGAGGCTCACGGCGAATACGGCCACTGGCGGCAGGATCCATTTCTTCCAGTTCGCCAGCACCCGGTCGCCCTGCGAAAGCAGCATTGGCAAGACGATGTTCGGCTTCACGCAGACGGCAGCCGCGAGTGCGGGCAGATACCAGAGCGCGGCGATGAGCGGGGTCCACTGGACCCACAGCAAGGCGTACACGAAGCTCCAACTGAGGAGCATCGCCAACCGCCACTCTTCACCCGACCGGATGATGCCGAAAGCCAGCAGCATCACGGAGATCCCGATGAAGACGCTGCCCGCCATGACGTCCGGCATCCACGCCAGCGGCATGGCAGCGAGCGCGGCAGGTAAGGGATAGGGAATCGCGTGCGGACCCGGCGCGTGCCGGTACACGTCCTGCCCGGCGACGAGATCCCGCGCCGCTCGCAGGGACCACTGGAAGTCCCCAGCCCCGACGCCGGGCTTCACGCTGTTGTGCGCAGTAAGGATGACAAAACAAAGGCCGCCGACGAGAACGCCGAGGATGGCAGCCGCGATCCACGCTTTGGTGACGGGGGACGCAGCACTCGAGGATTTCGCCATCTCTCCCCGGTCTATCGACCTCGGAGGCGCCCGCCTTTAGCAACCCGGGTGGTGGTACGACGGCTACCACCGCATGGGCGTTCCCAGGGACAGTCTAGACTGTCACCGCCCGCCAG
>CAZVKC010000043.1:0-5867 GCA_964627455.1 uncultured Solibacteraceae bacterium | reverse complement strand
TGTCACCGCCCGCCAGACTGCGGCGCACATTGATGACTGGGACTTAGGAAAGTTACCGGACCTCGGGACTCTGCGCCGTGGCTGGTTCCTGCGACCAGTTCTGCTTCACGACCTTGGTCTGGTCCATGTAGAACGTGCGCCGGCCTGTGTTGCCGAAACTGTCGGGCTGCGCAGAAACGGCGAATGTGCTCTGCGCGCCGGTGAGCGTGTACTTGTAGCCGTTGTGCGCACCCTCGGCCAGCAGTTTGGGAATGAGGTCCGCCCCGTTGGGACCCGCGGCGCCGCTGGTCGGCGGACCGAGTTCCGTCAGCGTAGAGGCGTACTTGCCGAACTGCGAATAATACTGGGTCTGCGCGTTGTATAGAGTCTCGAGTTCCCGCAGCACCGCCATCTCATTGGCGAGCATCCGCTGCTGGTTGAACTTCGGCACCGCGATCGCGGCGATGATCAGGATGATCGCGATCACGATCAGAAGTTCGATCAGCGAGAAGCCTCGCTGCAGCATCCGGCGGCGGCGGACGGAAGGAACGGTGTTGGGATTCATGAGCCTCTACCTTCCAATATAGACGTTGTCAGACGCGCCGGCGTGCAATCCCCGTTCAGGGACGCAGCGCAGGAGCCCCGGACGCGACGGACCGGCGAGCCCGGTCGATGTCCAGAGCCAGTTGCCGGGCGATCTTGTTGGCGACGTCCGCGCCGGCGCCGCGGAATTTCGCGCCACCGGATTCCTGCGTGGTGGACCACACGACGTCCCCGTTCTTCATCACCAGGCGCACAGTCGCCATTGCATCGCGCCGGCGTTCCTGGATCTTCGAGGACTCGCGCTCGCCGACCGACAGACTCCCGCTGTCGTAGTCCCGGGTCCGGCTCGCGCTGCTCGAACTGCTGGTGGATCCGCGCCCGCGCGACATGCCCACGCGGCCACTGATGCTTTCGTCGATCACGTGGTTTTCCGTATACACGTCTTCATCGGCCGCGCCGCGCAGAATGGCGTCGGCGTTCTTTTCGTCTTCGGTAATGATGAACAGCCTGGAGCCCTGCAGGCTGGCGATCAGCAGGTCGCGCATCTGGTTCGCGGGCGCGCCTCCTGTCAGTTGATCCACGTAAACGCGCTTGATCTCGAGGATCTGGGCCGGCGGCGGAGGCGGTGCGTTATCGTTCGCCGCCGCCAGGGTGAGCGACAAAAGTAGCGGGACGTTCACCCCTTGCCTCCCCGTCGCGCGTCTTCGTCCTGATATTGGACCTTCAACCCGGTGCGCGCCTCGAGCGTCACCAGCACCGTGCGGATGTCCGACTTGTCGACTTTGAAGACCATTGCCTGTTGCCGGCCTTCCTCGTCCTGATACCCGAGCGTGAGGAAGTGCTGCCGCTTCTTCGCCAGCAGGAACACGGGCGAGATGACCACCGCCATCGCGACCCTGCGGCTCACCTTCTGCCCGTATTCGAGCAGGTTGATGCGCTCGTAGGGAATGCGCAGGTTCGTTTTGCGCGCCCAGAACACGAAGTAACTCTGGTCCATCGAATCGAGCGCGCCGTCGCAACCCTGCGGCAGTTGCGCGACCGTCCCGCCGACGTACGACGCGCGGCTTCCTGAATCCGCGGCTGTGGCGGCCATCGGGACCAGAAGTAATGCAAACAGGGGCAAACAGAGGACACGGCTCCGCATATAACAAGAGTGGATTCTCGCGGCGGGAATTCTCACGCGAAGATACGGGGTTGTCCCCGGATTTTCCGGGTTCTACCGTACCCTGTTGCCCGCATGAAAACTGTTATTTTGGGGTGACGATGCTTCGCTTCGGAACCCTTCTTCTTTCTCTGCTTTTCGTTTCTGCCTGTCATGGCGCGCCGCCTCCGCCTCCGCAGTCTGGCGCGGCGAGCGGATCGCATGCCCGGAGCAAGAAGCACAGCAACGGTGGCGGTGGTGCTGCTGCCAGCGGGTCGGCATCGACGGGTAAGAAATTCGACTTCTACGTGCTTTCGCTATCGTGGTCTCCGGAATATTGCGCGTCGCGGGGCAACAGCAGGCCCGGTGATATCCAGTGCGCCGGGGAACGCCAGTATGACTTCGTCCTGCACGGACTCTGGCCGCAATACGAACAGGGCTGGCCGCAGGATTGCTCCACCGAGCCGATTGCCCGGCCGGTGGTCGACGGCATGCTCGATATCATGCCGAGTCCCGGATTGATTCGCCATGAGTGGACGAAGCATGGCACCTGCAGCGGACTCGACCCGGCCGGTTATTTCGGCGAGGCCCGAAAAGCGTTTCAGGCGGTGCGGATTCCTGAGCCATACAAGCGCCCGCAACGGCAGGTGGTGTCGAATGTGCAGGAGTTGAAGAAGCGGTTCGTCCAGGCCAATCCGAAGTTGAAAGAGGACGGAGTGGCAGCTGTTTGCAGCGGGCGGTTTCTGCAGGAAGTCCGCGTCTGCCTGACGGCGGATTTCCAGCCGCGAGCCTGCAGCAAGGACGTGTTGCGCAGCCAGTGCCGGGTCGACGAAGTGATCCTGCGGCCCGTTCGCTGATGGCTCTTCCCAGCCGCTTTGAGTGTCACGCCGCGCGCACGGCGGAAGTTTCCCAGCCGGAACTGGCGCGGATCCGCGAGTTCCTCGACCTCGCCTTCGACGGCGATTTCGAAGAAGCCGACTGGCTCCACGCACTCGGCGGCACGCATGTCTGGATCACCGATGCGTCGGATGGCAATCGCATCCTTTGCCACGGTTCGGTCGTCCCGAGATCCATCGTTTTCGGGGATCGTCGCTTCGAAACGGGCTACGTCGAGGCGGTCGCGACCGAAGCGTCGCTTCGCCGCAAGGGGTTCGGATCTGAAGTGATGGAGCGTCTGGCGGATGTGATCCGCAAACGATATTCGATAGGGGCGTTATCCAGCGGGGAACACCGCTTTTACGAGTCCCTGGGCTGGACTCTCTGGCGAGGTCCTTCGCATGTGGAAGACCCGCAACAGGGTATTCTGCCGACACCGGAAGATGACGGCGGCATCATGGTGCTTTCGTCGAGCCCGTGCTTTGCCGGGCTAGACCTCGACGCCCGCATCATTGCGGACTGGCGTCCCGGCGATATCTGGTAACGGGCTTAGTCGCCGGACGGCTGTAGCGCCGGATTGGGACCGGGGCTCGTGATGGATTCCAGCAGCCGGCTCAATGCGCCCTCGCTCTCGTCCCCCAACTGCCGGGCCGTAAAAACCGAGTGCCGTCCCCCCACTCCCAGGGCGTGACTGCCCTCTTCCTCTACCACCATCTCATGCTCAATCCAGTTGGACAGCGGAAGATTCCGGAAGAACAGACGCTCCTGGAGCACCATGGACTTCTTGTTCGCAAACGGGCTCTTGCTCTCGCGTGTATACGATCTCTCCTCCACTCGGAACTCTTGCATGAAGTCCTCGAGCGCCTTGCGGCGTGTCTCCTCTTGTGTTGCCCGAATCCGGTCGTCCATGCTGACCTGCTGTGACCGTAGCTTCGCCGTTACCTCAGCAAGCGCCTCCCGCTCCTTCGCCAGAGCCGCGTCCATGCGCGACTGCATGATGAAGTAACACAAGAGGGCCGAACCGGCGGAAACGAATAGCGGCAGCGACAGCCAAATCAGTGCATCCATGAGCGTCTCTCTTCCCGCGCCCTGCAAATACAGGCGCAGCTACCAGTACTATCGGTGAACAGTACCGGAAAGCTTAGGGTCTAAATGCAAAACCCGCGAAGTGTCTAAGGTAATTTACTGATTCAGAACGAATTAGAGTTCGCCCTGGTTGCCGTCGATCTTCTGGCTCGTGGCGAGCGGGACGAACAATCCGAAGTTGAAGGAAAACAACGCCTTTAGCGTCGCGCCGAAGAGGAACGAAAAGCCGGCGCCAAAGCCGTAATGCTTGCTGAGAAACGCCGAGGCGCCCACCCAGCGGTCCGCCTCGAGCTTCTTGGAAGCCGGTTCGGTGAAGGCGTGCCACGTGGCGCGAGCCGCAGGCAGGATCAGGGTTTTCTTCGAGGACTTCCGGATCTGGAAAGCGAGTTCGGCGTCCGGCCAGTAGTGTCCATACCGTTCGTCAAAGTAGTTCATGCCCTGCACGAACTGCTTGCGAACCATGATCGCCGAGCGGCTGGCGTACTCCACCGGAACCGGCTGGCTGCCGTCTCCGATCTGGATCGCCGCCAGGGGCATTTCGCCTGTGGAACAGGCCTGCTGCAGCGTGTTGGGATCCGGCATGCGATACGCCTGCGGAACCGGTTTTCCCGCGGCATCTTCGAGCAGCGGGCACACCGCGGCAGCCTCGTCATCCTCATCGAGCCGCTTCATCAGGATCGAGACCGCATCGGGCCGCAATTCCGTGTGCGGATCCAGGTACAGGATGTAGTCGCCCATCGCGGTGCGGGTGGCGATGTTCATCGCCTTGGTCGCCCCGAAGTGCTTGGGCAGGCGCAGCATGGTGACGTCCTCGAACTCGGAATCCATGCGCGGGCTATCGTCGCGCGAGCCGAGGTCCACCACGAGGATTTCGAATTGGTCGCGTCCCTTGGACGCCCGCAATGCCTGAATACACCGCCGCAGCGCCTCGACGCTGTTATAGGAAACAATCAGCGCGGTGACGCGCGGCGCGACGGGTTCATTCGAGGCGGGCTGTTGCTCGTGCGGCTGGGACTGATCCGGCATCCGCTTTGCATGATACCAATAACCCGCCCGGCGTCCCTAGCGTTTCCTTGATTCCAACCGGTCGATCAGCCAGCCGCGCGCGAACCGCCAGTCGAGGCGAACGGTCGACAGCGAAACACCGAGGGCCGATGCCGTTTCCTCTTCGGTGAGTCCGGCGAAAAAGCGGAGGTCCACCACTTGCGCCGTTCGTTCGTCGAGCTGCGCCAGGTCATCGAGCGCGTCGTTGATGTCGAGCAGATCGAGAGATCGGGTGGACGAGTCGCCGAAATCAGGGATCTCCGAGAGGATGGTGATCGTGACGTCCCCACCGCGCTTGTCCGCTTTCCGGGCTCGCGCGTGATCGACCAGGATCCGGCGCATCTGCCGTGCGGCGACAGCAAAAAAGTGGACCCGGTCCTGATACTCGACCGTGGCGCCGCTCGACATTTTGAGGAAGACCTCGCTGAGCAGCGCGGTCGGCTGCAGGGTGTGGCCGCCGCGTTCGCCGGAAAACACTCGCACCGCGATGCGGTGCAGATCGTGGTACACGCTTTCGAACAATTTCGAGCGGGCCTGTTCGTCGCCTCCTGCGGACCGGCGCAGCAACGTCGTGATCTCGGACCAGGTTCCGATTTCCATGATAGGGTTCACAAAAAAGTTTAAGCTCTTTTTCCACGGGTTTGCGCTTCCCGTGTAGCGAGAGGTTGCGGAACCCTATGATGGACCCTAAGCGATACCGGCAAGTCCGGCAGATTTTCGACGAAGCGATGGCGCTGGACGCTTCCGAGCGTCCGGCATTTCTCGCCAACGTGGAATCCTCCCTGGGTGCGGATGTCGAGCGTCTCCTTGCCGCCAGCGAACGCGCCACCGGTGTCTTCGCGGATGCGGCAGCCTCGACCGTGACCCTCGAACCCGAACGCTGGGCGGGACGCCGCCTGGGCCCCTACGAAGTCCTGCACGAACTCGGCGAGGGCGGCATGGGCGTCGTCTATCTCGCACGCCGAGCCGACGGCGCTTTTGAGAAACAGGTCGCCATCAAAGTCGTGCGCCAGAGCCTCGCGACGCGCGAGTTCCTCGCACGTTTCCAGCGTGAGCGCGAGATCCTTGCCAGACTGGAGCATCCGAATATCGCGCGACTTCTTGACGGAGGTTCGACCCCCAAAGGCCTTGCGTACCTCGTCATGGAGTACGTGAAAGGCGAACCTCTGCTCGCCTACGCCGACTCCCGGCAGCTAAC
>CAZVKC010000042.1:41297-69074 GCA_964627455.1 uncultured Solibacteraceae bacterium | reverse complement strand
TTGCCGAGCAGCGTCTTGCCGCATCCCGGAGGTCCATAGAGCAGCACGCCGCGGCTGCGGCGGCGCTTGAATAGCACGAACAACTCCGGATACAGCACGGGCCACTGGATCGCGCGGATCAGTTCGCGCTTGGCTTCCTCCTGCCCGCCGATGCCCGCCCACACTTCGTCGAGCGTACTCTGCAAGCCCGCCGACTGCGTATCGAACCCCAAAAGCTTGGGTTGCGCCTCATTCTCAATCCGCCAGATGCGCCCGCCGAAACGCACCAGGCCGTCAGCTTCTTTGACGATGCCGAGTTCCGGATGCTCGCCTTCCGCCAGCGTCTTGAGATTCGCGACCGCAACACCGTTGCGAAATGCCCAGGGTCCGGATACGTTCTCCGGCGTCTCCACGATTTCGCCGTCAATCGAGGGGATGTCGAGCGACGAAGGCGACACGATCTGGGCGACCTCCCACTGGCAGTTCCGCCAGTTGAAGTTCGACGCCTGATGCCCGTAGATGTCGATCGCCGGACGCCCGTCGTCTTCCACCTGCGACGGGATCGGCATGAAGTTCGTCGGGCCAACGCCGGTTCGTCCCCAGCGCGCCAGAAACGCCTGCACGGGCCGCGTCGAATCGCGCGGAACGAGACAGAACGCAGCCGTCTGATCCTCAGCCGATACGCCTGCGACGTGCAGGAAGAACGCGGGGGAAACCGGCGAGTCCTTCGACAAAACAGGCTCGAAATGTTCCAAACAAAAATCGATGACGTTGGCGCCCTTGACGATGGGCGGAGTCATGTTCCCGACGCAGATCATTCGTTGCTTCGATGGTATTGCACTAGCGTCACTGTTTTCGATTCACCCGGCTTGAGCATGGCCTTCCCGAACGCGATGAGTTCGCGTGGCGAGCCTTTCGAGTACACCGCAACGACCTGTTCACCCGCACGGCCGCCTGTGTTGGTCACCGTCACGCGAACCTGATTGCCCTCGAACACTGGCGCGCTTTGTTCAAAGGTCGTGTAGCTCAGGCCGTGGCCGAACGGGTACAAAGGCGTGCCCTCGAAGTAGCGGTACGTGCGGCCTGCCATGTTGTAGTCGTCGAACGGCGGGAGGTCCTCGGCGGAGCGGTAGAACGTGATGGGTAATCGGCCGCTCGGATTGTAGTCGCCGAACAAAACGTCGGCGATCGCGGTTCCCGCAGCCTGGCCCGGATACCACGCCTGCAGGATCGCCGGCACATGCTCTTGCGCCCAGTTCACCGCGAGGGCGCTACCGCTCATCAGAACGAGCACCACAGGTTTGCCGGTAGCGACGACGGCTTCGAGCAAACGCTGCTGCATGGCCGGCAACGTCAGTTCCGTGCGATCGCCGCCTGCAAACCCCGGCGCGGAAACTTCCATCTCCTCCCCTTCGAGCCGCGGCGAAAGCCCCAGGAACATCACTACGGCGTCCGCATGCCGCGCGGCCTCGACTGCTTCTTCCAGGCGTCCGGCTTCAGGTTTCGACCAGAGCAGCCGGATACTCGCGTCATTCTGAAATGCGTGAAAATCGAGCTGGATCTCATACTCCTGGCCGGCCAGCAACTCGACCGGCGCATAGCCGAGACCTCTCTCGGTAATGTGATACGTCGTCGCGATCAGCCGGCCATCAATGTACAACTCGAACGCATTCTGTCCCTCTGCGCCGAGATAGAACGTGCCGGATTCCGGCGCGACAAATCGACCGCTCCAACGAGCACCCGGCGATCCCGTCCACCAGTCGAAGTCCACGATCTCACTTGCGATCTCGACCTCGGGCGGGTCGTCGTCGCTGAACTCGTGACTCGCATAGTAGCGGCCGGCCAGAGGGAAGGGAAACGTCTCGAGCGCCGGAACTCCGTCCGTGAGTCCACTGCCCTTGGCGTAGTGCACAACCGGCACACGATCCCGCAAAGCCGCCAGCGGCGTGACCGCGGAACTCGGATATCCGCTGTAATTGCCCAGCAGCATGCTGCGATCATCCGCGTTTGGGCCAATCACCGCAAGCGTGTGCACGGTCTTCGCAAGCGGCAGCGCGCCTGCTTCGTTCTTCAACAGCACGATGGACTTTCGCGCCGCCTCCAATGCCAGTTCCTGATGTTTCGGGCTGTCGAGAACCTCCATCGAAATGTTTCGATACGGATTCGACTCATCGAACAACCGCAACCGCACGCGCAGCAGGCGAGCCAGCGCGCGGTCGATCTCGGACTCCGCCACTAACCCCTGTTCCACCGCCGCGAGCAGGTTCGCATACTCCGGTCCACACGCCAGGTCCGTCCCTGCGCGCAACGCCGCCGCAGCAGCCTCTTCCGGCGTCTTCGCGTATCCATGTCCCTGCTGAATGTCCGTGATCGCCCAGCAATCCGACACCACGTATCCTTGGAAACCCCATTCCTTGCGCAATCGCGTGTCGAGAAGATCCGAGCTGGCGCAGGCTGGCACGCCGTTCACCGCGTTGTATGCACACATCACGGATTCCGCGCGCCCCTCTCGCACCGCGAGTTCAAATTGCGGCAGGTACGACGCGCGCAAATCCTGCTCACTGACCCGCGCATCAAACGAATGCCGCAGCAGTTCCGGACCGCTGTGGACCGCAAAATGCTTGGCTGTCGCCGCAGTCTTCAGGTACATCGGATCCTCGCCCTGCATCCCACGAATGAAGGCTGCCGCCATGCGTCCGGTCAACAGCGGATCCTCGCCATACGTCTCCATCCCGCGGCCCCATCGTGGATCCCGAAACAGATTGATGTTGGGTGAGAAGAATGTGAGTCCCTGATAAATGTCGCGCCGGCCTTGGCGCACATACTCGTGATGTTTGGCGCGAGCCTCATCCGAGATCGCTGTCGCGACTCGAGCCATGAGGTCGACATCCCACGTTGCAGCCAGTCCGATCGCTTGCGGAAACACAGTCGCCCTGCCGGACCTCGCCACACCATGCAACGCTTCGTTCCACCAGTTGTATGCCGGGATCCCGAGGCGTTCGATCGCAGGCGACTCGTGTCCCAGCTGCGAGACCTTCTCGGCAAGAGTCATCTGCGAGATTAGCGCCCGCGCGCGTTCCTCCACCTCGTCCGCAAGGACCGGCGCGGCAAGAGCCACGCACGCGATCAACCTTCGGATGACGCGGTGCGCCGTCGTTGTGCGACTGCGTTGTGGATCCACCAGAGTGCCCCTGCCAGCAAGAGTAATATCGCGCACCACCGCAGCGAAAGTGCCCAGAATGCCGCGTCGAACGCCGGCCACTCGATGCGATACTGCAGCAGAGTCGCAAACCGTTCCGAACTCCAATGCCAGCCCGTGTGCGCGATGAACGCAGACAGCAGGATCGTGCCCATCCGCTCCGCTACAACCCGCCGGAACAGCAGATCCAATAGCGGTATCGCGACCAGAAGCACCAGCACCTGTCCGATCTCAACACCCACGTTGAACGCAAGCAGCGACGTCAGCAAATGCTCTCCCGCGAACTGCAGTGACTCGCGCAACGCGAACGAGAATCCAAATCCGTGTACGAGTCCGAATGCGAACGCCACCAGCCACCGATGTTCGACGCCCTTCTCGCGCACGATGTTCTCCAGCGCCATATACACGATCGAGACGGCAATCGCAGTCTCCACTGCCGGCGCGAACCACAACGCGCTCGGCCCCATCCCATATGCAGACGCAATCAGTGTCACCGAGTGTGCCGCCGTGAATGCCGTCACCACCGGAATCAACGCCAGGAAACGGCGAAACGGAATCACCAGGCACAACAGAAACAGGAGATGGTCGTACCCTTCGAGGATGTGCTCGAATCCTAGCCGCACGAATCGAAGCGCTGATTGAGTCCACGACGGATCGAGGTCCACTAATCCCGGATCTCCGCGAAACTCATACGCTCGCACCACGCCGGCCGCAGGCACAAAACGAAGAACAGTCAAAACGTTTTGTCCCAGCCGGCCGAACCTGGGCTCAACGCCGAACCTCGCAACGCCCGGCCGGACATCGTACTCGACCACAACATCGAGCATCGCCTGGTTCCAGTACAGGTTCACGTCGTTCGTGTATCTCGGACTCCTCGCCGTTGCCATTGCATCATCGAAAGAAGCAAACGCCTTGTCTGAGTCGAGCGACGCCCGCACAGCCGTGACGCGAGGCGCCGGCAATCGAACGCCATCTGCATACACATCGACCGCCTGCAGTAGCCACAACCGCGCCGCATTCTCGAGCGCCGGACCCGCCGCGTCGAAATCCAAGTAGCCCGGACCTCGCTGCGGAAACTCGATATCGCGCATCGAAGACAGCGGCGCGCGCAGCACCAGTTGCAGGAAACCGCCGCCGGTCGGGCGCAGGTAAGCCTGCACCGTCACATCGCGCGGGATGTCATGTGCCAGCAGCGGAAGCGCCGTGATCGCCACCGCCAAGCCGAACTGTTTCGAAGAGATCAAACGTGTATAGTAGTGTAATTCCAAAACGGAGACTATACCGATGAAGCGTAAGATATGGGCGTTTGCCGGCCTCGTCGCCGCACTTGGCGCTGGTTCCCTGTGGATGGAGCGCCGCGCTGTGGTCGAAGCCGCGACCACGCAGGCGCCACGCTTCGAGGTCGATCCGTTCTGGCCGAAGCCGCTGCCCAATCACTGGGTCATCGGTAGCGTGATCGGCGTCAGCATTGATGAAAAGGATCACGTCTGGATCATCCATCGCGGCGCCGCGCTCGAGCGCATGGAACTCTACGCGCAAGCGAACCCCAAGGCCGCGGAATGCTGCGCCGCGGCGCCTCCGGTGTTGGAGTTCGACTCAGAGGGCAACCTGCTGCGTCACTGGGGAGGTCCGGGACCCGGCTATGAATGGCCCGACTCCAATCACGGCATCACCGTCGATTTCAAAGGCAACGTGTGGATCGGCGGTAACGGCCGCGGCAAGGCTCCGAACCCGGAACCCGTACCCGCGTCAGGCGGAGGCTACACTGCCGGCGCCGGTTACTACCACGACAATATGATCCTCAAGTTCACTCGGGATGGTAAGTTCCTGGCTCAGATCGGCAAGGCGGGCAAGAGCAAAGGCAGCAACGATGTCGAGAATCTCAAGGGACCTGCGAAACTGCTTGTCGATCCCAAGACCAACGAATTGATCGTCGCCGACGGCTATGGCAATAAGCGCGTAATCGTCTTCGATGCCGACACGGGCAAGTACAAACGGCACTGGGGCGCATACGGCAACAAGCCCGATGATACGAACCTTGGTCCCTACAATCCCAACGATCCGCCGGCGAAACAGTTTCGCAGTCCGGTCCATTGCGCGGAACTCTCCAACGACGGACTCCTCTATGTCTGCGACCGTCCCAACAACCGCATCCAGGTCTTCAAGCAGGACGGCACGTTCGTTAAAGAAGTCGTCATCGAGAAGAACACTCTCGGCGACGGATCCGCCTTCGACATCGCCTTCTCAAAGGACAAAGAGCAGAAGTATCTGTATCTCGCCGACGGGTCGAATCAGAAGGTCCATGTGATTCTGCGCGAAACACTCGAAGTCCTCACGGCATTCGGCGACGGCGGACGTCAGCCCGGTATGTTCTACGGCGTGCACAGCATCGCAACGGATTCGAAGGGCAACATCTACACGACCGAAACGTATCGGGGCCAGCGCTTGCAGAAATTCTCCTACAAGGGGCTGGCCCCGGTTGCGAAAAAGAATCAGGGGGTCGTCTGGCCTGTGAAGCGTTGAGTCCTACATGAAGTCCGGCGCTTCGATACCGAGAACATCGAGCGTCCGCTGGAACTCGCGCCGGTACAGATCGGTCATCCACAGCAGGAACTGCTGCCGCTTCGGATCGGTTTCGTCCTTCACGCGGAACCGGTCATAAAACACAGACCAGCTCTGTGCCAGATTCAGCGCGTACTTCGCCACGTGCGCCGGTTCACCCGACGCAACGGCGCGCGCCAGCGCAACGCCGCTCTTTGACGCCAGCACCACGCATTCCCACAGCTTCTCGTCCGCGAGATACTCGCCGACCGGCAATGACGCGAGCGCAGCCGTATCGAGTTGGATCCCCTCTTCCGCCAACTTCTTGATGATCTTCGTCGAACGCATCGCGCCGTACTGCACATACGGTCCCGCATCGCCCACGAACGCGAGCGCTTCCTGGAAATCGAAGGCGATCACCGTATTGCGCGTGTACTTGAGCATGAAATACCGCAACGCGCCCACAGCGATCTGCCGTGCGACGCGGGCGCGCGAAGCCTCGTCGACATCGGCATTACGAGAATCCACTTCAGCCCGCGCATTCTCGATCAGCTTGTCGATGAGATCGTCCGCCTTCACACCCAAACCCTTGCGGCCCGACACTTCGACGTGCGACTTCTTCTTGTCTTCTTCCGAAAGCTCGATGCCGAGTTCCACGCACGTGCGCGGCGACAGCGCGACCATCTCATATGCGAAGTGGATCGAACGTTCGGCCTGATCGTTGTACCCCAACGCACGCAAGCCCGCGACCACCACGTCCTGCAGATACGATTGCCGCGAGTCGATCACGTTGTACACCTCGCGTCCGCCGCCGAACTTCTTCTCGCCCGGCTGCGGATCCACTGTGCTCTGCCACAACTCGTGACCGTTCTCGTACGTGAGCAGTTTCTTGTAGTGGAAATCCTTGCCCAGCAGGCCGAACTTCCACATCTGATACGCGATGTCCTTGCCGACATACGTCACCGTGCCGTTCGAACGCACGATGATCTTGCCGTCATCCGCGTCCTCGCCCTTCACGTCTTTGAACGCGTCGGCGGGCATCACCCAGCAGCCTTTGGCCTTGCCTTCGGTCTCGAAGTAAATCGCCTTGCGTTCCTTCAACTGTTCGAACGCAGTTGCCCAGAACTGCAGGTGCAGGATCTCGCTTTCGCGCGGCAGCACGTCGTACACGATGCCCAGCCGCAGCATCGTCCTCACGTGGCATTGCACGATCGCGTCCGCAACCAGATGCCCGAGTTCCGCGATCTCGCCGTGACCGGACTCAATCGCATGTAGGGTATCCGCGCGCCACTGCTTCGCTTCCGGATGCGCGTCGTAATACTGCGAGGTCCGCGCGTACAGATCCCAGCACACGTAATCGAACGGCCGCTCCGGCGATTCGATCATCGCCCGCACTTCGGCCAGCCTCTTCTTTTCGATGAAGTGGAACCCGACCACCACATCTGCGACCTGCACGCCCGTGTTGTCGATGTAGTTCTGGACCTCCACCTCGTTACCCGTCGCGCGCAACATGCGCACGAAGGTGTCGCCGAGAACGGCGTTCCGCAGGTGTCCGATATGCGCGGCCTTGTTCGGGTTGATGTTGGTGTGTTCGACGATGATCTTGCCGGGCTTGGCTTCGAACGTCTCGCCGCCTGTGACCATCGACAACGCGTATGCGCCGCGGTCCAGGCGAAGGTTGATGTACCCGTTGCCGGCCACCTCGAGCGATGACACGCCCTCGATCGCCGGCAGGTCCGCGATCAGTTCGGTCGCGATCGCGCGAGGCGCCTTCTTCAAGCCCCGGGCGAGCGAAAACGCCACCGGGAGCGCCATTTCTCCGAACGATGCCTGCTTCGGTTCTTCTACGATCACCTCGACGTCGAGGCCGTATTTGTTGAGGATGTGGACACGAATAGCCTCCCGCACCCTGTTTTCTACTGTTTGGAACACTGTTTTTTCAGTATGACGAATCCGGATGGACTTCCGCAGCATCCAAAGCGAGGATAAGTGTAGATGCCCAAGGTTACGTTTCGAAACTACGACGGCAAGGGAAGCGAGAAGACGGTCGAATTCGAGAGCGGCAAGCTGCCCTACTCGGATCATGGCAAGCCGGAGTCTCTGCTCGATGTCGCGCTGAATTTTCACATCCCGCTCGAACATGCATGCGGCGGCAGTTGCGCCTGCACTACCTGTCATGTCTGGATCAAGGAAGGCGAGAACAACGTTCTCCCTGCGGATGACGACGAATTGGATCGTCTCGACATGGCCGCGGACCTCACCTTGCACTCGCGCCTCGGTTGCCAGTGCGTGGTCACCGGCGACGTGACGGTTGAGACGCCGGCATGGAACCGCAACTACGTCAGCGAAGGCGGCGGTTCGATGAATCTCGGCGACGCCATCCCCACCGGAAAGAAGTAACAACCCTGTATACTGCTTGAACGAGCAGTGTCCAGCCCCAGCACCCAATCTCTTCCTCTAGCCGGTCTGCGCGTCATCGACGCCGCGACCTATATTGCCGCGCCGTCGGCCGCAGCCATGCTTGCGGACTTCGGCGCGGAGGTCATCAAGATCGAGCGCCCGCCCGGCGGCGATCCCTTCCGGATGCTCTACAAGAACGTGGCGATGCCGGCCAGTTCGCACAACTATGCGTTCCAGGTCGACAACCGCAATAAGCGGTCGCTTGCGATCAACCTCGGCTCGGAAGGCGGGCAGAAGATCTTTCATCAACTCGTTGCCCAGGCGGATGTTCTCATCACCAACTACCAGCCGCAAATGCAGGCTCGCTTCAAGCTTCGCTACGAGGACTTGAAGTCTCTCAATTCACGCCTCATTTACGCGATGGTGACTGGGTACGGCGAGCAGGGCGAGGAAGCCGAGAAGCCAGGCTATGACATGACGGCCTACTACGCGCGCAGCGGCCTGATGAGCTTCCTGCATTACGAGAACGCGGACCCTGCCTTATCGCCATGCGGCTTCGGCGATCATCCGACATCGGTCAGTTTGTTCTCAGCCGTCCTGCTCGCGCTGCTGCGGCGTCAGCAGACCGGCGAAGGCGGCAAGGTCTGGACCACGCTCGCGCACAACGGCGTCTGGTCCAACGCAAGCCTCACGCAGGCGGCGCTCTGCGGCGATGCCGTATGGCCCGTAAAACGCCGCCGCGAGACCGCGCACAATCCGCTGGTCAACCATTACAGGACCTCCGACAATCAACGGGTCCTCTTCTGCCTGCTCGATGGTGAGCGCGACTGGAATCGCTTGTGCACTGCGCTGAACCGTCCGGATTGGGTCAATGATCCCCTGCTTGCAAGCGCAGAAGCGCGCGCGAAGAATCACGTCGCGTTGATCGCGCTCCTGGACGAAGAAATCGGCGAACATCCACTCGCGTACTGGAAAGCCCGGTTCGCGGAATGTGACGTACTCTTCGGCATCGTGCCTTCGACAGTCGATCTCCCCGATGATCCGCAACTCAACGCCAACGGCGTGTTTCGCGACGTGAAGGACGCGCCGTACCGCACCGTCGACAGCCCCATGCACCTCGAAGGCGTCACCAAGCGCGAGCCTACGTTAGCCCCCGAG
The DNA here is from genome assembly GCA_964627455.1 of uncultured Solibacteraceae bacterium. Classification (GTDB taxonomy): domain Bacteria; phylum Acidobacteriota; class Terriglobia; order Bryobacterales; family Bryobacteraceae; genus F-183. The sequence continues at coordinate 59,797 of CAZVKC010000042.1, read as the reverse complement.
ATCGGGCAACACACCCGGGAGATCCTCCAGGAACTCGGCTACGCCGAGGCCGACATCGACTCGCTCGCCGCCAAGGGTGCGCTCTAACAGAAGGTAACCATGTCCCCACTCCTGTTTGTACTCAGCTTCGTTGCTCTTGCGGACGACAACCCCGTCAAGGTTGATAACGAGTTCGTCAAAATCCTCAAGGTCGTCAGCAAGCCGGGCGCGAAGAGTAAGCCGCACATTCATCCGACCAATCGCGTGATGGTGTATCTCGACAGAGGCGCCATTGATATCGGCTATGAAGACGGCAAGGTCGAACATCAGAAGTGGAAGCCGGAGCAAGCGGCGTGGAGCCCCACAGGTCCCATCCACACCAGTCACAATGTCGGCGGAACCGCGATCCGTGTAGTCGAGATCGAGTTGAAACAACCCGCGCCCGCAACGCCGCCGAAGCGTGACCCGAAACTCGACCCCGTTGCCATCGATCCCAAACACAACGTGCTGCTATTCGAGAATGATCAGGTCCGAGTCTTCCGCAGTTGGCGGGAAGCCGGCAAGTCGGAAATCATGCACGAACACACCGGGCGCGGCCGCGTCGTCGTGCTTCTCACCGACATCAGTGCGAACGTCAAACTGATCGACGGCTCGACCAGTGAAATGAAGATGCCTGCCGGCGAAGTCCGCTGGAGCCAGGGACCCACGACGCACGCCGGAACCAACACCGGATTCAAGCGATTCGACATGATCCTGGTCGAAGTGAAGTAATCAGTCGATCCGCTTGACGCTCACCGAATCGAGCGGTCCACGCCGCCGCCGCGGATTCGCGGCATCGCGGTAATCCTGCCAGTTAGCCGCAATCAGATAACCGCCGTAGGCGAATGCGAGCAAGGTCGCGAGCGCAACAAAACCCACCGCCGCGGCCTGTGCCCACGTATGGTTCTCGAAGAACAACCCGCGGAAGATGCCGCCGAAGTTCATGCCGAAGAACCCGGTCAGCACGGCGCCGCAACCGAAAACGAGGCTCAAAACAGCAAGCCGGTTAACCGCCGCCATCTGCCGGCTCTCGTAGTATTCGTTCAACGACGAGTTCAACCGGCGTACCGATTGTTCGACCTCCGTCAGTGACGGTTGAATGCGGAACGCAGAGCACTGCATTTCGAAATGCTCCTGCTCTTCATCCTTGTTCGCCAGTTCGTCGAAGTGCCAGAAGTTCGCAAAGTGCAGGAACTCGACGAACATGCCGTTGGCCGCGTCGATGTTCTCCTGCCGGAACTCGCGGTCATCGTGGAAGTCGCGGAACAGGCGTTTGGAAATGAGCGCGGTCCGCTCGTTCATGTCGAGCAGCGTTGCCCGGTAGAACAGCGCGATGACGGCCATCAGGTAATAGCGCGACCGGAACATCCGGTGGATGAGGAATCCCTCGCGCAGCAGATGGTCGTCGCAGTCGAAGTTCCCGATGCAAAGCGTGATGTTGCTGTATGCTGAGAAGCCATAATACGTGCCCTGATGCGCCCAGCGGCGATACACGTATTTCCTCATCTCCTCCGCGAGAAAGCTGCGATCGTAGCGGTAATTGGCGCCCGCGCGGTCGACATACAACACGCGGCTGAGGAACACCTGGTAGTCCTGCGAGTCCGCGTAATCCTCCGGCACGGATCGCGGATCGATCGCCAGGTACGTGTACACGATCATGCGCTCGTCGAGCACCGGTTCGTATTCCTGCCGTTCGTAATTCGTGAAGTACAGCAGGCCCTTGATGACCTTCGACAGCGGAGGCTGGTAGTTCGCGATCGCCGGATGTTCCCAGCACTCTTCAATCAGTTTGGTGCAGACGTCTGCATCTTCGAGTATGAGCGCCTGCCGCCGCGGCATGCGGCCTTCGCGCAGTTGGCGTCCGCTCGAGGGATACACCTTGCGCATCATCTCGTTCATCCAGAGCGCCTGCGCGCCAGGAATGTCGTGGCATTCGACGCTGATCGACAGGATCCCGATGCCATTGGCGAACATCATCAGCCGGAACGCAGTGATTTCCGCGGAAATCTTGCGCCCCCGCGAGTCGTCCGCCTGCAGCAGCACCCGCTTGCCGTCCGGGACATCCAAAGTGTAGAAGCGCAGCAGCGACTCCGCCTCTTCCTTGGGATCCGCCATGCCCGTCGTGTCGAAGAACACGCGCCGCACGAACGGATGGAAGAAGACCATGTCCTGATAAGCCGACGATTCGAGATCGAACTCGGAATACGAAGCCCGCTTCCATCGGCCAAGCTTCGATGAAACCGGATCGGCGCCGCCATGCGCGGCAATCCACGCATCGAGACCGTCGATCCAGAGCGGATGCCGCCGCCAGATTTCGGCATGGTCCTTCCTTACCGCATCCTTGTCAATGGAAAACGGAAAGAAGAAATACGTGTGAAGGTGCGAAATATTCGGGAAGCGAGGGGCCTGCTGCTCGGCGGTCGCCCCCGCGGCAGAAGTGCTCACTTGCCCCGTTCATTCCCCCAGAGATCGATGTGCAAACGCGGCGTGTACCGGTAGCCCAGGTTTTTGCACACTTCCGTGATCCACTGGGCGCGTTCGAACAGCGTGCCGGGATCGGTGCCTTCGCCCATCAGTTGGACCTTTTCCGCGACAGCGCCTGTTTCCTCTACGATCTTGCGGACCTCTTCGATGTCCTCGGGGTTCTGAACGACGAACTTCAACTGGTAGTCGTATTGCGTCATCAGCTTCTTCAAAACTTCCGGGTTGTATCGCAGGCTCTCATGCCGCACAGCCCAGCGTCCGCCCTCGCGATGCTTCGGAACCGAGTTCGCCAGCTTGGGGCTGATGCTCATCAGGTCGCAAACAACCGGCTGGTACACTGTACCCGCGGTTTCGATCGTGATGAATGCGCCATCTTCGCGCAGCCGGTGGGTGAGCAGCGCGACGGAATCCTGTAACATCGGTTCGCCTCCGGTCACAACCACATGCCGGTTGCCGAGACGCCGCACCTGTCCGAGGATGCCGCCCATCATCCACTCAGAGGCCCCTTCGGTCTTCCAGGAAGTATAAGGGGTGTCGCACCAAACGCAGCGAAGATTGCAGCCAGCAAGCCGAATGAAGGTGGATGGAACGCCAACATATTGGCCTTCGCCTTGTATTGAGGAAAAGATTTCGGAGATGACCAGTGCCTTCGGCGCTCGGGCTCGCGCTTCTTCCATGGTGAACACTGGAGACTCCGGCGCCGGGTTTTCCTCCACGGGCTGGATCTCGATGACAGGTTCGATGACAACGGGTGCGAGGGTTACGGCCGGCAGCCGCTGCTTCTTTGCTGCAGGCTTCGCGCTGGCTGCTTTCCCAATTTTCCTGGGGGCTGACTTCTTCGCCGTTTGTTTGATTGTTTTCTTTATTGCTTTCTTCCGGGCTGCGGGTCGCTGAGTTGGAGTTCCGCGAACCCCTTTCTTCTTAGCAGGCATGAGTCACATTCTCCACAAGCATTACCGTATTCATCAGGATCATAGCAGGAATGAGTCAGTCCGGGATCCAGGCCGCAGTCGAGCGCGAGCCGGATGATGCCGGCTTTGGTCAGTTCGATCAGCGGAGTGTGAATCTTGAGATGTGTCCGGCCCTCGACGCCGGACTTTGTCGCCAGATTGCCCAGCGTCTCGAAGGCCCCGATGAACTCCGGCCTGCAGTCCGGGTAACCTGAGTAATCGATCGCGTTGACGCCGATCACGATATCCGAGGCTTCGAGCACTTCCGCCCAGGCGAGGGCGTAGGAAAGAAAAATCGTATTGCGCGCCGGCACGTACGTGACTGGAATGCCCGTTGACATCTCCGCCAGATCGCGATGCTTCGGCACTGCGATGTCGTCGGATGTGAGCGCACTGCCTCCGAAAACGCGCAGATCGATTGGAACCGTGACATGGCGCGATACTCCAACCGCAGACGCCACGCGTCGCGCTGCATCGAGTTCGACCTTATGCCGCTGTCCGTAGTCGAAGCTCAGCGCATAGCAGTCAAATCCTTCTCGCCTGGCCCAAGCCAGGCAGGTCGAGGAATCGAGACCTCCGCTGAGAAGGCATACCGCCTTTTTGCTCATGCTCGCTTAGCCTCGCTTCCATCCAGCAGCAAAGTCAAAAGGAATCCCAAAGCAGGCGCCACCAGCAACGACGCCAGCGCCGTGTGCAGGCTCGTGTGATCGCCTGCCCACCCGACAATCGGGATCGCGATAAGCCCCGCCATTCCCCAAGAGGCGCCCATCATCAACGACGACACTGTACCCGTTTGTGTCGGCGCCAGTTGCTGCGCCATCACCACATTGACGGGAATGGTGAACAAGAGAATCAGCCCGCCGAGAATCAGTCCGGCATTCGCGATCCAGCCGGATGCAAAGAAGAACAGCGCGAGCAACGGAACGCTGCCGAGGAACGACGCCTGAATCACGCGCTTCGGTCCGAATCGGTCGGCGAGGTTGCCTCCCAGCAGGCCGCCCAGCGCGCCAGCCGCAAGATAGACCGACAAGACGTGACTTGCGCTCGTCAGCGACAGCCCACGCTCACGATGCAGATACAACGGCAGGAATGCGGAGAATGAAATCTGGACGATCGAACGGAGAAACACACAAAAGTACAGGATCGTCAGCGGCTTCCATACTGCCTTGAGCGGCTCCAGATCGAACGTCGGGCGGCCATGGCTGTGCACATGATCGTGCTTGGGCAGCAGTGCGATCATCAGCAACGTCGCGCACACTCCGCCTAAAGCGCCATAGTGCGCCTTCTCGAATCCGATGGTTTCGAAGAGATACGAATAGAAAGTGGGACCGAACGCGAGACCGAGCGTGCCGGAACTGATGAAGATGGCCATCGCGAGCTGCCTGCGGTCTTCCAGACCCTGCGCCGCCCGGGCCGATCCGGCGGGGTGGAAGGATGCAATGCCCGCGCCGCCCATGAATACGAGAAAAACGAGCCACGCGTAGTTGGGCGCCAGGCCCAGCGAAGAGATAAAGAGTCCAGCTACGGCAGGAGCGAGGATCGCGAACAGCGGGCTTCCGAACCGGTCCGACAGGTATCCGTAAAGGGGTTGCGTCACGGAAGATGAAAACGACATCAAGCCGCCGAGGAAACCGGCTTGCGTCAGCGAAATCCCCATCCGGTCGACGAGAACCGGAGCGAATACGCCGAGGGCATTCGAATACAAATCGATGAAGAAGTGCCCGATGCAGTAATACGAAAGGTTCGCCCATGCGGCAAAGGAACGCGTGGAAGACGCCTGTGCAGGCGTGCTCGCTGCATCCGTAACCGTAGAAGAAGCCATCTTTCATTATCCGATACTCCGCCCCGCTCCTGTCTCTCGCAGCGCTACGCTAACATACGGATGAGTTGAACCGGATCCGCTTTATCACCTGCTGCCTTTGGTTCTGCGGCGCGAGCGCTTTGCCAGCCGAAGACCTCGATGTCATGGGAATACTCAAGGCCATCGAGAATCGCTACAACAAAGCCGTGACGCTGCAGATGAACTTCTCCGAAGCCTACACGTTTCAGGGCCGGCCTCGCCCCTCGGAATGGGGTCAACTGTACTTGCGCAAGCCGGGCAGGATGCGGTGGGCGTATCAGAAACCTGCAGGCAAGCTGTTTGTGTCGGATGGCAAGGATGTTTACTATTACTCGCCCGCCGCGAACCGCGTTGAGAAGTTGCGTATCAAAGAGGCGGATGACATGCGGGCGCCTCTCGCCTTCCTGCTCGGCAAGCTTGATTTTCAGCGTGATTTCGCTTCCTTCACCAGCCGCAGCGAGGGCGAAGCGCTCTGGATCACCTGTTCCCCGCGGAATCCGAAGTCACCATACTCGGAAGTCGGATTCAAAGCGTATCGGGATGGCCGGATCGAGCGCCTGCGTGTCGTCGGGCACGATCACTCGATTCTCGAATTCGAGTTCGCATCCGAGAAACTCAATCCGCCCCTGGCGGACGGAATGTTCCTGTTTCAGATTCCGAAAGGCGCGGAATACGTCGATCTGACCGAAGGCGGATCGAAACCTTAGCGGGTCACGCTCTGCGCCAGCATGGCGACGCCGCACAGGATCAGGCCAACCGCGACGATCTTTTCGCGGGTCAGCGGCTCGTGAAAGAATACCTTCGACAAAGGCAGCGAGAATACGTATCCGACGGCGACCATCGGATACAAAATGCTCAACTCGCCCTGCTTGATGCCCCGCACGAAGAACAGCGAAGAGACCACATACATCAGGATCCCGCCGGCCAGCCGCCAGTTCGTCAGCAGGGAAATCAGGTTGCGCTCGATCCGGATGGCGCCGCCCTTGAGCAGCACAGCAGCCAGAGATCCAATGACGGAGGCAAAGACCACCCACAACATCGACGAGATCGGGGTATAGACGGTGGCTCCGGTCAACGCGATCTCCCCAGAATGGCGACTCCCAGCACAACGGTTGTGATTCCGGCGATCCGTAACGGTGGCATCTGTTCGTTGAAGATCAGGACCGAGAGGATCGCCACCCAGACGTACGTCAATGCGATCACCGGATAGAGGATCGACAATTCGCCGTGGCGCAGCGCCAGAATGAGCAGCACCGCGCTGACGCCGTAGAGTGAGTAACCCGTGAAAAGATACGGGTTCGTGAAAATGCCGATCAGCGTATCGAGGAGTCCGCTTGCAGGAGGAAGCCCCTTGGCTCCGGTTTTCATGAGGATTTGCGCGGCCGCGCCGAATACCGTACACAGGCCGACGAGAATCAGCGACCGGGTGCGTTGACTGATCCGGTCCAACAGGGGATGCGAGACCAGTTTCGAGTTGGGTTCGTTCAAGCTTCCACCTATGATAACCCGCAGCCGCGATACTTCAGTTTCCCGAAGTCTTGGGTTCGACCACCGGCTTGCATTCACCTGCCCGAATCGGGAAAACCGCCACAGGCGTCCAGGAACTGTTCTTCTGCTCGACCCGGATGCTCTTCGTCTTCGAATCTTCCCGCAAGCGCCAGCCGCGCTCTTCGGCGCTGAGTTGCGCGCGCTTCAACTGGAGTGGTCTCGAACTGAATTGTTTGGGGATCCACGTGTCGCCCGCCGTCATCGTTTCGTGCAACTCATACCGGTTACCGTCCTCCGGCCGCTTGGTCCGGTCGAACAGCAGCATCCCATTGTTCTTGGATTCGAAGAAGAACTGCGCGATGGTCCCGATGCGTCCTTCGTCGAACACAGGCCGGTCTCGCCACGACTTGCCACCGTCCGTGCTCACCAGCAGAAACGGATCGCGGGGCAGGGAACCGATCACGCCTCCGCTGATGAAGCCATGCTGGAAATCGACAAATTGAATCTGGTCGAGGCTGCCTCCGCGAATGCGCTGGTGCGGCTCGGTCCAGGTAGCGCCATTGTCTTCCGACGAAAGAAGAATCGAGTACAGAGTATTGCGCTCCGTGTGGAAATTGCCTGCTACAAACAGCCGCGCACCAATGCTCTCGACGCTCGTCAGTTCCAGAAACACCGGGCACGGCTCATCTTCTGAACAACTCAACCCGAGCGCATCGACATCGTCGTGAGTACACGCGAATTTCAACTGCTGCAGCGGCGGACCCTGCTGGGCGGTTGTCAGCATCGCAAGTGCGGGCAGCAGTAAGAAGGCGGAGCGCATCTGCTCTTATTCTAGACGTAGAGATCTCCCGCTACCATGAGGAAATGCACTCCAGGCCTGATCCTTCCGAATACGCTCCATACGCGGAAATCTATGTGTCCCGCGTTCCGGACGGCGACTTCGTCGAGTTTCTCGAAGCACAAACCAAACGGATTTTTCCCGAACTTCGCGCCGTAACGGAACAGCAGTCCCTGACTCGTTACGCTCCCGGCAAATGGAGCCTCCGCGAAAGCTTTCTTCATGTGGTCGACGCCGAACGGATCTTTGCTTACCGCGCCCTTCGCATCGCCCGCAACGACCAAACCGATCTACCCGGCTTCGAACAGGACGACTACATCGCCCCTTCTGAAGCGGACCAGCGCACATGGTCCAGCATTGTCGACGAATTCCAAGCGGTGCGAACATCGATAATCGAACTGTTCCGCAACCTTCCCGCCGGCGCATGGACCCGCACAGGCAGCGCCAACGGCCGCAAAGCGTCCGTGCGTGGACTCGCCTACATCACCGCGGGACACGTCGAGCACCACATGTCGCTTCTGCACGAACGCTACCTTCCTCGCTGAAGTTTGTGAATCCTGCTCGGTTCAACGGCATCACAGAGTCATGCGATTGCTTGCGCTAGCTTCTGCTTTGACTCTTATGCCCGCATTTGCCGCCAACGTACACGATTTCGAGTTGACCTCGATTGACGGAAAGAAAATGCCTCTTTCCTCTTACAAAGGAAAGGTGGTCCTGCTGGTGAACACCGCCAGCAAGTGTGGATACACGCCTCAGTATACGGGCCTCGAATCCCTGTACAACAAGTACAAGTCACAAGGCCTGGTGCTGGTAGGAGTGCCGGCCAACAACTTCGGCGGCCAGGAACCCGGGACCAATGAAGAAATCAAGACCTTCTGCACCCGCACCTACAACGTGACCTTCCCGATGGCCTCCAAGGTGTCGGTGAAAGGGGACGATCAGGTCCCCCTCTACAAGTACTTGGCAGATACCGCCGGCGCACCCAAGTGGAACTTCACCAAGTACCTGGTGGGTAAGAACGGCCAGGTGATCAAGCGGTTCGATTCCGGCGTGGATCCGGGTTCCAAAGAACTCGCCGACGCCATCGAAGCAGCTTTGAAGTAAACCAGCCCTGAAAACGCAAAAACGGCCCGATTCCAGTCAAGGAATCGGGCCGTCTGCTCTTTTCGCTTACTAATTACAGCCGGACGATCTTGTCCGACTTCATGCCCTTCAGCGCGTTGCGGGTGTCCACCACGAGCTTGGCCGAATCCACCAGAGCCGTGTAGTTGAAGTCCGCGTGATCGGTGATGATCACGCAGCAATCCGCTTCCTTGGCTGTGGCTACCAGATCCTGGTGCTGGAATTTGTGGTTCTCGATATCGACCGTCGGCACGTAGGGGTCCGAGTAGGTCACTTTCGCGCCACGCTTGCCCAGCAGGTGCATGACGTCGAGGGCCGGCGATTCCCGCATGTCGTCGATGTTCCGCTTGTACGCAATGCCTACCACGTGAACATGCGAACCCTTGAGCGGCTTCGCGTGGTCGTTCAGCGCATTCTGCACCTTCTCCACTACGAAGTGCGGCATGAAGCCGTTGATCTGTCCGGCGAGGTCGATGAAGCGTGCCTCGATGCCCGACTGGCGGCTCTTCCAGGACAGATAGTAAGGATCGATCGGGATGCAGTGGCCGCCGAGTCCGGGACCCGGATAGAACGGCATGAATCCAAACGGCTTGGTTGCCGCCGCGTCGATCACTTCCCACACGTTGATGCCCATCCGCTCGCACATCAGCGCCATCTCGTTGACGAGGCCGATGTTGATCATGCGGAATGTGTTCTCGAGCAGTTTGACCATCTCCGCGACCTGCGTGCCCGTGACCGGAACAACCGTCTCGAGCGCTTGCGAGTAGAAAGTCTTGCCGATTTCGGTGCAAGCCGGTGTCGTGCCACCCACAACCTTGGGAATGTTCTTGGTCTGGAACCGTGCATTGCCCGGGTCAACCCGTTCCGGCGAGAAGCACAGGAAGAAGTCCTCGCCGACCTTGAACCCCTTCTCCTCGAACATCGGCCGCAGAACCTCATCGGTCGTGCCTGGATAGGTGGTGGACTCCAGCGTGATCAGAAGTCCATCGTGGAAATACTTCGCGATCTCCCGGGCAGCCGCGTCGATGTAGCTCATGTCCGGATCCTTCGTTTTGCGAAGGGGGGTTGGTACGCAGATGTTGATCGTGTCGAGTTCCCGGATAACCGAAAAATCTGTTGTCGCCCGAAGCTTGCCCTTTTCGACCAGCGGGCGGAGTTGGTCGGTCGGGACGTCCTGAATGTAGGATTCGCCCTTGTTCAACTGCGCGACCTTTGCTTCTGCAAGATCGATGCCAATGACGTCAAATCCGGCATGCCCGAATTCCACGGCAAGCGGAAGTCCGACATAGCCGAGACCAATCACGCCGACCTTGGCCGTTCGATTCTCAATCTTTTCTTTTAGTCTGGCCGCGACCGAAGTCGCGCTGCTAATTGTGCTCATGAAAAACTATCCTCCGTACGAGCGGAGCGTATACTCACCTTTGCCGATGATCTCGGCGGGCCCCGTCAAATAGATCTCTTCGCCTTTCCAGCACAGCGTCAGTGGCCCTGCTGGAGTGTTCACCTGCACGGGACTCTTGGCGAGCCCGCGTGCGACGGCTGCTGCGGCCGCGCCCGTCGAACCTGTGCCCGAACTTTGGGTCACTCCGACGCCGCGCTCAAAGAACCGCACCTCCAGCGTATCAGAGGCGTCGGCACGCACGAATGAGACATTGGTACGGTTTGGGAAGTACGGATGGTACTCGATCTCAGCCCCAACCTTCTCCCAATCGGCCGGAAAGTCCTCTCCTTTAGGCACGAATACGGCACATTGAGGATTTCCGACGTTTAAAACTGTAACTGGGCCAACGTTCCGGCTCAGCGGCGGCGTCAGTTCGAATTCCAGATGCTCGACCCGCGCCGCTCCCATGTTCATCTCGAACAGGAAGACGTTCTCGTCGCGTTCTATGAGTTCCAGATGTTTGACGCCCGCGCCCGTCAGGATCCGCACCGTCTTGCCAGTCGCGATCCCCGCTTCCACCAGTAACGCGGCGGCGCACCGGGTCCCATTGCCGGAGATCTCCGAATCGGATCCGTCGGCGTTATACAGCCGGATCGCCCCGTCTTCAAACTCCGACTTGGACACGATCAGCCAGCCGTCGGCCCCGATGCCCGTGTTCCGGTGGCAGATCGCCCGAGCGGCTTCCCGCATATCGATCCGGGCCGGCAGGTCGTGCGACCAAGTCAAAAGAAAATCGTTCTTTGCGCCATGCGCCTTGGTGAATGGTATGTTCGGCAAACTCTCATTTTACCTGTGGTGCTTGCACGCTTCGCGCCAGCCGCGCGTCTATCCTTCCAGTGGGCGTGTCTCGTCTGATCTCCGTTGTCCTGGTACCCATGCTGGCGCTCGCCTCCGTGGACCACGCCGCGAAGGCCGCCAAACTCGTGGAACAGGCCAAAAAGGCGGAACTCGCAGGCGATAAGATCCAGGCGTACCTGCTCTACCAGCGCGCCGCCTCCGAAGCCCCCACTGATCCCGTCATCTGGAACAAACTTCGCGCGCTCAAGGGCGCCGTCGCCGTGACGTCGCTGCCGCCTGGCGAAACGCCTCCGCCCCCGGAAATCCGGCTTCGCAATCTCGAAGGCAGCATCTCCCCGCGCGACCTGCAGGACGCCGCCCGTCTGGAAGGTCCGCCCGTGCTCGTTCCCCCCAAGCCCGGCCGGCGCAGCTTTCATCTTCGCGGTGACGTCAAGAAACTCTACGAGGACGTTTCCGCAGCGTTCGGGCTCGTTGCAATCTTCGACCGTGAACTCAGCAATCAGCCCGCAGCGAACAATCTGCGATTTGACATCGACGACGCCGATCACCGGACGGCTTTCCACGCGTTAAGCCGCGCCACCAATACCTTCCCGACGCCACTGTCCGCCAAAGTCTTTCTGGTCGCGCAGGACACCACGCAGAAGCGCCAGGAATACGAACAAACCGTCGCGCGCGTATTCGAGATCCCCCAGCGGACCTCTGTGCAGGAAGCCCAGGAGTTGATGCAGGCGATCCAGCAAACGCTCGAAATCCGCCGCATCACCGTGGACTCCCAGAAACGCCAGATCCTCATGCGCGACCGCCGCGCCAAAGTGGAACTCGCCGCGCTGCTGCTCGACGAGATGCTGCAGTACAAGCCGCAGGTCGAGATCGAACTGGAACTCCTCACTGCCGACTCGAACATGTCCCGCAACCTGGGGATCTCCCTGCCGGGTTCGGCCTCGCTGGTGAGCTTCGGCAAGCTCACCAACACCATCGGCTTTCAGGGCGCTGCGTCCGGAATCCTGAACTTCCTGACCTTTGGCGGCGGCACGACCTTCATGGGCATCAGCCTCGGGAACTCCCAACTGATCGCCGACTACACGCGAGGCGAGACGCGGTCCGTCCTCAAGTCTTTTCTGGTCGCCAGCGACGGTCAGGCCGCAACTCTGCATATCGGGGACAAGTATCCGATCGTGACCAACAAATACGTTGGTCCGGCGGCTCAGCCCGGACAGAACACGGTCGCGCCATTTCCGACCTTCAATTTTGAAGAACTCGGTCTCGTGCTCAAGGTGACCCCGTTCGTGCATGGCCCCGATGAAGCGACCCTGGAAATCGAAGCGGAGTTCAAGGTGCTGGGTAGCGGTGGATTCAACGGGATCCCCGTCATCAACACGCGCAAGTTCCAGTCCAAGGTTCGCCTCAGCACCAAAGAAGCCGCGGTCGTCGCGGGACTCGTGTCTGAAAGCGACGCCCGCACGCTCACCGGCATCGCCGGACTTGCATCGATTCCGATCCTCGGTCCGATCCTGAGCAAGAACGGCAAAGAGGTCATCCATTCCGACGCCCTTTTGTTGCTTCGCCCCAAAATCCTCTCGATGCCACCCTCCGAACGCGCCACCAGGCTCTATTGGTACGGCAGTGAGATGAAGCCCCTATCGCCCCTTTAAGTCCTCGCTGTCGCTGGCTCACCCCAAAGGAAAAGGGGCACACCCTGCGGCGCGCCCCCTAACCAAACAGACTGCGGACTGGATCAGAAGTAGAACTTCGCGCCCAGTTGGATCACGCGGGTCGTGATGCCCTGCACGCCGCCGCCCACGCTTCCGTAAGTCGCGCTGCGAACGTTGCGATCCACCGAACCCGGATCCGGGTTGTAGTGATTCATCAGGTTGAAGATTTCCGCGCGGAACTCGAAGTACCGGCTCTCGTTCAAATTGAACCGGCGGTTCACGCTGAAATCCTGGTTGATGATGCCCGGCAGCCGGAACGCCGCCGTACGCGGCGAAGTCCCGAACCGTCCGAACGGCGCCACGACAAACGCATTGGTGTTGAACCAACGCGTCCATGTGCGTTGATCCGGCGAAAGGTTGCCGTTCTGGCCGGCCACCCAATCCGGACGCGAGTTCGCACCCACGCCCGTCGTGTCGATGTTCGCCGTCACAGGCGTCGGATACCCGCTCTGGAACGTCATGATGGTCGACAACTGCCAGCCGTGCACCGCCTGCTTCAGGAACTTGTTCGAGCTGTTCTTGAAGAACGGGATATCGTAGAGGATCGTCTGCACCATGCGCTGCGTCACGTCGAAACCGCTGACCGATCGGTCGCTGCGCAGGTCATAGATGTCCTGCGGCGAACCAATGAAATTACCTCCGCCGACTTGTCCGCCGATGTCGCTCGGACCGCTGATCGACTTCGACCATGTGTAGGCCGTGAGGAACGTCAAGCCGCTATTCGTACGCCGCTCGCCCTTTACCTGCAGCGAGTGATAGATCGAGTTGCCGATCGACTTGTCACTGCGGACGTTGCGCTGCCACGTCTGGTTCGGACGCCGTGCGTTCAGCGACGCCAGGCCCGGCGTGCGCGGATCCACCACCGCGATCGGACGGTTCAAATCTTCGAACGTCACGATCAGCCGCGTGCCCTTCGAACCGACATAACCCACGTCGAACAGCACCTTGCCCGGCAGCTTCTTCTGGATGTTGAGGTTCCACTGCTGCACGTACGTGTCGCGCAAATTCTGATCGTTCGACACCGCGAAGTTCAGAGCGCCGGTCGTCTGTGCCGAGACAAACGGATTGTTGAAGAAGATATTCGGAGCGCCCGTCAGGTTGCCCACCAGAGATGCGCCGGCCGTTGCCTGCGCGCCCTCCGCCATCGCGAAGATCGCGTTCGAAATCTGCGGCGTGAAGTAAATTCCGTATCCGCCGCGGACCACCGCGTCATTCACGAACGTCGGCCGGTATGCGAAGCCGAACCGCGGACCCCAGTTGTTTTTGTCCGGAGCAATCAGCGCACGGCCGTATTTGGAAGTCTGCGGCGTCGTCAAACCACCCGCGATGAAGCCGTTCAGTTCGATGTTCACGAACTTGTCGTCGGACTGCTTGTACGGCTGGAAGTAGTCATACCGCATGCCGAAGGTCAGGGTCAGCCGCTGCGTCGCCTTCCACTCGTCGTTCACGTAGTAGCCGTGCCACCAGTTCCACAAGTCCGTCGAAGTCTGCACCGGGTTCACGGTCGTGTTGCGGATGTAGCCGAGCATGAAGTCCGCCAGCGCCGAACCCGTGTACGTGCCGTCGAAGCCGAAACTCGCGCGCGGCGCGCGCGACTGCAGGAACGTTACGTTGCGGCGCGCGATGTCTGCGCCGAACTTGATGAAGTGCTTGCCCTTCTGCCAGCTCAACGATTCTACGAACTGAAAGATCTGGTTCGAACGGTCGCGCGGACCAATCTGCCGCTGCAGATCGAATACGCTGAACGATCCGTCCGGGCCGCTGATGCTGATGGTCGGCGGGCCGTATTCCTTGGGCAGGCGCGACACTAGCGGCAAGCCCATTTTGCCCACCACGTCGAACGCCGGATCATTCGTGGTGCCGAAGATCTCCGTCTCGAAGAATTTGCTCCAGCCGCCGCGGAATTCGTTGATCAGCGTTGGGCGGATCGTCTTCGTGTACGTCGACGAGAAGTTCTGCGCCCGTCCCAGATTGTTGCGTTCGTCGTGGCCCCAGAACGGCACGCCGGCTTCGTAGGTGTCGTTGAACACGTAGCGGCCGGACAACTGATCGTTGGCCGAGAACTGGTGATCGATGCGTCCGGTGTAGTTGTCCTGCTTGGACACCGCGCTGAAGGTCGGGCTCAGGTAGTTGAACACGCCGTTCGTCGTATTCGGACGCGCCACGTATTCCAGAAATGCCAGCGACTGCTTGCTCAGCGCCGCCGCCGGGATGATGTTGTTGACGATGCCGACATTCATCGGATCTTTCAGCGTGATGCGCTCGTTAGTCCGCGCATTCGCGATGTTGCGGAAGTCGCCCGTGCGGATCGGATCCGGAGGCACGATGCGATAGCCCGGCACCGCGCCCTGCGCCAGCCGTCCCGATTCCCAGTTGAAGAAGAAGAACGTCTTGTCCTTGCCGCGATACAGCTTGGGCAGCACCACCGGACCTCCGATGTTCGCGCCGTACTGGTTGCGGTTCAAGCGCGGAGGCGTCACGCCCTTGTTCGCGATCGCGTCGTAGGTTTGAGTCAACGCGTCATTGCGGTTGAACTCCCACAGCGTGCCGCGCAGCGTATTGCCGCCTCGCTTGGTCAGCATGTTGATCATGCCGCCGGGAGCGCCGCCCGATTCCGCCGAATAGGTGCTGGTTTCGACTTTGAATTCCGCCAGCGAGTCCACTGACGGCGAGAAACTGTAGGTCATCGCGTCATAGTCCATGAACTCGATGCCGTCGAACAGATACCGGTTCGCCGTATCGCGCGATCCGTTCGCCGACATTGCCGTCGATCCGAACGGCGAGTCCTGTTGGCCGATCGAGCCGCGTCCGCGGCGCACGGTGATGGATCCGGGGGTGCCCGCCTGCACGCCCGGAATCAGCTGTGCGAGTTGCACGAAGTTGCGGCCGTTCAAGGGCAGGTCCGCGATCTTCTTGGAGTCGATAACGCTGCCGACCGTTGCGTTCTCAGTCTGCAGAATCGCGCCGGTCGCTTCGACCGTCACCGATTCGGTCACTTCACCGACCTGCATCTGGAAGTCGGCGCGCACCGTCGCCTGCACCTGCAGAGTCATGCCGCTGAGCTTTTGTGATTTGAATCCTTTTGCCGTGGCGGTGATGTCATACTCGCCGGCGGGAAGGAAGGGAATAGTGTAGTTGCCGGAAGAGTCCGACACCGTTTCGCGTGAGGTGCTGGTGGCCAGATTCGTGGCCCGCACCGTGACATTCGGCATCAACGAGCCGGTCTTGTCGGATACGGTTCCGACAAGCGTAGCCGTCGTCTGTTGCGCATAAGACGACAGGCAAAACGCAGCCACCAGCGCCGCGGCCGGTAGCGTGGATTTCAACATGTAAGACCCCTAATGACGGAAGACGCGTCTACGAGGACGCTTTGTGCAATTGTAATGGCAGTTCGCTCGCTTCGCAAGCTCTCGGTTTCACTTAGAAAACGAAAACGCCGCAAGGTGGTTCACCCTTGCGGCGTATCGATGTCCTTTCGGATGGTCGCGTTTAGAATCCCCGCTGCGGCCGGTAACCCGGACGGCACTGGATTCGTAACTTCTTCCCGACGTCCGAAACCACTTCCACTGCGATCTTGCGGAACCCTTCGTTCGGATTCGGCTGCGGATAGTAGGTGACCGTGTACGAGTTGCCGAGATCTTCGCGAATCGACTCGAACGCTTCGACTTGCTTCTGCCAGGTCTTCGCAAAGTACGATTTGCCGCCCGTTCTCTGCGACAGGCGCCGGAACACGCCCGCCGAAATCGGATCCTTGTTGACCTCGCTCGTCGAGATCACGTAAATCGGGATCCCTTCGTCTTCGGCCACCGCGCGAACGTCGTCCGGCGCCACCATGCTCGCATTATCAGGACCGTTCGAGAACACGATCACGACCTTGCGCCCCGGCACCTTCGCCGCATCGCGCAGCGTCAGCAGCAGCGCGTTGTACAGCGCCGAATCGTCGCCCGCCACGGCCCGGCGAAGTCCTGTAATGGCATCGCTGCGCTCCTTGGTGAGCGGCGCGTCGCGCTTCAGGTTGCGGCTGTAGGTATAGAGCGCGACGGAGTCGGCGCGGTCGAGGCCGCGAACGAAATCCGCGATCGCGTCCGAAGCGTACACGAACCCGCGATACATGTAGTTGCTCGTATCGAAGAGCACGAACACGTTGGTGCCGACGAAGGAATCGCTGCCTTTGGACGTGTCCTTTTCCAGCGTCGTAGTCGGATTCAGCGCCGTCACCGTGCCGTCGGAATTGACCACCATGGGCGGCTTATTGCCTTCGCCGAACGTGTTGATCTTCTGCACGATGCCGTCTTCGGTGATCTTGATGTCCTTGGGCTTGAGTCCATTGACGTAACGGTTCTTGGCGTCCGTCACGTTGAAACTCAACACCACCATGTCCACCTTGACCCTGAAGATCGGGCGGTCCTGCGCATACAACCACAGCGCGCATCCCGACAACGCCAGCAATCCGGCCGGCAAGGCGATCGTGCGCAGTATGTTCTTGACCAATCGCACTCTTCTGCTTCCTCCGTCCTTATTCAAAGCTTCCCTCCGCTCTTTGCGTCAGGGGCAAGTTCTTCTTCGCTCTCTCCCGCACCTCGTCTCCCACCGATCGCAGGGACCGCAGCAAAGCGGGCCAGTCTTCGAGGTGGGTTGCGAAAATCCGCTCCACCGTCTGACGCGTCCAGTCCTTCACTGCGACGTTCAACTGCGCTGGAGGCAGCCCCACTTCGTCCGCCAGTGCGGCGTAGTACAGCAGATTGGATTCCCAGGTTTCCGCCATGATGCGGCTCGAATAGCCCATCAGCGTGGGGAAACTGCGGAGATTCAGCAACTCGGGTTTGTACGAATTGCCGAGGGTCGGCTTCGGCGTTCCGAATGCCCTCCCGATGGCCGCCTGATTGATTTCCGCATGTTCCTTCGAGGCATTGCGGATGGCTGCGGCGAGCGGATCTGTGGTGTCCGACTTCGATAGTTCCGAGGCCAGCACGTAGAGTTCAGCAGGCACGATCTGGTCCAGCGCTTCTGAAACGCGGCCCGCCGTCAGGTGCTGTTCGACCTTGCGCAGCCGGAACGGAGGCGCCTGGCGGTCGAGCACCGCCAACAACTGCGCGCGCCGCGCCGGGTCAAACGACGCTTCCGCCACCGCCAGTTCGCCGTAGCTCATATGCATGGCGACCCAGTGCATCTGTCCCGGCGTCACGTTCCACCACCGCGGAACCGTCGCGCTCACGATCATCTGCGGCACGAGGTCACCCCAGATGAGCGCCTGCTCGCGGGTCGGGATCAGGAAGTTCTGCTCGGCTTCGGCCAGCGCATACGGCAGGTTTGAGAGGGACCCTACCAGCCGTCCGCCGGCGCTCGACGGCCAGCCGCTGCCGAAAACTTCGGTCGGTTTCCAGGTCTGGTTCGCGCCCTGTAGGCCGATGAAATCGTGGCTGCGCACGAACACCGGATTCGTCTGCAGGATCTGCGCTGCTGGAGGCGCGTAGTAAGCGTACAGATAGCCCACCAGCGTGTCTCGCAGGATGCCGGCCAGATTGCCGCGCAGTTCCTTCAACTTCTCCGCGTCGTTCGCGGCCTTCTCGATCGCACTCGCGAGATTCAGTTTGCGCTGCTGCTCGATGTGCTTCTCGGTCCAGTAGCCGAAGGAAAGATTATTCTTTTCCTGCGAGGACAGCGATGCGCGCGGAAGTTGCACGTCCGCGATCTTCGCCGCCAGTTTCTTCGTCAACGCGACATCCAGTTTGCCGCCCTTCGCTACAGCCTGCAGGTTGTCGTCGAGTTCGAAGATCGCCTGCAGCGAAATCAATCGCTGGGATTCGAG
>CAZVKC010000042.1:0-41197 GCA_964627455.1 uncultured Solibacteraceae bacterium | reverse complement strand
GGTTGTCGTCGAGTTCGAAGATCGCCTGCAGCGAAATCAATCGCTGGGATTCGAGGACGCGAATCATGTCCCGCATCAGAACCGTGTGCGATTCTTCCGCCTGCCCCGTGAAACCCGCGAGCAGGTCCAGCATGCGCTCCTGGTAGTTGAGGTTCTTGTTTGCGCCCGCCGCTTCGAGCAGCGCCGTCACCCCGTTCCGCGCCGAATCGAAGATGTCGCGCGGCGTCTTGATCTTCTGGAACGAATCCAGAATTCCAGCCAGAACCTTCTCGGCGTCCTGGACCCCGCCCTGGCGATGAAAGATCTGCCAGAGACCGATCAGAGACTGCAGCGATCCCGCCACGTCCGCGCGCAACTGCTGATCCTTGATCTGGGTCACCGCATTTGCCGTATCGATGTAGGACAGGATTGTGCGATCGCTCAACTCGCTGGCTTCCGCAAATAACGTGTATTGCGAGTAGTGGTTGCGATACTCGCGCGCGAGACGGTCCACGGTCGCGGGCTCGAGCGGCTTCTGACGATTCCGGTTGATGTCCGTCATCGCCATGAAGATCTTCAGCGGTTCGTTCTCGACCGCCTTGCGCGACAGGCCGAACAGCGCTTCGAGGATGTCGTCCCCGTCCTTCCAGCCGTTCGCCGACTTCGTCAGTTTGCCGTCGTATTTGCCGTGCGGATGGTTGACGAACAGGTTCTTCCAGATATCGACTGATCCCGGAATGTGCGGCTTGCCCGTTGCCGGATCGATCCGCAAACGCGTCGTCAACAGCATCAGGTCAGTATTCGCGCGGAACACCGGACGCGCGGGACCCGGGCTCGTCACCTTACCGCGAACCGCCGCGTAGAACCGCTTCATGCGGTCCGGGTCCGAGAGATAATCGCGCGTCGGACCGTGGATGCGGGCCAGCGCATCGAAGTATGCAGCCAGCCAGCCGTCGTCCTTCGAAATCAGCTTGTCGAAGAACTGCGCGCCCTGGTCCGGCGATACGCCCGCCATGTCCGCCCAGCCCTTGTCGCTGCGCGGCGACCCCGGAACCACAGCCTTTCCGCCCTTGATCTGGAACATGCCGCCGAAGAAATCGAGTACGTGCGCATAAGCTTTCAAACGGCTTGCCGCAACCGCCTTGCGCAGTTCCTCGGATGTCGTCGGATCGAGCTTCGACAATCCCAGGTACATGCGGCACATTGCCGGATCGGAGAGGAAGATGTCGATGAACTCGCCCTGCTTTTCTTTGATCGTGCTCAGCCAGTAATCGGATCCATACAGCACCGGAATCGCCGTCGGCTTGTAGTCGTATACAAACGGACGGTTGGTGCGCAGCGCCTGTTCGAGGTTCGCCAGCGGGAACCCGGAATCGATCGTCAAAAACGCTTTCGTAGCGTTGACGGTTTCGAGCACGACTTCCGCGCCGCATCCACCGCGCATGCGGTATCCGATAACCTTCAGCAACTCGCCAGTCTGCGCCGATTCGCACTGGTCGATCTTGATCACCTTCTCTGCGCCGCCCAGCTTTTCGAGTTCGCGGGCCTGCGCCAGATAACGGAACACCAGCTTCAGGTATTCCGTCGGGTCGAGGGCTTCGTTGTTGCTCGAGGCCTGGTATCCGTTGGTGACGACGTTGCGCGCCATCGCCGGCAACAGGTCCTCGGGGTGCACGTCCGGCGAGAGCGCCGCCATGCGCGCGAAGGAGCGCAGCGGACCATGGACATAGATGATGTTCTTGGGATTTGCCGCCTTGGCGTCTGCCGCTGCGGTGGTTGCCGTGGGGGTGGGACTTGCCGTCAGAGCCTTCCAGGCCCGTATCCGGCGGTTGGTGACGGCCTGTTCGCTTTCCGAAGCGTTGGCCTTTCGCTGGGCTTCCAGCAGCTTTTCCCAGGCCTCTCGCGCCTGTGGACTTCTCTGCCGCTCGAGTGTTTCCGCATATGCGCGGAGATACACAACGTTATCCGGCGTTGTCTGTACGACTCGCTGCAGGAGTTCGCGCGCCCCCGCGCCGTCTCCCTTCAACTCCATTTGCCACGCTTGAGTGACAACATCCTGAGCAAGCAGAGAAGCTCCAGCAGCGAGGAGCACGAGACGGAACGAATGAAACGATAACCTCATCCGGCCTCCCTAAAGTATGTTCGACCCGAACCGCCCTTTGTTCAAGCCGGGCGGCCCCTTAAAGTTGGTTTACATACTTTACCACTTGGGATTTTCGCTTGCTACGGGGGGAGGAGTGAGGGGTAGCAAACAGAGGAAGAGGGGCTTGGGAGCCCCTCTGTCACTGCAATTACTGCTTCTGCTTGTCGTGCTTCTGTTTGTAGATGTCTTTCGAGATCTTGTCCTGGCGCGCTTCAATCTTCGCTTTTTCTTTCGGCGTGAGCCCCTTGCCGTCCTTGCGATCTTCGCGGATCTTCTGGTTCAGCTTGGCCTCGCGCGCTTCGAGCTTCGTCGCTTCTTTCGCGGTCAGCGATCCGTTTTCGACGCCTTCGCCAATGCGCTTCTGTTGATTCTCCTTGCGCGTCGCGATGCGGCCCTTCTTGTCTTTGCTGACGGCCGTGTCGTCCGCGGCAAAGATGACCAGCGATGCGAGTACTGCAGTCAGTGTGAGCTTCTTGATCATGGTGTAACGTGCTCTCCTTCAACTCAGTGAATCGTGAACGGCTCGCAAAGTTGCGGGATCGGGCCGTTAATTTCCCTCAATCCGAGAGCTTCTTTGAGGTTCTGCTCCAGTACAGGTAAGCGGGAAGTCCGGCCGCGAGAATCGCCAGGCCGATCCCGCTCGACGCCGGGTCGTGCACGATCGTGCTTGCCACGACCCACCAACTCACGGTCACGAAAAGCAGCGCCACCAGAGGATTCCGCGACGCGCCGTCCTTGCGCCGGAAGACCAGCACCGACGCGCCTGTCAGTCCGATAAAAAAGAAGTCCACCGAAACGACATAGCTGAGGATCTTCTCGTATCCGCCAACCAGCGCAATCACCGTCGCGCAGACGCCCTGCAGCACAATCGCCGCAACCGGCGCCTGCGTGCGCTGCGACACCCGCGCGACCTGCGAAAAGAACAGCTTGTCTTCGGCCATCGAAAAGTACACGCGCGGCGCCGTCAGCATGCCCTGGCTCAGGAATCCGAGAGTCGAAACCGTGATGGCGATGGCCGTAAATTGCGACCCGGCGCGACCCAGAATCCGCTCCATCACCTCCGAAGCCGGAGTCTTCGTCGCCGCCAGTCCTCCGGGACCCAACACCCACAGGTACACGCAATTGATCGACACATACAGCGTCACCACTCCGATCACGCCGAGGATCATCGCCCGCCGCAAGTCCCGCTTCGGATCCCGCATCTCAGCCGCCACGAAACTCGCCGTCTGCCATCCGCCGTAAGCAAACAGCACAGGAGTCATCGCCGCGCCGAACGCCGTGAGGCTGAATCCATCGACCGCATTTGACGCGCCCACGGCGCCGCGCGAATCACCCAGCAGCGCCCCGCACACCACCAGCGCCGCGATGGCGAGAATCTTCAGCACCATGAGCGCCGACTGCACGCTCGCGCCTGCCTTCACCCCGAGGCAGTTCACGACGGTCAACGCCGCGAGCATCGAGGAAGCCACTGCCGCATCGCTCCACGCGATCCCCGTGAAATTGAGAAAGTATCGGGCGAACGTGATCGCCACCGCGGCCATCCCACCCGTCTGGATCACCAGCAGCAGCACCCAGCCGTAGAGAAACGCGACCGACGGATGATACGCATCGCGCAGATACGCGTACTGCCCGTTGAGTTGCGGACGCCGCTCGGCCAGTTCCGCGTACAGAAACCCGCCGGCCAGCGCGATCAGTCCGCCCAGGATCCACGCGCCGAGAATCCGAACCGGATCCTGCGCCAGCTGCGCGACGACATAGGGGTTGATGAAAATGCCGGAACCCACGACGCCGCCCATCACGATCATCGTGGCGTCGAAAACGCCAAGTCTGCGTGCGAGCGGCGAACCGCCGGAACTCACTTCGAAGCCGCCGCGATCCTGCCGAACTCCTCAGCGCCGGCTTTCGCAATCTGCCCATCCTGCGCAGAGGTTACGCCGCTGACGCCGATCGCGCCCAGGCAGCGGTCGCCGAGCATGAACGGGATCCCGCCTTCCACCGGCAACGCGCCCGGCAACTTGAGAATCGCCTGCCGCCCCGCCACGACGTTTTCTTCGAATGTCTTGGTGGGACGCTTGAATCCGACCGCGCTCTTAGCCTTCGCCTGCGAGACTTCGATGCTCCCGATCTGCGTATTGTCCATCCGCTCCAGGTACAGCAGATTGCCGCCTTCGTCGAGGATCGAGATGACGACCGTCCAGTTGTTCTTCTTCGCTTCCGCAGCGGCGGCTGCCGCGATCTGCTTGGCGGTTTCGAGGTTCAGCGCTTTGCGCGTGGAAAGGTCCGCGGCGGTCGACGCAGGGTAACCGCATACCAGCGCGAAGCAAAGGGCAAACGTCAGAAAATTCCTCATATCCGCTCGATTCTACTATCTGAGCGCTCGCGGCGGCTGACGGCAAAATGAGATCATCAATAACATGCGGGGCAAATGGATGCTCTTTGCGGGCATCGCGGTTGTGGTCTTGATACTCATCGGTGGCGCAGTGACGTGGTGCTCGTTCCGCCCCTGCGCGGCGCCGTCTTCGAAGACTCCCTCGACGCAATCCCTGCCCGCGGCATCCGCCAACGAAGTCACGCTCTCGGGCAAGATCGAAGCCCAGCAGGTCATTCCTGTCGCCGCGCCGATCGAAGGCATCGTCGATGAACTCTTCGTGGAAGCGGGCGCCGATGTTTACGAGGGGCAACTGCTCGCCCGCATCCGCAACGGCAAACTGGATTCGGCTCTGGAATCGGCGACGGCTGAGGTCGAGAAGCTGAAAGCGCGCGTCACCACGCTCGAAGGATCCATCATCGCCGCACGGCTCGAAGCGTCACGCGCCGGAGCCGACGCCACCCGCGTCAAAGCCGAGTACGACCGCCTCGATCGCGCCTATCAGCGCCAGCAGATGCTCTTGAAAGAGGGCGCGACGCCTCGATTGACCTTCGAAAAGGCCGAGAAGGATTTCAAGCAGATCAAGGCGGAATACGACAGCGTAGCCGATGTCGCCCGCACCGCGGACGATCGTGTGGCGACCCTCAACCGCGACCTCGATGCAGCAAAAAAGTTGCTCGACGGCAAGGTTCAGGACCTCGAAAACGCAAAGGAAGAAGCGGGGCAGGGAGAAGTCAAATCCCCGGTCGACGGCATGGTGGTTTCCCGCAAAGGCGTTGCCGGCGAACCGGTCAGCCCGATGATGGAGGATTTCTTTGTTCTCGCCGCCAACCTCACTGCGCTGCAGGTCGTGGTCGAGCCGGATCCCTCGGTGCTGCCGCGCATCAAGCCCGGGCAAATCGCGGGCGTACGGATTGCGGAAGCAGGCGAGGAACTGCCGGGTATCGTGCGCGAACTGCGCGGTGAGAATCAGGTGATCGTGGAATTCGTCAGCCCCGGCGCTGGCGTCAAGCCCGGCATGACGGCGCAGGCGCGTATCAGCCTTGGTGGCGAGACCCAGCCGCCGCAGCCGCAGCAGCCTGTGGCGACGAAGAAGTAGCGCCGCCGCCGCGCACCTGTCGAGCAAACGCGCGCAGGCTGTCCGCGAACTCTCCGTGTGAACGATCCGCCAGCCGGTCGAGGAACTCGCCGCTTCCACGCAATCCATCGCGACGCGCCCGGCTCGCCACTTGCTCCGCTTCGTTGCGCGCCCCGCAAACCAGCAGTCGCGCCAGCACATGTTCCAGCACATCCGGTGTGTGGCACGCGTACATCAGTTCACGCGTCTCCGCGTCGATTGCACCCGATGCCGCCGTCGCTGCGAACCCTTGAAACTCCTCGACCTGCACGGCCCAGATCTTCTCACGGATGCCGTCGCAAGCCTTCGGCTCATGAGTCCACTGGAAGCAATGGCGCAAAGCGGTCCGGTAGGCCTCCAGCGCCTCGCCGAACCGCTTTGCTTCGCGGAGGCCGTCGCCTCTCGCTTCCCATTCCGTGATCTCGGAGTACATTGTTCTACAACTTCAGAATTCGGATCGAACCGTTACTGGTTTCCACCCGGATCTGCGGACCCGACCCGTTTCCGATCGTGCCGTCCAGGCGGTTCTTCGATAGCGTCCCGCGAACCTGCAGCGGCAGATCCGTCATCACCGATTCATGCGACGACGTCGTCGCCGAGATCCGGGCGTTCGCCGATTCCGGCATCCGCAGCGTCACGCCGCCATTCGATGTCGTGGCCGTAATGTCGTTGTTGTGCGATGTCTCGATGCGAAGGTCGATACCGCCGTTCGATGTCGAAACCTGAACGGGTTCGTTGCCCACTGTGTCGGCGATCCGCCCGCGGATCCCGCCGTTCGATGTATTCACCCGCAGCCCGCCGCGCACGTTGTCGAGCGACACCTGGCCGTTCGACGTGGTCACTGCGACGCTGCCTTCGATCGACTGCAGGTCCACGCCGCCGTTCGAAGTCTTCGCTTCGACGCGACCCTTCACCTGCATCAGCTTGATCGACCCGTTCGATGTGCCCAGATTCACCGGACCCTCGATGTTCTCTACGCGGATGCCGCCGTTGGATGACTTGATCATCGCGAGTTCGGTCCGCCGGGGCGCTCGGATCGTGAACTTCGCGCCGCAGTTGCAGTTCCAGCCCGAGCCTTCCTTCGGCTTCGTCGCGCGGATCCGCACCGTGTTGCCTTCCTGCACGGCTTCGACCTGCACCTTGCTCAGGTTCGCCTGCTCCGAAGCGTACTTCGAACCGGTGACCTCGACGGTGTTGTTGTCCCCGCCGATGATTTCGATGCTGCCGTTGAAACTGGTCAGGTCGATCCGGCCATTGACGAGGGTGAACGTATAGCGAAAGTCTTCCTTGTGCCGATTGGAATCCGCGCCGTAGGCGACCGACGCGCCAGCCAGCACCGCGGTCCAGAAAGCGATTTGAATTTTGTTGATCATCACCCGGAAATACTGGCGATTGGGGATCCGGTTACACAACAACGGCGCTCTTACTGCTTCAAAACCACCAGCACGGTAGTCTGTCCCTCTTCCTTCGCGGGGATCACCTGCACGGTTACCGAACCCTTGCGCTGCTCCTTGGACGAGCCCACGAGCGTCCTGGTTAGGGATACGTTCGTGACGTCGTATCCGTTCGCTTTTAATTGCTCGTCATAATAGGCCGTGATCTTATCGCTGTGGTCGGATGTCGTCAGCGTCATCTGCGCGGTGCGGTCATCGCCGGCCGTCGACTGCACCGCCGATCCCGGATACTGGAACCACGCCGGCGGCGCCAGCACACCCGCCTCTTCGTTCGAGATCCCGACGTCTTTGGGCGCGATCGAACCCTTCCGCAACTGGTCGAATCGCACCGTTCCAGTCTTGCCGGTCTTCTTGTGCCGGACCGTGATCGTCTCGTCCTTTTCGTTGACGTTCACCACGTCGTAGTCCGGGTTCGCATAGCGCACCATCGCAGCCAGCGGACCTCCCGGCTCATCCGAAATCTTCTTGACGAAGTAGTATCCTGCCCCGACAACACCGGCAATCCCAAGAATGAGAAGGATCCCCAGTGCGAGCAGGATCTTCACCCAGGCCGGCATTCCTCTGCCTGCCGGCGGGTCTGCGGGAGTTGGGTAGGACGCCATGTTGACTACACTATCAGTAATGTCCAACGTCGTGAAGTCCTGGAAAGGCGTCTTCGGCTTTCCGGTCACCCCCATGAAACTCGATCTCTCCGTCGACCTCGATGCGCTTCGCAAGAACGTCGAATGGATGACCCGGAATCCGTTCTGCGCTTTTGTCTGCGCAGGCGGCACCGGCGAACTGTACTCGCTGACAGCCGATGAAGTCGGTGAGATCACCCGCGCCAGCGTCGAAGCCGCGCAGGGACGCATGCAGGTCGTAGCAGGAACGGGCTTCAACGTTCCCATCGGCATTGACATGGCGAAGCAGGCCGAAAAGGCCGGCGCGCACGCGTTGCTGATCCTGCCGCCCTACTATCAGAATCCGCCGGAAGAAGGGCTGTATCAGTATTACGAGTCGATCGCCGGCGCCACCTCGCTCCCCGTGTTGATTTACTCGCGCGAATGGGCCGTCTTCTCTCCGAAGCACGTCGAGGAACTCGCCAAGCGCATCCCCAATCTGCAGGGCTGGAAAGACGGACAGGGCGACGCCCGCAAGTATCAGCGCATCATGAACGCCGTCGGCGATCGCCTTGCCTGGTTCGGCGGCATCGGCGATGATTGCGTGCCCGGTTACTTTGCGGTCGGCGTCCAGGCCTATACGTCGAGCATTTCGAACATCGCCCCGATGCTCTCGCTGATGCTCGCGGAAGCCGGCATGAAACGCGACTTCGGCAAGCTCACCGAACTGATGAACAAGTACGTGCATCCGCTCTACGCCATTCGCGACCGCCTGCGCGGCTACGAAGTGTCGGTGATGAAGGAAGCGATGGAAATCCTGGGCATGCCCGCAGGACCCGTGCGTCCGCCGCTCGTCAACACGCGCCCGCAGGATGTCGAAGACGTGCGCAAGCTGATGAAGGTCTACGAGGACGTTCTCTAAGCAATGGGCCGCGAGATCATGACGCTCCCGGCCCCGCCGCCCGATCACA
This sequence comes from uncultured Solibacteraceae bacterium, assembly GCA_964627455.1. Taxonomy (GTDB): domain Bacteria; phylum Acidobacteriota; class Terriglobia; order Bryobacterales; family Bryobacteraceae; genus F-183. Next base: position 32,566 of record CAZVKC010000042.1, on the reverse strand, counting down.
AGATCGCGTACGGGGATGGCGAGTTCCACTTCGGATATCTGCGTGTGCCGAAGTCCCAGGGACCTCACCCCGTCGTCATCGTGATCCACGGGGGCTTCTGGCGCGCGGCCTTCGATCTCGAACATTCCGGTCATATGTGCGCCGCGCTCACACGGGCCGGGCTTGCCACCTGGAGCCTCGAATACCGCCGCATCGGCCAGCCCGGCGGTGCGTGGCCCGGAACCTGCGAGGACGTCCTGCGCGGCGCCCTGCATGTCGCGAAACTTGCGCCGCAATACAATCTCGACGCGTCACGCATCGTGGCCATCGGACATTCCGCCGGTGGTCATCTCGCGCTGTGGCTGGCAGCGCAGAAGAATTCCGCGCTGCGCCTGCGAGGCGCGATCTCCCTGGCTGGTGTCGCGGACCTGCGCCGTGGTTACGAACTGCAGTTGAGCAACACGGTCGTGCGTGACTTTATGGCCGGCCAGTCGCCGGACGACGCAACTGCGGAATACCGCAAAGCCTCGCCGATCGAGAACCTGCCGTCCGGAGTTCGCACGCGCCTCATCCACGGCGACAAAGACGACATCGTTCCTCTCGAAATCTCGCAGCGTTATCTTGCTGCCGCAAACCAGGCTGGGGATGACGTAAAGTTAACCGTGTTGGAAGGCGGCGACCATTTCGTCGTCATCGATCCCCGATCGGCTGAATGGCCGCAGGTCGAGAAAGCCGTACTGGAGCTGATATGAACCTCGGAATTGCAGGACGCACCGCGATCGTTGCCGCCTCGAGCCAGGGCTTGGGCTTCGCCGTCGCAAAGGGCCTGGCGCGGGAAGGCGCGCGCCTGGCGATCTGTTCCCGTCGCCCTGAAGTGATCGAGAAGGCTGCAGAGTCGATCCGTTCTGAGTGTGGCGTGGAGGTCCTCGCGCGCCCCGTCGACGTGACGGATCCCGAACAGGTCGCAGCCTTCGTTGCTGACGTACACTCGATCTACGGAAGTATCGACATCTGCGTGACGAATGCCGGTGGACCTCCGTTCAAGCTCTTCGAACGCACCACCATCGAAGACTGGCACAAGGCGGTAGGACTCTCGCTTTTGAGCACGGTCTACTTCGCGCAGCATGTTCTGCCGCTCATGCGCGAGAAGCAATGGGGACGGTTCCTCACCATCACGTCGGTCTCGGTCCTCAAGCCGATCGCAGGACTGGTCCTCTCGAACTCTGTCCGCTCCGCCGTCGATGGGCTCGTGAAAACGCTTTCGGTGGAATACGCAAAAGACGGGATCCTGGTGAACAACCTCTGTCCCGGTTTCACCGCGACTGAGCGCCTCACACAAGCCGGGGACATTGACGAGATCGCCTCGCGCCTGCCGATGGGCCGCGTCGCAACACCGGAAGAATTCGCGAATCTGGCCGTATTTCTGGCCTCCGAGCGCGCCAGCTATATCAGCGGTGAATCGATCGCAGTCTCCGCCGCCACGCGCTGGAGTTGATTGGTGATGTGGGCTTGCGCCGTAGCCTTCAGCAGGCCCTCCGAGACCCACTGGGAATTACCGCGATTTCGCTTCTAGCGCCGTGGTGTAGGCTTCAGCCTGCGCGGGACTTGAGTCCCGCCCTCACTAGCCCCGCAACGACGCTGCAATCGCCGCAGCAATGGACTTGCCGTGGAACCGCCCGTTCTCGATGAAGATCTCGTTCGTGTGCACGCCCGCCACGATCACACCAGCCAGATAAATACCCTTCGTGTCGCTTTCCAGCGTGTCGGGATTCGTGCGGGGACGCCGTGTCTCCGGCTCCAGTTGAATCCCGTGCGCCGCCAGGAACTCGAAGTCCGGCCGGTAACCCGTCATCGCAAACACGAAATCGTTCTGGATGCGAACCTCGCCGTCCGGCGTTGCGATCCGCACTGCATCCGGCAAAATCTCCACGACGCGTGAGTTGAAATACGCGGGGATCTCGCCGTTCTTGATTCGATTCTCGATGTTCGGCTTGATCCAGTACTTCACATTGTTGTGAATCCCCGGCCCACGATGCACGAGCGTCACACGCGCGCCGGTCCACCACAACTCGAGCGCTGCGATCGCTGCAGAGTTCTTCGCGCCGACCACCAGCACGTCGTGATCGTAGTAGGGATGCGCTTCTTTGTAGTAATGAATGACCTTCGGCAGATCCTCGCCGGGGACGTTCAGGTAGTTGGGCTTGTCGTAGTAGCCGGTCGCGAAAATCACCTTGCGGCACGGATACAACCCCTTGTCCGTCACCACCGTGAACGCGCCATCCACTCCATCCACACGTTGCACGAACTCGTATTGATGGATGTCCAAACCATAATGGTTCGCGACGCGGCGATAGTACTTCAACGCCTCGCCGCGAACCGGCTTCTCATTCAACGCCGTCATCGGAATGTCGCCGATCTCGAGCAATTCCGGCGTGGTGAAGAACACCATGTTCGTCGGATAGTTGTACAGCGAATTGACCACGCAGCCCTTGTCGATCAGCAGCGCGCTCAACCCCAGCTTCTTCAGCTCGATTCCGCAAGCGAGTCCTGTTGGACCCGCACCCACGATAACGACGTCCAGCATCAGTCGCGTCCTACAGCATTCCTTCGACGGTCGAGTACGCCTTCTCGAGCGCGCCCGGCAGCGCCGCGACATCCTTGCCGCCCGCTTCCGCCAAGTCCGGGCGTCCGCCGCCCTTTCCGCCCACAGCCTGCGCCACCGAACCCACTAGCTTGCCCGCGTGGACCTTGCCAGCCAGATCCTTCGTCACAGCCGCAACAATCGAGATGCCCGAATCCTCAGTAGTCGCCAGCAGCACCACCGCGGACTTCCACTTGTTGCGCAGCGAATCGACCAACGTACGCAACTGCGCGCGATCCATGCCGTCCACCTGTGCCGCGAGCACCTGCACGTCCTTGATCGAACGCGCCTTCGACTCGAGCGACGACGCCTCGGCGTGCGCGAGCTTTTCCTTCATCTGCTCGATCTGCCGTTCCAGCGTCTTCTGCTGCGCCAGTAGCTTTTCGAAATTCTCGAGCAAATCGGATTCGGACGCGCGTGTCAGGTGCGCCAGCCGCGACAGCGAATTCTGCGCGTCCTGGAACCGCCGCAGCGAACCCTCGCCACTGATCGCCTCGATACGCCGCACGCCCGCGGAAATCGATCCTTCATAGATGACCTTGCACAGCCCGATCTCGCCGGTCGACGATACGTGCGTGCCGCCGCACAATTCCTTGCTGAAGTCGCTGATCGTCACCACGCGCACCTTCTCGCCGTACTTCTCGCCGAACAGCGCCATCGCGCCGGTCGTCAGTGCGTGCTCGAGATCCATCACGTCGGTGTTCACGCGCTCGTTCTGCAGGATGTGCACGTTCATCAACCGTTCGACTTCCGCGATCTCCTCCGGCGAAAGCGCCGTATAGTGCGCGAAGTCGAACCGCAGGCGGCCCTGGTCCACGATGCTGCCCGCCTGCTTCACATGCGGACCCAACACCGTGCGCAGCGCCGCGTGCAGCAGGTGCGTACCCGTATGATTGCGCATGATCGAGTGACGCGCCGGCGATTCCACCCGAGCCGTGACCACGTCGCCTTCCTTCAGTGCGCCCTTCAATACGATGCGATGCACGTGCGTGCCCGGCGCCGGTTTGTACGTCGTTTCCACCTGCGCGATTACCTCGCCGTTCGCATTGAGGATCACGCCGGTGTCGCCCACCTGGCCGCCCGCTTCCGCATAGAACGGCGAACGATCGAGCACCAGTTCCGTGCGTCCGTCGATCTCGATCACCCGTGCGATCGTCGCAGTCGATTCCAGCGTCTCGCGGCCGATGAACTCGGTCGACGGCAGCGACTTGTACACTTCGGGAACGTTCGCCTTGTCGGCGCCCTTCCACGAAGCGCGAGCGCGCGCACGCTGCCGGTCCATCTCTTCGCGGAACGCCGCGTGATCGATCGACAGGCCGAACTCGCGAGCCATATCTTCCTGCTCGTCGAGCGCGAGTCCATAGGTGTCGTATAGCTTGAACGAAGCGCCGCCGGGCAGCACGCCGCCCTGCGCCTTCTTCGCTTCGTCGTTGAAAATCTTCTCGGCCACCTGGAACGTCGTCGCGTAACGATGCTCTTCATCGCGAACGATGCGCGACACGCGATCGATGCTCTCGAGCATTTCGGGATACGCGCCGCTCATCCACTCGGCCACGAATTTTGTCATCCGGTCGAAGTACGGTTCGGTCATCCCCGCGCGGCGGCCGTGGCGCATCGCGCGGCGCATGATCTTGCGCAGCACGTAGCCGCGGCCTTCGTTCGAAGGAACCACGCCGTCGTTGATCAGAAACGCGGTCGCACGCGCGTGATCCGCATTGATGCGCATCGCCGTATCGGACTCTGCCGCAGCGCCATACTCAATCTTGAAAATCTCGCCGGCCTTGCGACAGATCGGCTGAATCAGATCGGTGTCGTAATTCGACAGCTTTCCCTGCATCACCGCGGCGAGGCGCTCGAGACCCATGCCGGTGTCGATCGACGGACGCGGCAAAGGAGTCAGCTTGCCGCTCTGGTCGCGGTCGAACTGCATGAACACCAGGTTCCAGATTTCGACGAACCGGCCGCCGCCGTCTTCCGGAAACGCTTCGTGCTCGCGTCCCGGCGCCGCGCCTTCGGGACCCAGGTCATAGTGGATCTCCGAACACGGACCACACGGCCCGGTATCGCCCATCTGCCAGAAGTTGTCCTTCTCGTCCAACCGGAAAATGCGGGACTTCGGAATGCCCGTCACTTCCTGCCACAGGTTCTCGGCGTCGTCGTCTTCGCGGAACACTGTCACATACAGCTTGTCTTTCGGAAGCCCGTATTCCCTGGTGATCAACTCCCACGCGTAGGCAATCGCTTCGCGCTTGAAGTAATCGCCGAACGAGAAATTGCCCAGCATCTCGAAGAACGTATGATGCCGGCGCGTATAGCCGACGTTCTCGAGGTCGTTGTGTTTGCCGCCGGCGCGGACACACTTCTGGGACGTCGCCGCACGCGTGTAATCGCGCTTCTCGGCGCCCAGGAACAGGTCCTTGAACTGGTTCATGCCTGCGTTCGTAAACAGCAGCGTCGGATCGTTGGCGGGAACCAGCGAGGAACTCTTCACGACGCGATGGCCGTTTTGAGAAAAATAGTCCAGAAACTTCTGGCGTGTGTCGTGACCGGTCATGTTGATGTACTGAGGGGTAATCTTCAGTTTCTCACGGTTGGCCCTTGCTGATACAATCTGTCAACTGTCTATGCAGCAGCCCAATCGTCTTGTCGCGGAACTCCTTGCCGAGTTCCTGGGGACCATGGTCCTCCTCCTGTTTGGTCTCGGTGTCGTGGCGTCCGTCGTGCTCTTCGCGAAGGGCGTGCCCGGTGAAGTCGTCAACGGCGGAACCACCAACATCAACCTCGCTTGGGGACTAGCGGTCACCATGGGAATCTACATTGCAGGCAAAACGACCGGCGCGCATCTCAATCCGGCTGTCACCGTGACGCTCGCCGCCTTTCGCGGTTTTCCCTGGAGCAAGGTCGTGCCATACACGATCGCCCAGATGGCGGGCGCCTTCACCGGAGCCGCCATCGTCTTCCTCAACTACCGCGCGGCCTTCTACCACTTCGATCCGAACCTCGAACGCACCGCCAGTGTCTTTGCGACCGTCCCCGCATTCCCGGCGGACCCGATGTCCGGCTGGGTCGACCAGATCCTCGGAACCGCACTTCTGCTGCTGATGATCCTTGCCATTACCGACGAACGCAACCAGCCGCCGGGCTCGAACATGGGCCCAATCATGGTTGGCCTCATCGTTGTCGCCGTCGGCATGTGCTTCGGAACCATGCACGGCTACGCGATCAACCCCGCGCGCGATTTCGGTCCCCGGCTCTTCACTGCGGTCGCCGGATTCAAGAACACGGGCCTCGACAACGGCGTGTTCTTAGTGCCGCTGGTCGCCCCACTCATCGGCGGCTTGCTCGGCGCGGCCGTCTACGATTTCGGAATCCGCAAGTATCTGCCAAAGTAAATTCGTAAGAAGATAAATCATGGTCTCGATGCTCATCACGGCGGCAATCGTCATCGTTGCCGCCTACGTCGGATTCAAGATCCTCAAGTTCGTTGCCTCGATGGTGATCAAGCTGATCCTGTTCCTGCTGATCATCAGCGCCGCAGCGTACTTCGCCATTCGGATGCTCTGGTAGTGTTCCGTCTCGATCCCGATCACGTCCTGCGCAGCACCTTGCTCGACGAGTGCGGCGCCGGTTGGATGCGCCACGGCTTCGGAACCCGTCGCGCGGAAAACTGGCCCGGCGAGACGGCCACGCTCAAGCAGATCCATTCGGATATCGTGCACACGATCCCTGGGGGCGGCTGCGCGCTCGCGGAACTCACGCAGGGCGACGCGCTCGCTACCGCCGCGCGCGCCACGCCGCTTTCCATCCGCACTGCCGATTGCGTTCCCGTCCTGCTCGCGGACCCTGTCCATCACGCTGTTGCCGCAATCCACGCCGGCTGGCGCGGCACGCAACTCCAGATCGTTCGCAAAGCCGTTGCGATCATGGCCGGGCAATTCGGATCGCAACCCGGCGACCTCTGCGCCGCCATCGGTCCCGCCATCGGACCCTGCTGTTACGAAGTCAGCCAGGATGTCGCCGAACAGTTCGCCGCCTATCTTCCGGAATGGTCCGGCCAGGGCAAGACCCACCTCGACCTCGTGACCTTCAACCGCTGGCAACTCGAAAGCGCCGGCCTCACGCGCATCGACGCCATCGATCGCTGCACGCGTTGCGACGCTGAATGGTTCCACTCCTTCCGCCGCGACGCCGAACAATCCGGCCGCATGCACGCAGTAATCGAGGTCCTGTAGCCGCCGCGCCATAATAGAAGGCAGCAGGACAATCAGTGAAAGCATTATCGACTTTCTTCTTTGCAGCTCTACTCTCGCTTGCTCAAACCAAACCTCCCGTAGCGGGCAAGGTCGAAATCTTCAAAGAGGCCGACCTCAAGCCGGGCATGAAGGCGACCGCGTGGACCGTCTTTCAGGGCACGGAAGCAGAAGCCGTGCCGATCGAAATCATCGGCCTCTGGAAGAACGCCTGGGGTCCCAAACAGAACATCATTCTCGGCAAGATGGGTGGCAAAGCCGCGCGCACCAACGTCGCCGGAGGCATGAGCGGAAGCCCCGTCTATATTGACGGCAAACTCGTCGGCGCCGTCGCGCTGCGTTTGTCCGTCTTCTCGCCCGACGCGATCTGCGGCATCACGCCCATCGAGAACATGCTCGAGATCAATGAATTCGACCAGTCGAAGCCGGCTGATCCCAAAGCCCCCGGCACAGCGCCTGTGCGTCGCGCGGCAATCGACGTCCCCGGCGATTTATTGAACCAGGTCGTCAACGCGGGCGGCGGCAGCATCCCGCAGATGGTTCCGATCGACACGCCAGTAACACTCGCGGGCTTCACCGACAGCACGCTCCGCGAATTCGGCGCGATGTTCAATCAGATGGGACTCAAGCCCGTGCAGGGCGGTGCCACCGGAACCCTGATGTCCCCGCGTCCCGTCGCCGGATGGCAGAACTCGCTCAAGCCCGGCGAAGCCGTCGCGGGCATCCTCGTTTCCGGCGACATGAGCATGACCGGACTCGGCACCGTCAGCTACAACGACGGCAAGCGCGTGCTCGCCTTCGGACATCCCTTCTTCAATCTCGGACCCGTCAATATGCCGATGTCCAAGGGCGAAATCCTGATGGTGCTCTCGAGCCAGTTCCAGCCCAACAAGTTCGGCAACGCGACGGAAATCGTAGGCGCGCTGCGGCAGGATCGCCATTCCGGCATCATGGGCCTGCTCGGCGAAACCGCCGACATGATCCCCGTGAAAGTGAAGGTCCGCTCGTATGCCACCGCCACGCCGCGCGAGAAGGACCTCAACTTCAACATCTTCGTGCAGCAGCGTTGGACCCCGTTCCTGATGATGGTGACGCTCTTCAATTCCATCGAAGGCATGAACGAGTTCGCTGAAGACACCACCTATCGCGTCAACGGCAACATCCATTTCGCCGACGGATCGAAGATCTCGGCCCGCACCATGCGCGCGCCTTCGGAACTCCCCGTCGCGCCGCCGATGCTTGTCGCGGGCTGGTGGGGCGACAAGTTCAACAAGCTCTTCCTCAACACGGTGCAAAGTCCGAACCTCAAGAGCGTCGACATCACCGTGGACCTGCTGCCCGAGCGCCGTTCCGCCGCCATCGAAACCGCTTGGATCGCCGCCAGCGAAGTCGAGCCGGGCGGGGAAGTGCCGGTGCGCGTCTTCCTGCGGCCCTTCCGTGGACCTCGCATCGAACGCGAAGTCAAGGTTCGCATCCCGGCCGGGATCGCCAAGGGCGACCATCGCATCCTGCTCAGCGACGCCGAAACGCTCGACCGCATGCTGAACTTCGCCGCGGCGACCAACCGCTTCCTCGACCTGCCGCAGACGGTTTCGATCCTCAATCAGGAACGCAGCAACAACCGTCTCTACGTCTCGCTGGTCGAACAGAAACCCACCGCGTACGCCGAAGACAAGACGCTCCCAAGCCTGCCCGCTTCTGTTTTAAACGTGATGCAGGCTTCGCGTACCGGCAACCGTCCGCTCTTCACGGTGCCCGAAACCGTTCACGAACAGACCTCGGTGGAACTCGATCATATGGTGTCCGGCAGCTATTCCCTGAAGATCACAGTCAAGTAAACAAACATGAAGATCCAAGTCATTTTGCCGCTTACTCTGGCGGTGTTCGCAGGCGCATCCGCTTTCGCAGTGGAGACACGATCCTGGCAGCAGAGCGAGATGGGCGATTTCGAAAAAGGCAAGCTCTCGAAACTCTCGCTTCGCAATGATGGACGCCTCACCCTCGCGCCCGTCGTCAAGGAACTGCACGACGCTTCAACCGCATATCTCTGGGCCGTCGCACAGGACTCGAAAGGCAACACCTACATCGGCGGCGGCAGCGCCAACGGGACCTCCGAAAAGCTGATTCAGGTCGATGCAAACGGCAAAGCGAAAACCATCGCCGAACTCGAGGGACTCGAAATTCACGCCATTGCCGTGGATCGCAACGACGCGATCTACGCGGCGACTTCGCCCGACGGCAAGGTCTACAAACTTCGCAACGCCGGCGCAAAACCCGAAGTCTTCTACGATCCGAAAGCCAAGTACATCTGGGCGCTCGCGTTCAACGCAGCCGGGGACCTCTTCATCGCCACCGGCGACAAAGGCGAGATCCACCGCGTGACGGCCAACGGCCGCGGCAGCGTCTTCTTCAAAGCGGACGAAACCCACATCCGCTCGCTCGCCATTGACGCGCAGGGCAACCTGATCGCGGGCACCGAGCCCGGCGGCCTGATTCTTCGCGTTGGAACAAACGGTGAAGGATTTGTTTTATACCAATCGCCCAAGCGCGAAGTCACCGCCGTCGCCATTGCGAAGGACGGCGCCATCTGGGCCGCAGCGATCGGCAACAAAGGATCCGGTGGACCAGTCCTGCCCGCCCCGGTTCCGGCGCCTGCTCCTGCCCCCGCAGCAGCGGGACAACCGGCCGCTGCAAGACCCGCCGCCGCCCCCGCGCCTGTTGCGACACTCGCCGCCGTGCAGGGCGGCACGGAGGTCTATCGCATCCAGCCCGACGGATTTCCGCGGCGCATCTGGCAGAACGCCACCGACATCGTCTACTCGATCGCCCTCGATGCAAACGATCGCCCGCTGCTCGCCACCGGCAACCGCGGTAATCTCTTCCGCATCGACTCCGATCATCAGTACACGCTCGTCACCTCACTCGCCCCGACCCAGATCACTTCGCTCGCCACGGGGCGCAACGGCACAATCTACGCGGTCACCGGCAACATCGGCAAACTCTTCCAGGTTGGACCTCAAATCGAATCGCAAGGCTCGATTGAGAGCGACGTTTACGATGTCGGAGCCTTCTCTTACTGGGGACGCCTCAGTTACTACGGCGCCGCGGATGGCGTGAAGTTCGAGACCCGCAGCGGCAACCTCAACACACCGCAGAAGAACTGGAGCCCCTGGGCCGCGGTGAATCTGACCTCGAAGCACGGTCGAGTCACGTCGCCGTCTGCGCGCTTCCTGCAATACCGTGCGACCCTCACCGGCGCCGCGGACCTCACCGGCATCGACATCGCGTATCAGGCGAAGAACATCGCGCCCGTCATCGAAGAGATCGAGATCACGCCGCCGAACTATCGCTTCCCCGCGCCGTCGCTGATCAGCGTCTCGTCCAACACTCTGTCGCTACCCGCTCTCGGTCAACGCCGCACTGCGGCCGTTAATCCCGCGGAACTCAACACCGGTGTCACGCTCAACTACGCCAAGGGTCACATCGGCGCGCGCTGGCTGTCGCGCGATGACAACGGCGATCAGTTGACGTACAAGGTCGAGATCCGTGGCGTTCGCGAAACCGAGTGGAAGCTTGTTCGCGACAAACTGCGCGACCGCTTCCTCAGTTGGGACACCGCTGCCTACGCGGATGGCGAGTACATTCTGCGCATCTCCGCGCACGACGGCGCGTCGAACACGCCGGCCGACACCCTCAGCACCGTTCGCGAATCCGACACGTTCCTGATCGACAACACAGGACCTCGCATCGCCAACCTCACGGCCACAACCGGCGCGAAACTCGAGATCGCCTTCGAAGCCAGGGATGCGCAAAGCACCATCACCAAGGCCGAATACTCGATCAACGGCGGAGAGTGGATCGTCGCCGAACCGACCACGCGTCTCAGCGACTCGTCCGAACTGCAGTACAAGCTCTCGGTCGACAAACCATCCGCGGGCAGTGAATTCACCGTCGCCGTGCGTGTCACCGACGAATTCGACAATCAGTCCGTTGAAAAGGTCGTGACCAGGTAACTATGAACCTCGCCTGGCTCGATGATCGTCTCTGGTTTCCGGACCCGAAGCGCGCGAGCCGCGAAGGATTCGTCGCGGTTGGCGGGGACCTCTCCGTCAACCGCCTCCTCCTCGCCTACCGTTCCGGCATCTTCCCGTGGACCGACGACCCCATCACGTGGTGGTCGCCCGATCCGCGCGCGATCTTCGAACTCGACCGCTTCCACATCTCGCGCAGCCTCGCGTACACGCTGAAGCGCGGCGTCTTCGACGTCACCTTCGATCAGGCGTTCGAACAGGTGATCCGCTCATGCGCTGAGGTTCCGCGCCACGATCAATCCACCTGGATCTCGCCATATTTCATCGAAGCCTACACCGACCTGCACCGCGCCGGATGGGCGCACAGCGTCGAAACCTGGCAGAACGGGCAACTCGTCGGAGGCGTCTACGGCGTCGCCATCGGAGGCTTCTTTGCTGGTGAAAGCATGTTCCACAAATCGTCGAACGCGTCGAAGGTCGCGCTCGCGCACCTCGTGCGGCGTCTCAACGAACGCGGCTTTCAGCTCTTCGATACGCAGATGACGACGCCTGCCACAAAGCAACTCGGCGCCAGCGAGATCCCACGAATCGAATACCTGCGCCGCCTCGCCGCGGCCGTCGAACTCCCCTGTAAATTCAACTAAATTCGCAGAAAGATCTTGCGACGGTACATCCACAACAGGATCAGCCATAGCACCGTGAGCACGCAGAATCCCTCGGTCACGAGAGCCCACTCTTTGCCGAAGATCTCGAAAACACCCCGTCCCAGGTGGATCTTCAACGACCCGCTCACGAACGAGTCCATCAGATGCACCATGCAATACATCGCGATCGAGTTCATGCCGACCACGAGGAACGGGAACGTCCATCCGCGGATCCCCTTCACGTCGATGATCCAGTAACAGGCCGCGAGGATCAGCGTCGTGCATCCACCCGCAAACAGCGCCCACGACGGAGTCCAGATGCGCTTCACCATCGGACACACACCCATCGCGTCGAACGCCAATCCCAGCACGATGCCCGCAACGCCCGCGATACACAATCGCCGAATCGCATCGGACGCGCCGCTTCGCAGCAAGCCGCCCGCCAGCAATCCAAAGATCATCGTTGCCAGCGACGGCACGAAGTTCAGCGTCAGGTACCCACCGCCATTGAACACGAAAGGCTTCTCGCGCGGAAACAAATTCAGAAACCACTGATCCGCCGCATTCGCCAGGTTCGTATTCTTATCCCAGTGCGCCGCGAACCCCGTCACGTGATGCGGCCAGTCCGCGGGGACCCCAACCGTGGTCGTGTCGAATCCCGGCGCGGGCAGTGGATATAGCGCGAACGCCGCCCAATACCCGATCAACACCACAGCGGCGGCCGCCGCCTGCACGCGGGGCTTCGTGAATCCCAACGCGAACAGTACCGGAAATCCCAGGCCGATCTGCGTCAACACGTCTTCGAACGTGAAGTACGTCTGCTGCCGGTGCGTGGACCTCAAGAAGATCCCCAACGCCACCAGCAAAAACGAACGCCACAGCGCATGCAGCCACAAACCGAAAGGCTTCTCGCCGCGATCCATGCGGTTCGCGATCGACCACGGCAGCGCCACGCCCACCATGAACATGAACGACGGTTGAATCAAATCCCAAGCCGACCATCCGACCCACTGCACGTGGCTCGTTTGGAATTCGATGAATCGCCAGAACGCACTGTCGGCCGCGAACTGCCGAGCCGTCTTCGGAATCTGCAGCATCTCCGAAGCCATGAACAGCATCGTCGCGCCGCGGTACACATCCAACGATTGCAGTCTCTGTGGAGGGGGCATTTTGCTCAACACATCATATACTGTGAACTGACATGAATTTTGCAGCGGCCCGTATTGGTTTGTTGATCAGCCTGTCTTTGTTGCTTGTTGGTTGCGGAAACCTGTTTCCCAAGACGATCAAAGTCGGATCCAAAAACTCAACGGAACAAATCATCCTTGGCGAGATCCTCGCGCAGGCCATCGAAAAGAAGACAGCATTCAAAGTCGAACGCCGCCTTGGACTCGGTGACACGGCAATCCTCCATCAGGCTGCCATCGCGCGCGATGTCGATGTGTTCGCCGAAGACACGGCATCCGCGATCGCCGTGATCCTCAAAGAAAACGTCATCATGGACGCCACGGCGTTGCATGAACGCGTACGCAATGAGTACGGCCGGCTGTACCGGTTCCAGGTGTCGAAGCCCGTCGGCGCCACCGCCGCCACTGTGATGGCTGTCCCCAAAGCGCTCGTCGAAAAAGAGCGCCTCACCGATCTCTCCACCGCCGCTGCCAGCAAAGTCGGCTGGAAAATCGGCATGACCGAGGACTTCGCCACCCGCAAGGAAGGTTTTACGAACCTCTCCACCAACTATCGCCTCACCCTCGCCGTAGGACCTCGCACCATGGACCCCACCAGCCTCTTTCAAGCCCTCACTGAAAGCCAGGTGAACATGGCCTCCGCGCTCGAAACCGACGGCATGCTCGCAGACCCCGCAGTCGCCACCCTCGCCGACGACAAACGTATCTTTCCGCCGACGCAAATCTGCCTGATCACCCGCGGTGAAACACTGCAATCTTTCGCCGGGCTCGACGGAGTTCTGAATCAGTTCGCTGGAAAAGTCACCACCGATGAGCTGCGTCGCATGGGTTATGACGCGCTCAAGAACAAGCGTCCGCCTGCAGCCATCGCCGCGGATTTCCTCGCTCGAACTGGCCTCCGGTAATGCTCGTCGTGCTCCACACCCTTGCGGGCCTCGCCGCGGGATCCCTCGCCGGATGGTTCCTCGAACTCACGTTCCACTGGCCGCACGCCGCCGCCATCGGAGCCGCCTGCGGATGCGCCGGCCAGGTCTGCCGCGCCGCGCTCGCATGGGTGTCCCGGCCATCCGATCAGACGCGCGTCTATCAGGCCCGCATCACGACGACCGGAGTCCTCGCCGCCATCGCCATCGGACTCGCCGCTATCTGGACCCTCCTCGAATTCCCCGCCACGCTCATCGCCCCCGCAGCGTCGTACCTGCTCATTCGGGTCCTCCTGAGTTGGCAACACCGCGGACCGGGAGTTCTCAGCAGGGCCAACCTCCAAATCGCCGCGCGTGGCGGAGAACTCGTCACCCTGCTGGCCGCTCTCGTCAGCAGCGCCCGTGAGCCGCTATCATAAACTTAGGCACTCCTTCGCTGTGATATTCCGTCTCGTCTTTGAAAATCTGAAGCACCGCCCCGTCCGAACAGGCCTGGGCGCGGTGGCCATCGGCCTGCAGGTCACGATGGTGCTGACGCTGGTGGGCGTCAGCCGCGGGATGCTGGAGGAATCCTCCAAACGCGTCCGCGGCACCCAAGCCGATGTCCTCATTAAGGATGGCGGCTCGGCTGTCATTGGCTTTTCCACCGACATGAAGGCCAAATACCTGCCCTTCATTCAGCAGTTCCCCGGCGTTGCCGCGGCCACCGGCGTTCTCGTGCAGCCCGTCGGGATGCTCGACAGCCTCACCGGCATCGACTATCGCGCCTTCGACAGCATGAGCGGAGGCTTCCGCTTCATCAACGGCGGACCGTTCCAGGGTCCCGACGACATCATCATTGATGAGATCTACGCGCGTTCCAAGAACCTCAAGGCCGGCGACAAGGTCAACAACATCCTCAATCGCCAATGGCGCATCGCCGGCGTCGTCGAGTCCGGCAAACTCTCGCGGGTATTCGTGCAACTCGATGTCCTCAAGGACCTCATGAGCAAGTCCGACAAGCTCACCGCGATCTACGTCAAAGCTTCCGATCCGGCCAAAATTCCCGACCTCGTAAACGCCCTCCGCGAAAAGATGCCCGAAAACAAGGTCATCACCGTCGAAGAGTTTGTCTCGCTCGTATCGGTGAACAACATCCCGATGCTGCGGACCTTCATCCGCGTCGTCATCGGACTCGGCGTCTTCATCGGCTTCCTCGTCGTCTTCCTCTCGATGTACACTGCGGTGCTCGAGCGCACCCGCGAAATCGGAATCCTGAAATCGCTCGGCGCTTCGCCCTGGTACATTCTCTCGATCCTGCTCGCCGAAACCGCGCTGCTGTCCGTCATCGGATCCATCTGCGGCGTGCTTTTCACTTACGGCACCAAGTGGATCATGAACACGTTCGTACCCGAAATGGTGCAGGTCACGACCCCCGACTGGTGGCCCATCGCCGCCGCAATTGCCATCAGCGGCTCTCTGATCGGAGCCATTTATCCCGGCCTCAAAGCCGCTCGCCAGGATGCTATCGAGGCCCTCGCATATGATTGAGATCCGCAACCTCCGCAAGACCTACAAGCAGGGGGATGTCGATGTGCAGGCCCTCCGCGGCGTCGACCTCAAAGTCGAAAAGGGCGAATTCGTCTCCATCGTCGGACCCTCGGGTTGCGGCAAGTCGACGCTCTTCCACATCCTCGGCGGCCTCACGCCGCCCACCTCGGGCTCCGTCCTCATCGATGGCACGGACCTGCATTCGCTCAGTGATTCGCAGCGGACCGAACTTCGCAAGAGCAAGGTCGGCTTCGTTTTCCAGAAGTACAACCTTCTGCCGACGTTGACAGTTGAGGACAACATCGAGATCGCCCGCCACATCGCCGGCAAGCGGCACGGTGAACGCGACGCCTGGTTCGAGGATGCGATCAATCTGCTCGGCCTCCGTGCGAAACTCGACCGCAAACCGCGCGCTCTTTCGGGCGGGGAACAGCAGCGTGTCGCCATCGCGCGTGCAATCGTGAACCATCCGGTGATCCTGCTGGCTGACGAACCTACCGGCAACCTCGACACCGAGAATTCGGATCTCGTCCTCGGTCTCCTTCGGGACCTCAACGAACGCATCGGCCAGACGATCCTGATGATCACGCACAACCCGGAAGCCGCCGCTTACGGCCATCGCATCGTCAGTATGCGAGACGGCCGGGTCATCTCCTAGGCTTGCTATACTCGCGGTGCGCATCCCATGTCGCACCGCACCTTCACCATACTTCTGCTGGCAGCCGCCCTGCAATGCGCCGGCGCCACTCTTCCCTCCGAACCTCTGAAGTTTGGCGGCTTCACCGCGCAGTTCGAAACAAGTGGCGCCTTCCAACTCCAGGGGTCCGGTTGGCCCGCAATGAAGGGCACGTGGACGCAACAGGGCGACGAAGTCATACTCACTCTCGCCAATCCGCCCAAAGGTTGCGACTCTCCCGGGCGCTATCGTGTTCGTATCGAAGGCCCCCACGCCTCTTTTGAACGAATCGCCGATGACTGTGTCTTTCGCGGCATGATCCTCAATGGCAGCAACTGGGGGCCCGCGAGCGAAGCCAAATCAGTTCCCCAACGCCGCATCGACACCACCACCTTCGCCGCCGCCCCCAGCAAGGCTCAACCTTCCGGCAGCGGCGACTGGCCGTCATTCCGCGGCCCCCAGGCCGGTGGCGTGAGCGAGAGGCAGAACCTCCCCGAGCAGTGGAGTCCCAAGACCGGCGAGAACATTCTCTGGCGCACGCCCATCCCGGGACTCGCCCATTCCAGCCCCATCGTCTGGGGCAACACGATCTTCGTCACCAGTGCCGTCAGCACAGACGCCAACGCATCGTTCAAACCCGGACTCTACGGCGACGGCGATGCCTCCGCCGACCGCTCCCCGCAAAAGTGGACCCTCTTCGCGCTCGACAAACGCACCGGCAAAATGCTCTGGCAGCGCGTGGCTTTCGAAGGCGTTCCACGCGAGAAGCGACACATGAAGTCCACCTACGCCAGCGCGACACCCGCCACCGACGGACGCATCGTCGTCGCCTGGTTCGGCTCGCAAGGCGTCTACGCATACGATCTTCAGGGCCATCCGCTTTGGAAGACCGATATCGGCCGCATGAACGTTGGCGCGTACGACATCCCCAGCTACGAATGGGGAACCGCGACTTCCCCCATCATCTGGAACAACCTCGTCATCCTCCAATGCGACACGCAGGATGACTCGTTTCTGCTGGCTCTCGACGCGTCCACCGGAAAGCAGGTCTGGAAGACCGAGCGCGACGAACTCCCTTCATGGGGTACGCCCAACGTCGCGATGACCGCCGGCGGACCCGAACTCGTCACCAATGCGTCGAACTACATTCGCGGCTACGACCCGCGCAACGGCAAGGAACTCTGGCGTCTCGGCCGCAGTTCCAAGATCACCGCGCCCACGCCTGTATTTGACAGCGAGCGATTCCTGATTGCCAGTGGACGGCAACCAGAACGCCCGATCTTCGTCGTCAAAGCAGGATCTCGCGGCGACCTCACTCTTCCCGAAGGCAAGACGTCAAGCGACGCGATCCCGTGGAGCCGCACTGGCCGCGGTTCGTACATGCCGACGCCGCTCATCTACCAGGGCATCGCATACGTTCTCAATAACAACGGCCTCTTCGACGCCTACGACTGGAAGACCGGCGAAGAAATCTATCGCCAGCGCCTCTCCGTCATCGGCAGCGGCTTCAGCGCATCGCCCGTCGCCGCCGACGGCAAGATCTATCTCTCGAACGAAGACGGCGAAATGCTGGTCATCGCGGCGGGACGCAAGTTCTCACACATCGGCACGAATACCATGGGCGAACTCATCATGGCCACGCCCGCACTTTCTGACGGCGTGATGTACGTGCGCACCGCGCAAAGCCTGATCGCCGTCGGCCGCAGGAAATAACCTGTTGACATATACTCAGAAGTCTATATACTAAGATCACTGAGTATATGCGGAAGACCGATTCCCTACAGGGCTCCCTGGACCTCATGGTCCTCAAAATCCTCTCGCGCCGCCCCCAGCTCCACGGCTACGGCATCATGGCCGCCATCGAAGAGATGTCGGACGCTGTACTGCGCGTCGAAGAGGGATCCCTGTATCCGGCCTTGCACCGCATGGAGGAAGCCGGGTGGATCGCCGCCGAATGGGTCACCAAAGACAGTGGCCGGCGCGCGCGTATCTACTCGTTGACTGCTGCTGGAAAGAAGCAACTGGCCGCTGAGGAATCGCGTTGGGACGCGGTGACCTCCGCCGTCAATCGTGTCTTAAGGATGGCCTGAAAACCCCATGTCGCTCCTGTCCAGAATCCGCAACGTATTCCGTCGCGACCGCCTCCACGCTGAAATCGACGAGGAACTGCAATCGCATATCGAAGAGGCCATCGCCAGCGGCCGCGACCCCGAACAAGCCCGCCGCGCCTTCGGCTCCATGCTCCGCAAGCGCGAAGATTGCGAGGACGTCAAACTCGCCGCCTGGCTCCAATCCCTGCGGAGCGACGCCGCCTTCGGCTTCCGCCAGTTACGCAAACACAAGATCGTATCGGCCGCTGCGATCCTCTCTCTCGGCCTCGCCATCGGAGCCTGCACTTCCGCGTTCCGCCTCATCGACGCGATGCTCCTGCGCCCGCTCCCCGTCGCGAATCCCGAAGGACTGTACTACCTCGAATTCACGCTGAAAGACCGTCAGGGCAAAGCATTCCAGGCCGACAGCTTCGACTACCCGGGCTTCCGGGTACTGCGGCAGGCCGTGCGCGAGGACGCCGAACTCTTCGCCATCAACCGCGCCGGCCGCATCGACATTACTTACAGTTCCGACCATGAGATGGAAAAGGCCTATCGCCAGTACGTCTCCGGTTGGACCTTCGCCGCCTTCGGGCTCCAACCTGCACACGGCCGTCTCTTCACCGCTTCTGATGACGAAAAGCCCGGCGCCCATCCCGTCGCCGTCCTCTCGCACGATTACTGGATGAACCGTTTCGGCGGCGATCCCAACGTTCTCGGCCGCACCCTGCGCATCGGCCTACAGTCGTATGAAATCGTAGGCGTCGCGCAGCAGGGCTTCACCGGAACCGAAACCGGCGCGATCACCGACCTCTTCATCCCCACCATGATGAACGCGAAAGCGATCGACAACCCGAATTGGGGCTGGTTCCGCACGTGGGTTCGTGTACGCCCCGGCGTCTCGCCGCAAGTGGTCCGCGACAAGCTGCAGGCCGCGATGAAGCAATATCGCTACGAACGGCAGCAGAATCGGCCTGCCCAGGGACCGAAGCAGATGATCGAGCAGTACATCAACGCGCCGCTCAGCCTCGAACCCGCCGTCGCCGGAGCCTCCGGCATGCAGAAAGAATACAAGCGTCCGCTGGGGATCCTCGCCGTCGTCGTCGCGCTTGTCCTGCTCATCGCCTGCGTCAACGTCGCGAACCTCATGACCGCGCAAGCAGCGACCCGCGCGAAGGAAATGGCGCTACGCGTGTCCATCGGAGCCGGACGCCTGCGCCTGCTCCAACTCGTCCTCGTCGAAAGCCTCCTCATCGCCCTCGCGGCCTCGGTCCTCGGTGGACTCTTCGCTGCCTGGTCTGCGCCCTTCGTCGTCGGGATGATCAATCCGCCCGATCAACCCGCGCGCCTCATCCTGCCTGCCGACTGGCGCGTCACGACCTTCGCCGCTGTGCTTGCCATCGTCGTCGCCGCGATGTTCGGTCTCGGACCCGCCCTGCGCGCCTCGGCCGTCAAGCCCATGGAAGCCCTGCGCGGATCCGCGGAACATCCCCATTCGCGCCGCCGTTTGATGCGGACCCTCACCGCCCTCCAGATGGCCTTCTGCATTCTCGTGCTCTTCATCACGGGACTCTTCCTTTCCACCTTCGACCGCCTCAGTTCGCAACCCACTGGTTTCCACTCCGAAGGACTGCTCGTTCTCGAAACCGGCTCGCACGAACCCGTTCCCTACAACGTCTGGGAACAGACCGGCGAGCATCTCCGCCGCGTCGCCGGCGTCGAATCCGCGGGACTCAGCGGCTGGCCTCTCATGGAAGGCAGCGCGTGGACCAGCGAAATCATTCAGAACGGCCAGCCCCGTCACGACGGCCCGGAACCCTATTTCCTCGCCGTGGCGCCGCACTGGATCGGGACCATGAAAATCGAAATGATCGACGGCCGCGACTTCCGCGATGAAGACGTCCGTCCCGGCGCCGCCATCGTCAACGAGTCCTTCGCCAGGCAGTATTTCAACGGGGAAAACCCCGTCGGACGCTCGTTCGAAACGTCACAAGGCAAGCAACTCCTCCCCGTTCGGATCGTCGGTTACGTCCGCGACACACGCTATCGCGACATGCGCGAACCGATGCGTCCCATCGTCTTCGTGCCCTACAAAAGCCTGAATCAGGAAGGCAAGGTTGAAACCAGCAACTGGGGAACCTTCATCGTCCGCACCTCCCCCAACGACCCCTCAGGGGCGGCCCTCGCGTCGATCCTCCGCCGCGAAGTTCCCAAAGCCCGGCCTGAACTCCGCGTTACCAATATCACGACGCAAAGCGAAGTCGTGCGTGCGCACCTGGTCCGCGAACGTCTGCTCGCGCTGCTCTCCGGCTTCTTTGCGATCGTCGCTCTGATCCTCGCCGGTGTCGGACTCTTCGGCGTCATCCACTACGCGATGCTGCAGCGCCGCCGTGAAATCGGCATCCGCATGGCTCTCGGCGCCCACTCCACAGACGTTGCCCGCCGCGTCACCGCGGAATCCTTCAGTATGCTGTTCCTCGGCGCCGTGGCCGGCATCGTGGCAGGCGTCGCATCCGCCAATTACATCGAACCTCTGTTGTTCGGCGTACGCACCAGCGATCCTGCGATGATCCTCATTCCGGCCACTGTCCTCATCGCTACGGCAACCGCAGCAGCCGTCCCGCCCGTGCTTCAGGCCGTCCGCATCGATCCCTCAGAATCCCTGCGAACAGAATAGGATTCTGTAACACACTATTGACTTCAGCCTGCTAAAGTGGGACTACTTATTAGATCCCGTATGCTTCACTCGCTGAAATATGTTGCCATCGTCGGCCTCGTTGCCAGTATGGCGTTCGCACAATTTGATAGCGCCACCGTGCTCGGTTCCGTCCGTGACGCGGCTCAGGCTCAAGTCCCAGGCGCAACAGTAACTCTCACCAACGTCGGAACCAGCGTTGCCGTGACCCAGGAAACCGGCGTCAATGGCGAATTTCAATTCGTCAACGTCCGCCCTGGCAACTACACGTTGAAAGTCCAGAAGCAAGGCTTCGCGGTAGCGACCGCATCGCAATTCACCGTCACCGTCGGCGCCCGCCAGCGCGTCGACCTGACACTGCAGGTCGCCTCGGTCTCTGAAGCCGTCACCATCACCGGTGAAGCCAAGCAACTCGAAACCGACAGCAGTTCGCGCGGCCACACGATGCAGGCGACGCAGATCGTCAACCTGCCGCTCAACGGCCGCTCGTATGCGGACCTCGCACTGCTCGCCCCCGGCGTTCGCCGTTCGACCCTCAACGTGACGCCCGACGGCGGATCCCTGCGCGACGCCTCCTACAACATCAACGGCATGCGCAGCGCGTTGAACAACTTCATCATCGACGGCGTCGACAACAACGCCTACGGCACTTCGAACCAGGGCTTCTCCAACCAGGTCGTGCAACTCTCGCCCGACGCCGTGCAGGAGTTCCGCATCGAAACCAACAACTTCAGCGCCGAGTTCGGACGCGCCGGCGGCGGCGTCATCAACGCCACCGTCAAGAGCGGAACCAACGCCTTCCACGGCGCCGCCTGGGACTTCCTCCGCAACACCGACCTCAACGCCATCGGCTTCTTCAAGCCGCGTGAAAATCGCAAGCCGACCCTGCAGCAGAACCAGTTCGGCGCCGCCGTCGGCGGACCCATCAAGCACGACAAGCTCTTCTTCTTTGCCGACTACGAAGGCTATCGCCGCGTGCGCCGCGCCCTGAACCTCTCGACGCTGCCGACCATGGAACAACGTCAGGGCGTCCTCGGCATTCCGGTCTTCAACCCGCTCACCGGCGAAACCTTCAACGGCACGATCCCGCTCAGCGCGATGACGCCGTTCGCTCGCAAGGTCCTTTCGGAACTCCCCGCGGTCAATCGCCCCGGCACGGCCAACAACTATGAGTCGCTGCCCCGGCAGACCGACCAGAACGACAAGGGCGACATCCGCATCGACTACTACGTCAACAGCAAGCTCAGCCTCTTCGGACGCTACAGCCATCGCCTCGCCAACAACTTCGAACCCCCGGCTATCCCCGGACCTTCGGGCGGCAACTCCAACGGCTTCCTGCGCGTGTTGAACTACCAGACGGCCTTCGGCGCCACCTATGTTCTGTCGCCCAAGAGCGTCGCGGAATTCCGCCTCGGCGTGTCGCAGACCGAAGGCGGCAAGAGCCCTGTGTTTGTCGGCCAGCCCCCGGCCTCGCAGGTCTACGGCATCACCGGCCTGCCTGAGGACCCCCGCTTCGCCGGCGGCCTCTACGCCCAAAGCGTTAGCGGCTACACCCAGTTCGGCCAGCAGTCGTCGAACCCCCAGTTCCAGAACCCCTACGTCATCAACCCGAAGTTCAACTTCACCCGCCTGCAGAGACGCCACAGCTTGAAGATGGGCTTCGAGTATCAGCGCCTCGACACCGCGATCGATGACTTCAATCCCAAGTACGGCCAGGATAACTACGGCAGCCGCTTCTCGATCCCCGTCGGCGTATCCTCGACCAACAACCTCTACAATCTCGCGGACTTCATGTTCGGCCTCCGCAACCGCTACGCGCTCAACAACGCCGTGATCGTGAACTACCAGCAGCGCATGTATTTCGGCTACATCCAGGACGACTTCAAGGTTAGCCAGAAGTTGACCCTCAACATCGGCCTGCGTTACGAGTTCGCGACGCCGCAGTGGGAACGCGACGGCATCCTCTCGAACTTCGACCCCGCCACCAGATCACTGATCGCGGCCAAGAAGGACGGCTCCATCTACGATCGTTCGCTCGTCAATCCGGATCGCAATAACTTCGCGCCCCGCTTTGGTCTGGCGTACAATCTCACGCCGAAGACCGTGGTCCGCGGCGGTTTCGGAACCAGCTACATCCACTTCAATCGCCTCGGCGGCGAGAACCTGCTCGCCTACAACCTGCCCGGCATCATCGGCGTCGGCATCGACCAATTGCCGTCGCAGGGACGTTGCACCGCCAGCCAGGCGCCGCTCACCTGCTTCCGTCCCACGCAGGATGGATATCCCACGGGCCTGTTGAACCCCGCGCTCACCAGCACCCTCTCGTCGCGCACCAACTACATCCCCGCCGACACCCGCACCGGTTACACCATGAACTGGCACTTCACCATCCAGCGGGAACTCGGCAAGAACTTCGTGCTCGACCTCGCCTATGTCGGCAATCGCAGCAACAAGCTCGTGATCCTCACCGACTACAACGAAGCGCGCTTCAACAATGCCGGTGAAAATCTCACCGTCAACGCGCGCCGTCCCATCGCCGGCTTCGGCCAGGTTCAGATCGCACAGCCCGCGGGCTTCTCGAACTACAACGCGCTCCAGGCCAAGATCGAGCGCCGCTTCAGCAATGGACTCCTGTTGTTGAACACCTTCGTCTGGTCCAAGGCTCTCGACAACGCCAGCGGTCACCTCGAAACCTCGGGTGGCGACGATTCGCGCGTCAGCTTCACGCAGCGCCGTTCGTACAAGGGCGTCTCCGGCTACAAC
Organism: uncultured Solibacteraceae bacterium; assembly: GCA_964627455.1. Taxonomy (GTDB): domain Bacteria; phylum Acidobacteriota; class Terriglobia; order Bryobacterales; family Bryobacteraceae; genus F-183. Next base: position 9,157 of record CAZVKC010000042.1, on the reverse strand, counting down.
CAGCCGCTCAACAATACCTTCACCGTCGTTTGGGATCTGCCGTTCGGCAAGGGCAAGCGCTTCGGTTCCGGTATGCCGATGCTCGCGGACCTCGTCCTCGGCGGCTGGAACCTCAGCCAGACGACCACCGCCAACAGCGGACTTCCGGTCAACCTGATTTACAACCCGGTGTCGCGTCTCCAGATCGGAACCATCGGCAACGTTCGTGCGAACGTCGTCGGTGATCCTGTGCTCGCCGAATCGTCTCGTCCGATCCGCGAACTCTATCTCGACCGCAACACCGTTCAGGAAGTCCCCAACAACAACGCGACGGTCGCCAATCCTTACGGCAACGTGGGACGCAACACCGTCATCGCTCCGAACTACTTCGGTACCGACATGGGCGTGCAGAAGCGCTTCAGGATCACCGAAGGCGTGAAGCTCGAGTTCCGCAGCGAGTTCTTCAACATCTTCAACAAGACCAACCTGCTGGCCCCGGACTCGAACCGCAGCAATCAGACCTTCGGCCTGATCAGCGGCACGTTCCCGGCCCGCCAGGTCCAGTTCGCCTTGAAGCTGTTGTTCTAACTGAATCCGTGGGGCGGACTTTAGTCCGCGTGGGACTTCAGTCCCACCCAAAACTAACTCAAAAGCCGCGCGAAAGCGCGGCTTTTTTCATCCAATCGCTCGAATCGCAGCCCGGGCCGGAGCGCCCTCGGCTCCCACTAACTTCAAAGGCAAACAAGCCAACTCATACCGCCCAGCCGCGACCCCAGACAGATCGAGCCATTCGATAATCCACACCCCGCCACCAAGCAGGATCCGGTGGCAATCCCCGCCATCCGTCTTGTAACCACCAACGGAAAGCGCGTCGATCCCCACCGTGCGAACCCCGCAGTCCACCAAATACTGCGCCGTAGCAGCCGGAATGTGCACATACTCTTCCAGGAACTCGCGAGTCCTCCACTGCCGCAAAGAGTTCGCAGTCTTAAACAACAATCGCTCCCCCCGCGAGATCCCGTAAGGACGCAACTCGTCGACCGTAATCAACTCCGGATCCCGGATCTCAATCACCCGAGCCTCGCCGAGCGTTGCATCGAGCGGCATGGTCTCCATCCCCGGAGCCCCCGCCAGAAAGTGCAGCGGCGAATCCATGTGAGTCCCCACATGGCAACTCATCGTAATCGCGGAAAGGTTGTACTCCGTCCCATCCCGCTCCATATCGGAAACAACGGTGCGATGATACGGCGTATCGCCGGGCCACCCTAACCCGTCATTCTCCAGAGCAACCGAAATATCGATCCACATCACCGGTTGATAATCGGACGCAGCGGACGAATGTAGATATTGCGGAACGCCACCGGACCGTGATCGCCCTGCAGCATGATCGGATTCATCGCCGCTTCCGGAATCGGCATATGCGCCCGTGTCGGACCTTCGCACTCGACATCCTGCTGCACGAGCACGCCGTTATGCAGCACACGAATGAACTTGGCGTTCTCGATCTTCTTCCCGCTCGCATCGAACCGCGGCGCGCGGAACCAGATGTGATAGCTCTGCCACTCGCCCGGCTTGCGCGACGCATTCACCATCGGCGCCGATCCGCCCACGCCCTGCTCGTTGATCCACCGGTGATACACCGCGCCGCCGTCCGAAGTCTTCATCTTCTCCCACGAACCGAAGCTGTCGAAGATCTGGATCTCGTACAACCCGTGCAGATACACGCCCGAGTTCGAACCCTTCGCCAGCATGAACTCCAGGTACAACTCGACGTCGCCGAACTTCTCATCGGAAACAAGATTCACCGTGCGTCCCGGACCATTCAGGATGCGGTCCCCGGGAGTTGAATTCCCCGACAGCCGTGTCGGACCCAGCAGCCGCTCCCACCTCACGCCATTCGTTGCGAACCACTCGTTCTTCTTCTGCGGATCCTGCCCGTGCCAGCCCGAAACGTCCTTGCCCGTCAGCAGCGCGCGCCAGCCCGGCTCGATCAGGAATGGCGGATCCCCGTGCGACTCCCCATCATTGAAACCCTGCGCGAAAGCAACCGCAGCTCCGCAGCACGCCATACACAGAATCAGATTCCGCATCTCGATGTCCTCTGTTTAATCCACGACCGTTGACCAGCCGCGGCGATTCAGATCCCAGTAAATCACGGCCCCGGCTGCTGCTGCGAGCGCCAGCAACAACACGCCCATCATCGGTTCGCCGAAGATGATCTTGCCTACGCCGAACAGCGCCGCGTAAATCAGCACGCAGCCGCAGATCCAGTCGATGAAATTCCACACACCTTCCTTCGAAGGCTTCACGTCGGGGACCATGGCCGCAATCGGCCGCCAGCCCGCCAGCGAAGGCCGCGTGCGCCGGTAGAAGTTGATCAGCGTCGCTTCCGACTCAGGCTTCGTTACGAACGTCGCGATGAGCCACGTGACGGTCGTGCACGCCACCGTGATTAGTAACTGTTTCGCGTTGTTCGCTTCCGAGTTGGCGTCAATCGGCCCGTAAACACGCAGTCCCAGGCTGACGATCAACGCCGCGCTCATCGCCGACACTTCGCTCCACGCGTTGATCCGCCACCAGTACCAGCGCAGCAGCAGCACGAGTCCCGTGCCTGCGCCGATCGAGATCAGCAACTGCCACGCGCCGCTGATCGATTCGAAGAAGTACGACACGATCGCGGATCCAATGGTCAGCAACACCGTCGCCCACTTCGACACCATTACGTACTGTTCTTCGGTGGCGTCGGTGTTCACGAACCGCTTGTAGAAGTCGTTGATGACGTAACTCGCGCCCCAGTTCAACTGCGTCGCGATGGTCGACATATACGCGGCCGCAAACGCCGCGATCATCAAACCGCGCAGCGACGGGGGCAGAAAGTCGATCATCACCATGATGTAGCCGTTGCCCTTTTCGGCGTCCGGCAACTGCGGATACAGAATGAGTGACACGAGTCCCACCAGCACCCACGGCCACGGCCGCAGCGCGTAGTGCGCGATGTTGAACCACAGTGTCGCGAGCAGCGAATGCCGCTCGTCCTTCGCGCAGAACATGCGTTGTGCAACGTACCCGCCGCCGCCCGGTTCCGCGCCCGGATACCACGCCGCCCACCACTGCACGCCGATGTAGGTGAAGAACGCCACCACCGGCATCCACGTTGAATCGAGCGATGGCACGAAGTTCAAAACGGATCCCGTCCCGCCGCGAGCCGCGTCAATCGCGAGTAGTTTCGCCTTCATCTGGTCGAGTCCGCCGACGCCGCGCACCGCGTACACCGCGAGCGCAATCACCATAGCCATCTTCACGAAGAACTGGAAAGCGTCCGTCACCAGCACGCCCCACAAACCGCTCATCGTCGAGATGAACGACGTGAGTCCGATGATGCCGAGCACCACCGCCAGCGCTTCGATCTTGGTCAAGCCGAGGGTCAGCATCACGATCTTGATCATCGCGACGTTCACCCAGCCGAGCACGATGAGGTTGATCGGGATGCCGAGATACAGCGCGCGGAACCCGCGCAGAAACGCCGCCGCCTTACCGGAATAGCGCAGTTCCGAGAACTCGATGTCGGTCGTCACGCCGCTACGCCGCCACAGCCGCGCGTAGAAGAACACCGTCATCATGCCGCCGGCGACCATGTTCCACCACAGCCAGTTGCCGGCGATGCCGTTGCGCGCGACCATCTCGGTCACGGCCAGCGGCGTATCGGCGGCGAAGGTCGTCGCCACCATCGATGTGCCGGCCAGCCACCACGGCACGTTGCGTCCCGACAGGAAGAACTCGCTCACGCTCTTACCCGCGCGCGCCTTGTAATAGAAGCCGATCGCGATGTTGAAAAGGAAGTACAGGGCGACCCACGCCCAGTCCCAGCCAGTGAGTTTCATGATGAGAACGTCCTATTGTATGCGAATGTCTTTGAGGATTGCCTGCCACGGCGAGTAGCCACGGCTTGCCGAGAAGTCATCCTCTTCGACCGCGAACGCGAGGTCCACGCGCGCGCCGGGAACCACCGCTGGCGCGAGTTCAGCCATGTTCCAGCCCATCGCGCTGAGGAACTTTCCGTTCTGTCGCACTCGTACCTTGAGGTGCTTGTCTTTGATGATCTGCGGCGCCGCGATCACCTCGGCGTCAAGCACCGCAAGAGTCGGCGCGGGATTGCCGAATCCAAACGGCGCCAGTTCGAAGACTTCGGCAACGGTGCGGTCATCGAGATCATTCACCGTCAGCGCCGCATCGATATCCAGCACGGGCCGCAAATCCTCGGCAGTGAGCTTGGTCGATGCGAAGGCGTTCAGCCGCGTGCGGAACTCATCGACGAAGCCGGCCTCGAGTGTCACGCCCGCCGCCTGCCGGTGTCCGCCGAATTTCACGAACAGTTCCGGCATCGACTCCAGCGCCTCGAGCAGATGGAACGCGCGGATGCTCCGTCCCGATCCCTGCGCCTTGCCGTCTTCCTCGCCGAGGATGAACACCGGCCGGTGAAATCGTTCCACAATGCGGCTCGCCACGATGCCGATCACGCCGCGATGCCAGCCTTCTTTGCTGAACACCAGCGCAAACTGATCGTCGCCGACGGGATTCTCATCACACAGCGAGAGGATCTCCTGCACGATGTCCTGCTCGGTCTGCTGCCGCTCGGAATTGAGGTCATGCAACTGTCCGGCGAGATCGCGCGCGCGTCCCGCGTCATCGGTGAGGAACATCTCGATGACGTCGCTCGCATTCGCCATCCGTCCCGCGGCATTGATCCGCGGCGCCACGCGAAACGCGATCTGCCCCGCGCTCGGCGCCTTGCCCTCGTTGAATCCCGCGACGTCGAGCAGCGCGCGCAGTCCCGGATTGCGCACGGAATCGAGTCCGCTCAATCCGGTCTTCACGATCACGCGATTCTCGCCGGTTAACGGCACGACATCGGCCACCGTCGCAATCGCCACCAGCTTCAGAAAGGACTCGAGTAATCGCCGGCTCTTCGCTTCCGGCCACTGCAGCCGGATCAGCAACGCCTGAATCAGCTTGAACGTCACGCCCGCGCCGCAGAGGTTCTTTTCAGGATACGGGCAGCCATGCTGGTTCGGATTCAGCACAGCCACGGCAGGAGGCGCATCTTCATCGGGCAGGTGGTGATCGGTGATGATCATGTCCACGCCGAGCACGTTGGCCGCGCGCACCACATCGGCGGCGCGGATGCCGGTGTCAACGCTGATCACCAGCGTGATGCCGCGCCCTGCCGCCTCTTCGAGCACCTCGGGACGCATGCCGTAACCTTCGGTCAGCCGGTGTGGAACCTTGTATTCGACCACGCCGCCCGCGATATCGATCGCCTTTTTGAGGATGACCACCGAACTCGTGCCGTCGACGTCGTAGTCGCCATACACGAGGATCTTCTCTTTGCGCTCGATCGCCTGCACGAGCCGCGTCACTGCGCGATCCATCCCCAGCAGCAGGAACGGATCATGCAGATTGCCGAGGTCCGGCGCGAGGAACTTCTGCGCGTCCGAAGGTTCTCGATAGCCCCGATTCCACAGTACGCGAGCCGCGGGCATGCCGACAGACAGCATCCGCGCCAGCTTCTCAATCGCTTGCGTATCGTGTGACGGCAACTGCCAGCGAGGCGCGATGCGCCGCCGCGTCGTAGAGACCGATGCTGGACCCGCCATCTAGTGCCGGGACTCCTGGCATGACGCTGGTGGTGTAGTCTTCAGCCTGCGCGGGGCTTCAGTCCCGCCCAAACACTTCCCCATTTCAACCATAGAGGCCCCTAGTTCTTGGAGAAATACCCGCCCATCGACGATTCGTCCGGCCCTTCGTCGAACCCGGAACCCGCAAGCATCAACTCCTCGTACAGGTCTTCGTAATCGCGATACCAAAGCGCCTGAGTGGAATAGAGGTAAATCTGGTTGTCGAACACATACGACAACTCGATCTCGCAAATCATGCCGGTATACGCGCCGAACTCCTGAATCCGCTTATCCAGCGCCCGCCGCTCATCGCGCGGCATCTCGATGCTTTCGAGTCCATTCTCCAGATCCTCGACCGTGGCTTCGTCGAAGATCTCGGTATGCATAACGAGAAACCGCACGCCGGCGGCCTCCGCGGTCTTTAGAAAATCCGTGTAGTTGGGATACTGCGCCGTGTCCCAATACACGATCCTCGAATCATCGCCGCCGTGTATCCGCGATTGACCGTGAAACACAATGAAGCTGTTCGAGTGCAAATACTCGTCGATCTCGTTCTTGAGCCTGTCGAGGTTCTCGTGCATAGTCGGAGAACGTCCTTTCGTTCCCTGGCGTCCCTAGCGTTTCGCCAGGACGAGGGTGTCATGTCTCGCGGCGAGGTCTCTCGCCGACGGCGTGACAATCGTTTTGGGACCGATGAAGATCTTCTGGTCCTTGAGAATGGCGCGGCGGACATCATCTTCGCAGACAAAGTCCACGATCGCCGGCTGAGGTGGAGGTGGCGGAGGCGGCTCGGCGGTGACCGGCGCGGCCGCAGGCGGAACTTCGAGCACGCTCGCCGTGCGATCCACGGCCTCAGCCGTGACCGGCTTGCGTCCCGCCAGCGCACGGTCCACCAGTTGCTCGATCGCGGACCCGGCAGCTTGCGCGGCAGGCGTACCTTTCGCCATGCCTTTACCCGCCAGAAAACGGTCCACGGCGCTCGCCACTTTTTGACGGTCGATCACGATATCCTTTCCGGGCGCGGCTGCGCTAAAGGCATTATCTGCATCCCGCACCTTGTACGCAAGGCGCTTGATGTTGATCAAATGCAGCGGACTGATGTTGTCGCTGGTGATGTTGCCCGCCACGGCGCCGCAGCCGAGCGTCATGGCAGGGAAAACGTTGGTCGTGATGCCGGTCGCGCCTTGCGGCGTCGGCGTGTTGACCAGCACGCGATAAGCCGGCATCCGCATCGCGTATTCGCGGATGCGCGCGTCGTCTTTCGCATAGATCGCGGTCGTGTGTCCCAAGCCTCCAAAGCGCAGGATCGCCTCACAGGCCTTCAACTGCGCAGCGAAGTCGTCGACGAACAACAACGACAACACGGGCGATAACTTCTCAGCGGACAGCGGATGTTCCTTGCCGACGCCTTCGATCTCAACCGCCAGCACCGTCGTTGAAGCCGGAACCTCGAATCCCGCTTTGGCCGCGATCTTCGCCGCTGGTTGTCCCACGCAATCCGCCGTCACCGTGAACTGCGGCGTGAGCAGGACCTTCGCCAACGCCTTCGCCTGCGCGTCGTCGCACAGATACGCGTTCCGCTTGCGCAACTCGCTCAGCACTTCATCGCGCCGCGTCTTCTCGGCGACGATGGTCTGTTCGCTCGAACAGATCGTGCCGTAGTCGAACGTCTTACCCGCGACCACGCCCGCCACGCATTCCGCGACGGATGCGGACGCATCAAGCAATACCGGCACATTGCCGGGACCCACGCCAAACGCGGGCTTCCCGCTCGAGTACGCCGCGCGCACGATGCCGCTGCCGCCGGTGGACAGGATCACGCCCGTTCGCTTGTGGCGCATCAATTCATTGGTCGACTCGATCGTCGCGTGATACACGCATCCAATCAGGCCTTCAGGCGCGCCGGCGCGCAACGCGGCTTCGGTCAAGACCGCCACGGTCTCACACGTACACTGCTTGGCGCGCGGATGTGGACTCACCACAATCGCGTTGCCTGCCTTCAGCGCAATGATCGTCTTGTAGATCGCGGTCGAAGTCGGGTTCGTCGTGGGCAGGATCGCGGCGACAACGCCCATCGGCGTGGCGATCTCAGTGACCTGCTCGTCTTTCAATTCGCGAATGACGCCGACCGTCTTCATGCCGCGAATCGCGCGAGGCAGGATATCCGCCGCCAGCATGTTCTTCGCGTACTTGTCCTTCGCGTTGCCGTAGCCGGTTTCGGACGCCGCGAGTTCCGCCAAACGCTGGGCGTGCTCGCGCGCGGCCGCCGCCATGGACTCGACAATCGCGTCCACCTGTTCCTGGCTGAAGTTGCGATACTTCTGCCAGGCTTCGTAGGCGCTCGTGACCTTGGCGCGGACCTCCTGAATCGATAGCAGGTCCTGGTCGAACTGCATTGTTTACTTCTTGGCTGCGTTTGCGCCCGGCAGGACTTTCTCGACGTCGCCGGCAGGAGCGGGGATCACGTGAACGGACACGAGTTCGCCGACACGCCGCGCGGCCGCGGCTCCCGCATCAGTTGCGGCTTTCACCGCGCCCACGTCTCCGCGGACGGTCACCAGCACATAGCCTGCCCCGATGAACTCTTTGCCTTGCAGCGTCACGTTCGCGGTCTTCACCATCGCGTCGGCGGCTTCGATCGCGCCCGTCAATCCCTTGGTCTCTACCATTCCTAAGGCCTGCATGTTGCCTCCATCTAACGTCGAATCTTCCACTCTAGCGCACTTGCAAAAGCTTCTGAATCGCCGATTTCAGGATCGCCTCGGTTCCAGGGCCGGCATTCGAGGCGCTGGGCTCGTACCCGCCCTCCTCATACGCGATATCGGGGCACAAATAGCCGGTTTGCAGGTCTCCATAACCGGCCACCAGAACGTTCGGCGCAACGCTCCGCGCGAAGTTCTGGTACTCGAGCAGCGGTTCGCCGGGCATATGCAGGATCCGGATGTCTTTGCCGAACTGCAGCGTGGTCAGCACCACCGGACGCTTGCGTTCCGCGAAGGCCACGGAGATCGCCGCGCGGTAGAGTTCGATGGCTGTCCGCTTCTCGGGATGCGCCAGGATCTCGCGGTGTGCGGCGAGGTCCGGACGGTGCGGCAGTTTCACCTTCTCTTCGCGCCATTTGACAGCGCCGGTGACGGGGATCCACTTGGTCGCTGCGGACGCCGCCGCCATGCCGACCTTCAATCGCTGCGCCAACGCCTCGCGCGCCGCTTCGCTTCCGTCGTTGTACTTGCCGACGGTCACGTTGCCACCGGCGCCGTCGAAGTTGATCTGCATCGCGCCGCCGTCCTCTTTCTGGAACGCTTCGCGCGCCGCATTCAGCATGTCGCCGGACACGCGGCCATCGCAGCAGAACGTCTGCGGATGCGTCGCGTAGTAGTGCAACCGTGCGACCGGCTTGCCCTTCGACGCGAAAGTCAACGTGCGCAGCATGGGATCAATCGGCTCCTCGGGCATGGCGGCCTTCTTCGGATCCTTGCCGTCGGCGCTGAAGCGGATGACCA